>JBGAJP010000012.1:0-49251 GCA_044224855.1 Pontiellaceae bacterium
GCTGGTGGCAACGATCGGCGTCGGCGGAAACTATAATTATGAAGGCCAGCGCATTCTTTCCTGCTCCACCGTGAAAGAAGCCGTGAAGGTGAATGTCTGGGCGGAAGCGGTTCTGTTCGTGATGCTGCTGATGATGACGCTGCCGGCGCTCGGCGCGCTGGTGTTTTTTCCGGAGTACTACCATGCAACGCCGGCGGTGCGCGAAACGGTTTACAGCCGGATGCTGATGGAATATGTGCCGACCGGCCTGCGCGGTCTGGCGTATGCCGCGCTGATGGCATCGGTGATGTCCACCGTCAGCGGACAGGTGAACTACGGCGCGCAGACGCTGCTGAACGATGTGGTGAAACCGGTCTTCGGCCAGATCAGAGATAATAAAGCGGTGTGGATCGGCCGGGCGCTGATGGTGGCGGTTCTGCTGCTGGGCATTATCGTGGTGTATTATTCGAAGAGTCTGGTGGATATCGCCGTGCTGGTGATGGGTCTGTTCAGTTCGACCGCTTTGGTCGGCTGGGGACAGTGGTGGTGGTGGAGGACGAATATCTGGTCGTGGGTCAGCGCGAACATCGCCGGGCCGGTTGTCTACTTTTCGCTCGGGCCGGTGCTTGCACATATTCCATGGTGGCAACAGCAGATCAGCAGCGGCGCTTCCATGTATCAGCAGATGAACATGCTCAAGGCGATCATCGGAATCTGCATCACCACGCTGATCTGGATTACTGTAACCCTGCTGACAAAACCCGCTCCGATGGAGGTGCTCAAAGCCTTCTACTTGAAAGCCCGGCCGATGGGCGCCTGGGGACCGGTGCGCCGCGCCGTGGTGGAAACACATCCGGAATTCGACCGGGGAGCTCCGAAAGGGCTGATAACCGGCGGAGTCATCACTACACTGGCCGGCACCGCGCTGATGTCGCTGGCGGTCATGGGGCTCTCCGAACTGTTTGTTGCGGAATATATCCGCGGCGGTCTGCTGCTGGCCGGTGCGCTGATTTGCGGATTAATTTTCAAATGGCTGTTTAACTGGCATTTGGATCGGCTTGAGGCGGATGAATACAGAGAAGGAAAATAACGGATATGAAAAAACGGTTTGAAGAACTGGCGGTGCTGTACCGCGATGCTTTGTTTAACGATGTGATGCCGTTCTGGTCGAAGCACTCGATCGATGAACAGCACGGCGGCTTTTTCACCTGCCTTGACCGGTACGGCAAAGTCTACGACACCGATAAATTCCTCTGGCTCCAGTGCCGGCAGGTCTGGACTTACTCAATGCTTTATAACCGGTATGAGAAAAAACCGGAGTGGCTTGAGATTGCCGGGAACGGCGCGCGGTTTCTGAAAGCGCACGGAATGGACGAGCAGGGGAACTGGTATTTTTCCGTGAACCGCGAAGGCCGGCCGCTGGTTCAGCCGTACAACATTTTCAGCGACTGCTTTGCGGCGATGGCCTTTGCGCAGTACGCGCTGGCTTCCGGCGACGCGGAGTCGCGGGACCTTGCCGTGAAAACGTTTAAAAACATCCTGCGGCGCAAAGAGGATCCGAAAGGAAAGTACAACAAGATCTATCCCGGAACCCGTCCGATGATCTCGCTGTCGCTGCCGATGATTCTGGCGAATCTCGCGCTGGAGCTGGAGCAGATGCTGACCATTGAAGAAGTGGAAAGCGCGCTGGATATGTGTGTGCATGAAGTCTGCGGCCTCTTCCTCGATAAGAAACGGATGCTGATTCACGAGAACGTCGCGCCGGACGGAAAGCACATTGACTGTTTCGAAGGACGAGTGATCAATCCCGGCCACGGTATTGAAGCGATGGGTTTCTTTATGGACATCGCCCGCCGCCGTAAAGACAGAAAGCTGGCCGAGCTGTGCGGCGAAGTCGCGCTCAGCACGCTGGAGTTCGGCTGGGATTCCAAACATGACGGAATTTTCTATTTCCTCGATGCCGAAGGGAAATTCCCTCAGCAGCTGGAATGGGATCAGAAACTCTGGTGGGTTCATGTCGAAACGCTGGTGACGCTGGTTAAAGCCCGCGCACTGACCGGCGATCAGAAATACATGGACGCGTATGAACGTGTCCACGCTTACACCTGGGCGCGGTTCCCTGATCCGGAAGCCGGCGAATGGTACGGCTATCTGAACAGGCAGGGCGAACCGCTGTTCGCAACCAAGGGCGGAAAATGGAAAGGCTGTTTCCATGTGCCGCGCAGTCTGTATCAATGCTACCGCGAGTTCGAAATGCTGGCGGCCGGCGCGAAGGAGAACTGATATGCGCAAACCGGTTTCGATCACTGTCATTCCTCCTTCACCGGTAACCGCGCAGGTCGCCGTCGATCTGCGCGCCGGACTGTACGGTCCGCTGAAAGGCGAAGCGGCTTTGTACCTTGACCGTTGCACGCCGGACCGGCTGCTGTGCTCTCAGGATGTACAGCTGGCTGCGGGAGAAACCGCCGGTATGAATTTCCGCTGGGAAACGGCCGGGCAGGCCGGAACACACGAACTGATTCTGCAATGCAAATGCGACGATGGCAAAGTACTCACGGAAACGGTGCCGTTCACGGTGATCGAATCCGGCATCCGTTCGACCGGACGTATTGACGGAGCCTGGTGCAGTCTGACGCACTGGAGTCCGGTGGAAAGCCGTCCGTGGATTGATACGCTGCATAAAATGACGGCGGATCAGTGGCGCGAGCAGATCCGGGCGATGCACGAGATCGGCATGAACATTGCCGTGATTCAGGAACTTTTCCGGAACGATGCCTATGTCGGACAGCACCGCATCGCGGAGGAGGGATTCAAAGGCAAAGCGCTTTATCCTTCGAAACTTTTTCCGAAGCGTTTTGAAAAGGGCGCCCGCGAAGCGCTGGAAGCGGTATTGGACGAAGCCGACAAACTGGGTATGGCGGTGTTTCCCGGTGTCGGCCTGTATGCCTGGTTTGATTTCACGCCGGATTCGCTGAGGTGGCATCTCGATGTGATTCAGGAACTTTGGGATCTGTACGGGCATCATCCGTCGTTTTACGGCTGGTATATTTCCGAAGAGGTACACGGCTGTCTGAACAGTCTGATGATCAACAGCCTCTACACGCCGGAAGAATATCAGCGCGACATGGTTCATTTTTTCTGCGAAGTCAAAAAGTTCTGCCGCGCACTGACGCCGGACAAGCCGGTTATGCTGGCGCCGAACTGCCACGGCGTT
Source organism: Pontiellaceae bacterium (assembly GCA_044224855.1). Lineage (GTDB taxonomy): Bacteria > Verrucomicrobiota > Kiritimatiellia > Kiritimatiellales > Tichowtungiaceae > Tichowtungia. Next base: position 3,194 of record JBGAJP010000012.1, read on the forward strand.
CCGGCCGTGGCCGATGCCTGGCGGAAACTGCTGCCGCATATCGACATTCTTTGTCCGTTCGGATTCCACCGCATGCCGGAAGACGACATCAGCGGAACCGAAGCATCGCTGCTGCTGCAGAAGCTGTGCGACGAAGCCGGAACGCATCTGTGGCTGGACATGGAGGTATTCCTCTTTGCGCCCGACGGCGCGCTGGTTCCGCGCCCGGTGGACGGAATTCTGGATGACATCCGGAAGTTTTCCGTGTTCGAAAAAATCCTGTGCTACCAGTTCCCCGGCCTGATGAACGCGCCATGGGCTTCCATCAAACCCGGCGGAGACGAAACCGTCCGGCTGTTTGTAGATTATAAGGAACAGGTGCTGAAGCAATAAAAGGAGAGTGCGATGCTCAAAATGAAAACTGCGCGGTTTTTTCTGCCGGTTCTGCTGCTTGCCGTATCGGTCCGCGGTGCGGCCGTTCCGCAGAACAGCAGCCGGGCCGCGATTGAAAACGGGCTGGAAATTATCCGGAAGAGTCAGCTGACGGACGGTGCGCTGCGCATGAGCAGTGCCGGTAACGCGGTGCGGCTTATTCCCTACTTCAGCAATTTCGCCGCAATGGCGCTGCTGGCGGCGCATGAACAGCAGGCGAATCCGCAGGACGTGGAACGGGTGCGGCGCTGGCTGGAATGGTACGTCACACATCAGGAAAAAGACGGTACGATGTTCGACTATACCGGAACGGTCGATTCCTACGCATCGACCGGAACACGCGACTCGACCGATTCCTATGCCTCCACCTTCCTGATGGTTCTCTGGCGTTATCAGCAGGCGACCGGTCGACCGTTGCCGCCGGATTTTCTGAAAGCGGCGGCGAAAGCGCTGCAGGCCATTGAGGATGTGACGCAGCCGGACGGACTGACGATCACCAAGCCCGATTACAAAATCAAATACCTGATGGATAACATCGAGGTCTATCAGGGGCTGGTTGAAGGCGAAAAACTTTTTGAATCGGCCGGGCTGAACAGGGAGATGAATAAGTCGCGGAAGCTGGCGCAAGGCGTCGCGAAGAAGTTTCCGCTGTTCTGGTCGAAAGCGGACCGGACTTTTGCATATGCCGCCGATATGAATAACAAACTGACCGGCGGATTTGATAAGCCGTATCCGCATGGACTGGCCCAGATGTTTGCGCTGGCGCACTGCGTCCCGGCACCCGAAGGGCTGTGGGAACGTGTCTGCGAAAAATTTGTACCGGACAACGACGGCCTTCCGGCGGAACGCTGGTTGCTGGCCGCTGAACGATGCGGAACCGAAGCCGATATTCAGAAATTCCGCAAGCTGACTCAGGATGCGCTGCTCGGGTTCACCACGCAGAATATTGAGATTCACCGTCCGGCGATCGCAATTCTCGCTCTGATCGACGGCAGCTCCCGTTTTCCGGATGTACCGTTTCCGGAGAGCCCGGCAGGCAAACCGGTGAAATCTGCAGAAGTGAATGCGCCCGTTATTTCTGCCGGTCAGGAAAAAACACACGGTCATTCTGCTGTTACACCGTATGCGAAGCTTGCCGCGGATTATGATGTTGTGATTGCCGGAGCCGGAACCGCCGGCACCATGGCCGCCATTCAGGCGGCAAAGCTCGGTGCCCGCGTGCTGCTGCTGGAGGAAACCGACTGGATCGGCGGACAAATGGCCGCGGCTGCCGTGACCAGTATGGATGAAGGCAATGAACTGGCTTCCGCCGGCGTGTCGAGGAATGATGTGCGTGAACGCGGGCTGTACCGCGATTTTTATAAAAGGGCGGTTGCGCATTACGACCGCATCGGACTGTCGGTTGACACCTGCTATATTTCGGCGAATCACTTCGGAACCGAGCCCCGCGTGGCCCAGCAGATTCTGTACGATATGATTCAGGAGGCGCGTTCGTCCCGTCCGGATGTTGTGCTGGATGTGTCGCTGATCAGCAAAGTGATCAAAGTAAAGCGGGACGGAAACCGCGTAACCGGCGTGGATGTCGAGCTGGGAATTGCAGGCGCGGACGGAGTCCGTTCGATCGGCAGTAAGATACTGATTGATGCGACGGAATGGGGCGACATTCTGCCGCTGGCCGGAATTCCTTACCGCGTCGGCAACTGGATTTCGACGGATCATCATTCCGGCGATACGAAATATCCGCCGGTACAGAGTTTCACCTGGACCGCGGTGATCCGCGACTACGGACAGTCTCCGCCGAAGGAGCTGACTTTCTCAATCCCGCCGGATTTTCTCGGAACCAGTGACGCCGCACCCGCAACGTATGAAAGTCAGGTTTATCAGTTCCGTAACGCGTTCGACAGCGTGTCGCCGAAAACGTCGACCAAGCCGTGGAGCTGGGAACGGTTTATCGGCTATCGCGGCATGCCGGATTCGCAGCACCCGAATAAACCGGTTAAGAACGACTGGGCTGAGGTGACGCGCACCCACATGAACATGGCGTCGAACGACCGGCATGTCACCGTCCGCCATGTGGAAGATCCGGCCGCGCGGCTTGAGCTGGAATACGAACTCACGATGCGGTCGTTGCAGATGCTCCATTATCTGCGTACGGACATGAAGTCGCCGCAGAAGACATGGGCCGTCGCCAATGACGAAGGCTATGACACGCCGTACAACCGCTACCGGACGCAGCTGCTGATTGATACATTCGACAAAGACGGAGTGGAAGAGCAGGGGCTTTCGGCTTTCCGGAATATTCTCGTGCAGATGCCGGTCATGGCTTACGCACGCGAAAGCCGCCGGATGGTTGCGGCGCATACGCTGCGGGCTCGCGAGATCGACCGGCGCACCGGCCCGCAGGAGTTTGCGCATGCGGTGGCGATTGCGGACTACGGCGTTGACCTGCACGGAGCCGACAATCCGGAGGTCATCGAACTCGACCTCGATCAGCCGGACGATGTCGAAGCGATCGGTTTTGCCGGTAACAAAGTCGGGCCGTTCCAGATTCCGATGGAATGTTTTTATCCCGAAAAAGTGGACGGATTTCTGGCCGCGGAAAAAAATATCGGGCAGAGCCGGCTTGTCAACGGCGCCACGCGGCTGCAGCCGAGCACGATGCTGATCGGTCAGGCGGCCGGCGCGATTGCCGGTGTAGCCATCCGCGAAAAAACCGATCCGCGGAATATCCGTCCGGCGCTCGTCCAGCAGGCGCTGCTGGATGCCGGCGATGTGCTGTATGCGAAGAAATTCCGTGCGGACCGGTTCGCCGGAGTGGAACTTTACAGCGATCTCTGGAAGAGCGTTCAGTTCGCTTTGCTGTACCGCGTGCTCGAAACTTCAGATAAAAACCCGGTTCAGGCCGGCTGGCGGGCGGATGCCGGCGGATTCGGTCAGCCGGGCTGGCATATGAATGCGGACGGTGATCTTGCGTTCAACGCGGCGACCGGAGCGCTGATCTATACGAATGATTTTTTCAACGGGACGAATGCCGCCGCATTCAGCGATTATAAAATCAGCGCAACACTGCGGCGCGATGCCGGAGCCGGTGCGGTCGGTCTCATTGCCCGCTGTACGGATCGCAATAATTATTTCCATGCGCGGATTTTCGAAAAGAAGCTGCAGATTTACGAATGGGTGAACGGCTCAGGCGTTCTCCGGGAAACGACCTCTTCCGGATATGTGAACGGTGAACCCTGCACGATGGTCATGACCTGCAAAGGCTCCGTTATCGCGGTGGAACTGCTGGATAAGCGCGGTTCGGTTCTTTCGAGGCTGAGCTATACCAAGGCGGCTGAAAAACCGGGATACGCAGGAATTCGCGCCCAGCCCGGCAGCGGAAATGAAGTTGTCTATTCCGCTTTCCGGATCGAATCGCCGGACGGACAGATGCTGGCCGACACCGCATTTCCGGAAGGATTGAATGTTGCCGAAGGACGTCTGACCAGAGCCTGGCTGGCGAAGTTTCTTGTCCGCCAGCGGGGCCTTCAGACTAGGCCGCAGTATACCGGCGCATTTAAAGATGTTCTGCCGAGCCACCCTGCGGCGGCGTTTATCGAAGCCGCGGCTGCGGCCGGATTCATGGCGGGTGAGAACGGTGCCTTTGCGCCGGATCGTGTTGTAACCCGCGCCGATTTGGCGGTGGCGGTGGCTAAAGCGTATAAACTCGACCTGTCGACGGCACCGTCGAAACCTTTTTTCAGTGATGTTGCCGCTTCTCATCCCGCCTTTAAAGAAATCCAGACGTTTGCGGCGGCCGGTATGGCGGATGCGGTTTTCAATCCTGGTCCGGGCAGACAGTTCAAGCCGAACGAAACCGTTCTGGTGCGGGATTATCTGATGCTCAGTAAGCTGATCATTGTGAAAGGCATTCGGCCCGGCGTTTTGTAGTGTTAAATCTGAATCAGGGAAAAAGATCAAAATAAAGGGGACCGTAATGAAGTACAGATGGGCAGTCTGCGCAGGTGTAACGGCGGCTTCCGGTGTTTTATTGTGCCGGGCTTTCGCTTTTTCTTTTTTAATAGTGTCATCTTCTTCAGCGGACATACATCCGGCTGTTGAAAGCATAAAATACTGGCTGACTTATCCGGGCGTCGACGGTCTGGATAACGGGATGCGCAAGTCCGTAAGCTATTCCAATGTGAATCATCAGATTGCCGGCGCGACCGTCACCTATTCGGTAATGCAGTCTTCGGCCATTTCCCGGACGCTGAAATTCCTGTCCGAATATTATCTGACTTATGCGAATGAACTCAGCTCTGCCGAAAAACTGGCAACATATAATGATATTAAAATGTATGCAAAAATGGTTCTGCAACACCGGAAATATGCGGCCGGCTGGGGGTGGAACTATACGAATGACGTCGATTTGGCGGACGCCAATCTGGAAACCAATAAATTTTATCACGGCGCAGTAGTCACGGCCACTAACTACACGATGTTTACAGCTCTCGGAAATGCCTTCGCCTGCGAAGGACTGGTCGCGGCGGGTAAGGTGGCCGCTTTGCGCAATGACACCGTGAATGAGGATAAATGGCTGGATGCCGCCGTTCTGATGGGCGATTTCCTCTGCCGCCTGGCCGATCCCTACGATTATTATTATGAGAAATACGGAGTGCGTTGTATGGTCAGCGCCCAGAGCAATGCCATTGAAAAAGTCGGTATGGTGTATGGAATGGTGACTCCTACTGAAAAGCTTTTTACGGAAATAGAGCTGCAGAATTTATATTCCATTGTGGCATTAAAAGATTTGGCCGAGGCCACCGAAATCGCATCATACAACACTGCGGCTTTTCAAATCAGGGATCAAATGTGCATCGGATTAGCCAATGATTTTTATCAGGGCTATTACCCGAAATACATCGACAATGCGTCCGATAAGCTGGAAGGCAACGCTTTTGAGGACAACGCCTGGCATGCTCCGATCATGAGTAATGCCCCTCAGGTCGGTGATGACCATACCGAATACGCGCTGGCGGCGCTATGGAAGTTTCATGGACTGAACAGCACGAACTATACGTTTGTCTACACAAACAGCGGTGCAAAAACGTTCGATATGAAAGCCAAAGCGGACCGTTTTCACGATGCTCCTGCCAAGGTGAACACCGCGTTTACGACAAACTATGATTCATGCATTTCATTTACTGGATACTTCAGGCAGCCCACCAATGATGTATGGAGGGCCTGGATGCCTTATTACGATATCGTCGGGTTTGGCCTGCTGGGAGAAATGCGCAATGCGATTTACCATAGCGGTTATACCAATGCCTGGCAGAAGGTTGTGCAGAACAAAGCTGATGCAGGCAGAGAAGATGATCTGGTTTTCGTGATGCTTAATTCCAATCTGGATGTGTATTGGGCGACCAGCCACGAGACCTCCAAGGGAACTCTTCCTTCTGTCGCCATAGGACTGTCGTTGATGAAAATCACTCCGCATGCCGGGGATACACCTTGAACCCGGTATCCTTTACCGGACAGTGGATGCTGCTTTGAAATAATCGTGCGGGCCGCGTCCGTAATGGGCGGCGAATACGCGGTAGAACTGCGCGTAGCTTCCGAACCCGGCCTGCAGCGCGGATTCAAGGATCGTCCATGTTTTTCCCGAGCCGTAGATATACATGAACCGGTCGAGAAAATATTTGTGACGGTACTCGATCAGCGAAAGTCCGGTCTGCGTTTTAAACAGCCGGCTGAGCTGCGATTTGCTGATGCCTGCTTTTTTTGCAATGGCGTCGATCGGCACATCATATTCTTCGGACTGGAGGAGACGCGTGGCGCGCGCGACGGACGGATGAACTGCGCCGCCCTGCCGTTCTTCGTGGCTGTGCACGAAAGCGTGATAAGCCGCCAGTACAGTTGACTGCAAAACGGCGTTGTGAAGACCGACAGGTTCGCGGGCAAGCAGCCGTTCAGCGGATTCGGAAAGGTAAACGGCGTTCCGGTTGTTCAGCTGGGCGCAGAGAATATGATCAGGATTTGTCTGCAGCAGGTCGGTGAAAGGAGGTTCCGTGCAGATTGCTTTCAGCCGTGAAGTTTTAATGTACACGATCCACATGCTGAAATCCGGTGACGCTTTGGTGATCAGATGCGTCTGTTCGGAAAACAACCACAGCAGAACGCCCGGTTTGATGTCGCACGGTACGCCGTTGATCAGATAGCGCGCGGAGCCGCAGATGCCGAGATTGAATTCCAGTTCATCGTGCTGATGGGCAACGTAACGGGCGTAGCGGTCAAAGGCGACATCGCTGGCTTTATGCAGATAGACAACGCCGGCCAGTGTTTCAGGTATGTTTACATTGAGTTTCTTCACAGCACGATATGATAACACTTTGCGCTTAGAAGAGAAGATTTGTTTGATACGGGCGGTTTATAAAGTCCGATGTGATAATGAACACCGGAGGTTGGCGATGGATACAGTATTCAGAGGAACAGCGCTGGAAGTAAACATAGAGCCGGATATTTCTTCCGCCGGCCGGGCTGCGGCAGCGCTTGCCGCGGAAATTATCCGCGAGACTCCGAACGCCGTTCTCGGTCTGGTAGCGGACGGCGCACTGCTTCCCTTTTATAAGGAGCTGGTTCGCATGTACCGGGAAGAGCAACTGGATTTCAGCGGAGTCACCGTATTCAATCTCGATGGAAATACTGCGGAGTTCGCAACCCATCCGCAATCCTGCGCCCGCTTCATGTGGCAGAATTTTTTCCGGCTGATCAATATCAACCCGTCCAACGTGCATATCCCGGAGGTGCCGGAAGATCACATCTCGATTCTCCGTACCGGTTACGAACAGAAGATCGCAGTTGCCGGCGGGCTCGATGTTCAGGTGCTGGATATCGACTCGGCCCGGCAGCTGGCCTACGGCGATGCCGTTCCGCTGTTTGCGTCCCGTGAAGGTAACGGTGCTCCAAGCCGGACGGACGGCACCTCGTCCCGGCGCATGATGGCGGACACAGATACCGTTATGGACGCCCGGATATGTCTGGTGCTGGCGTCCGGGGCAGCCGCGGCACCGGCGGTTGCGGCGGCAGTGGAAGGCCCGCTTCTTTCCGGCACTCCGTCCTGGATTCTGAAGCAGCATTCCTGTGCGAAGATTTTTATGGACGAAACAGCGGCTGAAGAGCTGAAGTTGAAAGAGTACTATCAATGGGTTCTTACCGGAGAGCCGGTTCAGCAGATGTCACAGGTCGCCTGAAGAGCTGCAAGCAAAGGAGATGCGAGTGAGCAGTACAGCAAACATTTTTCGTAAATCAAAGAGCGCTTTCATGGTGCTGATTCTGGCCGGGACGGTGGGGCTGGCGGCGGGAGCGCCGCTGGTAACATACGAATTTAATCAGGGCGCGGCGGCTCCGGCGATTGCTTCGGCAAACGTTTCCGCTGCTGACGCGACGTGGTCTGTCGAAGGCGGCGGATTCAGCAAATCGCAGGGCAACGCGTATGTGGCGACCGGCCTGACGCAAGGCGAATTCGATGACAGTAAATATCTTGCGGTTACCGTTTCCGCTAAAAACGGATATGTGCTGAATCCCGAATCGTTTTCTTTTCTGCTGGGCGGCAGCCGCAACAGTTCCGGTGCTGATTTCACCGTGCAGGCCGTTGTCAGAACGGATGCTGACGGTTATGCCGCCAATCTGGCGCTGGTGCCGGAACCAATTGCTTCACATGCGTTTCATGACACGAAACCAACATTTACCGAATATACCGCCGACCTACGCGATGCGCGGTATCAGGGGTTGAAGAGCCTGACTTTCCGGATTTATGTCCGCAGCAGTTCCGGCAGCACTCAAATCAATCTGCGAATCGACAACATCCGTATTACCGGTGCTGTTGTTTCCGGAGAATCTAAAACAACAAGTCCGGCGGCGGCACCTGCAAGCGGGAATCCGCGCTCATCGTTTAATGCTCCGGCACCGGGATTAAAGCTGGCTTCGCTTTTCACCAGCGGAGCCGTATTACAGCGCAATACCGGACTGCCGGTGTGGGGAACCGCTAAACCCGGCGATAAAGTGACGGTTCAGTTCGCTGGACAAACGGTTTCAGTAACAGCGGATGGCGCCGGAAAATGGAAAACCGAACTGGCTCCGCTGGCGGCTGAAAACGCCGGACGGGATTTTACAGTGGAATCCGGCGGACGGAAAATTGCGCTGACGAATGTCGTGGTCGGCGAAGTATGGCTGTGCTCCGGTCAGTCCAATATGGAATGGCCGCTTAAACAGGATCCGAAAGCGGAACAGCTCGTCGCCCGGTCTGATCTTCCGCTGATCCGTCAGTTTAAAGTCAAAAACCTGTCAGCTGAAGCTCTGGTAGATTTCGCAGAAGGGTCCTGGGTTTCCTGTTCGCCTGAAACCGCCGGATTGTTTACCGCGCTCGGCTATTATTTTGCCCGCGATCTGCATCAGAAACTGGGAGTGCCGGTCGGTCTCATCAACTGCTCATGGGGCGGAACATCCATTGAATCATGGATGAGTTCCCGGATCCTTGAAAAATTCCCGGAGGTTGCACAGCGGTGGGAGAAAATTCTCGAAGGGCTTCCGCAGAAAACGGCGGCCTATGAACTGGAGCGGGTGGAATACAAACGTAAAGCCGCCGAAGCTAAAGCGAACGGAACCGAATTTGACTGGAAGAAATATCCCAAACCGCCGCCCGGCCCCGGAACCAAAGAGGCGCCGTCCGGACTTTTTAACGGCATGATCGCTCCGCTGATTCCTTATTCGATTGCCGGTATGCTCTGGTATCAGGGCGAAGCGAACTGCGGCAATGCCGGACGCTACGCCGAGATGCTGCCTGTTTTCATTCAGGACCTGCGGCAGCGCTGGAACGCCGGGAACCTGCCGTTCTATTTTGTTCAGCTTCCCAACTATAACTGGGACTATGATAAAACCGGTGCCAAGTGGGCCGAGTTCCGCGCCGCCCAGATGCAGGTGCTTTCTCTGCCAGCGACCGGCGCCGCAATTATCATCGACGGAAAAACGCCGGTCGGGCATCCGCCGGACAAGACCGATGTCGGCTTGCGGCTGGCGCGGCTGGCGGAAGTCCGGCACTATAAAATTGAGTCCGGCGACGCCTGCGGCCCGCTTCTGCAATCGGCCGTCAAAGACAGGAAGACCGTCGTTCTGAAATTTGCTGAGGCTTCGAGCGGGCTGAAAACGGCCGGAGAAAGTCTGACGGGATTCGAGCTGGCCGGTAAAGACGGCGCGTTTGTGCCTGCTGAAGCGCGCATTGACGGCGAGGCCGTATTGGTGTCCGCGGTAAATGTCGCGGAACCGGTTGCGGTGCGGTACGCGTGGGCGAACAATCCGGCAGCATCGCTTTACAACGGAGCCGGACTGCCTGCGTCACCTTTTTCGGCGGAAGTAAAATAGAGGAATATCTTATGTGGCATCCATTCGACATTATGCCGGACGCACTGACGGTTGCGCCGGAAATCCGTAACGCGAAGCCGTCGGACTCCTGCGTATTCACGTTCGGCGAAAAGGTGATGACCTATTTCAAGGACAAATCCGGCAAAACAGAACAGTGGCCGCCGATGCTGGATGCCCAGCCGGGACTCCGTATTGCGCGGAAGAAAAAAAGCAGTTCGCTTGAACTTGAAATAACGCAGACTTGGAAGCTTGATTACATCCGCGAACTCAAGGGGACGATGAGCTGCAAGCCGGACGGCTGGCGCTCTCCGCTGGAATGGAATTTTACCCGCACCTTCACTGCGGCGGTTTCCCGCCCTTCAAACTTCGCTCCGGTGAAAATCAGCGGTCGGTGGGAGAACGGCAAAATGATTCAAACTTTTGCCGGTGAAGCCGCGCAGGACCGCCGGGCGGAACAGGTTGATGTTTTGGCCTGTACGTACTCTTTGCTGGCGGACTTTCCCGGTCTGTCCGGAAGCATGGCGCTTCTGAATGACGGCCTCATCTTCGCTCCGTCCGCTGCGGTGCATAAATGTACCGCAGCGCTTCATCAGCGTCCGCCGGCCGCCGGGCTCACCGGATACATGATTCTGTCCGGCGTCGATCAGCCGGTTGAATACTGGGTCAACGAACACGGCGCGGTCATTTATGTCTGCAGCGGGACAACCCGGGTTCTGATTCTGAAAAACGTGGAGACCCTGTCATGAAAACCGTTATTTCCAGACGTGATTTTCTTCGCGCCGGCGCAACCGCAGGAGCCTTGCTGGCCGCACCGCGCCGTACCTTTGGTCAGAATGCATCCGCAAAATCCCGCAAGCCGAACATTCTGCTGATCAGCACCGACCAATGGAGCTGGCACGCGTTCGGGTTTCACGGAAACCCGCATGTGAAAACACCCAACGCCGACCGGCTTGCCGCGATGGGCGTTGATTTCAGCCGGTCCTATTCTACAGACCCGGTCTGCGGCCCGGCCCGTACCTGCTGGATGACCGGACGCATGCCGAATGAACACGGCGTAATCGGCAACTCTTCGCCGGTGGTGAAAACCATGCCGGATATGGGACAATGGTTCGGAGCCAACGGCTATGAAACCGTGCATGTCGGTAAATGGGATACACCCGGCCGCGATCCGACGAAGAGTTTTGCCGGCTACTGCGGAACGTACGCCGCCGGACAGTATGTCGATCTGCCGGTTGCAGACTCGGCGCAGTCGTATCTGCTCAACCGCCGCAGCGATAAGCCGTTTCTGATGCACGTTTCGCTGATGAATCCGCACGACATCTGCCAGATCGGCTGTCTGTTCCCGTCTAAAAACGGCATTCCGCTGCCGGAAGACATTCCGCTGCCGCCGCTGCCGGAGAATTTTAAAGCCCGGCCGGTTGAACCGAAAACGCTGATTTCCAAAGTCCGGTCGTCTTATAAACGCACCGCGTCGCGCGAATGGACTGAGGCGGACTGGCGGTTTTACAACTGGACCTATTACCGCTACTGCGAAATGGTCGATGCCGCGATCGGCCGCGTGCTGGACGCGCTTGAAGCTTCCGGCGAAGCCGCGAATACCATGGTGGTGTTCACTTCGGATCATGGTGAAGGGCTGGGAAGCCACGGACTTTACTGGAAAGCCTTTATGTATGATGAATCAGTGCGTGTGCCTTTTGTCCTGGCGTTTCCAGGACGGCTCCCGTCCGGCGTGAAAAACGAAAATATTTTCGTTTCCGGCATCGATCTTTTTCCGACCTTCTGCGATGTCGCGGGAATTCCGCGTCCGGAAAACCTGTGCGGCGAAAATATTTTTGCGCAGGTTGAGTCCGGTCGGCGCGCCCGGGAAACGCTGGTGACGAGCGCTTCCTTCGGCGGACGCATGGTGGTCGATGACCGCTATAAATCCATCCGCTATAAAAACGATCCGGTTCTTCAGCTCTTTGATTTGAAGGCCGATCCCGGAGAAACCGTTAATATCGCGGCGCAGAACGCTCCGCTTCTGGCAACGCACGAGCAGATTCTGAAAGATTTTGAAGCGCGGCTCGTTCCGTCTTCACCTGAAAACCGCTGGGCTGCCGGCTAGCAGCCCGGCAGGGTTCAATTTCCTGACCATATCATTTTTAATCAATCTCTGAGGGGACTTATGAGTCAATGGGTCGAAACGAAAGGGAGGAAAAATGAAGAGACAGGCAGCAGCCATCATAGGAAGTCTGCTGATTTCAGCAGTCGCGGCATTCGCCGAGAGCATCATCGTTGACAACACAACCAGCGCGCCGCACTCATTCACGACATCCGGTACGTGGGTAAACTACACCAGTCCGAGCGGTTATTACGGCTCGAACTACACAGCGGCCGACTCCGGTTCAGCCGCTGCGCGCTGGAGGCCATCTATCACTACGGCCGGAGTCTATAAGATCTACATGAAGTGGACGGATGCATCCGTCCGTCCGGACCGCGCGCCGATTGATATTTATTATGACGGCGGAGCCAAGACCGATTCAACCCGGCGGCTGAACCAGCAGGTCAACGGCGGAGTCTGGGTTTATATCGGTTCCTACTTCCTGAAATCCGGAACCAATAATTCGATTCGTATTAAAGCGTCGGATGACGGCAAGGTCTGCGCCGACGCCGTACTGTTTGAGCTTTCCTATGCAACCACCAATTCCCCGGCCGACCCGGCGCTGACGACCGCGCGGGCGGAGTATGATGGTGATTACGGAAAAATTACCCGGCCCACCAATGCCCCGCTGGTCATTTATTACAACGGCGGCACTGTCACCCAGCTTTTGAATCAGGCGGTAAACAGCAGTCAGTGGGTGCCGGTCAGCGGCACTTATAACTTCGCATCAGGAACGAACGGCTCCGTGCTGCTCAAAGCATCCGCAGCCGGAACGGTAGCCGCCGACGCGGTCAAATTCGAACTGGCGTCCAATACCAATACGTTCGTTATCGTTGATAATGAAACGGCAGGTGCCTTCACGAAGAACGGCACCTGGACAGCAACAGTCAGTCCGCTTGGATTTGAAGGTACAAATTACGTTTGTAATCCCGGTACTAATGCCAGTGCTTCCGTACGCTGGCGCCCTAATATTACCAACGCCGGCAATTACAAAGTTTATATCCGCTGGCCGGATGCCATTGACTACCGCGACCGGCCGGAAGAGGTTCGGATTGTCCGCACAGACTCGGGCACCGGTACAAACGCGGTCTTTGAACTGCGGCTGGAGGGCGAAACATTTGAAGTGAAGGGCTCCTGCGGTCACGAAGTGGTTGAAGAAATCTTCGCGGCGGGCGGCACTGCGATCCGCGCATACAGCACAAGTTCGGTCAGTCCTGATTTTATGCGCCGGGCTTCGGATGCGGGAATCAAAGTCCTTCTCGGCGTATGGCTGACGGCGGCGGAAGGCGCGACTTCAAATTTTTATGACAGCGCGACGAATGTCAGCAATCAGTTTGCGACCTTGAAAACTCAGATTGATGCTTACAAAAATTATGAATCGCTGTTGGCGTGGAGTATTGGAAATGAAATCGACCCGGCTGATATTCCCAATCCGGCTCCTTTGTATCAGGCTGTTCAGCAGGTTGCCCGCTACATTCGCGAAGTCGATCACTACCATCCTTGCCTGACTGCTCACGCCGGCGCCGACACAAACAAAATCATGCGCGTCCGCACATGGGCTCCCGATGTGGACATCATCGGCGTGAACAGTTATTACCCGCACGTTTACAACGTAAGCTCCAATCTGATAACCGCAGGCTGGAACGGCCCTTGTTTCATTACCGAATACTTCCTGCGGCAGCCGATGAATATGATTCATGAAACGAACGGGATGACTTCCTGGGGCGGAGTCATTGAGCCGGTCAGCGGCGAAAAATACACCAAGCTGCTGGAAATCTACAGCGATGCCATTCTGGCACAAGCCAACCGCTGCTTCGGTGCATTTGTTTTCAAAGGCGCACTCGGAGTCGCCGGGTTCCGCGTAACGCACACATGGTATCCGATGATGGATGATAATTTGAAACCGACGCCTTCGTATGATGCCATGCGCGAGTGCTGGGGCGGGCCGGATGCGCCGGAACTGATTGCACCGAAGGTGGAAACCATCAAGCTGAACGGTCACTACGCATGGGATTCCGGATTTGTCATCACCAATGCAACCGGCACGCTGACGGCCACCGTAACCGTTACTGCACCGACCACGAACCTGGACTACCGGGTGGAACTCCGCACTAATGCGACCATTTATACGTCATATTCGCCGCCGGTTTTGACCAACAATATCACCATTACGCAGGACGGCTCGGATAAGAGGAAGTTTTACATCCTTAACACCGGCCTGCCCAACGGAGATTACCGCCTGTTCTATTATGTCAGAAGAACCGACGGAGCTCCTGTGAGCAACTACGTCAGTGTGGGCACTGCAAACTTCCCGTTCCGGAAAGCGGCGAATTAACGTTCCTTCTTTGGATCGCCGTCAGAACCGGTTTGTGTTCTGACGGCGATTGTATTTGAGGCGCAGTGTGTCTGTACTCGGAACAGGAAGATTAATGCCGGTGATGATATCCGCGCCGACGATGCGGTCTCTTGCTTCGGCCGTGTTTCCACAAATGCGGATGCCACCATCGGCCGGTTCCGGCCAGCAGAATAAAAAATGACAGCAGCAGCGTGATGATCAGCGAAAGCTTTACGCGGCTTTGCGCGGCCAGATCGCCTTCATCCGCATTGAGGTGAAACGAAAGCGTCAGCATCAGTCCGGTAATCAGCACCAGGATGAGCAGGGTCAAGATAGGAGCGGGGATGCGCAGGCTGAAATTCGGTACTCCTCCATGTTGCGGCAGCATCAAATCCCCTTTCCATTCAAATGATCCCTGGTTTTCGGCTCCGGTGCACTGAGTGGGCAAGGCGGGACTCGAACCCGCATGCCGTGAGGCACAAGATCCTAAATCTTGCGTGTATACCAATTTCACCACATGCCCGGCACCGCTTTATAGAGAATACAAAAACCCGCCCGCGCACAAGGGTTTAATTGCCCGTCTGCGTAAAAGTCACTACACTCGCCCGCAGAAAAGGGAGGGCGTACGGCTTATGAGTATAAAATTAAACTTTTTCGGCGCGGCGCAGAACGTGACCGGGTCCTGTTATCTGGTAGAGGCCGGCGGTTCGCGCATACTGGTCGACTGCGGACTCTATCAGGAACGCGACCTGAAGGAGCGCAACTGGGACGCTTTTCCGGTTCCGCCTTCAACCATTGACGCGGTTCTGCTGACGCACGCGCATCTCGACCACTGCGGCCGTTTGCCGAAACTGGTCAAAGACGGATTCCGCGGAAGAATTTTCTGTACGCCCGCCACGGCGGACATTGCGCAGATCATCATGAAAGACTCCGCCGTCCTGCAGGAAGAAGACGTCAAACACAAAAAAGCGCGCCACGAAAAACAGGGGAAAACCAGTCCGTTTCCGTATGAGCCGCTCTACACTGCCGCTGATGTCGAGAAAACCGTTCCTCTGCTTACGCCGGTCAGCTACAAAACGCCGGTTCCGGTTGCTGCCGGCATGACGGCCTCCTTCCGTGAAGCGGGTCATATTTTCGGTTCAGCCAGTATCCGGCTGACCGCCGGGCAGGGCGGCGAAGCGCGCTCGATTCTTTTTTCCGGCGACGTCGGACGCTGGAATATGCCGATCATCAGCGACCCGGATCCGTTTGAAGAAGCGGACTATGTGCTGGTCGAATCCACCTACGGCGACCGCACGCACGGCGAGGTAAAAGATATTCCCGGCGAACTGGCGCGGATCATCAACGAAACGCACAAAGCGGGCGGGAACATCGTCATTCCTAGTTTCGCCGTCGAGCGTACGCAGGAACTGCTCTACCACCTCAACGGATTATTGCGCGAAAACCGCATCCCGCATCTGTTCACTTTTGTGGACAGCCCGATGGCGATCCGCGTCACGGAGATTTTCAAGAAGCATCCGGAACTGTTCGACGAAGAAACCCGCGACCTGCTTCGTAAGGGCATTCATCCGTGCGACCTGCCGGGGCTGACCCTGTCCAACACGGTCGATCAGTCCAAAGCCATTAACCATATCAAAGGCACGGCCATCATCATCGCCGGTGCCGGCATGTGTACCGGCGGCCGCATCAAGCATCACCTAAAGAACAACATCAGCCGTCCGGAGAGCACCATTCTGTTTGTTGGCTATCAGGCCGTCGGAACGCTGGGCCGCGTGATTCAGGATCAGCCCGCTGAAGTTCGCATTTTCGGCGAAATGCAGCCGCTGCGCGCCCGGATCGAAAAAATATCCGGCTTCTCCGCCCACGCCGATCGCGACGAACTGCTGCGCTGGATCACCGGACTGAAAAAGGTGCCGCGCAAAGTATTTATCACCCACGGCGAACCGGAAGCTGCCGGCGCCTTTAAAAAATTCCTGACTGAAAAAACCGGCTGGAACTGCGCGGTACCGGAGTACCGTCAGGAAATCATCCTCGACTGATCAGGGGCAATGATCGGAATCGGCATGGAAGATGATCGTTTCATCCATGTGCAGTTCCGCTGGACGCGTGATAGCTTCTCCGCACAATCGGAACGAACCGGAGAACTGTAATTATGTCAGAATCGCGCAAGTTGTCTTTCATTGCTCCTTTAACCGGGCCGCTGGTGGCTCTTCAGGATGTTCCGGATCCGGTGTTTGCCCAGAAGCTGGTCGGCGACGGAATTTCGATTGATCCGGTATCCAACTGCCTGCTCGCACCGTGCGCCGGAAAAATCACGCAGGTTCATCCTTCCTGTCATGCCGTGACGATTATGACGGAAGCCGGGCTGGAGCTGATGGTTCACATCGGCGTTGATACGGTGAACCTGAAAGGCAAAGGTTTTGCTTCGCGGGTCAAGGAAGGCGACCAGGTTTCGGTCGGCGATCAGCTGATTGAGTTCGATATGGATTATGTGGGGCTGAACGCCAAAAGTCTGCTGACTCAGATCGTGGTGACGAACGGCGATCAGATCAGCTACAACTTCCGTTCCGGCTGGGTTGAAGCCGGTAAAGACTGCGCGTTTGAAGTGATACAGAACGGCGCAGGCGCAGAAAAAGAAAATGCTGAACAGTCCGGCGATGCCGTTCTGTCGGAGCCGGTTGTTATCCTGAATCCGTCCGGATTCCACGCCCGCCCTTGCGCGGTGCTGGCTCACGGCGCGAAGTCATTCAAGTCATCCGTCGAAATTATCTGCGGCGACCGCAAAGGCAACGCCAAGAGCACGACGTCGCTGATGAAGATGGATATCGCCAAAAACGACCGCGTTCTGATTCAGGCTCGCGGCAGCGATGCGGCGGCGGCGGTTGCGTCGCTGGTCGAACTCATTCGCGGCGGGCTGGGCGAAGCGGTTGTTGCAGCCGATGAACCGGCCGGCGATGAACCGCTTCCTTCCAGAATGAAAGGCGTCTGCGCCTCCGGTGGTCTGGCGGTCGGAACCGTTTTCAAACTCAAAAAAGCGGCGCTCGAAGTGGAAGAATATGCCGACGGCGATCAGCGTAAAATTTTTGAAGCAGGATTGGACGGCGCGTGCAGCGAGGTTTCGGCGCTGATGGCTTCTGCGACCGGCCACGAAAGCGATATTTTCAAAGCGCATCTCGAACTGCTGGAAGACCCGGAACTGCTGGAAACCGCCTATGTGGAAATCAAACGCGGCAAGAGCGCGGCGTTTGCCTGGCAGAAAGCCTACACCCTTCAGGCCGAAAGCCTTTCCCGGATGCAGAACGAACTGCTGGCGGGCCGGGCGATCGACCTGCGCGATATCGGACTCCGCACGTTGCAGATTATCCTCGGTCATGAAGCGGAAACGGTTGTATTTCCCGATCAGGCAATTGTCTTTGCCGAAGAGCTTTCGCCGTCGCAGACCGCCGGACTGGATCGCACAAAGGTTCGCGGATTGTGCACCGTAAACGGCGGTGCGCTTTCCCACTCGGCCATTCTGGCCCGCTCAATGGGGATTCCTGCGCTGGCCGGTCTGCCGAAGCAGGCACTGCAGATTGCCGACGGCACGCGCGTAGTGCTGGATGCCTCGAACGGATTGCTGGAGATCGATCCTCCGGTTGTGCGTCTCGCCGACGCAGAGAAGGAGCGGGTCCGTCTGATCGCTAAACACCGCGAGGATGCTGCGCACTGTCAGGAACCTGCGGTGACGAAAGACGGCCAGACTGTTACGGTTTCCGGTAATGCCGGCAGTCCGGAAGAAGTGGCTTCCGCACCGGAATCAGGCGCGGAAGGAATCGGCCTGCTGCGCAGTGAATTTCTCTTTCAGAACCGCTCCAATCCGCCGGAGCAGAAAGAGCAGGAATCTGTCTATCGCGGCATGATCAAATCGCTGAACGGAAAACCCCTGGTGATCCGGACGCTGGATATCGGCGGCGACAAACCGCTGGCGTATCTTCCGATTCCGAAAGAGCAGAATCCCTTCCTCGGCGAACGCGGCATCCGCGTCTGCCTGAATCAGCCGGGCATCTTCCGTCAGCAGCTGCGGGCTGTACTGGCCGTTTCCAGAGACAATCCGGTTGAAGTGATGTTTCCGATGATTACAACGCCGGCGGAATTCCGCCGCGCGAAATCGTGGCTCGAAGAAGAGCGGGAGGCGCTGGGCGTTCCGCCGGTTAAAACCGGTATGATGGTGGAAGTTCCTGCGGCGGCGGTCATGGCCGATGTTTTCGCCCGTGAAGTCGATTTCTTCTCCATCGGTACCAATGACCTTTCGCAGTATGTGCTGGCGGTTGACCGCGGCCATCCGAAGTTTGCGACGCTGTCCGACGGCCTGAGCCCGGCGGTTCTGGCGCTGATTGCGCAAACCGTGGCGGCGGCGCAGAAGCACGGTAAACCGGTCAGCGTCTGCGGCGGGCTGGCGGCCGACCCTCAGGCCGTTCCGCTTTTGATCGGTCTGGGGATTGATAAACTCAGCGTCCCGGTTCCTTCGGTTTCTTCGATCAAAGCGCAGATCCGGACGCTGAACCTTGCCGAATGCCGCACGCTGGCCGAAAAGGCGCTGACTCTTTCCAGTGCGGGAGAAGTTCGCGCGCTGGTTGCCTCTTTCAATAAATAATCAGGAGATAAAACGATGACGGGTGTTATTGCAACTAAACTGACCTCATTCCCGAAAGGGATTTTCGCCAACCTCCAGAAAATGGGTAAAGCGCTCATGCTGCCGGTTTCGGTACTGCCGGCCGCCGGTATTCTGCTCGGAATCGGCGCCGCCAAACTGCCGTTCATTCCGCTGGTTGTATCGACCTATATGGAAACCGCGGGCGGCGCGATCTTCGGAATTCTTCCGCTGATCTTCGCACTCGGTGTCGCGCTCGGATTCACCGAGAACGACGGCGTAGCCGCGCTGGCGGCGACTGTCGGCTACTTTGTGATGCTTGCGACGATGGGCGTCATGGCGACGATGCTGGGCGTTGAACCTAAAGCGATCATGGGCATTCCGTCGATCGACTGCGGGGTTCTCGGCGGCATTCTGGTCGGCGGCATGGCCGGTGCGCTGTTCAACAAGTATTACCGCATCAAACTGCCGACCTATCTCGGCTTTTTCGCCGGCAAACGGTTCGTGCCGATCGCGACCGCGTTCTGCGCCATCTTTCTCGGTCTTGTGCTGAGTCTGGCCTGGCCGCCGGTCGGCAGACTGATCAAAGTGTTTTCGGTCTGGGCCTCTTCGGAAAGTCCGGCGCTGGCCTTCACCATCTACGGCTTTGTTGAGCGTCTGCTGATTCCGTTCGGACTGCACCATATCTGGAACGTACCGTTCTTCTTTGAAGTCGGCGAGTTCGTCAAAGCCAACGGCGAAGTCATTCACGGCGAAATCCAGCGCTACCTGGCGGGCGACCCGACCGCGGGCAATATGGCGGGCGGCTATCTGTTCAAGATGTGGGGACTGCCGGCCGCCGGCTTCGCCATCTGGCACGCCGCTAAACCGGAAAAGCGCGCGCTGGTCGGCAGTATCATGATTTCCGCCGCGCTGACTTCCTTCCTGACCGGTATCACCGAGCCGCTCGAATTCGCCTTCATGTTTGTCGCGCCGCTGCTCTACCTGCTTCATGCCGTGCTGGCCGGACTGGCTTACATGACCTGCATTCTGCTTGGCGTCAAACACGGCATGACCTTCTCGCACGGCTTCATTGACTTTGTTGTACTGTTCAGCAAATCCACGCATGGACTCTGGCTGCTGGTACTCGGTCCAATCTGGGCGGCCATGTATTATGCTCTGTTCAGCGCCGTGATCCGGCTGTTTAAACTGAAAACGCCGGGTCGCGAAGACGATGTCGCCGAACAGACGGTTGTCGATTCATCCGGAAAAGGCGGGCTGGCTTTGCAACTGGTACTGGCCTTCGGCGGACGCAAGAACATCAAGACGCTGGATGCCTGTATTACCCGCCTGCGTATCAGTGTCTATGACGTCTCCAAGGTGAACAAAGACGTCCTCAAGCAGCTCGGCGCGGCGGGTGTTGTCGTTGCCGGTGACGGCGTTCAGGCCATCTTCGGAACCCGTTCAGATAATCTGAAAACTGATATGCAGGTTTATCTGAAAACCGCCGGGCCGGAAGCCGATCAGGTTTCTGCGGTTGGCGCCCCGGTTGTTGCCGCGGTTTCTGCCGCCGTTTCCGCTGAAGCGGATTCCGGCGATAGTATCGCGGTGCCGCTGCTGGCGGCGCTGGGCGGCAAGGCGAATGTCAAAGACGTTACGGCCTGTGCACATACCCGTCTGCGCGTCACCTTGAAGGACGCGCATAAGCTGAACGAAAAAGCCTGTACCGGACTGGGCGTGCAGGGCGTAGTGCGGCAGGCCGACGGCGTCTGCCATCTGATTCTCGGCAATCGCGTGGAAGCCTGCGTCGAACAGATGAACCGCCTGCTTCAGTAAGAATCCCGTTCATCGATGACTGCAAGGGGCGGACCGGAAGGTCTGCCCCTTTTCAGCTTTGCCACATACTTCTGAATCGGGCACTGTCTGCTTCCGGATGAAAACCGTTCCGAAAAAATTACAACGCCTGAAAGGGCTTTTTGCGAACCTGCAGAAGCTGGGCAAAGCGCTCATGCTGCCGGTTTCGGTACTGCCGGCCGCCGGTATCCTGCTCGGAATCGGCGCGGCCAAACTGCCGTTTATTCCGCTGGTCGTATCGACCTATATGGAAACCGCAGGCGGCGCAATCTTCGGAATTCTGCCGCTGCTCTTTGCGGTCGGCGTGGCGCTCGGGTTCACCGAGAACGACGGCGTAGCCGCGCTGGCGGCAACCGTCGGCTACTTTGTAATGCTTTCAACAATGGGCATCATGGCAACGATGCTGGGTTTTGAAACCAAAGCGATCATGGGAATCCCGTCGGTTGACTGCGGCGTACTCGGCGGGATTCTGGCGGGCTGTCTGGCCGCCGCGCTGTTTAATAAATATTACCGCATCAAACTGCCGAGCTATCTGGGTTTTTTTGCGGGCAAGCGGTTCGTGCCGATCGCGACCGCGTTCTGCGCCATTTTTCTCGGACTCGTGCTCAGTCTGGCCTGGCCCGCCATCGGACGGCAGATTAAAGAGTTTTCCGTCTGGGCTTCATCAGAAAGTCCGGCGCTGGCTTTCGGGCTTTACGGTTTTATAAACCGCCTGCTGATTCCGTTCGGACTGCATCACATCTGGAACGTCCCGTTCTTCTTTCAGGTCGGCGAATTCACCAATGCCGCCGGTGCAGTGATTCACGGCGAAATCCCGCGCTATCTGGCGGGCGACCCGACCGCCGGAAATCTGGCGGGCGGCTATCTGTTTATTATGTGGGGCCTGCCGGCCGCAGGATTTGCCATCTGGCATGCCGCCCGTCCGGAAAAGCGCGCGCTGGTCGGCAGTATTATGATCTCTGCCGCGCTGACGGCTTTCCTGACCGGTATCACCGAGCCGCTTGAATTCGCCTTCATGTTTGTCGCGCCGCTGCTCTACTTGCTGCACGCCGTGCTGGCCGGACTGGCGTACATGACTTGCATCCTGCTCGGCATCAAACACAGCATGACCTTTTCCAACGGACTGATTGATTATGTCGTGCTGTTCAGCAAATCCACGCACGGACTCTGGCTGCTGGTGCTCGGCCCGCTCTGGGCGGCCATGTACTATTTTCTGTTCAGTGCCGCCATCCGGCTGTTCAAACTGAAAACGCCCGGACGGGAAGAGGATGTTGCCGCGCCGGTCACCGCCGAAGAAACCGGCGCGGCTTCCTTGCTGGCCGCGCTGGGCGGAAAGACGAACGTCAAAGAGATTTCCGTCAGCTCCCGCACGCGGTTGCGCGTCGTCCTGAACGACTCGCGGAAGCTGGATGAAACCGCCTGCACCGGACTGGGTATGCAAAGCGCGGTGCGTCAGGCTGACGGAGTCTGCCATTTGATTTTCAACCGTCCCGTCGAAACCTGTGCAGAACAGCTGAACGGTATGCTGGCCTAACCGGCGGTTGCAGGGTATGGTACCGGCCATGGTCAGCCTGTACGAATCCGGTTATGTAAGCATCAAGTCCGTCGGCGGTGTTTCGGTCTGCCGCCCGGCCAAAGAGGTGCTGGCGCAGGACGCAGATTGCGGACTGACTTTTTTTTCGCCGCGCGCCGGAACGGCCGTTTCCGCCCGTGCTGACATCCAGCCGTCACGGCTGGAGTTTTTCTGCATCGGTCAGGTTGTTTCCGGCGACGGCTGGTACTGGACGGAAGAGGGCGGGCGTACGCCGGTTTCCGCGCATCAGATTTTTTTCATCCGGCCGGGAACTGTCCATGACATCGCTGCCGGTAAAAGCGGAATGGTTGTCGACCAGGTTTTTTTCTGCGGCCCGCTGGCGGAAACCCTGTTTAAAGCAAACTCCCTGTTCAGCGGAATCCGGGAATGCGGAACCGCCCGCCGGCTTCTGCCGGTCATCGAAAGTGTTTCGCTGGGAACGCCGGAACACCGGTTGCGCGCGCTTTCCGGACTGACCGGACTGCTGGCGGATCTGACGGCCGGGCAGCCGTCCGGCAGCCTGCTTTCCGAAGAAGTGCAGATCGACCGCCTTTGCGCCGAACTGAAACGTAAACCGGAACGATGGTGGGATGGCGCGCAGATGGCCGCTTTCTGCAATCTCAGCGAAGCGCACCTGCGCCGGCTGTTCAAAGCCCGTACCGGACTTTCGCCGAAAGCCTATCAGGATCAGGTGCGCATCGAAAAAGCCGGGGAGCTTTTGAAAAACGGATTCAGTGTCCGCATGGTTTCCGAAATCCTCGGCTACTCCGACCCGTACCACTTCAGCCGCCGCTTCAAATCCATTCTCGGCTGCTCGCCCCGCGACAGTCTCTCTGCATAAAAAAGCCCCTTCTGGCGAAGGGGCTTTCGGATAATGAATCCGGCGGTGTTTTAGCGCTTCATGGCTTCGGCAACGACGTCGCAGACGAAGCCCATGTTGCCGGGGGTGAGTCCGGCGACGTTGATGCGTCCGCTGCCGACGATGTAAACGGCTTTTTCTTCGCGCAGGAATTTAACCTGATCTTTGGTGAGTCCGCTGAAGGAGAACATGCCTTTCTGCTTCGTCATGAACGAGCAGTCCATCGGTACGCCGCGTTCGGTGAGTCCCTGCGCCAGCGCCGCGCGGGCCTGGGCGATGCGGTCGCGCATGGCATCAAGTTCGCTTCTCCAGAGTCTGCAAAGTTCCTTGTCGCGCAGGATGGTGGTGACGATCATGCCGCCGTGTGCCGGCGGGTTGGAATAAAGAACGCGCGCCGTGGCCATCATATGACTCATGGCGGTTTCCGCGTCGGCGGGCGTGGCGGCAACGGCGGTCAGTGCGCCGGTCCGGTCTCGGTAGAGGCCGAAGTTTTTGGAAAAGGAGCTGGCGATAAAAAATTCAATGCCGCTGGACAGCAGGGCTTCGACGCCGACGCGGTCGGCTTCGAGGCCGTCGCCTAATCCCTGATAGGCGAAGTCGACCAGCGCGAACCAGCCGTTTTTCTGTGCAATCTGTGCAACTTTTTTCCACTGGGCGGCGGAGAGGTCTACGCCGCTGGGGTTGTGGCAGCAGGCGTGCAGCAGGACGTTGTCGCCGGCGGGAATTTTTTCGAGCGCGGTGAAGAAGCCGTCGGCGTCGAGGTCTTTAGTGGCGGCATCGTAGTAGGGATAGGTTTTAACGGTCAGGCCGGCCGCTTCGAAAATGTTGTTGTGGTTGGCCCAGGTCGGGTTGCTGACCCAGATGGTTTTCCCGCTGAATTTCGCCAGCAGATCGGCGGCGACGCGCAGCGCGCCGGTTCCGCCGGGGGTGTGGATGGTGGCGGAGCGTTCGCACAGCGCACCGAAGATCATTTTCTGCACTTCTTCGCCGTAGGGTTTTTCGCCGGCGATCGGCATGTAGGACTTGGTGTTTTCTTTTTCGAAGATCAGCTTTTCCGCCGCCCGGACGGAGTCGAGGATCGGTGTGTGGCCTTCTTCGTCTTTATAGACGCCGACGCCGAGGTTGATCTTGGCAAAGCGGGGATCTTTTTTGAAGGCTTCGGTCAGTCCGAGAATGGCGTCTTCCGGGGCGGGGGTTACTTTGTTCCACATATACAGGTCTCCACTTTTTCAGATTAACGGATTATGGACTGCGCATTACGCATAATATTTGTCGAACCACTGTTTGAGCAGGTTGCGCTCGGGTTTGATAATTCCCATTTCGCGTTTGCAGTTTTCCGGCGAGTCGGAGGCGTGCGCGGCGTTAACCATGATGTCGCTGCCGTACTCTTTGCGCACGGACCCGGGCTGCGCTTTGCTCGGGTCGGTCGGGCCGAGAATGTTGCGGATTTTATTCACCGCATCGACTCCGGCATAAATCAGGACGAGGCAGCGGACTTTGCCGTCGGCGTTCATTTCTGAAGCCGGTACATCAGGCAGCCAGAGGCCGGTCATGAATTTCATGATTTCAAAGAACTGCTGGTCGCCGTAGTACGGGCCGAGCGTTTTGCAGAGTGCGCCTTGCACTTCGGCGGGCATCGGGAAGCCGAATTCCTCTTCCAGAACGGCGCAGGCTTTCTCCGTGGTGCGGTCGCACAGTTTTTCGCGCAGAACCGCCTGAACCGGGCCGTAGAATTCCTTGGCTTCCGCCATGCTCATGCGGTGCACCTGCGCGCCGACGATGCGCAGGCCGGAACGCGAGAAGAGGTCTATGATGTTGCCGGGGCGCGAACTGGGGAAGCGGAAGTTGTCCGGCTTGATGATGACTAGAGTCCGCTGTACGTCGGCGTCCGGCAGGCTGAGGGCGTTTTTAACGACGCCGCCGTCGGTTTCGGCATATTTGAGCCAGAGCGCGAGCGTCTGTTTGGCTGAAGCCGCCGAAGGGGCGACCAGAACGGAAGGTTCGAAATAAATCACCTTGCCGGCGGAATCGCGGATGCAGTCACCGTAGGTGCCGCGCACGGTGTCGGACGATTCCTGTGTGTCATCAAAGCCTCCGGCGGCCGCGTAGATTTTTTTAATCGCATCTTCGCCTTCAAAAAGAAGCAGCATCACACGGTGCGGGCGACCGGTATCGGTTTCAGGGCCGAAGGCGCGCAGGACGTAGTCGGCGAGAATATCACGACTTTCGGGCTTAATGTCGGGATTGGAACGCAGCAGTTCGGCGTAGCGGTTGACCAGTTCCTGACTCGGGCCGAACATGCGTGAGGCAACAAATTCGATGCCTTCGATGCGGCTGAAGCGTCCGATAATGCCGCCGGTACGCGATTTCCGCAGCGAGTGGGGGGTGATCATCACAAATCCGAGTTCTTTTGCCATAACAGTTGCCTTTCGTCCTCTTTTCCCTGCATTCTTCTGATCCGTCTGGTTGGGGCACGGATTATGTCCAACTTTTAAAACAAAAAAACAAAAATCTGCGAGGAACCCCGTGAAAAATCTGAACGAAAAAATCATCAACCAGCAAACCCGGCTGGCCGCCGAAATCCTGGAAACGCTCACTCCGCATGTGCTGGAACACCGGCATCCCGCCGACCGCGTTCTGTTGCGCTTCTTCAAAAACCGCCATGAACTCGGCTCCCGCGACCGCCGTTTTCTCTCAGAATGCTTCTTCTCCTATTTCCGCTGGCTCGGCTGGACCCGCGCGCTCGGCCTGAAACCGCTGGAAGCCGCCGCCCTCAGCTGGCTTCTCGACCGGACGGATCTTCATGTGGCACTTCAGGCCGCCGCAAAATCCGGCTGGACGCCGCTCGGCGATAAAACGCTCGAAGAAAAGCGCACCGCGCTTGTCAGCTGGTTTCCTGATTTTCAGGGTTTGGATAAAGCGGATCTCATTTTCCCGCTGTTCGGAAAGTCGGTGGATTTGCCGGCAGGCTTCGAAGACAGTTTCTACGAAACGCTTCAGCAGCGTCCGCCGACCTGGCTGCGGCTTCGCAGCGATGAATTCAAGCAGACGCTTACGGAAGCCGGAATTACCTTTAAGGAACACCCGAACCTTTCCGGCGCGGTTGCGGTCGAAGCCGGTACGTCGCTCGGCAAACTTGGCCATAGCGGACAGTTTGAAGTTCAGGATATTGCTTCGCAGGCCGTCGCACAGGTTGCTGCACCTGCGGCTGGTTCTGACTGGTGGGACGGCTGCGCCGGCGCGGGCGGCAAAGCGGTTCAGCTGGCCGATCTGATCGGTCACGACGGCAAGGTGCTGGCGACCGATCTGCGGACCGAAGCGCTGCACGAGTGCAAAAAGCGTGCGCGCGCCGGCGGCATTATGAATATCCGCACCCAGCTTCACGATCTGGCTAAAGACAAGCCGTTCACCAAAGAGTTCGACGGCGTGCTGGTGGATGCGCCTTGTTCGGGCTGGGGCACCTGGAGCCGTAATCCCGACGCCCGCTGGCGCAGCGATCCGCGCGATCCGGCTCAAAAACGTAATTTGCAGGTGCGGATGCTCAACAATGCCGTGCAGTGTGTGAAGTCTGGCGGCGTACTGATTTATGCCGTCTGCACCTTTACCCGTGAGGAAACCGTCGAAGTGATCGAGCGGTTTCTGCCGGAGCATCCGGAGTTTACACTGGAGCCGTTCGCCCATCCGCTGACCGGAAAACCGGCCGCCGGTGCGGTGCAGATCTGGCCGTGGGAAGGCCCCGGCGACGGTATGTTTATCGCCCGCCTGCGGAAAAACGGTTCGGCTCACTGAGACGCATGCGCCGAAAGTGAGGTTTGACCGGGAAATGTGATTGTCCCGATTTTCTGCGAGGAGCGTTTTATGAAGAAAAAACTCAGGGAACTGGCGGGTCTTTTTTTGAAGCTCGGCTTCACAGCTTTCGGCGGGCCGGCCGCACATATTGCCATGATGCAGAACGAGGTGGTCCGCAAACGCCAATGGCTGAGCGAACAGCACTTTCTTGATCTGGTCGGCGCAACCAATCTGATCCCCGGCCCGAACTCAACCGAGATGGCGATTCACTGCGGGCATGAACGCGCCGGAATTCCCGGACTTTTGGTCGCCGGTACAGCTTTCATTCTGCCCGCCTGCCTGATTTCCGGTCTGCTGGCGTTCTTTTATGAAAAATATGGTTCTCTTCCCCGGGTGGAGCCGTTCTTTTACGGCATCAAACCCGCTGTGCTGATGGTGATTCTGGGTGCCGTGCACACAATGGGCGGAAAAGCGGTCAAAAACCGGAAGCTGGCTGCGCTGGGCGCGGCGGCGCTGATTTGTTCTGCGGCGGGTTGCAATACGCTGGCCGTAATTCTCGGTGCGGGCATCTTCGGTATGTTATGGCTGAAAATTACGCGGCAGACGGGCGGCAGGATTCTCAGTGTTGAACCCGTATCGCTCTTCATGCTTTTCACGGTATTCCTCAAAATCGGGGCAGTGCTTTTCGGCAGCGGCTACGTGCTGGTCGCTTATCTCCAGACCGAACTGGTTCACCGTCTCGGGTGGCTCACGCAGCAGCAGCTTCTGGATGCCATAGCCATCGGGCAGTTCACACCCGGGCCGGTGCTTTCAACCGCCACCTTCATCGGCTGGCAGATCGCCGGACTGCCCGGCGCGCTCGTCGCCACAGCCGGCATTTTTTTACCCTCATTCTTTTTTGTCTGCGCGCTCAACCCTCTGGTGCCCAGAATGCGGAACTCAAAGTGGACGGCCGCTTTTCTCGATACAGTGAATGTCGCCTCCGTCGGGGTTATGGCCGGAGCAGCATTGTTGCTGGGGCGGCAGACGCTGACGGACTGGCGGGGATGGCTGATTGCACTGGCCGCCGCCGTCGCGGTTTTCGGACTGAAAAAAGTGAATGTTATCTGGCTGATGGCCGGCGGAGCGGTGCTGGGCCGCCTGCTGCTGCTGATCTGAAATGCGGGCGAAGGGGTAGCGGGTGCATTCCTGCATTTTTTCAATCAGCCGGAAATTCCCGCCATATATGCGTTTGAATCCAGGCTGTATCTTTCGTTGACCGGTGAAAGGGGCGCGGCTATGCTGTGCCCCTGTTTTTTATCGCAAAACCAAGGGGTCTTTTATGGCAATGTTGATTACGCGCTTTCACAAACTGATTCAGTCCAAGGTGCTCTGGTACTTTATTCTCGGAGTCATCATTGTTTCTTTTGTCGGATTTTTCATGCCGACGAACCGCGCGGGAGCACGGACCCACGATGTTCCGCCTGTCGGTGAACTGTTCGGCAAGAAGGTGCTGCAGGATGAATACCGCAGCGCTTATCACAACTCCTATATCTGGTACATCCTGTCTTCAGGCCGCATGATTCCAATGACTGACGATCTGACGAAGGCGCTCAAGCAGGAAGCCTGGCAGCGCGTGGCGGTTCTGCGTAAAGCCAAGTCCGAAAAGATCCTTGTGGCTGACAAGGAAGTGGTCCGGCAGATGCAGGTGATGCCTCTTTTTCAGACGGAAAACGGAACGTTTGATGTCAATGTCTATAAAGCGGTGCTGCAGCAGATCGGTCTTACACCCCGTCAGGCCGAAGAGCTTTTCCGTGAACAGATCGCCATTTATAAACTGATGTACCAGCCGGCGCAGGCTGCGTTGATTTCGCCTTACGAATTGAAGCGCGCTTACCACCTTTACACCGATCGCTTCGTTCTCGACTACGTTGTGATCCCGCGTTCGCAGATTGAAAAAACCGTTACGGTTTCCAAAGAATCCGCTCAGGCGCTTTTCGCGGAGAATCCCGAAGCGTTCCGTATGCCCGCCAAAGTACGCGTTTCCTATGTTGAATTCGCGGTCAGCAATTTTCTGTCGAAAGTTGAAATTCCGGAAGATATGGCTCTGCAGGTCTACAATCGTAATATCGAAAACTACCGCATTGAAAACACCAACGTAAACGCCGTCGTAGAGTACAAACCGTTTGAAAAGGTGAAAGGTGAAATCACCAAACAGCTTCAGCAGATTTCCGCCCGCAAACTGGCGGTCGAGAAGGCCACTGAATTTGTGGTGGACGTTGCGCCCAAAGCGGAAGGCGGCCAGCCTGACTTCACCGGAGCCGCGGCCAAAGCCGGCCTGAAGATCAAAACACTGCCGGCGTTCGGTCTGAAAGATGACCTCAAAGGCATTGATGAATCCGCGCCCTTCCGTCAGGCGGCTTTCAGTCTGGAAAACGATGCCTACAGCTCGTTCAGCGATGCAATCGTCGGTAAGGACTCCGTCTACGTCCTGTCACTGGGACAGCGCTATCCTTCTTTTATTCCCACCTATGATGCCGTTGAAAAAGATGTGATGGATGCGGCGCGCGAACAGGCGGTTATCAAAGCGCTGGCAGAACGCGCGATGGATATCGAAAAAGCCGTTGCGAAAGCAATGTCAGCCGGAACCGGTTTCAAGGCAGCTGTTGCGCCGTTTGCGCTGAAAGTGCAGACCACGCCGGAATTTGATGTCTCGACCGAACTGAAAGACAAGTATGCCGATACTCTCGTCAAGCTCTGTCTCAACGTTCAGCAGGGCAAGCTCTGCGCTCCGGCTCCGGTCGAAGGCGGTGTACTTCTTGCCTATGTGACTTCGCGCAAATCCACCGACGAAGCCTCCGGCCTGCCGGCTATCCGGCAGGAACTGGCCGGCGGATTGGCCCGCAGCCGTGCTCAGCGCCTGGCTTCCGCCTGGCAGGAATCGCTTCTGATCGAAGGCAACTTCAAAGAGCTGCACCCGTCTGCTCAATAAAGCCGGTCGCGGCGGTCGTATGAAAATGCCGGACGTCCGACAGATTGCAGGGATGATTGATCATACTCTGCTCCGGCCGGACGCCACCGTCGGCCAGATTAATCAGCTGTGCCGGGAGGCCTGCGAAAATCATTTTGCGGCCGTCTGCGTGAACCCTTTCTACATCGCGCAGGTTCACACACAGCTCAAAGGTTCCGGCGTCAAAAGCTGTTCTGTTATCGGCTTTCCGCTGGGAGCTTCCCGCAGTCCGGATAAAGCGGCGGAGGCGTACAGCGTTCTCTCTGCCGGCGCGCAGGAAGTCGATATGGTCATTAATGTCGGCGCGCTCAAAGACCGCAACGATGTCGTTGTTTTACACGATATTTCCGGTGTGTCGGGTGCGTGTCATGCGCACGGCGCCATTCTCAAGGTTATCCTCGAAACCGGATTGCTCACTCAGGAAGAGAAAGAGCGCGCCTGCCGGTTCTGTATTGAGGCCGGCGCCGACTTTGTAAAAACTTCTACCGGGTTCGGTTTTGGCGGCGCGACGGTTGAAGATATCCGCCTGATGTCTGCTGCCGTCAAAAAGGCCGGCCTCGGCGTCAAAGCCTCCGGTGGAGTGCGCACCTATGCCGATGTCTGCGCCATGATTGAAGCCGGCGCGACGCGTATCGGAACCAGCGCCGGGCTTGCGATTGTCAAAGAAGCGCGCGACGCGGCATCAGCCGTATAGGAATTGAATCGCGAG
The DNA here is from genome assembly GCA_044224855.1 of Pontiellaceae bacterium. GTDB lineage: Bacteria > Verrucomicrobiota > Kiritimatiellia > Kiritimatiellales > Tichowtungiaceae > Tichowtungia. The sequence goes on from JBGAJP010000012.1 coordinate 33,858, forward strand.
GCCCGCTCCGGTGCTGATCAAGACGAGCAGCACTACGATCCGGAAGGTATCTTTCAAATTGCGGTTTTCTCTCAGCAGCACCAGCAGGCCGAGTCCGCCGCTGCAGCAGAGTCCGGCGACTGTTGATCCGTAGCTGAGTCCGCCCTTTAGAAACAGTTCAGCAATAGCCACTGAAGCGGCGCAATTGGGAATCAGTCCGACCAGAGAAGCCAGGAAAGGCTGGAACAGGGAATGGCGCAGCAGAATGTTGCCGAGGTTTTTTTCGCCGACCAGCGCAATCAGGCCGTTGATGCCGAGCGTCACCGCAAAAATGAAGAAGAAAATTTTCGCCGTATGGATGAGCGGATGCGCCAGCAGCTGCCGTCGGCTGGCGCTGCCGGAAAGATGGTGTTTGCAGCAGCCCAGCTCATGTGTTTCTTCATCGTGGTCGTCACGGCCTGTTTCGACGGATTTTCGGCGGCGCGATAGGAGGTCGACCAGATACCCGGCGGTTATGCCGATGATCAGTTTTGTGATCAGCAGCGTAACAACGATTCCGCTCCGGCCCGGTTGCGCCAGCATGACCGGAACAGCTTCGTCGGAGGTGGAGAGAATAACGGCCAGCAGCGTGCCGGTGGTAATCATGCGGCGCGAATAGAATGAAGCGGCCACGACGGAGAATCCGCATTGCGGAACACAGCCGAAGAGCGCGCCCAGCGCCGGTCCGGCTTGGGCGGTTTTCTTCAGCCGGTGTTCGATGGTTCCGCCGAATCTTCGCTCAAACCATTCCACGACGAAATAAATGACCAGCAGGAACGGGATCATTCCGGCGCTGTCGATCAGAGCATCAAGGAAAAGTTCTTTCATAAAAATCCAGAGAAGTGCCGTGATTCTATAACAACAGTCTGTACCGCCGCAAAGTTCCAAAGGTTGAATTGTTTTGGCGAGTAATGGTTTCGGCTGTTACCAGTGTTTTGGATCGTTGCTGTCGGCTGGAAATGAGAGTTCATTGCCGAATTCATCCATTTTGCATCCGCAGTGCTCGCAGACAAACCCGCCTTCAGGAACGGTGTCTCCGCTTTTCTCATTCCGGAGTCTTGGAAAAGAGTGACTGCAGCGCGGACAATGCAAACTTCGATGATGCCCATAGTGTCTTTTTGAGCGTGTATGAACTAGCGCATAGATTCCGACTGTTCCCCAGAACAGAAACATAAATAGGAGCCGGAATGATTGGTAATTACTCATCAGCTTTTCTTGGCCGGCGGTTCCTTGCCGAGTTTGGCGAGGACGGCTTTGAGGTCGTTCCACGCCTCACCTTTGCGGTCCGGCGAGCGCAGTAAAAAGGCGGGATGATAGGTCGGCATGAGGTCAATGCCTTCGTAGGAACACCACGTTCCGCGGAATCTGGTAATCGTGACATCTTCCTGAAGCAGTCCCTGCACGGCGGTTTTCCCGAGTGCGACGATGATTTTCGGTTTGATGAGCGCGATCTGGGCTTTGAGGTACGGGATGCAGGCGTTCATTTCTTCCGGCAGCGGCACGCGGTTTCCGGGCGGGCGGCATTTAACAATGTTGGCAATGAAAACCTCTTCGCGTTTGTAGCCCATGCCCGCGATCATCTTGTCGAGCAATTGACCCGCCGCGCCGACGAACGGACGGCCCTGCAGATCTTCGTCCGCGCCGGGACCTTCGCCGACAAACATGATATCGGGCCGGTTCGGGTTGCCTTCGCCGGGAACGGTGTTTTTGCGCGTGGCGTGAAGCGGACAGGATGTGCAACCGCAGATCTGTCCTGAAATTTCTTCGAGTGTTTTTCCGCTGACGGTAACTGTGCCCGGGTTAGGTTCTGCGGCTGGAGCTGTCCGCTGTGCCGCCGCCGCACGAGGTGCGGCAGGGCGTGCGACCGGTTTGGGTGCCGGTGCGGGCTTCAGCAGGGCGAGCGTTTCCGGAGAAACGTCCAGCGTCTGGATCCCTTCCTCTTTTTTGTATTCCAGGAATGCCTGGAGGTCTTTTGCAAACTGCCTGAGTTCCGTCATGGATTTATTTCTTCTGTGCGTGAGGAACTTTGATCGAGAGCAGCGCAAAACGGACTTCTTCATCTTTGTCGCGCAACGGCGTGAATTCGACACCGATATAAACCGGATCGCTCATGCCGGGCAGCTGAAGCCAGCTGAACCCTTCGGCGCGGATTTTCCGGTCTGCGACCGCATCGGTGAAAAGGGCTTTGAACTCGCTGTTGATGTCCGGTTTGAGTACGGATTCGACGGAAAAGCTTTTACGAACAATCCCCAGTGTTTTCTGTGCGGCAGGATTAAACAAAAAGGCGTCCTGCTGCACATCGATTGCGGCAAGCGGTTCGGCGGTGCGGTCAAGAAGCAGGTCGAATGCGCGGGTCTGAATGGATACGCGGTTGGCGCGCAGCCGGTCATAGGTATGTATTCGTTCCGCAAGCCGGTTTGCGAGGACTTCAAGCCGGGAGATTTCGTCGGTGAAATGACGGCGGGTGCGGATACCGGCTTCATAATCACCTGACAGCATTTGACGCAGGAAGTTAAACAGCCGGATGCGGAAGCCGACGATGCGAACAGTAAGATAACTCCAGCAGAGCATACCCAGCGTGAAAAACGCGGCAAAGCTCCACCGGGCCGCTGCGCCGCATTGTGACCAAGCGATCATGCCGGCCATCAGTCCGAATAACGGCATCAGGAACCATAGGATTTGTAGCAGATTCGGTGTCATAATATTTACTGGTTCGCAAAGCGCTCTACGTTCTTATTACTGCCGACAATCAGCAACCGGTCATTCTCTTCGAGAATATCATCGGGCTTCGGCACATCCTCGATGGATTCCTCCAGGATGCGCTCGCCCTGTTCATTGATGGCGGGTGTCATTCTCTTGATGGCTACAATGTTGACTCCGAATCTGTTGCGGGGATCAAGGGAGCGCAGAGTTTTTCCGGCGAATTCCGCGGGCACCTGCACTTCAATAATGCTGTGGTCTTTGGCCAGAGGAATGTGGCGTGTGATGTTCGCCGAAGCGAGGCTGGTGGCGACGAAGCCCCCCATTTCTTTTTCGAGATTGATGATATTGTCCACCTCAAGCATTTTGAGAATTTCCTGCTGAAGCGGGCTGAGGGCGCGTGTCCAGATGCGGTGTACGCCGATTTTTTTCAGCAGAATCGTGGTGAGCAGGTTGGCTTCAATATCCTCGCCGATGCAAACGACTGCCACGTCGACATTTTTAATGCCGACGGCCCGCAACGCATTTTCATCTGTCGAATCCAGCGTTGCGGCCTGAGCAACGGAGTCTTTGATAGCTTCGACCGGCTCGCGGTCGCGGTCAATCGCCAGTACTTCGACGCCTTTTTCTGCCAATTCCCGTGCGACGGAGCTTCCGAAGCCGCCCAGTCCGATTACTGCAATATTTCTCATATCAAAACCTCCGTGGAGAATGGAATGATGGAAGATTGGACGGGGTCTCCAACTGTTATTCCACTATTCCATTATTCCAACCTTCCATTCTCTTTTACCCTATCATAATGCGCTCTTCAGCATAGCGGTATTTTGACGGATTGACGGTGCGCAGTACAAAGGCGAAGCCGATGGTGAGCGGACCGAGACGCCCGATAAACATCAGTACGGTTATGAGTATCCGGCCCGGATTGCTGAGTTCCGGTGTCAGCCCCGTTGTAAGACCGACCGTTCCGAAGGCACTGACGGTTTCGAACAGCACGTCCAGAAAACCCTTTTGTTCAAAAACCGCCAGCAGCATGGTCGCGCCGCAGACGAGCAGCAGGGAAGAACAAAGAACCATTACCGCTTTCTGAACTGTTTCAACCGGAATCGTGCGGCGGTAGAGTTCGGCCTCGTCGCGGTGTTTAAAACCTGCGCGGATCATCGCCCACAGCACGGCCGCCGTCGTGGTTTTAATCCCGCCGCCGGTACCGCCGGGGCAGGTACCAATGAACATCAGAATGATCATGAAGAAGAGCGTCGCGGGCTGCAGAGCGCCGATATCGCAGGAATTGAACCCTGCAGTGCGGGTTGTAATGGACTGGAAGAGCGAGACCAGCAGCGCCTGATCGGTTCGCATATCAGCCATCAGGCGGTTGTGTTCAAGCCAGTAGATCAGGATGGTTCCGAAGAAAATAAGCCCGCCGGTCCAGCTCAGCGCAAGGCGGCTTTGAATGCGGAATTTATGTTTCGGTCCGTGCCGCCGTTTCAGTTTGTTTTTCAGTGCCTGATAAAAATCGCCGATGACCACAAAACCGATGCCGCCCAGTATGATCAAGCCGCCGATCACGGCGTTGACCGGCAGGCTGTATTTAAAGCTGGCCAGGTTGCTGCTGAAGGTGGAAAAGCCTGCGTTACAGAATGCCGAAACCGAGTGGAACACAGCAGCCCAGACCGCCTGCCCGGCACTGTCGCAAGCCTGCCGGAAGCTGAAAAAAAGAACTGTCGCTCCGGCCGCCTCCAGCAGGAGGGTCATAATGATGATAAAGCCAACCAGCCGGCGTATATTGATCGCTGCATCTTGATCGAGCACGCCTTGCATGACGACTTGGCTTTTCATTGAAACACCGCGGCGCATTAACAGGGCGAGGGACATGGAGAAAGTCATAATACCCAGTCCGCCGACCTGAATCATCGCAAGAATCACGGCCTGACCGAAGAGGGTGAAATGTGCGGCGGTGTCGTAGACGATCAGTCCTGTCACACAGGTGGCCGACGTCGAGGTGAAAAGCGCGCCGAGCAGGTCGGTATGATTTCCTGCAGTCGTTGCGGCGGGATGCATCAGCAACGCGGTGCCGAATCCGATAACACCGGCAAAACTGATCAGCATCATTTGCGCGGGCTTGATGCTTAGCAGGGTAATGAATTTATATACACGCCGCATTCGTGCGATCAGCATCGCCAGGATAGATGTCTGGCACAGCATGACGGAAACCGACGCGCTGCCGGAAGTGATAATAAAGGGGATTAGCGGGGCAAAAACAACGAGATCGAACCAGTATGTACGCAGATAGCGCCATCCTTCGCGGCTGGCGAACCAGTTCAGCAGCACATTCAGCGCGAACAGGCCGAGAATGGAGAGATTGATCTGCTGTACGAGTATCGGGTGGGCACGCATCAACTCAGTCTGCTCAAACAGCAGTAGAAAAAATCCGAGAAGGGCCAGAGGCCCTATCAGATGGTTCAACCGGTCTGTCAGTTGTTTCAGCATGAAGACAGGCATCTTCGTTTCTTTGCTCTCCACCGTCAAGACGTTAGAGAGGGTGAGGGGGGGGCGCAATTTATCAGTTAATTAAACATCGTGCAGGCCGCATCGGGAATGTCGGCTCCCCTTGAGTTTGATGTAGTAAATGTGCCACACTTTTTTATTTATTTAAAGATTGATTTAGAATTGCAGCTCCTTAAATTCCAGCGCTTCAAACCGGAGGCGCGATGATGAGAACATATAAAACAATGATATGGATTGCGGTGTGGCTGATCTGTTTGGCGGCACATGCCGATACGATTAGACATGGTGCCGCGGCCGTTGGCATGGAGTTTGTCGCTGTCGGCAGCGCCGGCAATGCGGCGGACACCAGCGGCTATGGAGCGGTAGGGTATAATTACCGGATCGGACGGTATGAGGTCACTGCAAGCCAGTGGGGCGCGGTTGCCGCTGCGGCCGGTATCGGCGAGACTGGAGTCTGGATCGGAAACCAGCCGGTGGCCTCGGTGTCGTGGTATGATGCGGCACAGTTCTGTAACTGGCTGACCAGCGGGAATAAATACCTCGGCGCATATCAATTCAGCGGCAGCGGAACGCTGACGAATGTTGACCGGAATGCATCCATCAGTATCTACGGGATGACCTATGCGCTGCCGACCGAGGACGAATGTTATAAAGCCGCGTATTATACCGGCAGCGGTTATTCGCTTTATGCCAACGGTACCGGCGCCGCCCCGGCAGCCGGAACAGATTCCCGTTACAAAGGCTATGCATCTCCCTGGTCGGCAGGTTCGGGTTCAATGGAGCAGAACGGGACCTACGACATGATGGGAAATGTCTGGGAGCTGAATGAAAGCGCACTGGATGGAGTATTAAACAGCATGAGCGAGTTTCGGCTTGCGCGGGGCGGTTCGTTCGGGAGTACCACCGATCGTTTATTGCCGGATGAGCGCTGGGAAATTAGTCCGTCCGGAGAAGCTGATTACATCGGATTTCGCGTGGTATCCATTCCTGATCCGGCGGCTGTTCCTGAGCCCGCTACGGCGATGCTGATCTTTTTCAGCAGTGCGGTCGGCTTCTGGATACGCCGCCGGTTTTATGATTAACGGCGGGGCTTCAAAACGCCAGCCCGGCAGCCAGCAGCGCGCCGAAAGTCAGATAAAGCGCGGCGGTCTGTTGCGGAGCGTCGGCAAGATCATGACTCAGCTCGGCGGCGGTCTGAATCGAACGAATCCGCCTCCACACCAGCGGCAGGCTCAGCAGCGGCAGGAATACACCGGCGGCGCATGCCGAAATAAGAGCGGCGGCAACGAGCGCGGTGTACAGTTTTTTTGTTCGCGCCGCGCCTATTCGGATCGGCAGCGTAGTGAAGCCGGCCTGTTCGTCCATTTGACTGTCGCGCAGATTATTCGCCAGCAGAATCGCAGTCACCAGACAGCCGCAGGCCAGCGCGGGCCAGACGGCGGCAACCGTTACTGTTCCGGCGGCGGTGTAAAACGCGCCGCCGAAAAGAAGCAGTCCCATCAGAACAAAAACGAACGGTTCGCCGAGCCCTTTATATTTATAGCCTTTCCGGTGCGAATAAAACCACGCGCCGGCCAGTCCGGCGATTCCCATAAGCAATAGCGGCCAGCCGCGTGCCGCCGCGAGCAGCAGGCCTGCCGATGCACCGGAGAAAATATAAAACCGGCCCCAGCGGCGCATATAGTCCGGCCGGACGACTCCTTCTGTCAGCAGTCCGCTTGAACCGCGCGCTTCGGTGGTGTCGAAGCCGAGAACGAAGTCGTAATAGTCGTTCAGCAGATTAACTCCGGCGTGCAGCAGCAGCGCACAGAACAGCATCAGCGGTAGAAGTGTCCACGCAACCGGCAGTCCTTGCGACCCGGCGGACAGGAACGCGCAGAGCACCGGAATGACGGTGGCGGTAAAAGAATAGGCGCGCAGTGCGCGCGCCCAGTTCTGGAAGTCGCGGTTCACGGCCGGATTATTTCTTTCTCGTAACCATGAAATCGACCGACCAGCGGCCGGCACCTTTCAGCAGGAACATCAGCGCGGGGAAAAAGTAGAGCCACGCCAGTTCCTGTTTGGCGAACGGCTGACCGCCGAGTGCGCCGAAGATGGCGACGCTCATGGTGCAGACGATCATAAACGCCGCCGGACGGGTCAGCAGGCCGAGAGCCAGAAACGCCGCACCGAAGCTTTCCGCGAACGCCGCCAGAAACGCCATGACGTGCGGAGCGGGTACACCGAGGCTGGCGACGAATCCGGTGAACTGTTCCAGTCCGCCGGCCATTTTGGCGATGCCGTGGGTCATCATAGCTATGCCGGTGAAGACACGCAGGAAAAGGATGCCGATATTGGCATCTGGAGTTGTTCCGAAGAGAATCTGCTTAATCGTCATGATGAGCCTCCTTCTTGAACAGTTTCGCGGCGACTTTGGCAAATCCGGAGAAATTAGAGAAACCGTAATTGCGGAAACCGCACATGAAATAATGCAGTCGCAGTCCGGTGTTTCCGTTGATCCACAGGCGGCTGAAAAGCTGTCCGACGCTGTCGCCATGGAGCGGAATCACCCAGCCGGCATCAACCGGACAGAACGGTTTGGCGGGAAGTCCGCGCAGTTTGCGCGCGATGTTCTTTCCGGCGCACTTTCCCGCGTACCATGAAAAATTAATCGCCTTGCGCAGTATCTGACCGTTCTGTTCGAACGCGGCGGAATCACCGGCGGCGAAAACATCCGGATAGTCCGGAAGCGAGAGATCATGATTCACCTTGAGCCGTCCGTCGCGCGAACGTTCAACGGTTCCTTTTATTTCCGGTATGGCGAACGTCGAGCCGCCCGCCCAGCAGAAGAAAACATTTTCAAACCGCGCTTCTCCGGCAGTTACATTCTTTCCGTCAAAGCCGGTCACGCGGTGAGCGGAAAGAACCGTTACGCCGGTCCGGGCGAGAAACGCCTTGATATACTTCCGTTTTGCTTCCGGCAGAAACGGCAGAATATCCGGTGCCGGATCAATTACCGTCACGCGGCACGGTTTGTTAGCGGCCTGAGCGCGGTAATAAAGACTCATCGCCAGTTCCAGTCCGGTATAGCCGCCGCCCGCCATCACCACGTGCGGCTGTTCTGTCTGCATCAGATACGATCCGAAATCGTCGCGGATGTGCCGCGCCGTTTCCAGTGAGTCGAGATGATAAATCTGTTCGCGGTGCTGGTCGAATCCGCGGAAATCCGTCACCGATCCCGCCGCGATCAGCAGCGTATCAAAGACACCCGTTTCGCCGTCCGCAACCAGCGTTTTGGCGTCGAAATCAATAGAGTCGACCGACTTTTGAATATGCCGGACGTTTGCCGGCAGCAGTTCTTTCAGCGGAAAGTGCAGCAGTTTTTCATCCAGCCAGCCGCCGGCGAGGTCGGGCAGGGCGGGCAGCATAACCGTTGAGCTGCGCGGATCGAACAGGATAACTTCCGTGTCCGCGTTGCGTAACGCACGGCAGGCCTGCCGTCCGGCGAAGCCGCCGCCAACAATGACCGTTTTGCTGTTCATCACGCGCTCAGAATAAGCCGAAGCCCGTTCCAATGCAAAAGCGCAAATCAGAAATCACCGCTTTGACGGAGTGTGCAGGGTCCGCAACTGCGTGAGCAGCGTTTCCATATCCGCAGGAAGCGGCGCTTCAAACGTCATGCGTTTGCCGGAAACCGGATGGTTCAGCGAAAGTTTGGCGGCGTGCAGCATCTGACGATCGGCCTTAATCAGCGAAGCCCGTCCGCGGCCATAAAGTGTATCGCCAATCACCGGGTTTTTAATGTGCGCCATGTGGACGCGGATCTGATGTGTTCGGCCGGTTTCAATCTTCACCTGCACCAGCGCCGCTTCGCCGAGCGCTTCCAGCACTTCGTAATGTGAAACCGCTTCGCGCCCGTTACGGACATTTGCCGCCATTTTTTTGCGGTGCAGCGGATTCCGTCCGATTGTCGTTTCGACCGTGCCGCGCTTGCCGTACGGAACGCCCCAGACGATGGTCAGATATTCCTTCGCCGTCTCACGTTCCTTAAACTGCCGCGCCAGCTCATTCATCGCCTTTTCGTTCTTGGCGACCACCATTACGCCGCTGGTATCTTTGTCCAGCCGGTGGACGATGCCGGGACGGATTTCGCCGCCGATACCGGTCAGGTCTTTGCAGTGGTGGAGCAGGGCGTTCACCAGCGTACCGGTTTCGTTGCCGACCGCCGGATGCACCACCAGCCCGGCGGGCTTGTTGATGACGATCATGCTGCGGTCTTCGAAAAGGATGTTCAGACCGATATCTTCCGCCTGCGGTTCGGCGGGTGTTGCTTCGGGAACCGTCCACTCCGCGCGGTCGCCGGCGCGTATTTTCTGGTTCGCCTTGCACGGCGCGCCGTTGACGGTGACGCGGCCGGCTTTAATTAACGATTGCCAGCGCGACCTCGAATGTTCGGGTACGGCTTCTGCCAGCCATGCATCCAGTCTTGCTTCCGGTTTTTCTGCAACTTTTTCCATCTGTGGTGAGTTCGTCGAATCCATGCGGTGGATGTTAACCATGAATTGACACCAATGGACACTAATTTTAAACCGCAGGATCAATCAGTCGGTAACTGGTACTGCGCCCGCCCGCAGAGCTTTTCTTCAGAATGCCGCGTTCGAGCAGTTCGTTGATGTCGCGCAGTGCCGTATCGGATGAACACTTGGCCAGCTTGGCGTATTTGGAGGTATTCAGGTTCCCCTCGAATCCGTCCAGCAGGCGGTTGATGACGGCCCGCTGGCGGTCATTGACGGAGCCCTGGTTAATCTTTTCCCAGATGCGCGCCTTTTTCAGAACACCGGCAAGCGTTCCTTCAGCCTGCTCAATCGAGCGGCCCAGACACTCAAGAAACCATTCCATCCAGCGGGTAATATCGGCTGTTCCTTTTTGGGTGAACTCAAGCGCGGCATAGTAGGCCTTTCGCTCGGTTTCGATTTGTGACGACATGCTGTAGAACCGTTCAGAGGTTTGATCAGCTCTCGCCAGTGCCAGCTCTGCAATCGCGCGGCCGATGCGCCCGTTTCCGTCGTCAAACGGATGAACGGTGACGAACCAGAAGTGAACCAGCGCCGCTTTCAACACCGGATCTATGCCGGACTCTGAATTAAACCAGCTCAAAAAAGCCGCCATTTCTTCCGGGACACGTTCCGCATCCGGCGCCTCGTAATGAATTTTTTCATAACCGATTCCGCCGGAAACAACATACATCGGGCCGGTTCGCCATGCGCCGACGGTGATATCGCGCATTCCGCTTCGACCGGTCGGAAAAAGCGCCGCATGCCAGCCGAACAGACGTTTTTCGGTTAGCGGTTCATTACAGCGTCCGGTTTGCGTCGAGCATCATCAACAATCCCGTCACGATATGCCGGGCGGCCAAGGCAGGCTCGCCGGTATCCATTCCAAGGTGGCGGCACCGAAGAACGAATTGATCGGCATCCAGCTTTTCTCCTTCGATGGCGCTTTTCGATTTAATGATTTCAGAAGTCAGATTTTCCAGCCCGGCCTCGGCGCGGAGCCGGAATCCTGCGCCTTCATTTGACCGAGCAGATGACTCTTCCTGCCGGTGGCGGCGGACCGAGGCCAGCAGCGGAGCCAGTTTCCGGCGTCCCATTGCAGTTCAGGCCATATCTTTTTGAGTTGATGGATATAAATCATAATCAACGCACCTTTGCGGCGAATCTAATCGCCGCACCGGCAAGTCTATTCACCGCAAAAAGTGCGGCGAATAGGTGGGCGAATCGCCGCAAAGCCTGGCTTTCCGGAGAGCAGGAATCTTTCCGCCGGCGGAAATTACTGAATTGCAGAGGCGTCCGGTTTTTAGTTATCTGCCCGCAGAACTGCGGGTCGTTAAATCTTAATCGAAGGGGCATCATGAAATCTGTCTTCGTCAGAATCTGTCTGGTACTCACATTGCCGATCACGAAAATCCCCGCACCCGCTTCGTTCCGGTCGTGGTGGCATTATCCGGGCGGGCGCCGAGGGAATCAAAGGCGCGTCGCTTCCGCCGCCCGGCATATATTTCCGCGATTACAATATGTTCTATCTATCGACACGTTTGTATCGCCCGCGGACTTCGACATCAAAGCTTATGTCAACTTCCCGCCTCATCTGGATGACGGATAAGAAAATTTTCGGCGCGCAGTACGGAATGGATGTACCTGTTCCGCTGGTTTACATGGACTGGACCGCCGCCGGAAACAGCGACCATTATTCGGGCGTGGCGACATCCAGGTCGAACCGCTGCTTCTCTCGCGGCAGTTCAAACTGTTCGATCTCCGCCGGTTATGCCGTCTGGGTGCCGACCGGCGGCGTTGATCGTTCCGGCCCGATCTGGTCTCGAAAGGTTTCTGGTCGCACATGCTCACGCTCGGCGGCACGTGGTACCGGATAAAGAAAAAACCTGGGCCATGTCTCTGCTCAACCGCTACGAGTTCTGCCATGAACAGGAAGATACGCACACGGATCCCGGTCAGGTCTTCACCACCGAATGGGGACTCAGCAAAAGTCATGCCCGGCTCGACATCGGCTTTGTCGGCTATTACCAGCAGCAGGTCACCGAAGATTCCGGTCCGGTGGCTACGGATAAACTGGACCGCAAAATCGGCGCCGGCCCCGAAATCTCCGCCTTCTGGCCAAAGCTCGGGCTGTTTACATCCCTTCGCTACGCGCATGAATTTTCCGTTGTCGAACGGCCCGAAGGCGATCTGATTACGCTGACACTGACCATGCCGTTCTGAGATGATTTTGAAAGATGCTTTCAATTAAAGGGAATTGTTATGAAACGTTTGAACCTGTCATCCTTACTCATGTTGTTTGGTTTGCTGGTTTTGGCTGGCTGCAACAGCGGATCAATGAATATTACCAGTTACGATGGTAAGACCGGTAAATACGAAACGACTCGTTACTCAAAATATTATGATGCCGGTGATTGGCTTGTTAAGGATCAAGTGGGAATAAGTATTGTGGTTGAACATGAGAAAAAGGTTATCCCTGTCCTATATAGCATTCAGACTTTTTAGGGCGTTAGACCCGGAGATCTTTACGCAGAAGGGAATATAACAGTTTGTTTCTGGAATCTTTCGGAGCAAACACATCAGGTTTCTATTAAAAAAATAACGTCCGGCACCAACAGTCTGCCGGTAAAAGGCCGTCTCATAACGCTCAATCCTGCAAGACAGATGGGTGGCCGACCGAACTTACCAATCTTCAATTATGAAACTGAAGTTGCGGTTGATATTCATTACGAGGCAGACGGTGTGCCAGGTGACATCTTTAAAATGTGCCCGGCGCATGAAGAGCTGAACAAAACATTTTTGGCCTGAAGGAATCCCGCCTTACCGTGGTTCCAGGGCTCGAAAGAAAAATAGGGCGAACCTGATCATCCTGACGCTGGCCAAGCCGTTCTAATTGTAGGACAGGCTTCCTTGGTATTCCGAGGAGCCTGTGCTTCTGGTTACTACACGCTCCCGGATACGGGAAGCGTGTCCTACACAAGAGAACCTTGGCCGCAGATTTTTGGAATTGCCGAATTGCGCGGTGACGACACCGCGCCTACGTTAAGAATTTGCATCGGGTTTTCAGGCTTTTGAAATTACTGAGTGCGGGACTTATGCCTTTTCCGATATTTTGAGTTTTAGTCAGATGCCTGTTGCTTTTTCGCTTCTAGAGCTTTTCGGATAGCAGAGAGATTTTTCTCGTTTGCTTCGCTTGGGTATAGTTCGTAGGCGCGGGTAAAATGAATCTTTGCATTTTCCATATCGCCCATCAGACGATAGATAGTTCCTAGATATCCTTCGCCATAATTGTCATTAGTTTGATTTCCGACCAACGTCTGAGCGATCTGTAGGGCTTTAGCGTAATCTTTTTTATCAAGAGCATATTTTACCTGCGGCCAAGACGGCGCAGGAGAAATTGACCGTGCTTTCTCTAAATACATTATCGCGCATGCCAGAAAGATAAGAATAACAAGCGATATCTTCCCTATTCTGCTTTGTTTTTGCAGCTCTTCGAGAATTTGTCTACTGGTGTAGTCTTCCATTGTGAACCTCCTCATCTTGAAGATTACGGATTACTCGTCACGCACTACGCCCTGATCTGTCCGGAGCCGGAGATGACGTACTTATACGTCGTGAGTTCTTCGAGTCCCATCGGGCCGCGGGCGTGGAGTTTGTCGGTGCTGATGCCGATTTCCGCGCCCATGCCGAATTCCCCGCCGTCGGTGAAGCGCGTGGAGGCGTTGACGTAGACCGTCGCTGAATCAACCTGAGCCAGAAACTTTTTCGCGGCTTTGGCGTCGGTGGTGACGATGGCGTCGGAGTGCTGTGAGCCGTAGGTGTTGATGTGCTCGATAGCGGCCCGTACGCTGTCAACGATCCGGACAGCGAGAATCAGTTCGAGATATTCGGCGTACCAGTCCTCTTCGGTGGCGGGTTTGACTGCGGCGTCGAATTTCTGTACCGCCGCGTCGCCGCGCAGTTCGACGCCGAGTTCTTTGAAGCGGGCGATCATGCGGGGCAGGAAGGCGGCAGCGACATCTTTATGAACGAGCAGCGTTTCCATGGCGTTGCAGACGCCGGGGCGCTGGCACTTGGCGTTTTCGCTGATGGCGAGCGCCATTTCGATGTCGGCTTTGGCATCGACGTAGGTGTGGCAGACGCCTTTGTAGTGCTTGATGACGGGAACCCAGGCCATTTCGGAAACGGCGCGGATCAATCCTTCGCCGCCGCGGGGCATAATGAGGTCGATCTTGCCGACCATCTGGCAGAGTTCGCGCACGGCGTCGCGGTCGGTGGTTTCGACCAGCTGAATGGCATCGGCGGGCATTTTCTTTTTCAGTCCGCCGTCGCGCAGCGCTTTGGCGATCGCAGCGTTGGAGTGCATGGCTTCTTTGCCGCCGCGCAGGATAACGGCGTTGGCGGTTTTAAAGCAGAGCGAAGCGGCGTCGGCGGTGACGTTGGGCCGCGATTCGTAGATGATGGCGATGACACCGATCGGCACGCGCACTTTTTTGATTACCAGGCCGTTAGGGCGCTGGATGGTGGCGAGCTTTTTACCGACGGGATCTTTGAGCGCGGCGACTTCGCGCAAGCCTTTGATCATTCCGGCGATGCGGGCGTCGGTCAGCGTCAGCCGGTCGAGCATAACGGCGGAAAGCCCGGCTTCGCGTCCGGCAGCGAGGTCTTTTGCGTTGGCTTCCTGAATCGCCGCTTTCTGCACGCCGATTTCGTCGGCCATCGCTTCGAGAATGGCGTTTTTCTTTTTAGAGGAAAGTTTCGCCAGCTCGCGCGACGCGTGAACCGCCTTTACGCCCATTTCGATCATCTGATCGTGAAGATTCATATATCAGCCCTCTAACGATTTTCCGCCCACGAATTTACACGAATTACCACGAATGGAGAGACTCTTTATTCGTGCTGATTAGAGTGATTCGTGGGCAATTCTATCTGGATACGATTAAAGTTCCAACATCGGCTCCGCCCAGAATGGTCTGGATAATGTTGTCGGTGCGGCCATCGGCGATGACGACAGGAATTCCGGCGGCGGCGGCTTTGCCGGAGGACATGAGTTTGGATTTCATGCCGCCGGTGGAGAGTTCTCCGTTTTTACCTTTATCGAGAGCAAGGATGTCGTCGGAAACCTGTTCGACAAAAGGTACGCGGTTACCGGCGTCGTCTTTGAGTCCGTCGGTGGTGGAAAGCAGAATGAGCGCGTCGGCCTTAACGAGAATTGCCACCAGCGCGGCGAGCAGGTCGTTGTCGCCGAATTTGATTTCTTCGGTGGCGACGGTGTCGTTTTCGTTGATGACGGGAACGATGCGGTGCTTGATGAGATTGAGCAGCGTGTTCTGCGCGTTGGTGCGGCGGCCGTCCTGAAAAATGTCGTTGGTCAGCAGAACCTGTCCGACTTTGATGTGTTTCTGTCCGAAGAGGTGGCTGTAGAGGCTCATCAGACGGGTCTGTCCGACGGCGGCGGCCATCTGGAGGTCGGGCAGGGCGGTGGGCCGTTTTTTCATGCCGAGCGCTTCGATGCCGGCGGCGATGGCGCCGGAGGAAACCAGCAGCATTTCCAGTCCGCCGTCGTGCTGTCCGGCGATATCGGAAACCAGTTTGAAAATCCGGTCGTGGTCGGGCTTGCCGGTGGAGTCCACCAGCACGCG
>JBGAJP010000013.1:0-48115 GCA_044224855.1 Pontiellaceae bacterium
CCGGAGCGAAGCGACGGACGGGGTGGGTTCTTTTGCGCGGACGCAATCCGGCGGGCGATTTCGCGGATCGCCCGCTCGCCCATGCCGTAAACCAGAATGTCGGCCTTCGAATCCTGCAAAATCGACGGGCGCAGCTTGTCCTGCCAGTAGTCGTAATGCGCGGTGCGCCGCAGGCTGGCCTCGATGCCGCCAAGTACCGTCGTCACGCCGGGAAAGGCTTTCTTCGCCAGCTGCGTATAAACCATCGCCGCCAGATTGGGGCGTTTGCCGGTTACGCCGCCGGGCGTATAAGCATCTTCTTTGCGTTTCCTCCGGGCGGCGGTGTAATGCGAAAGCATCGAATCGAGATTGCCCGCCGTAATTCCGCAAAACAGGCGCGGCCGGCCCATTACCGTCAGCGACTCAGGCTTTGTCCAGTCCGGCTGGGCGATAATGCCGACCCGCCAGCCGTCGGCCTCCAGCACGCGGCCGATCACCGCCGCGCCGAATGCCGGATGGTCGATATAGGCGTCGCCGGTGATCATCAGCACGTCCAGCTCGTCCCAGCCGCGCGCCTTCATCTCCGTGCGTGTCATCGGTAGAAATTGTTTGGTTTCAGCCATCGGCAAGACGGTCTCAAATTTCTCAATCATTGGAAAATTTATTCGACCTGACCGGAGCGGCAACCTACTATGCGACCGGATTTAACTTCAAAAACTATGCAATCTCTAGATACCCAGCTTTTTACCGGCCTCTACCGCCACATGCTCGCGTCGCGCAAGGCCGACGCCGTTCAGGAAGATGCCGCCCAGCGCGGCGAGGCTTTTTTCTATATTCCGTCGTCCGGCCATGAGGCGATGGCGGCGCTTGCACCCCATCTGACCGCCACCGACTGGCTGCATTGCCATTACCGCGACCGCGCACTGATGTTCGCCCGCGGCGTTACCCAGAAGGATCTTCTGCTCGACCTGCTCGGAAAGACCGGCTCGCCGTCCGAAGGCCGCAATATGCCGGGCTTTGCCTGCAACCGGGCGCTGAACCTGCTCCCGGCGCCTACCGGCGTCGCCAGCAACGCGCTTCAGGCAGTCGGCGTGGCGCAGGCGATAAAAAGCAGCAGCGACATCGTTTACTGCGGCATCGGTGACGGCGGAACACAGGAAGGTGAATTCCTCGAAGCGGTGGCGGAAGCTGTACGTTCGCAGCTTCCGGTTCTTTTTGTCGTCCAGAACAACCGTTACGCCCTTTCCACTCCGTCCAAAGGCCGCACCTTTTTCTCTCTGCCGGGCGGCGATGCCAAAGAATTCTACGGCCTGCCGATTCTGCGTGCCGACGGCACCGACACCGTCGAAACGTACCGCGTGTTCGGCAAAGCGGTTTCAAAAATCCGCCAAACCCGCGGTCCGCAGCTCGTCGTGATGGATGTTGAACGGCTGATGAGCCATACCAACGCCGACGACCATACGCTCTACCGCTCGGCTGACGACATCCGCGAAATGCGCGAAAAGGCGGATCCGATTCTGATTCTGGCGGAAAAACTGATCGCCGCCGGTGTTCCTGAGTCGCAGCTCAAAACCATCGAACACGAAGTAAATCAAGAACTGACGGCCGCTTTCGACGCCGCCCGGAAGACGAAAAATGCCCAGACCGAACTCAGCGCAAAAAAACCGCTGCCGGCAAAACTCACCGCCGCCGAAAGTGAAAAGCGCATGGGCGGCGACGCGCTGACGATGCTGGAAGCGATGCGCGCCGTCCTCCGCGACCGCCTCGGCACGGACAAGAATGTTTATCTCTACGGCGAAGATATCGAAGATCCTAAAGGCGACGTTTTCGGCCTCACCCGCGGACTAAGTACCGCCTTCCCCGGACAGGTCGTTAACGCACCGCTCAGCGAAGCGACCATCGTCGGCGCGGCCATCGGCCAGGCGCTGGCCGGCAAAAAGCCGGTCGCCTGCATTCAGTTCGCCGACTTCATGCTGCCCGCTTTCAACCAGATCGCCGCCGAACTCGGCGCAATGTGGTGGCGCACCAACGGGCAGTGGGAATGCCCGGTCATCCTGATGGCGATCTGCGGCGCTTACCGTCCGGGTCTCGGCCCGTACCACGCACAGACATTCGACGCGACCTTCGCGCACATTCCCGGTCTCGATGTTTTCATGCCGTCCACCGCGCCTGACGCCGCCGGCCTGCTCAACGCCGCGTTCGATTCCGGACGTCCGACCGTATTTCTTTTCCCGAAAAATCTGATCAACGACCGCTCGGTCACCGCAGCCGCCAATGCCGCAGAACAGTTCGTTCCGATCGGCAAAGCACGCGTCACCCGTCCCGGTAAAGACCTGACGATCGTCAGCTGGGGCAGCACCGTTCCGCTCTGCGAAAAAACCGCCGAAGCGCTCCAGACCGCCGGTGCATCCGTTGAAGTGATCGACCTGCGCTCGCTCGCCCCGTGGGATCAGGAAGCTGTCATCGCCTCCGCGCAGAAAACCGGAAAACTTCTCGTCGTTCACGAAGACAACCACACCTGCGGGTTCGGCGGCGAAGTGATGGCTACCGTCGCTGAAAAAGCGAATGTGCCAGTGCAGATGGCGCGCGTCGCGCGGCACGACACCTATATTCCGTACCTCTTTGAAACACAGATCGAAGTGCTGCCGTCTTTCCGGACCGTGCTCGGCAAAGCCGCCGAACTGCTCGGCTATTCACTGACATGGCAGAAGCCGGTTGAAGAAGCTGAAGGCTCCGTAACCGTCAATGCCATCGGCTCCAGCCCGTCAGATAAAACCGTCAAAATTACCGAACTGCACGTTAAAGAGGGACAGTCCGTCAAAGCCGGCGATCTGCTCGCTTCGGTCGAAGCCGATAAAGCAACCATGGAAATCTCTTCTCCGGTCGGCGGAACGGTCGAAAAACTTTTCCTTGCCCAGGACGATGCGGTGGATGTCGGTACGCCGCTCGCCCGTATCGCCACCGCCGAAACCGGTCTTATCAAAAAGCCGGTCACCAAAGACGATCCCGGCACGCCGATTCTTGAGAAACGGATTGCCGCCGCACCGAAGGCCGCAAAAGCGTCCGCGGAACACCGACCGGTATTGATTTCGTCGATCGCCACTGTGCTCGGCTCGCGGCATATCACGAATGATGAACTGCTTTCCGGCCACGGCGAGTGGGATTCCGAAGCGATCCGTTCCCGTACCGGCTGCGAAGAACGCTACTGGATTACCGGCGACGAAAACGTCGAAACGCTGGCGGTTAAAGCCGTACGCAACCTGCTCGAAATGGAAAAACTGACGCTGGCCGATATCGACGCCATCGTCTGTTCAACCGGTACGCCGCTGATGATGACGCCGTCGCTGGCCTGCCGCGTACTCCAGGAACTCAGCCCGGATAAAGGCGAAATTCTGATGCAGGCCCACGATGTCAGCGCTGCCTGCTCCGGCTATATGTATGCTTTACAGAATGCGGTCGATATCCTGCGCGACGATCCATCCAAAAAAGTCATCATCATCACTGCGGAAACACTGTCGCCGATGATCAATCACGAAGACCAGAAAACGCTGGCGCTCTTCGGCGACGCCGCCACGGCCTCGCTCGTTTCCTGCGAACCGCGCGGCGGAAATGTCAACGTGCTGGTCAACCGCCCGGTCCTTTCCGCGACCGGTGTTGCCCAGAAAGTACTGTATGTCCCGCACATGGGAACCGGCGAAAAGATTGAAATGGAAGGCCTGACCGTCTTCAAACTGGCCGTGCGCAAAATGATCGATATGCTTTCCGAAGCCTGCGATATGCGCGGTATCGCCGTTGAGCAGCTGGACAAGATCGTGCCTCATCAGGCCAACGAGCGGATCATCGAAGCCATCCGCAAGACGATCCACTGCCCGCCGGAAAAAATGTTCAATCACATCCGCAAATACGCCAACACGTCGTCGAACACCATTCCGTTCGCGCTGGTTGAGCTGATGCCGGAAATGAAAAAAGACGCTCTCGTCGGGCTCACCGCTTTCGGCGGCGGCTTCACTTTCGGCGCGGCAGTTATTGAGAAACAGTAAGCTTATGCTGCACCCCGACACAGAAGTCCGCTGGATCAGCAAAGAAATCGGCTGCGGCATTGTCGCCACCCGCGACATCCCCAAAGGCACCGTCACCTGGGTCATGGATCCGCTCGACCGCCTCTTCAGCCCGCAGCACGTTGCCGGACTTCCGGACCGCTGCCGCGAAACGCTCTATAAATATTCCTACCGCAACCGGCACGGCGACTATGTCTTCTGCTGGGATAACACCCGGTTCATGAACCACAGCTTTAACCCCAACTGCATCACCACGGCCTACAACTTTGAACTGGCCGTACGCGACATTGCTGAAGGCGAAGAACTCACCAACGACTACGGCTCGCTCAATATTCTGGAGCCGTTCCACGCCTGTGACGAAGGTTCTGAACGCAAAGTCGTCTATCCTGACGACCTCGCCCGTCACTATAAAGAGTGGGACAAAAAACTCGCAGGCGCCTTCAAACGGGTGAATACGGTCGAACAGCCGCTGCGAGAACTGCTTTCTGCAGAGCAGTGGGAAAAAGCCTGCCATATCGCCGAAAAGCGCGCGCCGATGGACTCCATCCTCAACTGCCTGCACCGGGGATAGGAATCAGGTTTTAGACTTTTGCCGACGCATCATGCTGATAATGACCCAGGCGGTCAACAGACTGACCGCGCCGACAGCAACGCCGCCCAGCGCTTTTGAATATTTTCTGAAACTACAAATCCGAACTCCTGTATTAGGCACTGCCGAGCCTGTTGCAAAAAACGGCAGAGTCATAGCTTCTGCCTCCGAAATCCGGCGGTGAAGATCATAATGCGGAGCCGGAATATCCCAGCCGCGAAAACAGAGACGGGCGGGCAGCTCACTGGCAGCCTCGAAGACCAGATAGCGAGGAACGGCTTCCAGCCGAATCTCCCGAACGTCGAGCGGCGGGTTGTCATCCTTCCGGATATTCACTTTCAGCCAGCGGTATGCCGTCCGCACACGAATCGTTGTTTCCACGTCTTTTCCGATCCGGTGAATTTCGCCGCCGCCCGCGCTTTGCCACGGTTCGTTTCCGACGTTGCGCCCATCAACCGAAACGCAGCGGACAAACGAGAGGTCGGCGACATCAAACGTAATGAACTCAACGGGCCGGTTTTGGAAACCGGTATCCAGAATAAAGGTCTGCGTGCGCTCATCCGTCTCTTTATCCGAAACCGGACAGCGCTCTGCCGCAACCGGTTCGCGTTCCGCCGGAATTTTATTCCGGCAATAAACAGCCGCGCTCTGCACATTAAAACTTTCATCGGCATTTTTTGCACTGGTATAGACCTGTACATGCAACCGGGCGGCATTGGAGTCCGGATAAGAAACCGTCTGATTGCGGGCATCGCGGTTTTCCGGGAAGCAGATCAGATAGCCGGAGGCGAGGTAAGCCCGAGTACCGTTTTCTGCATCATGGAAAATTTCAACCCGGCGGACAAAGTCATAGCCACTGGTACTGATCTCCAGACGATTGTGTACAGCCAGACGATCCTTTTCCGGCATCAGCAAATCAAATTCCCAATGCGGTTCTCGTCCTTCGACAAACGCTTTGTTCAGTATCTGCGGAACCTGTTTTTCGGAAAGAGTCCGGTCCGACGGCGTCATCATGAAGAACGGCCATTGCGTTCCGGCTTCGTCCAGAATGCGCAGATCGGCAGGAAAATTACGGGCCTGATCGAACACGTCGCCCGGAATCCGCAGACGGCCTGCTGAGCCTTTTCCCGGTTGAGATTCAAGCGGACGGCAAAGTTCGAACCGTCCGGCGATTTCAGCGGCACTGCTGTAAGTACTCAGTGCGGCGGCCAACAGTAATCCAAACAACAGTTTTTTCATTTGGAGTCTCCGGCTGTAAGAAACCGTGCAGAGGCTTTCTGATAAATAAATGAAAGCACCAGCAGCAGAACCCCGGCACCCATGAACGCGGCGATCCGTTCGATTCCCCGCAACTCCGATGAGTCGACCAGCAGAACCTTCAGCGTAGTCAGACCGAACAGAATCAATCCGAACATCCGGTAGGGCGCACCGCGGCGAATCAGACCGAAAATGATCAGGGCCAGCGCCCAGACGGCCCACAGAATGGTAATCAGCGGGCCGGACCATTCATTTTTAATTCGCCCGACCTCCAACGTCAGAACCAGCAATGCGCAGGCCAGTGACGCCATTGTCAGAACTAAACTGTAAACCGCCCCGGAGAACGGGCCGACGGAATGCTCTTTCGGCATACGCGGCTGAAGCCAGAATGCAACGGCTGCAAGCGCCGCGAGCAGCAGCCATGGAACAGGACTCTGGAAAGGAATCCACCGGTCCGCGCCTATGCCGCTGCCCAGCAATAGATAGAACCAGACAATTTGCAAAGGAAGCATTCCCAGAAAAATGCAACCGAGAACCCGCAGCGACGAGTCCGGACGGATAGCCAGAGTAAGCACAGCACCAACCACCAGCAGTGACATCGAAATCAGCAGCCAGGCCCATTCATCTGTAACTCCCAGCGTCCAAAATGCGTCCGCAGCAAATACGACCAGCCCTGCGATGATTCCGCTCCACCACAACCCGTCGCGCCATCCGCCTGAAAATTCTTTTTCCGCCGGAAATTTTCCGGCCAGCCAGCCTTGGACGCCAAGCAGTCCGCAGGAAGCCAGCCCGACTGTAAAACGGATATTAAAGAAAGCGGCCGGCACGTTGATATAAAGACCTACGTCATAAAAAAGCGGTTTCACAATACCGATCAAGCCGAGCAAAGAAGCAGCTCCCAGCAACGTGCGGGATTTTACGCGCACCGCAAACCAGGCCAGCGCCGCGCCTTCCAGTGCCCAGCCCAGCGAAACCCATTCGCCATCGAGCTGAGCCGGCAATGCCAGCACTGCAAACAGAAGTCCACCGCCGAGAAACGCGAGAATATCCTCGGAAAACCGGCTGAGAAGCCGGCGGGCCAGAGTCGCCAGACCCATATGCAGCAGCGCCAGCAACAGAAACGCCAGACCCATCCATTGACTCAGTCCCGCCGCGTTCAGAATCCAATGCACCGCCCAAAGGAGAAGGAGTGAGGAGGCCAGAAGGCGTACAATATCGGCACGCCGGCCGCTGACTTTCTGTTCACAGCGAAGTTTTAACAGACCCAGCGCCGCGAATTCCGCAAAATATATCAGCGCGAACACCAGCCCGGTTCCGTACTCGCCGGCGCTGATCCAGTCCAACCAGGCGAAAAAGTAAAAAACCGTAAATGCAAATGAGACGTTATAGAGAATCTGCCACTTCCGGCGGACGCCCAGCAGGAGCACGGGAATATTGATTACCACCACATACACCAGCGCAAACACGCCCTTCTCCATATCTCCGCCGATCAGCAGCGGAGTAATGAAAGCGCCCAGCACACCCAGCACACCGACCGCCTGCGAGTTATAAACCATGGCCAGACCGAACACGGCCAGCGCACTCACAAACAGTCCGGCACCGCAGGCCGCCGCGCCGATCAGGTGATAGATTCCGTACGCTGCAAACACTACAAAGTAAAACAGTGCACTGCCCGCACCGGTCAGCGCGCGCGCCAGCAATCCGTACTTCCCGCCGCCCCGGCATTCGAGACCGTATCCGCAGCCGACCAGCGCACCGCCGGAAAGAAGTCCAAGAATCACCCTTGTACCGGGACCGATCCATGAATGCTGCATGGCGTAGCCGACCAGAAACACAATACCCATCACCAGAATCGCCGCTCCGGCAAAAGCTGCCGCCTTGCCACCCAGCATAAACTCCATTCCGGAACGGGACTCAGGTTTCGCAGTCAACGCGGCGGCAGACTGCACCGGCGTAATCCGGACCGGCGCAGGTTGCACAGGAGAATTTTCGCGGATAACCGGAGGTGCCGGAGGCGGAGTAACTGTCCGGGGCTGTACCGTCTTCACCATTTGCGATATGGCGGCTTTTTCACGAAGTTCAGTCACTTCACGCCGAAGTGAAGAGATTTTAACCAGAGCGACAATCGACATGACAAACGGACTAACCCCCAAACCGACAACCAGCAACCCCAACAGCGCTTCCATGCCATCTCCTTGATTCGTTTGTGGTTATGACGCCCTGTAAACTGAACGGGTTTTACCACTCTTTTACAGCCATTGGAAACTTCGCATTATTTTTTTCTAAACGTTGGAAAGCAGATTCGACTTTCGGCTTTCGCCCTTCCTGCTTAGACTCCCGCCCCATGAACGACGACTATGAACTGATCGACAGCGGCGACGGCCGCAAGCTGGAGCGCTTCGGCGACGTGACGCTGGTGCGGCCCGCCGGACAGGCCGCGTGGAAGCAGTCACTGGATGAAGAGGTCTGGCAGAACATCTCCGCCGGATTCGACCGCGAAGGCGGCAACCGCTGGCACAACCGCCACAACCTGCCCGACCAGTGGAACATCACCGTCGCCGGGATCACCTTTAAACTTTCGTCGACCGACTTTGGTCATCTCGGCATTTTTCCCGAACAGCGCGTCATGTGGAAATGGATCCGTGAAACCGTGCAACAGCGCAAAGCGCAGACCGGCCCGATGAATGTGCTCAACCTCTTCGCCTATTCCGGCGGCTCGACGCTGGCCGCCGCACAGGGCGGCGCAGAAGTCTGCCACCTCGACGCCTCCAAAGGAATGGTCGACTGGGCTCGCGAAAACGCCGCGCTCAACGGACTGCAGGATGCACCAATCCGCTGGATCGTTGACGACGCTATCGGTTTTCTCCGCCGCGAAGTCAAACGTGAGCGGCGCTACGACGGCATTATCCTCGATCCGCCCTCTTTCGGACGCGGGAAAAAAGGCGAGGTCTTCAAAATTCAGGAAGCTCTGCCTGAACTGCTGACTCTCTGCCGCGACCTGCTTTCCAACAATCCGGCGTTCCTGCTCCTGAGCTGCCACACGCCCGAATACTCGCCGATGATTTTGCAGAACCTGCTCACACAGTGGCTCAAAGATTTCGGAGGAACCACCGACTGCGGCGAAATGCTCCTCACCGGCAAACCCGACGTCATGCCCCTGCCTAGCGGTGCCTTTGCGCGGTGGATAGTCTGAGACAGAGGCAGGAAAAAGAAAAGAGGTGTGAAATAAATGTGCGCATTTGAATCCATCCAAAACGTTTCTATGTTAATCGGTATCTGGGTCGCCATTTGCGGAATCAACTCATGGAGGCGAGAGCATACTGGAAAACGGAAAATTGAAATCGCTGAGGAAACATTAGCTTTATTTTACGAAGCTCGAGACGCTATTCACCACATCCGACACCCAGCGAGCTTTTCCCATGAAACAGATGATATAGAAAGAGCTGAAGGGGAAAGAGAACAAGCATGGAAAGCCCGAAAGAATGCTAGCGTTGTGTTCAAGCGCTACAACAGCTATCAGGCTCTCTTTGGGAAACTACAAGCCATCCGTTATCGGTTTATGGCTCAATTTGGAAAAGAAAAAGCAAAGCCGTTTGACGATTTAAATGGCATTGTGACCGAAATCACAGTTGCTGCTCGGATGTTAGCCCGCCTGTGGGCAAGAGACCATTTCCCAACAGAAGAGAGCGAAAATAAACATCAACGAGCCGTCGAAAGAAACGAGGAAAAATTTTGGGAAGGATTAGCCGAAACAGATCCTATTAACCCGAAGCTTGATAAACTAATTGATGAAATCGAAGAGACCTGCTCCACAATTATTCGGGGCAACGGAACACTTTATAGTGTCTTGAATAAATCTCGGTTTCTCAAAACAAATAGGCTCTAGACAAATCCACCCCTTTAAGATAAAGCCCCCAATATGCCATCACCTACTGAACATCCGCGCGATCCGTTGCACGGCATTACGCTGGAGAAGATTCTCATCCAGCTGGTGGAGGATCACGGCTGGAAGGAAATGGGGGAGCGGATTAAAATCCGCTGCTTCCAGCTCGATCCATCGATTAAATCGAGCCTGACGTTTCTGCGTAAGACGCCGTGGGCTCGGGAGAAGGTCGAGAAATGGTTCGTCGCCGATCTCCGCCGGAAACAGAAACGCAGATAAATTGCCCACGAATCACACGAATCCTCTCGAATAATGAACCTCTAAATTCGTGTTCATTCGTGTGATTCGTGGGAAAAACTTGGCAGGCATCCGGTTCTTCTCCACTATTCCGCCCATGACTCTCGATGTGCTTTATCATGACAACCAAATGCTGGCGGTGAATAAACCGGCCGGACTGCTGACGCAGCCGAGCGGAACAGATAAGGACAATCTGGAAGACCGCGCGAAGGCGTACATCAAAGAGGTCAAAGGCAAGCCGGGCAATGTGTTTCTGCACGCGGTTCACCGGCTGGATCAGGTGGTCAGCGGCATCGTTCTCTTCGCCTGTACCGATAAAGCGCTTTCGCGCCTGAATGCCGATATGCGCGCGCACCGCTTCACCAAAATCTACCACGCCGTCGTTTCCGGTACGCCGCCGCAGACCGAAGGTTCGCTGCGCCATTTTCTGATTCACGACGATTACCGCGCCGAAGTCGCCAAAGAAAGCGCACCCGACGCCCGCGAGTGTCTGCTGGACTACAAAGTTTTGAAACAGTCCGGCGGAAAGTCCTTACTGGAAATCCAGCTGCATACCGGACGCTACCATCAAATCCGCGCGCAGCTGGCAGCGATCGGCTGTCCGATTGTCGGCGACGAAAAGTACGGCTCAAAAGTCAAACTGCCCGGCGGCGCAATTGCCCTGCACCACGCCCAGCTGACAGTGATTCATCCTGTCAGCAAAGCAGAGATCGTCATCGAAGCGCCATATCCGGCGCACTGGCCGGTTTAAGCAGGAATCAGGCGGCAGGAGCCAGGTCGAACACTCTCTGCGCCTTTGCGGCTCTGCGGGAGACTGTTATTCTTCCGAAATGCAGCTTACGGGACAAACGGGCTCGCAGGCTCCGCAGTCGATGCAGTCCGCCGCTTTGATAAAGCGTTTTTCGGCCACTTCCGAGATGCAGCTGACCGGACAAACCGGCTCGCAGGCTCCGCAGTTGATACATTCGTCTTTATTGATTTTGCGCGGCATGGGATTCCTCCTGTTGATGTGGAGGAAGAAGAAAACGAATCCGTCTCCCGATCAAGATTAAAGTTCAGGAGCCGGTCGTCCCGCCGGAATTATTCATGGCTTCGGCCGTGAAAATTATGTACGCTCTGACCGCAAACAAGCGGGGGAGATCGCCTGATATGAATAAAAAGCAAGGATCCGGAAAAAAACACCTTTGGCTGACGGCCGGGTCTGCATTACTGCTGATTCTGATGCTGGTTTTCAGCCGGCAGATGATCGTGCGAACCGACCGGAAAATGCGCGCCGATCTGCTCCGGCAGACAGGCATGGTGGCGCAGGCTTTGAATGTCGAGAGCCTCAGGAATCTTTCCGGTACAAAAGCAGATCTTACCAGCCCGGACTATCTGCGGATCAAGGAACAGCTGGCCGCCATCTGTTCAACCGACCCGCGATGCCGGTTTATTTACCTGATGGGCCGGCAGACTGACGATACGGTGTTTTTCTTTGCGGACAACGAACCTGCCGGATCGGTAAATGAATCCCCGGCCGGGATGATTTATACCGACGCACCGGAAAATTTCCGGCGTGTGTTTACAACCAAACTCGCGGATACCGAAGGGCCTTATACGGATGAATGGGGCACATTTGTCAGCGGTGCCGTACCGATCTTTGATCCGAAAACCGGGGCGATGCTCGCCGTGCTGGCAATGGATATTGATGCCCAGGCGTGGAAATGGGATGCGGCCGCAAAAGCGGCCCTGCCCATTGGACTGATGCTCGTGCTGCTCATCGGCGCATCCGCTGTATTCTTTGCAGCCTGCCGCGTAAACGCCGCGCCCAAACCGCTTCTGCGGCGCCTTCTGCCTCCCTTGTCGGCCATGGTAATCCTGCTGCTGACCGCTGCGGGGCTGCTTCTGCGTCAGCAGTATCAGAATCAATTGGCCGAAGAAATCACAGCCGACACTTCCGATATTACCGGAAATCTGCGCGCAATCCTGGACCGGCAGACCACCGGACTGGCGGCAGCTTTATCACCCATCGCTTCCAACATCACGGTTCAGGAGGCTTTGCGCGAAGGCGATATCGACTGGTTGCTGGCCGAGTGGCTTCCGGCATTCAATACACTGCGCAAAGAAAACAACATCACGCATTTTTACTTTTCAGATACCAACCGTGTCTGTCTTCTGCGCGTCCACGAACCGGGAAAGCGCGGCGACCGTATTGACCGCTTCACAGCCATCGAAGCTGAACGGACCGGGAAAACCGCTTCCGGCATCGAGCTGGGGCCGCTGGGAACCTTTACCTTGCGGGTCGTTCGGCCGGTTTTTGAGGACACGCGGCTCGTTGGCTATGTGGAACTGGGCAAGGAGATCGAAGATGCGCTCAACCTGCTGGATACCCGGCCCGGCGTACAACTGGCCATAGCCATTCACAAAGAAAATCTCAACCGGGAGGCCTGGGAAAACGGTATGCGCCTGCTCGGAAGGGAGGCGGACTGGAACCGCCTGCCCCACAGCGTGATCATCTACGCCTCTCAGGGCCGCCTGTCCGATGCCTTCGCACCGATGGTGGATCATGAGGCGAAGAATCGTGCTGTTAATGAAACAAACGTAGAGCTCGTTTTAAACGGAAAGAACTGGCGGGTATCCTCGACGCCACTGCTGGACGCCGCCGGCAAAGACGTCGGCGACCTGCTGGTCATGTACGATATCACCGCCAAAAAGGCCGCCTTTATGCGTCTGCTGCTTCTGGGTGAAGCCGCCGGCGGAGTGCTGCTGGCGCTGCTGCTGAGCTTCATCTATGTCCTGCTCCGCCGCACCGATACGGGTATCCGCGCCCAGCAGGCAGAACTCCAGGAAAGCGAAGTTCTTCTGTCTGCCACATTGCGCTCAATCGGCGACGGAGTGATCTCGTGCGACGCTAAAGGCAACATTGTCAGCCTCAACGGTATGGCCGAAAAATTCACTGGATGGCGCACCGAAGAGGCTCAAGGCCGCCCGATCGCCGATGTCTTCCGCATCATTCACGCCCAGACCCGGCAGAACGTTGAAATCCCGGTTGACCGCGCTCTGCGCGAAGATCGCATCATCGAACTGGCCAATCACACCGTACTCATCGCACGCGACGGAACGGAACTCCAGATCGCTGACAGTTGTGCGCCGATTCATGACATAGCCGGAACCGTTATCGGTGCTGTGCTCGTTTTCCGCGATGTAACCGAGGAATACCGCCGGCGTGAACAGCTGCGTGAAAGCGAGGCCCGTTTCCGCATCTACTTCCAGATGCCCCTGCACGGCATAAGCATTACCTCGCCTGAGAAAGGGTGGATTGAAGTGAATGAGCGGCTCTGCGCCATCCTGGGCTATACGCGGGAGGAAATCGTCCGCATGACCTGGGCGGAGATGACACACCCGGACGATCTTGCCGCCGATCTGGAACAGTTCAACCGCGTTATGGCGGGTCAAATTGAACAGTATAGGCTGGAAAAGCGTTTCATCCGCAAAGACGGCACAGTTGTTTGGGCAATAATTTCCGTGGGATGCGTACGTAAATCCGATGGCAGTGTGGACTATATGATTTGCACGATCGATGACATCGCCGAGCGCAAGCAGATGGAAGTCTATCGCGATCTGGACAATCAAATTCTGCAGATTCTCAATGAGCCGTATTCCCAGCGTGAATCCGTTCAGCGCATTCTTGCCGCGATAAAAAAACAAACCGGGATAGAAGCCTTGGGTATGCGCCTTAAAAACGGGGATGACTTCCCGTACTTCGTGCAGGACGGCTTCCCGGATGACTTTCTGCAAAAAGAAAATACAATTATCGGACGCGAAGAAAGCGGCGCGCCGCGCCGTGACTGCGACGGAAAAGTCTGTCTGGAATGTACCTGCGGCCTGGTGATTTCCGGCAAAGCCGGCCTCTCCCATCCGCTGTTCACAAAGGGCGGAAGCTTCTGGATCAACGATTCGCTCCCGCTGCTCGATCTGCCGGCCGATCAGGATCCGCGGCTGAACCCGCATAACCATTGCATTCATATGGGATACGCCTCGATCGCGCTTGTGCCGATCCGCATGAAAAACGAGATCGCCGGACTGCTGCAGCTCAATGACCGCAGGAAGGGATGTTTTTCTCTTCCTGTAATTGAGCGGCTTGAAAGCATTGCAGCGCACATCGGCGAAGCGTTAATGCGCAAACGGGCGGAAGAAGATGTCGCACGGAACAACGCACGGCTGCAAAAACTGACCGATATTCTGCAGCATCCGTCGGACACCATTCAGGAATTCCTCGATTATTCACTGGAGCAGGTCATCGCATTGACCGGCAGCAAAATCGGCTACATCTATCACTACCATGAAGACCGCAAAGAGTTTGTACTCAACACCTGGTCAAAAGATGTCATGCCGTCATGCGCCGTGGCCAATCCGCAAACCTGCTACGAGCTGGATAAAACCGGTATCTGGGGTGAAGCCGTCCGGCAGCGCCGCCCGATTATTGTTAACGACTTTCAGGCGACGAACTCCTTAAAGAAAGGCTATCCGCAGGGCCATGTCCACCTTTCCAACTTCATGACGGTTCCGGTTTTCAGAGGCGAACAGATTGTCGGAGTTGTGGGGCTGGCAAATAAAGCGTCCGCATATGATCAAACGGATGTCATCCAGGTCTCTCTCTTAATGAGAGCGGTCTGGTCGGTCACGGACCGTAAGCAGGCGGAAATCCAACTTAAAGAGGCCAACCTCCAGCTCAAAGAAGCCACTGAAAAAGCCAATGCGATGGCCGCGCAGGCCGCCGCGGCGAATCTGGCGAAAAGCGCCTTTCTGGCCAACATGAGTCATGAGATCCGCACTCCGATGAACGCGGTCATCGGTATGACCGATCTGCTGATGGAAACCAAACTCGATCCTGAACAGCGGGACTTTGCCAATACCATCCGGACCAGCGGCGAAGGGCTGCTGTCCATCATCAGCGATATTCTGGATTTCTCCAAAATTGAAGCGGGACGGATGGAGATTGATGAACAGGATTTTGATCTGACCCGATGCGTCGAAGACACTCTGGATCTGATGATCTCCAAGGCGGCGGAAAAAGGTATCGAGCTGACCTGCGAGATGGGCAGCGATGTCCCGTCTGTTGTACGCGGCGATGCGGGACGTCTGCGCCAGATTCTTCTGAACCTGCTGAGCAATGCCCTTAAGTTCACGCACAAAGGCGAAGTCGGCGTTTCAGTTTCCGGCAAACCGTCCGGCAAAGGCTATCAGCTTACCTTTGCAGTTCGCGATACCGGCATCGGGATTGAAAAAGATAAACTCGACCGGATCTTTGAGGCCTTTACACAGGCCGACACCTCCACAACCCGGCAGTACGGCGGCACCGGCCTCGGCCTCACCATCAGCCGCCGCCTGAGCGAACTGATGGGCGGGAGCCTTCAGGCTGAAAGTATTCCGGGCAAAGGATCGGTGTTCCATTTCACCATTCTGGTTTCGGCCGCCCGGCGGGTAAAAACAGTACACGCCGACCAAAAGCCGTTTACCGTTGATCACCGCGACGTACTCATTGTCGACGACAACGAAACCAATCTGAAAATCCTGTCGGCCCAGCTCATCCGCTGGGGTCTGGAGCCCGTCGCGTTCGGCAGTCCGGCTGACGCGCTGCAATCCATCCGGGACGGACGGAAATACGTCCTGATGATCTCCGACATGCAAATGCCTTCTATGGACGGGGCCATGCTGATCCGGGAAGTCCGGAAACTGCGGCCGGCCCACGAACTGCCGATTATTGTGCTGACATCGATCGGACTGGAAAAACCGGCTGAGGCAATCGATATCTCATCATATCTGGTCAAGCCGGTGAAACCGGCTTTGCTCCACCAGAATATTGCCAACATTCTGCACGGCGAAGGCGGCAACTACACCGAAGTGGTTGCGGTCTCCAATGCGCAGGCTGCTGCCAGCCCTCTGAAACTGCTGGTCGTTGAAGACAACCAGCTCAATCAGAAAGTCGCGTTACGCATGCTTTCAAAACTCGGCTACAGCGCCGACCTTGCGCAGGACGGAATTGAAGCGATCGAAATGACCGCCGCCAAGTCCTACGACATCGTTCTGATGGATATCCAGATGCCGCGCATGGATGGACTGGAAGCCACCCGGCAAATCTGCAACCGCTCGGCAGGCGGCCCCCGGCCGGTTATTATCGGCATGACGGCTCATGCCGCCGGAGAAGAACGCATCCGCGGGCTTGAGGCCGGAATGGATGACTATCTCGTCAAACCGATCCAGCTGGTGAAACTCAAAGAGATGCTGTGGAAAACACAGGAGCACCTGGAAGACACGTCCGGCACATGATTTTTCCGGCCGGCGAAACTCCTGATAAAACCTACCGCTGAAACTTCAGCATGAGTGCGCCGAGCGGCGGCAGGTCGAGCTGGATGGAGAATCCTTTACCGTGCCATGGCAGGTGGTGCGCGTCGTAAACCGCTTCTTCTTTAGGACCGGCATTGCTTCCGCCGTAAGTTGCGGCGTCGGTGTTGAGAATGACTTTCCAGTCGCCGGCCTGCGGCAGGCCGATCCGGTAACCGTTGCGCGGCGTCGGCGTAAGGTTGAGGATGCAAACGATGATTTCCTGCGAATCGCGTCCTTTGCGCAGGAAGGAAACGACGGAGCTTGCCGCATCGTGAAAATCGATCCAGTCGAAACCCTGCCAGGATGATTCAATGTCGTATAGCGCTGCTTCGCCGGTGTAGAGACTGTTCAGTTTCGCCACCAGCGTTTTAAGTTTCCGGTGCGGATCGTAGGCCAGCAGGTTCCAGTCGAGGCTGGTCGCGGCGTCCCATTCGCGCCACTGGCCGATTTCGCAGCCCATGAAGAGCAGCTTTTTGCCGGGATGCGCAAACATATAGGCGAAGAGCAGGCGCTGGTTGGCGAATTTCTGCCAGAAGTCGCCGGGCATTTTGTCGAGCAACGAGGCTTTCCCGTGGACAACTTCGTCGTGCGAAAACGGCAGGATGAAGTTTTCGGTGAAGGCATAGATCATGGAGAACGTCAGGTCGCCCTGATGATATTTCCGGTGAACCGGATCTTTGCTGAAATATTTCAGCGTGTCGTTCATCCAGCCCATGTTCCACTTGAAGTCGAAGCCGAGACCGCCGAAATCGACCGGATGCGAAACCTGCGGGAACGCGGTTGATTCTTCGGCAAAGGTCAGGAAGCCGGGGCATTCCGCATGCACCATGCTGTTGAAGTGCTTGATGAATTCAATCGCTTCCAGATTTTCGCGGCCGCCATGGCGGTTGGGAATCCACTGTCCCGCTTTGCGCGAATAGTCGAGATAAAGCATGCTGGCAACGGCATCCACGCGCAGGCCGTCGATATGATACTCGTGCGCCCAGAATACGGCGTTGGAGAGCAGGAACCCGCTGACTTCGTTGCGGCCGTAATTAAAGATGAGCGTGCCCCAGTCCATGTGCTCGCCCAGCCGCGGGTCGGCATGTTCATAAAGGTGCGTACCGTCAAAATAGCCGAGGCCGTGCGCGTCCTTCGGAAAGTGCGCCGGAACCCAGTCGAGAATGACGCCGATTCCTGCCTGATGGCAGCGGTCGACAAAAAAACGGAAATCATCGGGCGTGCCGAAGCGCGAAGTCGGCGCAAAGTACCCGCTGGTCTGGTAGCCCCACGATCCGTCAAACGGATGCTCGGCAATCGGCATCAGCTCAATGTGTGTGTAGCCCATTTCTTTAACATACGGAATCAGCTGCTCCGCCAGCTCGCGGTACGTCAGCCAGCGGTTGCCTTCTTCCACCTTGCGCTTCCACGAGCCCATGTGGATTTCATAAACGCTGACCGGTCTTTCATGCCACCTGGTCTGCCCGCGCTGATTAATCCATTCGGCATCGTTCCACTCATAGCGGCCCAAATCGAAAACCACCGACGCGGTACGCGGGCGCACTTCGGCGGCGAAAGCATACGGATCGGACTTCTGCGCCCAGAAACCGCCCTGTCCTTTGATTTCAAATTTATACTGATCGCCTTCTTTGACGCCGGGAATGAAAAGCTCCCAGACGCCGGAATTACCGATCGGCGTCATCTTATGAATCCACGCTTCCCAGTTATTGAATGAACCGATCACGCTGACGTATTGCGCATTCGGAGCCCAGACCGCGAAATAGACGCCCTTCTTTCCGTCCTCTTCCAGCAGATGCGCACCCAGTTTTTCATAGGTGCGGTAATGAGTTCCCTTGCCGAGCAGGAACAGGTCGAAGTCCGTCAGTTTCGGTCTTGTTTCCATAATCAGTAGGCCCGCGCGTCGCTGTTTTCCATGAAGTTGACAAAGGAACGGTTGACGACGCGGTTGCCGCCGGGCGTGGGATAGTCACCGGTAAAATACCAGTCGCCTTTGTGTTTGGGACAGGCGGCGTGAAGACCTTCAATGCTTTGGTAGATCACCTGGAACTGCGCCTTAAGGTCGGCCGGCCGCAGAATCTGCGCGATCTTCTTTTCAATCTGGGCAGGTGTGAACGGCGCGTAAAGCGCTTTCACCTCGTTTTTCACCTGCTCGCGCGGCAGGACAAGACTCGCTTTGCTGGCTTCGTAAATCTGCTTGAGCACCGCTTCGCGCCCGCTTTCCTTCACCAGCGCGACAACCGCCTGGAAGGCGACGAAGTCCTTGAGTTTGGACATGTCGATGCCGTAGCAGTCGGGATAGCGGATCTGCGGCGCGGAAGAGACGATGACGATTTTCTTCGGCTGGAGCCGGTCGAGAATCCGCAGAATACTTTCGCGCAGCGTCGTGCCGCGTACAATTGAGTCGTCCAGAATCACCAGCGTATCGGTTTTCTTCACTACGCCGTAAGTCGTGTCATAAACCAGCGAAACCAGCTCGCGCCGGTCGGAATCGGCGGTGATGAAGGTGCGCAGCTTGGCGTCTTTCGTCATGATCTTTTCCATGCGCGGCTGGTAGTTGACCAGCTCAACAATCCGTTCAGCAGTCAGATTGCGTTCGTGCAGGATGTGATATTTCGCCCGTTCCGCCACATACGCCTTGGCCCCTTCCATCAGTCCGTAAAACGCGGCATCGGCAGTGTTCGGGATGTAGGAAAAAACGGTGTTGTCCAGATCGTATTCAACCGCCTTCAGAACCGGCTCGGTGAGCTGGCGGCCCAGCTGCTTGCGCTCGCCGTAAATGTCGCGGTCGGTTCCGCGCGAAAAATAGATGCGTTCAAAAGAGCACGGCCGGATTTCCTGCGGCTCCGAAATCTGTTCGTGCAGAACCTCGCCGTTCCGGCGGACAATCAGCGCGTGACCCGGCCTGATTTCCTGAACCGCATCGATCGGTACGCCGAACGCCGTCTGAATCGCGGGCCGCTCGGAAGCCACCACCACAAATTCGTCGTCGCGGTAGAAAAAGCCGGGACGGATGCCGCAGGCATCGCGCATAACGAACAGGTCGCCGTTGCCGATAATGCCCGCCATCGTGTAGCCGCCGTCAAAATTCTTCACGGCGCGTTTCAGCACCGTCAGCAGATCAAGGTGATCCGCGATCTTTTCGGAAATCACCGCGCGCTCAAGCCCTTCCTTACGGAACTCGCGGAAGAGCCGGTCGTTCTCTTCATCGAGAAAGTGGCCGATCTTCTCCAGCACCATCACCGTATCGGTTTCATCGACCGGATGCTGGCCGAGTTCCACCAGCGCCTCAAAAAGCTCGTCGTTGTTCGTCAGGTTGAAATTACCCGCCAGCACCAGATTGCGGCTGCGCCAGTTGCTCGGACGCAGAAAGGGATGGCAGAAATCGATGCCGCCGCGTCCGCGGGTTCCGTAGCGCAGATGGCCCAGCAGCAGTTCGCCGGCAAACTTTGCGTTGCGCTTCAGCCAGACCGGGTCGTTCGCGTACTCCGGATTCTCCGCCTGCGATTCCGCCAGCGAGGTGAGCATTTCCTGATGTACCCGCGCAATCGGATCTTTGTCTGCCGAACGGGAACGGAAAATAAACGGTTTGCCCGGCTCAACGTCCAGTTTAACAACTGCCGCGCCGGCGCCGTCCTGCCCGCGGTTATGCTGCTTTTCCATCAGCAGATAGAGCCGGTTGATTGCAAAAGAAGCTGAACCGTATTTTTCGACGTAGTATTCGAACGGTTTCAGCAGACGGATAGCGGCAATGCCGCATTCATGGCCAATCCAGTCACTCATATCCCATACACTCCTTGGTTCCGGATAAAGTTGCGCCGGATAGTCGCATCCGGTCCTGTTCCGGTCAAACGGAAACTGTCCGCCGCTTTCCTCCGCAGTCCGAAAAACAGAAAAAATCCGTGAAATCGGAGGCGTTCATGGTAAATTCCCTGCCCGTTTATCACTAATAACTTATAACTGAGAGTTGACCCATGACCTCTAACGAAATCCGCCAGTCGTTCCTCGATTTTTTCAAATCGAAGCAGCACACCATCGTGAAATCCGGAAGCCTGCTTCCCGACTCCCCGAACCTGCTCTTCACCAACGCGGGCATGAACCAGTTCGTTCCGATCTTCCTCGGCCAGGCCAACTGTCCTTACAATCCGGGCCGCGCCGCCGACACCCAGAAGTGCATCCGCGCCGGCGGAAAACATAACGACCTCGACGACGTCGGTCTCGACACCTACCACCACACCTTCTTTGAAATGCTCGGTAACTGGTCGTTCGGCGACTACTTCAAACAGGAAGCCATCGACTGGGCCTGGGAACTGATCACCAGCGTCTGGGGCTTTCCCAAAGAACGCCTCTACGCCACCTACTTCGGCGGCGACGACAGAATGCCCGCCGACACCGAAGCTAAGGAAATGTGGCTGCGCCACCTGCCCGCCGACCACGTCGTTCCCGGCAACCGCAAAGACAACTTCTGGATGATGGGCGATACCGGCCCGTGCGGCCCGTGCTCCGAACTGCACGTTGACCTTTCCCCGAAAGGCGACGGCGGCGCGAAAATGGTTAACGCCGGTTCGGCGCAGTGTATGGAAATCTGGAACCTCGTCTTCATTCAGTTCAACGCCAATCCCGACGGAACCTTCTCGCCGCTGCCCGCCAAACACGTCGATACCGGTATGGGCTTCGAGCGCGCCTGCTCCGTCATTCAGTGCACCAAAGGCTTCAAGGACTTCTCCGGCGTCATCTCCAACTATGAAACCGATGTCTTTTCACCCATCTTCCGCAAACTCGAAGAGATGAGCGGTCTCAAATACGGCAGCTCTATGGCCGGCCCGGCCGATATCGCCTTCCGCGTCATTGCCGACCACATCCGCTGCCTCACCTTCTCCATCGCCGACGGCATTGCGCCGTCGAACGAAGGACGCGGCTACGTCCTGCGCCGCATCCTGCGCCGCGCCGTCCGCTATGGTCGTGCCCTCGGCTTCCGCGAACCCTTCTTCTACAAACTCGCCGACACCGTCGCCGACAGCTTCGGCGACGCCTTCCCTGAACTGCGCAAAAACGCGGAACGTGTCCAGAAAACGCTCAAAGCCGAAGAAGAATCCTTCAACCGCACCCTCGACCGCGGTATTGATCTGTTTGAAGAAGTCGCATCTTCTCTTAGCTCTGTAGCCGCGGGCGGTGACCGCGGGCCGCGCCCAACGGACGCGGCTACAGTTTTTCCGGCGGATGAAGCCTTCAAACTCTACGACACCTTCGGCTTCCCGCTCGACCTCACCGAACTGATGGCCCGTGAGCGCGGCCTGACCGTTGACGTCGCCGGGTTTGAAAAGCTGATGGAAGAACAGCGCAATCGCGCCCGCGCCGACCACTCCAAAAAGAAATCCGTCGTTCTCGTCGAAAGCGAAGGCCTCGACGTCAAAGCCACCGAATTCATCGGTTTCGACAGCCTCGAAGCCGAAGCGCTGGTTGAGGCAATCTCCCCTGTAGCTGCGGGCGATGACCGCGGTCTGGAATTCAACATCATCCTCGACAGAACCCCCTGCTACGCCGAAATGGGCGGACAATCCGGCGATACCGGAAGAATCCGTCTCATCGCTGATGAAAAACTGATCGGCGAATTGCAGATTCTCGACACGCAGCGGCAGGGCGAACTGATCGTCCACCGCGCCAAACTGGTTTCCGGCCGCGCGCCGGAACCGGGCGAAGGCGTTCTCGTTGACGTCGATGCCGAGCGCCGCGCCGATATTCAGCGCCACCATACCGCGACCCACCTTTTCCACTGGGCGCTCCATGAAGTCGTCAGCAAAGAATCCCGCCAGCGCGGTTCGCTCGTCGCGCCGGAACGGATGCGCTTCGACTTCAACTCGCCGGAAAAACTTTCCGACGAACAGATCGCGCAGATCGAAAAACTGGTCAACGACCGGATCAAAGCCGGCGAGCCGGTTTACTGGACCGAAGTTCCGTTCACCGAAGTACAGAAGCAGCCCGCCATCCAGCAGTTCTTCGGCGAAAAATACGGCGATGTCGTCCGCGTCCTCCAGCTCGGCGGAAAGAAAGGCGCCTTCGACGGATTCTCGATGGAGCTGTGCGGCGGCTGTCACGTCCGCAACACCGGCGACATCGGTCTCTTCAAAGTCATGCGTGAATCGGCTATCGCCGCCGGTATCCGCCGCATCGAAGCCGTTTGCGGAAAACACGCTGAACAGTTTATCGAAGAGCAGAAAGCCGCCGGTGCCGCCGAAGCCGAACGCGCCAAAGAAGTTGAGCGCCAGAAACAGCTCGCCAAACAGCGCCAGGCCGAAATGCAGGCCAAAGCTCCGGCCATTGCCGAAGAATTACTTTCCAAAGTCAAAGACGGACTGCTCGTTGAAAACATGGGCGAAGCCGATGCCGAATTTCTCAGCGCCGTCATGGACGCGCTCCAGCCGAAACTGCAAAGCGCCGTCGCCATCCTCGGCGGCGTCAGCAACGGCAAAGTTGCGCTCGTTTGCGCCGTCACGCCCGACCTCGTCAAAGCCGGCAAGAACGCCGGAAAGATCGTCGGTGCCATCGCCAAACAGTGCGGCGGCGGCGGCGGCGGCAAACCCGACCGCGCCCAGGCCGGCGGCCGCAACCCCGAGGCGCTTGAAGCGGCATTGGTAGGAGCAAAAAAATCGGTGTAACAGCGAGGCTAAGTCATGGACAACAAAAAGAAAGTCTGGTTTCCAATCCGACGCGATGGAATGGGCTGGGGTATCCCGTGTTGCTGGCAAGGCTGGATCGTTCTTGTCGCTTACATCGCATCGCTTATGGTCATCTACCAACTGACCCCGCACAGCCAAGCTAGATTCTATATACTGGGCGCAACCGCAATTCTTATTGCTATTTGCATTTTCAGGGGTGGCCGCCGAATCGACAAAAAAACCAAGGCCTAATCCATCATTCCAAACCCGCCATGAACCCGATCGAATGCCCGTGCGAAAGCGGGAAAAATTTTCAGGGCTGTTGCGGACAATGGCTT
The DNA here is from genome assembly GCA_044224855.1 of Pontiellaceae bacterium. Classification (GTDB taxonomy): domain Bacteria; phylum Verrucomicrobiota; class Kiritimatiellia; order Kiritimatiellales; family Tichowtungiaceae; genus Tichowtungia. The sequence continues at coordinate 23,421 of JBGAJP010000013.1, forward strand.
TCCGGAAAACAGAGCGCGCCGACAGCGGAAGCGCTGATGCGTTCGCGCTATACCGCCTACGTTTTGAAGAATGTCGACTATCTGGTGAAGACCACCCTGCCCGCGACGCGCGAGCCCGGTCTGGCGGACGACATCCGCAGCTGGATGAATCAGGTGACGTGGCAGAAGCTGCATGTACTCCAGGTTAAAGCAGGCGGACGTTCCGACAACGAAGGAACCGTGGAGTTCATTGCCGAGTTTATCGGCCCGCACGGCGCCGACCGCCATCACGAGCACTCGCTGTTCAAAAAAGTCCGCGGCGTCTGGTTTTACGCCGAAGCTCTTCAGTAATTTTCCAATTGTAGCGTTGGCTCTATGAGCCAATTTGGCTTTCGGCTCTGAGAGCCGACTCTACATTTTCAGGAATAAAGCCCCGCAGAATTTTTGGCGGCTTTGCGCCTTTGCGAGAAATCCTCCCTACTCCAACCCGCGCTCAAACAGATCGTCTTCGTCAAGGCCGAGGTAATGGCCGAGTTCGTGCAGGTAGGTGATGCAAACCTCTTTCCGGAACGTACGTTCATTCCCGTCCGCTTCGTCCCAGAGGTTTTCCAGAAACAGGATAATTTGCGGCGGCAACGGATCGTCGCCTTCGCAGGCGAGTTCCGGGCCGATAAACAGTCCGAGCAGATCATCTTCCTGTCCGTCATCCGGATCGGGCAGCGCTTCGAAAACAACCGGCACCTGCTGCGCCGGTCCGGCCAGCGGCTCCGGCAGCGCGGAAAGCACCGACGCCACCTCGTCCATCGCCATTTTTTCCAGCCATCTTATCTTTCCGGTCATTGCATCCTCCGGATCAAAGTTAACCTGACGGATATTTTTTTACAGAAGGAAACGAAGGTAATCCGAGGCAGCATTGGACGGGCATAACCTTACAGTTGACGCCCTTCCGCCGGCAATTTACTGTCTCCGTCCGGAGTCAGCCTTTGACTTGCTACACGCATTGCGGAGAGAAGAATCATGATGAACTACTGCCCTCATTGCGGCCACAAACTCGATGGTAAATATGTCCTTTGTCCTACGTGTGACCGCCGCCTCCTGTGCGTGACCAGTTTTAATGCAACCAACGGCGCGCAGCTCGTTCCGTGTGCGCGCTGCAAAGGCACAGGCCAGATTGACGCCGGGGGAATTTTCGCATGCATACTGAAAACCTGTCCGGCCTGCGGAGGAGCCGGAGTTCAGCGGGTTTGATCTTCTTTATCTGAAATGCTCGAAGGCCTTGCGCTCCAAAACAGCGCCGTCGAGGGTGAGGATTTCCTGCTGATCGGTGACGGTTCCGATTCTTGAAAACTGCTGATCTAAATCTTCCAGGCATTGGAAATCGAAGGCGTTCGCTTCGTCCGCGTGAACGGTGAAGAGCAGTTCAAAGTCCTCGCCGTCGAACAGCGCCTGTTCGAGCGTTTTTATCTTTGGAATCGAGGTGCTATCCAGTGCTGCGCCGACTTTCGAAGCCTTGAGGATGTGGCGCAGGTCGGTGGCGAGTCCATCGCTGATATCCATCATGGAGCGGACAAAGCCGGACTGCCGCAGCCATTTAGCTTCTTTGATGCGCGGCATAAAATTCAAATGTTTCCCGCTTTCCAAGGAGCCGCCAAGCGGGCCGGTAACGTAGATGACGTCGCCGGAATGCGCGCCGGAACGGAGCAGCGCTTTACCTTTCGGTACGCGCCCGACGCCGAAGACGTGCAGTTCAAGCGTCGGCCCCTGCGCAAGGTCGCCGCCGACAAGATCGACACCGAACAGTTCCCGGATCCGGGAAACTCCGGCGTAGATTTTTTCCAGCGTTTGGAAATCCTGCTCCGGCGGCGCGACGAGGTTGATCAAAAGATACTGCGGGTCGGCACCCATGGCGGCGAAGTCGCTCAGGACGCGGGCGGCGGCTTTCCAGCCGATCTGTTCCGGCGCGGTGCCGGGCGTAAAGTGGACACCGCTGATGAGCGGGTCGGTGGTGAGGACAAGGTCGTAGTTCGCGTCGAGCGGCAGGACGGCGCAGTCATCGCCGACGGCTTTGAGATTTCCGGTCAGAGCCGCAATCGCGGCGTGTTCGCCCATCTGTTTGAGTGTGCTCATGGCCGCAGTTTACTTCCACCCCGCCACGGCAGGAAAGTTTATTTTATGTGCTGTTCCGCAAGATGCCGGGCGAACCGGTGGCGGCGCACATGAATGAGCCAGCCGCGCATCTGGAAAGTGACACGGTCTATGGACGGGGTGAGCAGATTCATGATGAGAATGGAATAGACGATGCCCTCGGAATAAAAGGTATAGTGACGGATGCAGGCGTTGATGATTCCGGCCAGCGCGCCGCCGATAAGCCGCCCGGCGCGGCTGGCGGGCGAACTTTTCGGGTCGGTAACGATAAAGACCGCCACAAAAAGCACTGCGCCGGAAAGCAGATGAAAACCAACCGGCTCGCCAAGCACGGCGCAGGTGAGCGCAAAAGCGGCCAGAAAGGAAACTCCGCCGCGCCAGTCGATGATACCGCGTACAAACAGAATGAGTCCGAACAGAATCAGTACCGGACGGAACAGTTCGCCCGGCGATCCGGGAATGATCTGATAGAGGTTTTCCCAGTTTTCATGGATGCGGCCGAGAAAGAGGTTGAGCAGATTGGAAGCGTACTGATCGCTATACCAGATTTCGAGCGGGGTGGCTCCGCTCAGCCCGTCGAGCTGCTGCCCGGCAAAGTTCCAGCGGACAATATCGGCGCCGAAAGCCATCATCAGGAAAAAGCGTCCGGCCACAGCAGCGTTGAAGCGCAGAACATTCGCGCCCGGCAGTTTAATCAGGCCGATGGAAAACAGCAGCGCAAGACAGACGGCGTGAACCGGCATATCAGCAGGAATACTCATCACCAGCAGACCCGCTGTCAGCGCAGAGCCGGCGTTTGGAATATGCAGGTTGCCGTCGCGCAAAAGCCGGTAGAGCAGTTCGATCAGCGTGGCAAAGAGCATGTAGCCGGAAAGTTTCAGGATAAAGACCGGCTGGTAAAAGAGGCTGTAGAGTCCGCCGAGAGCCAGAAGCATGACAACGCACCAGACAGTCTGAACAGCAGAGCTGTCCCCGACTGTCAAATAAGGCGGGCCGGCGGTTTTTTTCCGGTTCATTACAGACATTTTTTACCCTCCCGCAAATGCACCGCAAGGGGAATACGTGCCGGACAGACTGCGGCGCAGGCTCCGCACAGAAAACATTCTTTCATCTGCGATTTGAAAGCGGCGCTGTGAGGCCGGCCATTACGGATAATATCCGCCAGTGCGACCGGGTGGAGCTTGAGCGGACAGACATCGAAGCAGGCCCCGCAACGGATGCAACCGGTTTCCTGCGTTTCAATGCGACTGCGGTTCAGCACTAAAATCGAAGTGGTTCCCGGCGTGATCCGTTCGTCCGCCGGCAGTGCGCGTCCCATCATCAGTCCTCCCGCAATTAAAATCTGACGGTCTGGATCATACGGACAATCAACCGACTTCAGCAGTTCGCAAAAAGCGATTCCGACCGGGACGATGAGGTTCTGATAAATGCCTGCATCCGGCGCGGCCAGCGAGAGCGGCCGTTCGACGGCCGGGATTCCGTCAAGAACCGCGCGGCCGATGGCGCGCAACGAAACGGTGTTCTGTACCAGGACGCCGAGATGAAACGGCAGCGCGCCCGGCGGCGGCATCCGGCGAAGCAGCTTGCACAGGATCAGCTTTTCGGCTCCCGCCGGATAAGTGCGCGGCATGGTCAGCAGTTCAAAGGGGTAAAGTTTGGTCAGCTGTTTGAGCAGTGCCGGTTCTTTTTTCACGGCGAGAATAATCCGCTTCGCGCCGACAGCGCGGGCGGAGGCTTCGGCTCCGGCGATAACCCAGCGGGAATGGTGAAGCAGAACCGCCTGGTCGATGGTGATCCCCGGTTCGCATTCCACCCCGTTGATCACCAGCGTGCGGACGCCGTGACTGGCTCTGACTTTGCGGTCGGCCGGAAACATGCCGCCGCCCATGCCTACCAGTCCGATATTTTCAAGAAATGCCGGATAATCGGTTATGTCAAAAGAAACCGGCTCCGGAAGATTCAATGCCAGTTGGCGCGGCACCGGGATTTCCCCCGGAACGGCAAATCCGGGATTCTGGATTTTCCGGAACATGCTGTTTATTTCGGAAGCCCGGTTTTTGGCCAGTCGGGATTTTTCTCGATCTCGGCAACCGCAGTTTGCGCCAGCAGGTTGAAATAGAGATAGATGTTTTCCTGATAGCGCGTTGCGCCGGTTACGGCATCCACTTTATGCACGGCACCGCTGGCGTCTTTTACCGTACTGCCCGGAAATTCCTTGAGCGCATCCATTACTTTCCGCTGCTTGGCAGGATCTTTGATGCGCGTAATATCCGGAATGGAGGCCGAATCAATCACCCATTGTCCGTCTTTCTGTTTCACGGCAACCAGTCCGTTCACCGTGGCATAGGTTTTGATCGGACGCAGCGCAACGCCGGAAACAGGCTTGCCGGCGGAGTCATAACCGAGATAGACGTCGCTGACCGAAGGAGAATAGCCGGCTTTGTGACTGTAAGATGAAATGTCGCCGAGCGCTTGGACAGCCGGCTGATCAAATTCACCTGCATGAGCGGTCAGCACCGCAAAAAGAGACAGAGACAAAATAAACGCCTGTTTTTTCATGACCGGATTCTTTCTGTTTGACGCTTTATCATATCCTTTTTCCCTTCGGAAATTAAGCGAAAGCTTCAGAAAACAGCCGCTCAGAATTGGGTTGAACAAGCAGAACGGGTATTTCAGACTGCTGCCGCTTTTCGCAAAGGAGATTTCCGGATGGGCAAAAAAGTTTTGGTGACAGGCGGCAGCGGGTTTCTCGGCATCAATATGATCCGTTATCTTCTCCGTCAGGGCGTAACGGATATCACCGTGCTGGATCTGGTTGAGTTCGATTATCCGGAACGGAACCGGATCAACGCGGTGGTCGGCGATATCCGCAATGCAGAAACCGTGCGCGAGGTGATGAAAGGCGTGAACTGGGTCATCCACACAGCCGCCGCCCTGCCCCTTTATACGAAAGAAGAAATTTTCTCTACCGACATCGAAGGGACCCGCATTCTGCTGGCGGCGGCGGAAAAGGAAAAGGTCGAGCGGTTCGTGCATATCTCTTCGACCGCCGTTTACGGGATTCCGGATCATCATCCGCTGTTTGAAACCGACCCGATGATCGGCGTCGGTCCGTACGGCCACGCCAAAATCGAAGCGGAAAAAGTCTGCCTCGAATACCGCGCCAAAGGAATGTGCGTGCCGATCATCCGCCCGAAGTCGTTCGTCGGCCCGGAACGGCTCGGCGTTTTCGCCCTGTTCTACGACTGGGCAAAAGACGGCAAAAATTTTCCGATGATCGGAAGCGGCAATAACCGCTACCAGCTGCTCGCCGTCGAAGACCTCTGTGAAGCAATCTGGCTCTGCCTCACCAAGGACGAGGCGGCGGTGAATGATATCTTCAACGTCGGAGCAACGGACTTCACGACGATGAAAGAGGACTATCAGGCGGTGCTTGACCGCGCCGGCTTCGGCAGGAAAGTGATCGGAACTCCGGCCAAGCCGCTGATTCTGGCGCTGCGTATTCTTGAGTTCTTCAAGCTCTCGCCTCTCTACAAATGGGTTTACGAAACCGCCTGCGAAGATTCATTTGTTTCGACAGAGAAAATTGCGCAGAAGCTGAATTTCCATCCGAAGTTTTCCAACAAGCAGGCGCTGGTTTGCAACTATGAGTGGTACCTCGCCAACCTGCATACCTTCGAAGGCAAGGGTGGCATCTCGCACCGCGTTCCGTGGAGCCAGGGCATTCTGAAATTCTTCAAACTGTTTTTCTGATTATGAAAAAGTTCATTTTTATCATCACCTGCGCACTGTTGCTCGCCGGATGCGGCCAGAAAAACGGCGCACAGCTCGACGCAGCGGACGAAAAAGACGCCCGCGTCCGTAAAGGCCTTGAGCAGCTCCGCCTGAAAAACTGGGACGAAGCTATCGGCCAGTTCGAAACGGCGCTGGCAAAGAAGCCGGAGCTGGGCCGCCCCGACCTGGAACTGGCTATGATTTATCACCAGCACGAAAAGAATTATGCCCGCGCAATTTACCACTATGAACGCTATCTTGAGAAACGTCCGCTCACCGAAAAACGCGCATTGATTCAGGACTGGATCCGGCAGGCGAAAATTTCACTGGCGGGGGAAACCGGCATATCCGGCGGCGATGTTTCGGAAGAACTGGTGCGGCTGACGCGCGAAAACAATATGCTCCGCAAGCAGCTCGAGACCGCCGGCGGGGCCGCTCCGGCAGCGGTCGCCAACGTGAGAACTCTTCTGACCCAGCCTCCGGCCGGCCGGCCCGCGCCGGCTCCGGTTGCAGTACCTGTTGCCGCCAAAGCAGTTGAGCCGGTCAAAGCGGCCCGCACCTATCAGGTCCGCCCCGGCGACACCCTTGGTCGTATCGCCGGGTCGGTTTATGGCGATACCGGCAAGTGGCGGAAAATCTATGACGCCAACCGCGACCGGATGAAAAGCGAAACCGACATAAGGGTCGGCCAGGCGCTTACCATTCCAAGCCTGTAATCGGCCTTTTGTCATCGACGCCGCGTTTTGCGGCGTCCCGTTTATATTCGCTATTTTTCCCGTCCCGGACTATATTTCCGGCAGTTTGATGAGTTCTCTTTCTGACCGAACCATCACTTTGAAACAACAGGAACATTTAACCTGGGAGCGCCGATTATGAATCACTGCCGTTCTCGTTCTGCATCATGGATCATTTCATTTCTCGCAGCGACATCACTGGGCAGTCACCAGTTGTCCGCACAGGATACCGCCACGACTCCTCCGGCAGCGCCGGCTCAGGAGCAGCCGGAAGTTTTGAGCCGCGGTCCGGTGCACGAGGCTTTTGCCGGACCGGTTACCATGAAATCTCAGGCAGGTCTGATTGTTCCGCTGCAACCGCCGCCTAATATCCAGGAAGTTCCGCCGGCAGAAAAGCCGCAGGGTTCACAGTATGCCTGGATTCCGGGATACTGGTCATGGGATGCAGACCGTCTGGGTTACATCTGGGTCAGTGCCTGCTGGCGCGCGGCTCCGCCGAATATGTCCTGGGTGCCGGGATACTGGGTGCAAGTCTCCGGCGGATGGGAATGGATTTCCGGATACTGGGCGCCGGCCAACGCCCGGGAGATTGTATACCTTCCGGCTCCGCCGGCGGTCGAAGATCTGGAGCCGGTTACTCTTCAACCCTCGCCGGACATGATCTGGGTGCCGCCCTGCATGTACTGGTCTGAAGGCCGGTATATCCGGCGGGCCGGTTACTGGCTGACTGCGCAGCCGAACTGGGTCTGGATACCGTCTCACTACGTCATGACTCCGCGCGGCTACATTTTCGCCGAAGGACACTGGGATTACACGCTGGAACGCCGGGGCGTTTTGTTTGCGCCGGTTTATTTCCCGCCGGCAGTTTACGGGCGCGTCGCCTTTACGTTCTCCCCCAGCATTGTGGTCGATGTGGGCCTGCTTCAGGTCAGCCTGTTCGCCTACCCGCGTTACTGCCACTATTACTTCGGCGATTACTACGACAGCGTTTACCTGAGCATCGGTATCTTCCCGTGGTTTGAAAGCCGGCGGTACCACACCTGGTACGATCCGATCTATGAGCATGGCCGCTGGAGACATCATGCCGAACCGCGCTGGGAAGAACATACGCGGGACGAGTATCGCCGTCGCTGCGACGACAGAAACCTCCGTCCGGCTCATACGTTCCGCGAACAGGAATCCCGGCTGTCCAGACTGCCCGAGCCGCAGCGCCATACTTCTCAGCTGGTTCAGCCCATAGAGTCTGCCGCCGTCCGCAAAACCCCGATGAAATATGAACGGATTGATACCGATGCACGGCAGAAAATTTCCCGGCAGTCAACCGCTGTGCATACCTACAGCGACAACCGGAACCGCTGGGAGTCTTCGGCTGCAGGATCCAGAACGACTCAGCCGTCTGCGGAACACAGGACCACTGTCACCCGGCCGATTGAGCGCAAACAAACCGCTCAGCCTACCGAAGAACGTAAAGCCACTGTGTCGCCTACGACCGAACGTAAGCGAATGGTTCAACCGGCCGATCAGCCTAAACCGGTTGAGCACAGACAGACCATTCAGCCGACCGAGGAGCATAAAGCCGCCGGAACACCAACGATCGAGCACAGACAAAAGGTTCAACCTCAACGCGAAAGCACGGCGGCCCCGGACTTGCAACGTGAACGTACAATTACTCCGGCCCGCGAAACTCAGGTGTCCAGACCGGAGCGGATACAGGTTCCGACTTCGCCGGTTACCGGAAATTCAGGCAAACAGGGAATCTTCAGGAGAGGCCCGCCGACATATCCTTCCGCCGAGTCAAAAGGTTCTGACTGGGATCAGCACCGGAAATAGCGCGGCACTTAATCTGTAACCGCAAGTGGTAATGAAAACCGTAAAATTCAAAACAACATGGGGAGTGATCACGCTGACGCTGGACGGTGACGGAAAAGCGATTGCGCTGGATCTGCCGCACCTCAATAAGAAACCAGCCGTTGAATTTTCAGTAATGAATTCCGAATTCACCTCCACAAATTTTTTCCGGCAGATCGAGCAGAAGTTCGGGCCGGTTAAAGTTCCTGAAGGAACCCGATTCCAGCAGGCGGTGTGGCGTGCAATGAAAAAGATTCCGCGCGAACAGACGCGCACATATGGCGAAATCGCCGCCGCGATCGGACGGCCGAAGGCCGTGCGCGCTGTCGGTACAGCCTGCGGAGCAAATCCGCTGCCGGTTTTTATTCCCTGCCACCGAGTCACCGCCAAAAACGGGCCCGGCGGATTCGGCAGCGGACTTCCCTGGAAAATCCTGCTTTTAAAATCGGAAGGTGCATTATGAACAGACAGCCGACTCCCTACCTCTGCCATATTTTTATCTGTTCGAATGTGCGGGAAAACAATCTGGCAAACCCCGGGTGCGGCACTAAAGGCGGCGGCGTGCTGAAGGATAAGCTGAAAGCGGCAGTGACCGCGCGCGGATGGAAAGGCAAAGTCCGTGTTTCAACATCCGGCTGTCTCGGCCTTTGCACGCAAGGGCCAAACGTACTGCTTCATCCTCAAGGCATCTGGTTTTCCGGTGTTACAGAAGCCGACCTCGGCGCCATTCTGGAAACCGCCGGAAAATCCGTCAGTTAGGATTGCTTATTCACACCGCGCGGCTGGAAGGGTTTGCGGAAAGCTTCGTCAAAATCATAGCCGTTGGCAAAATCAGCACGACTGTCTTTATCGGTTTTGCCGAGCAGTCCGGTTTCCACCATATTGAAAACGATTTCGCCGACGTCTTCGGTTCGCAGAATGCCCCAGCTGTTAAGAACCGTTTTGCTCATCGGTCCGAATTCGGCCAGAGCGAATTCGCGGATACCGTCGAGCAGTTCCTGCCCGCTGACGTGGCGCGGTGTTTCAAGGCGGCGAACCGTGTGATCAAGTCCGGCGCGAACAAAGGTATAGGCCTCGGCTGTGTAGCGCGGGTCGCGATCCAGGATGCCCTGTAAAAGTTCTTCGGCGTTCGGATGTTTCATTCGGCCAGCCCTTCGCGGATCTGCCCGGCAAGTTTTTCCATTTCGGCAGGACTGTCATATTTTTTGGCCGCCCAGTTCCAGTGGTGTCCGTCGCCTTCAAAGCGCGGAATGACGTGAAAATGGATATGCGGTACCACCTGTCCGGCGGCTTTGCCGTTGTTTTGGATTATATTGACGCCGTCGGCGCCCAATCCTTTGATCTGAGCGGCAGCAATGCGCTTGGCAACAAGCATCAGTTTGGCAACAACCTCATCGGGCGTTTCAGTGACCGGATCGTAGCAGGTCTTCGGAATCACCAGCGTGTGTCCTTTGATGATCGGGCCGATATCCATAAAAGCGAGCGTGTCGATATCCTCATAGACAATGGTTGCCGGAATTTCGCGGTTGATGATTTTTTCGAAAATGTTCATACAAGTAGTGTAGCCGCCTCCGGGAAGTTTTCCAATATCCGGAAAAAGAAAAACGCCCCGGAGTCCGAAGTGTTTCCTGCCATATGCCAAACCGGTTACGCAACCAATACCCGGCGCATCATGCCAGCGACCAGCCCGCCGAGACTGAGCATGACAATCGTCGCAGGCTCCGGTACAGCTTCCACCGTAAAGGAGTTAAGACTCCAGCCGTTTCCTCCGCCTTCATTTACAGCGATTACCTTGAAGTATGAACCTTGATTCAGAACCGCATCAACGGTGTAAGTTCCGCTGGAGGTAAAATTAACAAGACTGCCTTCCGCGACCTGCCAGGCACCGGTTTCAACATTACCGCCGGTAAAGCTGGAAACCGTAATTGATTTGATCGTTACCGCCCTGTTGAACGAAACCCACAGGGCCTCCTGACCGTTGTTGGTGTCAAAGAGCGCGGTCTCGTCACCGCTGCCCACCGCATTGATACCAAATTCAGATGTCGTCGAATTAAGCTGACTGCCGGTGCTGTAACTTCCGTTTAAATGCACAGACAGTGCTGCTTCAAGAGGCTGCCCGCCGCCCGTGTTAGTATAAACTCCCGCCGACAGACCGTCCCACGATGTGCCATTCTTATTAACCAGATCGAATGTGAACAGCTCCGCATAGACGCTGTGCACCACCACTCCCAAAACAAAAATAATAACCGCCTTTTTCATTCGCCCCCTTCATTACTGAGTAAGTAATTTTCAATGTATACTACTCTTTAATATTCTTGTGTTAAGCGGTTTCTTAAAAAATTTGGTAAAAATCACCACCGCGTGAAGGGATGGCGGGCCAGAACCGCATTGGTATAGCGCGGATTGAAAGTAACTTCGGCGCCCAGCCACGCCGGTCTGATGAAGAACTGATCTTCACTCTTCAGCTCAATCTCGGCCACGATCAACCCCTCATTCAGTCCGGCAAACTCGTCAACTTCCCAGGTCATTCCGCCAACTTCAAGCGTGTACCGTTTTTTTGAAACCAGCCGGTCGCCGCAGAGATTTTCAATCAGGTATTCCGCATCAGCGGCAGGAATTTCATACTCGAATTCGGGTCGGGACATGCTCTCCGTCGGCCCTTTAATAGTCAAAAACCCTTTTTCGCCCAGCAGGCGGGCGCGAACTGTGGCGCTGGACGGCCCGGAGGTTATATAGCCCTGACAGCAGATTTTCCCTGCGCCGGCAGCGGAGCGCCAGTCATCGCCGATCACCAGAAATTTGCGTTCGATTTCCTGCTGCATGAACTAATCCTTGCTTTCCAGCCGTTCTTTGGGGATTTTTAGCGCAACCGGATTTTAAGGAAAGGAATAAAATGAAACCTGCTTTGATTGTTGCGCTGGATGTTTCAACCGCCCGTGAGATGGAAGAAGTCCTCAACCGGCTGCCGGACACTATTGAGTGGTATAAGGTCGGCCTTGAGCTTTTCTGCGCTGAGGGGCCGTCCATCCTCGATCCGTTGAAAAAACGGAATAAAAAGATATTCCTGGATCTCAAACTGCACGATATCCCGCGTACCGTTGCCAATGCGGTAAAAACTGCAGCCAGCCACGGCGTGAATCTCATGACCGTACATGCCATCGGCGGCCGGGCAATGCTGGAGGCTGCGGCCGAAGCGGCGAGTGAATGTTTGAATCCTCCGAAACTGGTGGCGGTCACCACGCTGACCAGCCTGTCGCAGAACGACTTCGTCGATTTGGGTATCACCCGCAGTGTATCTGATCAGGCGCTGGCACTGGGCGGACTGGCGATCAGCTCAGGAATTGACGGACTGGTAACCAGCGCCCACGAGGCGGGTGTGCTGCGCCAAAAGTTTCCAAACGCTCTACTGGTAACGCCGGGTATCCGGATGCCGGATGGCGAGGTTGGAGACCAGAAACGTGTGGCAACGCCGGCTTTTGCTGTTCAACAGGGAGCTACGCATCTGGTAGTCGGCCGCCCGATCCTGCAAGCTAAAGATCCTGCAGCCGCTGCGGCCGCAATCTTTGCAGACATAAAAAACGCTCCGTGATTACGGAGCGCTTTTCCAGATATTTTCAGTGAAAATATCCGCCGAAGTCCGGAGAATTTCCTACTTCTTTTCAGCCAAGGTCAATTTCTTGCCGGACTGGAGCCACTGCTGAAGAACAATCTTGCAGTACTTGCTCTTGGAAATATGCATTGAATCTGCACGTTTTTCCAAATCTTCCGCCATTCCTCTCGGCATATTAATGCCGATGGTCTTGGACCTTTTCCAATGGGGTTTGTTGCCATACACCTGCCTCCTTTTTCTATTATTTGATTACTACAATAAAATCTTAGAAAAAGCAACCTGAAAGTTCCAGTTTACATCAGGCAGAACAGAAGAAATTGTGACTTCCAGGACCGCTATTGATTATTTAGCCGCCAAACCTATCGTTTAAATGCCAGCCAGAAACCTCCGCCCAATCTAAGAGCGGAGGCGCGCACATCCGGATTAATAACGGTAATGCGCTGACTTGAAAGGCCCGTTCGGCGAAATGCCAAGGTACTTGGCCTGGGCACGGGAAAGTTTTTCCAGTTTGACGCCGACTTTTTCCAGATGCAGCCTTGCTACTTCTTCGTCGAGATTCTTCGGCAGCGTGTAAACACCGACCGGATACTTGCCGGGGTTGCAGTAGAGCTCCATCTGCGCCAACACCTGATTGGTAAAGCTGTTAGACATCACGAAGCTCGGATGGCCGGTTGCACAACCGAGGTTTACCAGGCGTCCTTCGGCCAGCAGCAGGATGCTCTTTTTATTCGGGAAGGTGATCTTATCGACCTGCGGCTTGATGTTGCTCCACTTGTATTTCTTCAGCTTTTCGACCTGAATTTCGCTGTCGAAGTGGCCGATGTTACAAACAATCGCCATGTCTTTCATCTTACGCATGTGCGTTTCGGTGATGACATCGCAGCAGCCGGTCGTGGTGACAAACAGATCGCCGATCAAACAGGCGTCGTTCATCGTCATGACTTCATAGCCTTCCATCGAAGCCTGCAAAGCGCAAATCGGATCGATTTCTGTGACGACGACCCGCGCGCCCTGCCCCTTAAGAGATTGACAGGAACCTTTACCGACATCGCCGTAACCGGCAACCACGGCAACCTTGCCTGAGAGCATCACGTCGGTAGCGCGCATAATACCGTCCACCAGCGAGTGGCGGCATCCATAGAGATTGTCGAATTTCGACTTGGTCACCGAGTCGTTCACATTGAATGCCGGGAAAAGCAGCTCGCCGCGCTCCATCATCTGGTAGAGCCGGTGTACGCCTGTGGTCGTTTCTTCGCTGACACCGATAATTCCCTTGGCAATGCGCGAAAACCGTTTCGGATCTTTCTTCAGCGCAGCCTTCAGCTGAGCCAGCAGAACTTTTTCTTCGTGGCTGCCCGGTTTGCGGTCCAGAATGGAAGGATCGCTTTCCGCTCTCAGTCCGAGGTGTACAAACAGCGTAGCGTCGCCGCCATCGTCGAGAATCATGTTCGGACCTTTGCCGTTGCCCCAGTCAAGGATACGGTCGGTATAATCCCAGTATTCTTCCAGCGACTCGCCTTTCACAGCAAACACCGGCGTTCCGGTCGCGGCAATTGCAGCAGCCGCGTGATCCTGCGTTGAAAAAATATTGCAGCTCGCCCAGCGGACCTTGGCGCCGAGAATCTGCAAGGTCTCAATCAGCATCGCTGTCTGAATTGTCATATGGAGCGATCCAGTGATATTCGCGCCCTTGAGCGGCTTGTCCCTGCCGTATTTTTCGCGCAGTGCCATCAGACCGGGCATTTCGTGCTCAGCCAGCTCCATTTCCTTACGGCCGAACGCTGCCAGCGAAAGGTCTTTAACTACATAATCCTGCTTCTTTGAAATCGCTTTCTTCGCCATGTCTATTTACTCCGTTTCTTCTCTTCTTTCGTTGCAACAATCATCACCACGGAAAAAGCCGGCTCCGGCCCTTCCAGCGTCTGAAAAGTCTCCAGCTTCAGTCCGGCCCCGGCCAGCCAGCCGCGCAATTCACGTTCGTCGAACCCGAGCCACTGGTCCGCCCATTCGCTGCGCACCCACTCCTGATCATGCTGCGCCAGATCCAGCAGAATCAGCCGTCCGCCGGATTTTAAAATCCGCGCCGCTTCCTCCAGCGCCTTCCCCGGACGCGCCGCATGATGCAATACCTGGCTCACAAAGGCTGAATCCATACTGTCTGTATCCAGCGGCAGTTTTTCCAAATCGCCTTTTTCCACCGTCACGCGCCGCGCCACGCCCGCTTCCGCGGAACGCTCCTGCACCACGCGCAGCATCTGCGCAGACAGGTCGACCGCCACGACCCGTTTCGCAAAACGCGCCAGCAGCAGCGTCAGATCGCCTTCGCCGCATCCGATATCGGCCACCGTCTGCCCGACAAAACCGGCGGCCAGTGCCGCAGCCATTGCCTGCCAGCCGCCGCCCGGCTGCGTCAGCGAACCGTAGCGCCCGGCGATTTCATCAAAAAACTTTGTACTCTCCTTGCGGCGCTGTTCGATTGCGCGGTCAACCGCCGCGCGATCGCGGCTCGCGCCGCGCAGTTCGGCCAGCTTATCACTCAGCAGCTGGGCAAAAGCCTGATCTTTAAAAACCGGCCCGCGCCGGTAATAAACCGAAGTGCCTTCGCGGCGGGTATCGAGCAGGCCGCTGTCGCGCAGCGGCTTCAGATGACGGCTCACCGACGACTGCGGCATTTTGAGCGCTTCCACGATTTCGGCCACCGACAGCTCGGCAATTTCCACGGCACGAAGAATCCGCAACCGGGCTTCGTCGCCCAGCGCTTTAAAAACCTCAAGGATGTTGTTCTCCCCCATATTCACTCCATCCGCTTTTCCGGATGAAAGGATATTTACCGGCCGGAAGCAAGACAGAAAAAAGGCGCCCCGGTTTTCCGAAGCGCCCTCGAGAAGCCTTTAGCCTCTTTACTCAGCCCCACTTGCCTTTTTTCATATGCAGCTGCTGTTCGGTCATCGCGAGCTTCATGATCTGCCACGCCATGGCGCGGGATTTGGTGAAGACGTCGACGCAACCCGGATCAAGTTCGTCTTTGATGCCCGCGTTGCAGGCCGCTTCAAGCTGGCGGGCCAGATCGATTACGTGCGAATGCAGCGTATTGGTATGGCGTGACCGCTCAACCAGTTTGGATGCTGTCTCATCAAGCAGCACGAACTGCTCCTTGAGCGCTCCGCATTTCGGACATTTGGCCGGAGCTTCGTCACCGTCATGAATGTATCCGCAGGCTTCACATTTCCATTTTTTCATCGCTGTCTCCTTCCTTTCATTTAAAACCTTATCGAATTACTAGGTTTTAAATTATCTCAAGTCAAGCCTCTGTTACAGACAGCTGCTGCGGAGCTTATACAGCCCCGGTTATTTCCGGACGTTCTCTTTGAAAAAGCGAACAATCAGCGCGGGCGCTTCTTTCGGAAACTGGTGCCCGCCGGGGTGGATCAGCGTAATCAGCGGCGTGCCGGCGGCCGACAGATAAAGCGTACCGGCCAGATCGCCGGACGAAGCCCACGGCCCGCCGCTTTCCGCACAGCCGTTCAGTTTACTAACCGCCTGGATCATCTTTTCCTGCCACGCAAACTTCACCAACGGATCGGTTTCTCCGGCGAGATGCAGCACCGGCTTCGGCTTCAGTTTAGGCAGAGCCGGCAAAGAAAGTGCGCCCGACGGCGCAACGGCCGCAAATACATCGTCGCGTTCCGCCCAGAGCAGATAGGTGAACCCGCCGCCGTTGGAATGACCGGTCGCGTAAATCCGCTTCGGATCGATTTGGTATTCCTTCTGCAAACTATTCAGTACCGCGTCGAAAAACTTCAGATCGCGTCCGCCCTGATCCGCCGCGTCCCTCTGCCAGCCGTTCTGCCTGCCTTCCGGATCGGTCAGTTGGCCGGGTGTCGGCAGTCCCTGCATGTAAACAACGACGGTTTCTGGCCAGATTTCGTGTATTCTAAAACTGCGTGCAGCATTTTGCATATTGCCGCCATGACCGTGGAAAGCGAAAACCAGCGGCAAGCTGTTTGTCGATGCAGAGGCCGGCGCCGAAACCAGTGCCTGACGAACTGTGCCGTCAATGCTCCATTCCCGCTGCTTCAGCTCCGCCGACGCCGGAAAAACTCCAGAGCACAAAACCAGTAGCCCGGCCAATATTGTTTTAAAATGCATAGCCATCCTCCGAATCCCTCTAAAACGTTCCGCAGCCCGGAATATTGGAAGGCGAGTAAGATTTCCAGCTAATCGGAATCCGGACAACTATATAATTTAACTTTATTTATTAAGAGCGTTATATTGCTCCTAAACCCTGTTTTTTGCATTTTTGAGCAAATTTAAGCTCATTGTGTTTATTGTTTATTGAGCATTAAAATTAACTTTTTTCTTGTCTGACACCTGAAAATGGCAATAATTCCGCCATGATGAATATGGAAACTGCCAGCAACGAGACGATCCGGCAGGAGCTTGGAAAACGCCTGCAAAGCGAGCGCCTCAATCGGAATATCACACAGGCGGCGCTGGCCGAAAAGGCCGGCATCGCCCGCCGCACACTCGTCGGAGCCGAGCGCGGCGAAAGCTTCACTATCGACACCCTGATATCCATCCTCCGGGAGCTGGGATGCCTGTCGCAACTCGACCTGTTTCTGCCGGAGCCGGAAATCAGCCCGGTGCAGCTCTCCAAACTCCAAGGGAAGAAACGCAAAAAAGCTTCCGGCAAATTCACCTATCCGGCACCCCGCACGACACCGTGGGTCTGGAATGAAGAATGAATCCATCCGTCACAGCTGATATTCTCCTGTGGGGCAACGTCATCGGATCGGTCTCGTGGGATACCGACCGCCGGCTGGCGCTGTTTGAGTATGCGCCGGACTTCCTCGACAGCGGCATCGAACTCGCGCCGCTCACCATGCCGCTGCGCAAAAAGGTCTATTCCTTTCCCGAACTGGCGCGCGATTCGTTCCACGGCCTGCCCGGTATGCTGGCCGACGCCCTGCCCGACCGTTTCGGAAACCTGCTGATCGACGAATGGCTCGTACGCACCGGTCGCGCTCCCGCCGATTTCACGCCGGTCGAGCGCCTCTGCTACATCGGACAGCGCGGCATGGGCGCGCTGGAATTCCGCCCCGCCCTCCGCGACCGGCAGAGCGGATCGGTTCCGGTCAACGTGGCGGAGCTGGTCGATCTGGCCAACACCGCGCTGGCGCAAAAAGAGATGCTCGCGACGAATATCGCGCCGGACGGCGACGGAAAACTCGACGGCATGCGCGATATCCTGCGGGTCGGCACCTCGGCAGGCGGAGCGCGCGCCAAAGCGGTCATCACGTGGAACGAGAAAACCGGCGAAGTGCGCTCCGGGCAGGTCAAAGCGCCGCCCGGCTTCGGCTACTGGCTGATCAAATTCGACGGTATCGGCGGCAACCGCGACAAAGAACTCAACGATCCGCAGGGCTTCGGAAAAATTGAATACGCCTATCACCGCATGGCGCTGGCCGCCGGAATTGAAATGAGCGAATGCCGCCTCTTTCAGGAAAACGGGCGCAGTCACTTCATGACCCGCCGCTTCGACCGGACTGCCGACGGACGTAAACTCTTTATGCAGTCGCTCTGCGGCATCGCCCACATGGATTTCAATCAGGCGGGAGCCTACGGCTACGAACAGGCGCTGGATGTCGCGCAGCGCCTCGGTCTCGGGGCCGACGCACTCGAACAGCTCTTCCGGCGTATGGTCTTCAACGTCATGGCCCGCAATCAGGACGACCACACCAAAAACATCGCGTTCCTGATGAATCAGCGCGGCGAATGGCGGCTCGCGCCGGCCTACGATGTCATCTATTGCTACAACCCCGACGACGCATGGACGCAGCGTCACCAGATGAGCGTCAACGGCAAGCACGACCACTTTGAAAAAGCCGACTTTGAGGCCGTCGCCAGACGCTTCAGCATCCTGCGCAAAAACGGAGTGAATCAGGTGCTGGAAGAAACCGCCGCCGCGCTCGCCCGCTGGCCGCAGTTCGCCTCCGAAGCCGGCGTTCCCGAACAGACGGCGCAGCAGATCGCCAGCCATCACCGCTCCATCGCCTGAGTATCATTTGCCACCAATCTCGCCGAAAACGACACCGAACTCATCAAGGTCATGCAGTGCGCTATGGTTCCCCTGACGAAGAAAGTTTCCAAACATCGGAAAATCCGGCAGAAAACTCGCGAGTATTGGAATCTGAGCGTGCTTGAAGCTAAAGGTTCGGGATTGGAGCCGGGGTTTCCTCGCTCAAATGTCAGGAGAAAATATGGGCGATTTCATCAAAGCTGTGCGTAACGGCAACGTCAGACAGCCAACACAAAATAAATTCTGTGATGATCTATGGGCCCGTGCTTATGAAGAGTCCAGTTCCGACCCAGAGGATCAACATCTTTTTGAAGTAGGTCTATGGATCTATAAGCGGCTTGAAAAAATCCGATCAGCATTATCTGAGGGAATGGCCCTTCCTTTGATGAATAAGCGGCAGCGTGTACTATTATTTTGCGGCGCAGTAAATTTCCAAGTTGTTGGCATAGCAGCCATGCGCCCTAATATTCCCAAAGAGTGCGGCCTTATTGACTCTCGCCAAATGTTGCAAGCGAAGATGTCTCTCAATTTTGGACCGGATGCCAGTCCTGATGATGTTCTTTGTGTTCTCATTGATGGAGCCAGACTGCCTCTAAGATTCGATGTCCTCAGAGAGCCCCGATCAGTTGGAAACTCTTCAGAAACCCTAAGCGAAAAAAACGTGGTCGGCTTGGTAGGCAGCCGATGTCTTACTGGGCAATTATACGATCAACTTGAAACTCTTTGGATGGTCGCTTTGTGGCGCGGGTTAAAAATAAAAAAACATAAGGAATTTGATGAAATTCTTCCATGCGATGATGAGTACGAGGTTAATCATGCGATCTCTCTTTTCCGGCGAGAATCCATTCAGCATCAAGCGACATCTTTAAGCTATGGCCTCTGGGGAAAGCTCCCAGATCAGACTAAGCGCATCCTTAATTATTGGCCAGAGGTAGTCGTGTCTAAGAAGAAAAAAAGTACATGCTTCACCGTTCGGTTTCCTTCAACAATTTCGCAACACCCATCTACTTTCGCTGTGTATAGAATGTCTATTGAACAATTATATTTTTCAGGTCTGTGCAACATTGAGCTACCAAACTGTTTGTCTGTGACCATAAATCAACTGCTCCGAGTGTGGGCGGCACTATTTTCTTTGACTAAATACTATGCTGAAAAACTAGAAGTACCTCCGGAAATCACCGAAGTGAGGGAGGCCATGAGATACGCTCCTGAATTTCAAAAATACCAGTTGCTGAATATTATTTCCGAGGCCGCAGGAGTTGACAACAGGGCAGCAGAAGTAGTTTTGAATTTTTTAACATTTGAAGACACCCCGCAATGTGATCTCTGGACACACCCCTTTATCACTGTTGACACAAACAGACTGACCATGCTTCTAGCTCCACCGCGCTACGGGAATCCGCTTCGATGTATAGAGCAGTGGATGGTGCAAGGAGGGCTCGATCTGAGTAAACGCGGGCCTCTGTTCGAACAACAGTTGCAACAAAGCTTAAGCGATAGTATGTCTAGATCCCGTCATCTTTCTAGCGGAGGCGTATTGGATCGTGCGCTCAAACTTGAAGCCAACAGCCAGATTGAAGAAATTGATATCGTGATGTGGTTTGGAAACTTGATTATCCTTGGTGAGGCAAAATGTGTTTTATTTCCTGCCGAGCCGCTTGAATATCATAAATACAGACAGAGAGTCGAAGAGGCATCAGATCAGATACGCAGGAAGGCTAAATTTGCTACCCACAATTTACCGAGGCTTCTCTCCTCCCTCGGACTAGAAAATAAGGTACATGCTGAAAAAGTACGCGTTGTGCCTGTTGTCATTTTAAATCAGCCATACGGAGTAGGATTTCCAGTAAATGATATCCCAGTTGTAGACGAGTTGATCTTGTGTGGTTTTCTCCGCGGAGAAATGGACGATATTGCCATAATTGGTGCAGATGGGGTTAAGCCATTGAGAACTGTTCAATTCTATAATTCAGAAGATGACGCGAGTGAAAAACTCCAGAGATACCTTTTCTCTCCACCACAGATAGAAAGGCACCGTGAGCTCGTGAAAGATCAGCATATGCCAATATGTTCTATGGGAGATTTGTTGCGCGGCGGACTGCGAACATACAAAGCGGTCGTCTCTCCTGTGGAAGGGATCAAATTCGAGTAAAGCCGAAGTCGGTTCGATAATTTGACGATTCGTTTGCCAAGAGTCCGGGCTCTCTGCGAGTACTATTTCCAGAGTCTGGAATCTCTTTGTGGTGAAAATCTTCAAGTGGTTGGAAAAATTGTTTCCGAAGCTTGGAAAATCCGCCGAAATCCGTAGTCTGTTGCGGTTTGAATGGGAAACCGCCCGATGAGGCATCGGGCCTACAGATTTATCGCGCTGTAGGCTGGGTGACCCCACTCGGCGAAAGGAACGCGAAGAAATGAACGAGAAATACCCTTTTTCTGAAATTGAACCGAAGTGGCAGGCGCACTGGAACGAGCACGGTCTGTTCAAGACCGACATTTCGGACGTCGCGCAGAAGTATTACTGCCTGATGATGTTCCCCTATCCGTCCGGCAAACTGCACGTCGGCCACGGGCGCAACTACATCATCGGCGACGCCGTCGTCCGCTACAAAAAGATGCGCGGCTTCAATGTTTTTTCGCCGATGGGCTGGGACGCGTTCGGTCTGCCCGCCGAAAACGCCGCGATCAAGACCGGTACGCCGCCGCGCGAAAGCACGCTCAAGAATATCGCCGTGATGAAGGAACAGCTCGCCGCCTGGGGCTGCTGCTACGACTGGGACAAGGAAGTCACCTCCTGCGAGCCGGAATATTACAAATGGACGCAGTGGCTTTTCATTCAGATGTTCAACCGCGGGCTGGCGTATAAGAAGAAGAGCAACGTCAACTGGTGTCCGAGCTGTGCGACGGTGCTGGCCAACGAACAGGTCGTCGACGGCCTCTGCGACCGTTGCGATTCGACCGTGGTGCAGAAGGCGCTTGAACAGTGGTTTTTCAAAATTACCGACTACGCTCAGCGCCTGCTCGACGATCTCGATAAGCTCGAAGGCTGGCCGGAGCGCGTAAAGACGATGCAGCGCAACTGGATCGGCCGCTCCGAAGGATCGGAAATTGATTTCGTGCTTGTTCCGCGCGCCGACGGCAAGGCCGACAGCTCGAACAAAGTTTCCTGCTTCACCACCCGCGTGGACACCATTTACGGCTGCACCTACATGGTGCTGGCGCCGGAATACGTGAATCTCAAAGAGATGATCGCCGGTCTGCCGCAGGAGCATGAAGTGCTGAAGTTTGTCGCCGACAGCGCGAAGCTGACCAACCTCGACCGCGAATCCGACGTGCTCGAAAAGAAAGGCGTCTTCACCGGGCGCTATGTCATTAATCCGTTCAACGGCGAAAAAGTTCCGCTGTGGGTCGGCGACTATGTGCTGATGTACGGCACCGGCGCGGTGATGGCCGTACCGGCGCATGATACCCGCGACTGGGCTTTCGCCAAAAAGTACAACCTGCCGATTAAGCTTTCCATTCAGAACGCCGCCGGGTCGCTGGTGCTTTCTGAAATGAAAGACGCCTACACCGAAGACGGCGTCTGCTGCGACTCCGCGGAATTCACCGGACTGCCGAACCGCGAGGCGATCAGCGCGATGATCAAATACGCCGAAGCCAAAGGCTTCGGAAAAGGTACGATCAATTTCCGTCTGCGCGACTGGCTGATTTCCCGCCAGCGTTACTGGGGCGCGCCGATTCCGATCGTCTATTGCGACCGTTGCGGCATGGTTCCGGTCAACGACGAAGAACTGCCGGTTCTGCTGCCGACCGACGTCGAGTTCAAGCCGACCGGCGAGTCGCCGCTTAAAGGCTCGGATGCGTTTATGAATTGTTCTTGCCCGAAGTGCGGCGAACCGGCACGGCGCGAGTCCGACACCATGGACACGTTCGTCGATTCAAGCTGGTACTTCCTGCGCTACCTCAACGCCCGCGACGGTTCGCAGGCGATCGACACCGAAGCCGCCAATAACTGGCTGCCAGTTGATCAGTATATCGGCGGCATCGAGCACGCCATTCTGCATCTGCTCTACGCCCGCTTCTTCACCAAGGTCATTCACGACCTCGGTCTGATCGGCTTCGACGAACCGTTCGCCAAGCTGTTCACGCAGGGAATGATCTGCAAGAAGAGCGACATCGACGGCAAGCTCTACAAAATGAGTAAATCCAAAGGAAATGTCGTCAGCCCGAACGAACTGATTGAAAATTACGGCGCCGACACCGTCCGTCTCTACACGCTCTTCATCGGCCCGCCTGAAAAGGAAGCCGAGTGGAACGATGCCGCCGTCGAAGGCTCCTTCCGCTTCCTCGGCCGCATCTGGCGCCGCGTCTGGCAGCACCGCGACCTGCTGATCGCCGCGCAATCGCTGGTTCCGGATCTTGGAAAAATGAAAAAACCGGAGCGCGACCTTTACCGCAAGCTGAACGAATCGGTGAAGAAAATCACCAGCGACCTCGACGGCGCGTTTCATTTCCATACGGCTATTTCGACCATCATGGAACTGATGAACGCCATTGATGAACTCAAGGTGGACGCCGCCAGCTCCGATCAGGCGAAGGCCGTCTTCCGCGACGCCATCGAAAAAGTGATCGTGCTGATCTCGCCTTTCGCGCCGCACATTGCTGAAGAGCTGTGGAAAGAACTCGGCCATACCGGCGGAATCCTTTCGGCCAAATGGCCGGAAGTTGTCGAAGCCGCACTGCACCGCGACGAAATTCAGATGGCCTTGCAGGTGAACGGTAAAGTCCGCGGACAAATTACGGTTCCGTCGACCGCGACCAAGGAAGAGATCGAAAAACTCGCCGTCACCGACGAAGCGGTTATCCGCTGGAGCGAAGGCAAAACGATCAAAAAAGTCATCGTCGTTCCCGGTCGGCTGGTGAACATTGCGGTAGGTTAAGAGTCTCTCGCAAAGTCGCTAAGACGCAAAACCCCCGCTCACCCGAGCGGGGCTTTTCTTTTTGTTACCTGTGAAATGGAGTTATCAGGACAGCCCAAACAACGACGCGGTGATGATCTATTTCTTCCCTATCTGACTGTGAACAAGGTCGTTTACAGAGTTCACACCTAAATTATCTAACAATGTTCCCACATGCATATCTGACCGCACATTAAAATCACGTCCGTACTGTTTTTCCAGAGTTCCGACGTGCTTATCATTGCGAGTATCCCTCAACTGACCATCTTCATTTCGCGATCGTGGTCCACGCATTCCTGGAGCATCTTTTGCCATTTTTCTCACCTCCTCATTCCAAAAGCCAAAGTCCTTCATGATCGAATCGAGTTTCAATGACCTGCCGATTAACATCAAATCGGGTAGCTATTCTCTCCGCCAGACGCTCTCTCATTCCAGTGACCAAATGCCATTCTGGATCAGCCATAGCCATTTTGGTAGAATAACGATCATACTCTTCTCGTAAAATTTCTATCAAACCGTCCAGCGAACTCGTTTGCCTGATCTTCAAGCTTTTTGTTATTCCGGTGAGCCAACATCCACCGCTTAAAATCGGTAACATCTGAAAATGTAAGTTCGGATAAAAATGTTTCGTGTAATACGTAATGCCCTATTTCGTGAGCCAGCGTAAATCGCAACCTCCGTTCTACCCAATTATTTTTTCGTTCCCAAGCATCTAGCGCTCCTCGGTCAATATAAAGCGCGCGCTCCAACGGTACGATGGCGGCTTCCATATGAAGATCGTTCGCCATGTTATCTATTTCAATAACATCGAACTGTAACAAAACGTCTACCACGTACATCATGTCGATAGGTGGCACATTGTGCCCGTTCAACGCGACCGACGCCCGGAAGGCGTCGGCCTTTTCCCAAATAACAGCTCTGTCTATGTCTTCTATAATCACGACTAGTTAATCCGGGCTATGGGCTTGTCTGACTTTATTAATAAAGTCATCTAACTGAGCATCTGTAAGTTCCGCATTTGTTACAGTTCTAAGGAACACCGGCAGTTTTTTTACTAATGTTTCATCAGACAGTATCTCCGATGGTATCGCTCCTCTGCTGATTGCAGCTTGGTACATAAAATCTTGCCAGTCGGTTGTCCCTGAACATAATCCCAGCTGAACAGCCCAACAAGCAAGTGTGGCCTCATCTTTGGGTGGTTGGTTTATTCCTCGTTCGATTTTACTCCAGTTACTCGGGTCATGCCCGTGCTCCATACAAAACTGACGGAGCGTCTTTTTCATAGCTATCCGTCGAGCCTTAACTGTTTCTCCAAAACTCATAGGGTCTCCTTTTGTGGTAAAATATGAACCACGCGTGGTAAAATGTCAACCACGGTCAAAGTAGGAATGGCGAAAGGGTGGAGGCGTCACGGAGGGTCAGCCAAGGCCCTGAACCTACGGGCGAAAGAGGCTCCGCGAACGCAGCGGGTAAGAAAAGGGGTCGGCTAAGTTTATGTCTTCAAAAGTCTACGGCCTTCGCCCTAAAACGGTCGACCGCCGCGTGCATTCATGCGGACTCGCTGCTGTTTG
>JBGAJP010000014.1:0-47990 GCA_044224855.1 Pontiellaceae bacterium
TAACCGATATTTTCATCTGCCGCCGTTACTGCATATTTCTTGGTAAATGGAGGTTTAAGATACCCCGCCACACTGCTTATAAAATCGCTGTCCCGATAGTCGCCGATAACAATGGATCCTTTGGCACACAAGCCTAGAAAATCCGATTCAAGATTATCCGGTAGCGTGCTGTTAGTGAAATTGGCCGCAGTATCCGGCTGTTTCCATTGCGAAGGATTAACGGCAGTCAGATCTCCGATGATGTGAATATTACGTCCGGCATAAATGGTGCCCTTCCCTGTGTAATAGCCCTTGATAATCACATCGCCATCAATAACAACCGGCCCATCAATAACAATAGGTTTCGATGCAGTGCCGGTCAGCACTACACACCCCTGATCAGGCGCACCCGCAACACCGCTTGGACCTGTTCCGTCGAACACATTGTTGACAACAACGGTTGTTCCGGTCCGTATTGTTCCGTTATTTGCCGTGGCATAGTCTCTGTAATCTCCAAGATTATCAATGTAAGGCATTTCAAGCTCATCGCACCCGCTATGCGTACCGGAATCATCATAACCGGAGCTGAAAATGTTTTTTTTCTTCTTGTTTTGGTCGACATAATAGGTCGGCCTGAAGAATTCGCTCAGACTGTTGTTCCCATAAGTGGACCAGCTCCAACTCTGATACGACCGGCTGATATTGTTAACGCCAACAGCATAAGAATGCCCGTTAAGAATCAGACTGCTGGAGTTCAGATCCATATTGTAGTTAGAGCGGATATCCCCGTTGGCCACACAATCAACGTCACGGAACCAGCCGTGGTTATTAATGAAATAGGCGTGATCGAATACGCTGGATCGCTTGAGCGTATAGCGAACCACCTCTTCAATGGTGCGGGAAACTCCGCCAAACGTAGCCGTTACTTTATTAGTAACAAACACAACGCGCTCATTAGTGGCAGATACCGCAACATTACCACAGGCTACCACCGCCGCAATTGTTGCATTGGTATACGCATACCCTGATCCTGACTCCAGAATATTGCCCAGCGTTCCATTGACTCCATGCGAAGAGGCGTTTGTAACCACCCAGCCCAGATCGTTCCAGCTGCGCGACTGCCAATGATACACTTTAAATTCGTTATACAGATCGGCCTTCACCTTTTCCATAGCCGTCTGCGCGGCGAGTAAGGTCTGGTCATACCGTTCCCACTGAACCACCGCCGGATGACTCTGCCGGGATACAAGCACGAAACTTCCGGATACAAGCATGCCAATCAGCAAAAGCATTAATGCCCCCGTCAGCACAAACCCTTTGTTATGCGTCGTTGTCTTCACAGTCTCCATTCTACTTATTTACCAGATAGGCCTGAATAATCTGAGGATATTCATAGGTCTTCCCGCCCGCCTCACAGCTCAGTTTATAGCTCACACTCAACACCTCGTTTGAATAGGTCATATTGCAGGAGGTCGCCATCACGTCCGGTACGTTCTGATTTCCCCGCTTGATGCCAACCATCATGAGCCATGTCTGCCCTCCGCCTTTGGTGCTTTTGATAAAAACAGACTTGTTTGCCGGAGCATCGTCATCCACAGATCCTCTGACCGTAAATTTTTCGTCCAGTGACGCGGCTCCGTAGTCTAAAGTGCACCATTGAGGATTCGTTTGAATCGATGTAACCTCATTGATCGAAAGTAGTCCGCTGCCGGGGCCCATGCCTCCACTCAGCAGACGCGCCCGGGCTGCCCGGGCCTGATTCGCCAGATAAAACTGCCCCGCTCCCTCGGTCCACAAGCGAAGCGTCTTGACCAAAAGCACGCCCATCGCGGAAAAGACCATGACGGAAATCACCATGGACAGCAACAGCTCCACCAGCGTAAATCCCGCCCTTTGTTTTAAAATCTTCTGCATATCAACGGTCTCCCGGATAACGTAAAACCGTATATTCAACCAAAGGATTAGGGTATACTTCCCGTACTGTACCGTCATCGTTCATGATTGAAAAAAGGATACTGTTACTCTGAGCCCATACCTGAACCGTAATTGTCCAGTAATCAATCCGGCTAAGAGGAGTGTTGGTTTCAGGTTGCACAAAAAAACGAACCAGACCGTTAGTGGAAAAAGCCCCGCCGTCCGGAGTCGGCTCCGAGTCTGACACCGCGACATCCGCACGAGCGTTCAACTCTTTTAATGGCACATTAAAAAGCTGCCACAGCTTATCGAAAGCAATACCCTGGGCCTCCAGCCGCGCACGGGAACGCATCAGAGTCTTATAAGAATAAAACCCGCCGTTATAAACAAGCGTTGCCGCGACGCTGACCAGAACAACCGCGATCAGCACCTCCACCAGTGTCATACCTGCTCTGGAACGTTTCTTTTTCACGTCATTCATTTCTCGATGATGTAATGGTATTGCATATTTACTTGGCGGAAATTTCCCGAACTGAGATTCCCGTCATCAATAAGTTTGTCAAATTCTGTCATCTGCGAAGCTGATTTAGTCGGTGCCGAAATCGAAACGGAATATTTAAAATCAGAACCGGCATCCCAATCCCAACGTCCTCCTAATTCGGTTATCTCGTCCCACCAGGTTATTTTGAAGTATGGAAAATAATAATCTGCCATCTCCGGCGGAACCACGCCCGAGCTCCTCTCTGCGGGATAACTGCCGGTTTCTGCGGCGAAAAGTTCAAAGGCATCTACCGCCGCCCGCAACTTGCGGGCGCACTCGGCATTCTGCCGACTGCGAAGCGCCAAATTGATTGCAGGAATCAAGGCCACCGCAAGCATACCAATAATTGCCATGGCCAGCACCATTTCAATCAGCGTCATTCCGCATCTATATACCGTATTTTTCACAGAACCTTATTTCTTATACTATCTTTTCGTATTGTGCCATAATAATACACCACGTGCTGCCGAAAAGATCCGGGCGTCAAATCTCCATCATCCATTAAAGAATCAAGACGGGCCATCCGCCGCCCAACAACTTCCGATCCAGAAATAACAACCGAACACGGCTTCTTATCGCCGCGGCACCAGTTCCACCGCTCTCCAAATTCTGTTTCCTGCTCTCACCAGTCGATATTGAAGACGAAAAAACGCCGCGCATAGCAATATCGGCCTTTTGAGAAACACTTGGATTGGACGGATATCCTCCGACTGCTTTTGCGTAAAAACAAAGACATCCGTCGCTTAAAAAAAATCGGGGCATATTCCGCAGTACGCTGGCAAGGAGTCGCTCTGCGAACCAGCGGTGAGACAACTGCAAAAAAACCGCCGCCAGACCGGCCATTGTTGCTGCTTTCTGCACAGAAACTTCTTTCCATAGTATTCTTTTGATATCCATCGCGAATAATGGAAAGCATTGCACATGCCACAACTTGCCGGCGTTCTCGGAAATGTCGTCGATCCGCTTTTGCGTCTCAAAAAACGGTTCACTTTTACGGCTGTAGAGCGTATTTATTCCCATAATTGAGAAAGGGGACTTTATGGATCTAACTTCCGCAGAAAAGATGGCACCCGACAAATCTACCCCGACATGGCACAAGCGAGCTTAGAACCCGACGAAAGCTTCACCCCTGCAAAGAAACAGAGCGAAACCGCGCGTCATGCGCTCAGTGCTTTTTTAATCTGCATCAGCCGCTGGTCGTATTCCTGAGGAGTGACCAGATAAGCGTGACAATTACGTCCCGAAATCTCGCACGCACGACAGACCAGATCCTTATCCATCGGATTAAGAACTGCCAGCAGCAGATCGCCGCCAACTTGTGCAAACGGCAAGGCACCATTATGACTGATAAACTCCAGCGGAAGGGCATCCCGGAGATCTTCTCGCTCGTTAAACTGTCCAAGCGCCATAATCGGTACACCGCTCTTTTGTGACAGATAAGTCAGCAAGCGTTCAAACCGGCTGAAATTGCGGTCATGCAGAATATGCAGAACCGTTACAGGAACGCTTACTGCGCGCGATGACATTTCAGTCAGGTCATGCAGCACACTGGAATATTCTTCTTGCGTAAGCTGCTCGTCCTGAAACAAATCCCAGGCCAGAGTCATTTCGGATTCGATACCGCTCTTGCGTCCGGCGTCCGGCTTCACAGACTCCTCGCCTTTCAATAAATCCGTCACCATTTGCAGCTCGCGCAACCGCTCTATACGCTTTTGAACCTCAGGCATTTCATCGGCAATCGAAGCGTACTGGTTGAGCACAAAGGAGATAATTTCCGCATTTTGCGAAGCGCGGGCACCGTCATCCAGCCGTTTCAGGCAGTCAAAGGCCTTCTCAGGCTGCTCCAGCTTAAGCGAAGTTTCATAGAGCGCACGCAATGTGAAAAGGTCGTCCGGCATGACCTCGAGGATCTGCTCAAGCATGGCTGCGGTCTGCTGAAGTTCTTTTACGGAATCAATAGGTTCGCTCATGGCTCCTCCTATAAAATAAATATCACGTTGATTAAAGCATGATTAATGCCGCAGTTGCACCGTCTATTTTCCCAAACCTTGGAAAAAGGTATTGCACAGGGAATCTTGAAGCCGGATGCGGATGAGAATTGCGAGCCGGAGGGACGCCTCGACCTATTATCCTCAGTTTTACCAGCAATATGCCCTTCCATGCTTGTTTCCGGTACCCCGAAAGTCTATCGTAAGCCCGTGCTTGGCATCGTTTGTGCTCAATATTCAAAGCACGGATAAGAAATTATGAGCGATAAAGCCTACAAAACTTTGATGGAAATTCTCTTCGACCGTTTTCCGGTTAAGGAAGAGGCTCTAACGAACGCCCGCCTTGAAGCGGATAAAAGCGGAATTCCGCTCGAAGAAGCCCTGGTTGCCCAAGGTACCGTGCCTGCTCCGGTGATGCTTCTGGCTAAGGCCGAATATTTGGAAATGACCCCGATCAGCCTCGAAGGATTCCAGCTCGACGCATCTTTGATGGAAATGCTCCCGCGTGCCACCTGGGTGCAACTTAAAATGCTGCCGCTATGTAAAACAGGCAAACTGCTCACCGTGGCCGTAGGCGATCCCTTCAACATTATGGGGATCGAAAATCTAAAAACACAGATTGATTACCAGATATTCCCGGTAATTGCGGATCCCAAAGATGTACTCGGCGTGCTGGAAGGTTCGGCCAAAGAAAGCGCAATCGGGCTGGAGGATATCCTCAAGGATATCGAAGATGACAGCGAACTGGAGCTCGGCCACGACGCAACAAGCGCCGATAATCTGGACGAGGTACTGGAAAGCGCTGCAGATGCGCCAGTCGTGCGCATCGTCAATTCGGTTCTGATCGAAGCGCTTCGCAAACACGCCAGCGATATTCATATTGAGCCGATGGAGAAGAAAATCCGTCTACGCTACCGCGTAGACGGAGTACTCTATGAAAGCCCCAGTCCACCTAAGAGCGTACAGTCGGCCATTTCTTCGCGCATCAAAATCATGGCAAACCTGGACATCGCCGAACGGCGTATCCCGCAGGACGGTCGTTTTAAAATCAAAGCGCTGGGCAAGGAAGTGGACTTGCGCATCAGTTATTTACCGACGGTGCACGGCGAAAAAATCGTAATGCGTATTCTGGACAAGACCGCGCTCGCTCCCAATCTGGACTCGCTCGGCCTGGAGCAAAAGGCGCTTGAGGATTTAAAGTTTGCAATCGCCAAACCGCACGGGATGCTGCTGGTAACCGGCCCGACAGGCTCCGGCAAAACAACAACGCTTTATTCGGCACTGCAGGAACTGAACACTGAAGATGTGAACATCATCACCGTTGAAGATCCGGTGGAGTATCAGCTCGGAGGCATCAATCAGGTACAGGCCCGGCCGGAGGTTGGACTGACGTTTGCGTCGGGCCTGCGCTCCATTCTGCGTCAAGACCCCGATATTGTTATGATCGGAGAAATCCGCGACAACGAAACGGCCTCCATTGCGGTGCAGGCGGCCTTAACCGGTCACTTGGTGATAAGTACCCTGCACACCAACGATGCAGCCGGAGCCATCGCCCGCATGGCTTATATGGGCATCGAGCCGTTCATGCTTTCATCGTCGCTAGTGATGACACAGGCGCAACGCCTTTACCGCAAACTCTGCCCCTTTTGCAAGAAGGCCACTGAGATTCCCGAAAAAACACTCCGTTTCAATCATCTCAATCCGGATGACTTTAAGGACACGACTTTCTTCGGTGCCAAGGGATGTCCCAAGTGCAGCGGACTGGGCTATAAAGGCCGCGGTGCAATCATGGAAATTCTTCTGCTCAATGACGAGATTAAGGCAAAGATTCTCGAAACGTCCGAAGCCGGCGCATTACGCGAAGTCGCTGTGCGCAACGGCATGAAAACCCTGCGCGCCACCGGTCTATCCAGAGTTCGCGACGGATTAACAACCATTGATGAGATTTTGAGAGTAACCACCGAATAACCAAGGAACCCCTTTATGGCAACAGTAAAGAAACCGGTAAAAAAACGGGTAAGTGGCGCGGGGAAGATCCGGGGCAAGGAGCTCCCCATGTACACCCGCCAAATGGCTGCAATGCTCTCTTCGGGTATGCCGCTGGTACAGTCGATCGTCGCGCTGGAAGAGCAGACTCCGAATAAAAATTTCCGGGCAGTACTCGCCGGAGTACGGGTTAAGGTCGAAGGCGGTTCGATGTATTCCGATTCGTTAGATGAATACCCGCAGGTGTTTGACGAGCTCTACGTAAACATGATGCGGGCCGGGGAAACCGGCGGGATGCTAGCAGAAACGTCAGAACGCGTGGCCACCTTCCTCGAAGCCTCCAACCGGCTGCGTGCCAAAGTAAAATCGGCCATGATGTATCCGACAGTGGTTATGTCGGTGGCGCTTATTATTTCGACAGCCTTGATTATTTTCATTGTGCCGACGTTTGCCAAAATGTTCGGCAGTTTCGGAGCTGATCTTCCCAAACCGACCCAGATGCTGCTGGATACCAGCAATTTCATCCGCAACTACTGGTTCATTGTGATAGCAGTCGTTATTGCATCCATTTACAGTCTGCGCCGCTACATAAAGACAGAAAACGGTGGCTATGCATTTGATGTGTTCCGGCTGCGGTTCCCTCTGCTCGGCAAGCTGGTCCGAAAAATCGCCATCACCCGCTTTGCTTCAACATTCGCCCAGTTACTGTCCAGCGGTGTACCAATTATTCAGGCTATGAGTATTGTCGGCCTGGCTACCGGCAATAAAGTCATCGGCAAGGCCGTTCTCGATGCCCGCGCCAGCGTTGAACAAGGTAAAACCATTTCTGACACGCTCAAAACTAATAAGGAATTCCCCAGTATGCTCATTCATATGCTATCAGCCGGAGAGCAGACCGGTAAGATGGAAGAGATGCTCAGCAAGCTGGCGGAGTTCTATCAGGAGGAAGTCGACACCATGTTAGAGGGCTTAACCTCCATGCTGGAACCGCTGTTGATGGTCGTGATCGGGGTAATGATCGGCGGTATCGTGCTGGCTATGTTTATGCCGATTTTCAAGATGACCGAAGTTGTGATGTAAAAGGACTCCATTATGACCAAGACAAACCCCGCAGAAGAAACGCGTCCTGTACCCTGGGCCACGATGATGGGTCTCCTTGGCGGAAGGCTTATCACCATCAGCGGCTTTCTCATCGTTCTGTCGTTCGTGCTGAGACAGGACAGCATCGCCTTCTATGCCTTCATTGCATTTGCTTATATTATCACTATCCCTTACTCGCTCTGGATGCGGAATCAGGATCGAATGCGGCGGCTGGCTCCGTTGCAGTTTCTGGTCGATCTGGTTTTTGTTTCGGGACTGGTCTATTTCGCCGGCGGTCTCAACAATGATTTCCTGATTCTGCTTTATCCGCTGATCATTCTGTCCGCCGGCATTATCCTGCCGTTGAAACAAACGGTGCAGGTCACCGTATTGGCCATTATTTCTTATGTGTTGATCATTCTGATGATGTCGCAGAATATTTTAGTGCAATATCCCTCGTCCGCCGCCGCGAGAGCCCTCGTTGATACATCCGGTGCTATGGCCTTGCGCATTGCCATCTTCATTTTCTTCGGCATTGCCAGCGCCTACGTCTCCCGCCGGTGCGATTACATCAGCAAAAAGGAAAAACAGTTCCGCGACATTACCAAGATCGTTTTCGCAAACGTTAAAACCGGCCTTTTACTGCTCGATGCCGACGACCGGATTCTTATGGCCAACAGTCTCGCCTGCATACTGCTGGGCCGCGATGAATCCGAACTCATAGGAAAAACGCTTGCATCCATCCACTTAAAACCCTCTGAAATTAAAGGCGGAGATGCCGACTTGCGCGGCGCCTCCGACTATTTCCGTCGCGCAGATGGATCAATATTCCCGGTCAGCATCGAAGATGCACGTGTCGCCCTGCCGGCGGAAGCTGTTCCTAATGCCAATGCACCATCCGGAGGTCTGGTTGATACGCGCATCCTCAACTTCAACGATCTCTCTCATTTTCTGCGTCTGCAAAGTCAGACCCGCCAGCTTGAACGCATTAAGGCTGCTGCCAATATGGCAAAAGAAATGGCCCACCAAATCCGCACCCCGCTTACCGGAATCTCCGGAATTGTCCAGTTACTCCAGATCAATCTGCGAAACGAAACCGGCGGTGACACTGCGAACAAAGAACGTAATGAGCTTTGCCAGCAGATTGTCATGGAGTCTATCCGTATGGATAAGGTTATTCAAAACTTTCTCGATTATGCTGAATTTTCGCCAAAAGATGTCCGTGATCTCATCCAGATGGACATTGATCAAGCGACCAAACGGTATTAGACATAACGAGTTGTGATCAGAACGCATCTGATTATTGGTCGAATATTGCGACATTACCTATAGACGGCCTTTCTCGATAATGATAACTTCTGCTCGTTTTTAAGAACAATAACCCCGGGACGGGCAATTATGCCGCGGATACTCATCGTAGACGACGAACCGACCATTTTAAACCTGCTGAACAAGATTCTTATTGGGCAGGGATATGATGCGACGCCTGCCAGCAATGGCGAAAAAGCTCTGCAACTCCTTCAGAACGAACGGTTTGATCTGATGGTTTCAGATATCAACATGACCCCGATCAACGGCATGGAACTGCTGCGCAAAGCATCCGAATCATGGCCGGACATGGGTGTGATCATGCTCACGGCTTACGGCACAGTTGCCACTGCAGTTGAAGCTATGAAGGAAGGTGCATTTGATTACATCACAAAACCTTTCAAGCTCGACGAACTGGTTCTGACCGTCCAGCGTGCGCTCGAATATCACAATGCCATCAGCGAAAACAAAGACCTTAAAGCCCGCCTCGAACAAAAAGATCACCTTGAAGGCATCGTAGCTGAAAGCCCCGGCATGCGTAAAGTGTGCGAAATGATTGAGCGGGTTGCGCCAACCTCCACCACCGTACTGATCTACGGTGAAAGCGGAACCGGCAAAGAACTGGTTGCCCGCGCGTTGCACCACTACAGCCCGCGTAAAGACGCAACATTTATGGCTATCAACTGCGCTGCGCTGCCCGCTCAGTTGATGGAATCCGAAATGTTTGGATACGTTAAAGGTGCCTTTACCGGAGCCAACGCAACCAAAACCGGACTTTTTGAAACCGCACACGGCGGGACCCTCTTTCTGGATGAAATCGGTTCTATGCCGATTGAAATTCAATCCAAACTCCTGCGTGTACTGCAGGATAAGAAAATCCGCAAAGTCGGCGGCTCAGATCATACAGAAGTCGATGTGCGCATTATCGCCGCATCTAATGAAAAGCTGGAAAAACTGATCGAGCAGGGTAAGTTTCGCGAGGATCTTTACTACCGCCTCAGCGTCATCAGCATTGATATTCCGCCGCTGCGCAACCGCCCTGAAGACATTCTTCCACTGGTAGCACACATTCTCCGCAAGGAACTCGGTCCTGACGCCGAACTCCCTCTGATTGAACATGAAGCGCAAAGTGTTCTCGATAACTACAACTGGCCCGGCAATGTACGAGAACTCGAAAACGCCATTCAGCACGCCCTCGCCTTTGCACAGCAAGGCAACATCACCAAAGACACCCTGCCGGCAAAAATCGTCAATACGGTTGAAGAAGGCATCAAATCCGGCGTCATCGCAAACCGGCGTGACCAGTTTAAGGGCAAATCGCTTAAAGCCTTCCTGCATGACAAAGAAAAAGAGTTTCTCCAGCGAACCATCGAAAGTATGCATGGAGACAAGGAAAAAGCCGCCAATGAACTGGGAATCAGCCTGGCAACCCTTTACCGCAAACTGCCTTCTGATTTAAAAAAATGAGAATTCTCAAATTCAGCCTGATCTCCTTGAGTCAGGAATACCTTTACAGCACATTCAGGCCTCAGCGTAATGCCAACTATAAGATGTTTTCAAAAAACAGTTTACAATTCCAGCGTCCATGCTCAAAATAGCTGACATAAGAAGGAAGTTACTCGCGGCATATGTATTGCTTATATGATACTTCTGATTTTTAACCGGTACGCAAAACAAACGCCTGAACGTCACAAAATAAAAAACCGGCGACTAAAAAATAAAAACAAAAATAAAGGTAATAAAATGAAAAAGATGAATAAGAAGGGTTTCACCCTCGTTGAAATCATGATCGTTGTAGCGATTATCGGTCTTCTGGCCGCAATCGGTATTCCGTCCATTCTGAATGCCTATAGAACCTCGCAAGAAAACGCTATCCAACGTAATATTGCTGAAGTTGAAAAAGCAAAAGGTGTACTTACACTCCCGACTCAGTCCGGACTTCAGGGTGCCATGTCACTGGGCTCAACTGGCGAGGTTTGGAGTGCAGCAGCGGATGCGAAACTGCTGACCGCTTTGCGCATCGCTAACCTGTCCGCACTTAACGTCGGCGACAAAACCATTGTGATTGGTGACTTGACCACAAAAGCTACCTACCAATAATTGGTCGTTTAAAAAATCCCCGAGGATTATTCCTCGGGGATTTTTTTTAGTTCATTGATTACCTGTTTGGATTTTTTCCAGCATTCTCCATCTGGATCCGGCAATTCTAAAGTGCTTTCCAGGTCCGCCTTACCTTCGGCCCGTTTCCCCAGCTCAAGATGTAAAAGGCCTCGCATTTGTAACACCCGTATTTTCCAAACCGGATCAACCATTAGATCCTCAATCACAGCCGAATAATCGGCCAGCGCCTGTTCAGGGTTGCCTGTTTTTTCAGCAATCCGCCCCCGCCCGATCAGCATTTTCACCCGGTCAGTTTTATCAAGCCCCTCCGTTGCTAAAGCCTGACTGACATCTGCAATCGCTTCCTTGTATTCCCCTATCGCAACCCGGGCTAGCGCCCGGTTCTGCAACGCAGCCGCATAACCGGGCTGAAGCAGAAGTGCCTGATTAAAACATTCAATCGCTTTTACGTAAACTTTTCGATCCATCAATGCCTGTCCCATGCCGTTATAAGCTCGCGGATTGTCTCCATTCCGTTCGGCGACGCAATGCCAGATCATTAAGCTGTCACTCCAGGTGACAGAATAGATAAACGTTTGCACGCTGAACAATAACAGCAATGCAATCAGTGCACCGTAAATCATCCGGCATACTGTTGATAATTTTGCCATTCCGGCGGACAGTAAAACAGAAAAAGAAATAGCCGCCAGATAGGTGAACCGATCAGCAAACAATTGCGCTCCACTTTGGGTAAACCCAAGCATGGGAAAAATCAGCAGTAAAAAGACCCCGAATGTAACGAGTGCAGGACGAAGCCGCCGCCGCAAAAGAAAAAAAGCAATCGCCACTGCCGCCGTCAGTACCAGCGAAACCATTACGAGACCATGCTCAGGCCGTTTATCGTAAAGTAACGAAAGATTAACCGGCGAAACAGTTTTGAGTAAATAGAACCAAGTTCCATAAAGTGCCTGCACGAAACGTTCTAACAAACCATACTTTTCGACTGACGCCATGCCGCCGTTAGACTTCTTAGCCAGAAACGCCACGATTCCTGTCAGCATCGAAAGTGCGAAAAACGGAATTTTTTCGAGCACACAAAAAAACGCCGTGCGCACCGACGTGATCCTCCGGAACGGAAACCAATCCAGCAGCAACAGTACCGGTGGCAGCATCATGCCGATCCCTTTTGTAACAGTCGCGAACGTAAAGCAAAGTAAGGCTGCCAGCGGATAGCGCTTTTGCTTAACCGCCTTTAGATAGAATAAAACCGTCAACAGACAGAACGTGGTACAGAGCAAATAACCGCGCGTCGCCAGCCATGCCGCCACCTCCACCCGCAACGGATGCACTGCCCAGAACAGCGCCGCCAGTGTTGCTGCGCCGTAACGGCGATTCTGGTTTTTTAAAAATGCCAGGCACAGCAGGTATACCAGCACAGCATTTACCGTGTGCAACAACAGATTGCTCGTATGCCATCCGCAAGGGTTAATGCCCCACGCCTTATAATCAAAGGCGTAGCTTAGCCAGCTCAGCGGCTGCCAGTGCCCAAGCAGAAAAGTCGTACACATCCACTGCCAATGTGATCGGCCTAAACCGCGGTAGTACGAATTATCAATAAACAACGCCTGATCATCCCAACTCAAAAATTCACCGCGAAGAACCGGAGAAAAACAAACCAAGGTAACACCAGCCACTAAAAACGCCCACAGAAGAATTTTTGAGTTCAATTTCATGGCAAATACTTTAAACGACGTTCCAAACTCCTTCCAATTCATAATTTTATCTATCCGTGCGGCATGAACTATGCTTTTCTATTCATAGAGAATATTAAAGGAGTCCGTTATGAAAATTAAAATCGGGAAACCGGAACCCTCCACAGGATTTACTCTGGTTGAAATTCTGATTGTCGTCGCCATTATCGGGCTGATTGCCGCCATTGGAATTCCATCCTTTATTAATTCGCGGAAAAACGCCGAAACCAACATGAAGGCAATCAATGTTTCTGCTGTTAACGCCGCTAAAGAGCAATGGGCAATCATTAACAACAAGGCAGCCGGAACAGACGTAGTGTGGACCAACATCGCATCGTATATCGGAAACAGTGTTACGAGTCAGACAAATTTAACAGTTAGCGGATGCGCTATAACAATAAATCCTATCGGTACCAGCGCGTCTTACTGATCATCCCCGGCGGGGGCCCATAACATTCCGGATACCATCTAACAGCTCTCCACTCTGAAACGGTTTCTGGATAAAGTCCGTGTGTGCGTACTGACCAAACCGGTTCATCACCTGTTCGCGCGGATAACCGCTCATAAAAAGAACCGGCATTTTCGGGTTGATGTGCCGGATGCGCAAAGCCGCCTCGATTCCGTTCAATCGCGGCATGTTCAAATCCATAAGCAACAGGGTGATGTCTCCGGCATTTTCGGTGTACAGATCAACGGTCTCAAGACCGTCAGAAGCCGTAATTACGCGAAAGCCGAACCGTTCCAGCAGTGCTGCCGTAATGCTACGAATCGCTTCTTCGTCGTCGGCCACCAGCGCAGTGCCGTAGCCGCGCCATACGTCGCCGTCTGCTGCATGCAATTCTTCAGCTTTCAGGTCGCTGTCCTGCATTTCGACCGGGAAATAAATGCGAAACACGGTGCCGTGCCCGATTTCGCTTTTGACTTCAATCGCTCCATTATGCCGCTGCACCACATTAAGTACCGAGGCCAGCCCGAGTCCGCGGCCGGTGATTTTAGTGGTAAACAGCGGATCAAAGATTCTCTGCAGGGTCTCGTCATTCATACCGTCACCGGTATCAGAAACTTCGAGCCGGATGTAGCGTCCGGAAGGCAGCCCGCCCTGCGGAAAAGTCCGTTCCAGCTCACCGGCTCTCAGCTCGACTTCATGGATACTGATCGCAATCACGCCGGAACGGTCACCAATTGCTTCAGAGGCATTGGTGATGAGATTCATGGCCACCTGGCGGATCTGGGAGATGTCCCCGCGGATAAACGGGATGTTCTCCGCCAGGCAGTACCGAATGGACACTTTCTTTGAAATGGAAACATCAAGTAGCGATCCCATCTCTTTGACAACCGAGCTGAGATTGATACTGCTGACAACCAGTGACGCTTTGCCGGTATAGACCAGCATCTGGTTAGCCAGTTCGGCCGCGCGCAAAGAGGTTTTCTTAATTTCATCAAGTGCGCCGCCGTCAGAGCCGCCGCATTCGAGCAGCGCCAGTTCAGCATTACCCAGTACAACCGTCATCAGGTTATTAAAATCATGCGCAATGCCGCTGGCCAGCAGCCCCAGACCGGCCATCTTCTGACCGTCCTGGAATTTCTTCTCCAGAATCCGCATACTGTCTTCCATGCGGGCAATCTGGGTGACATCGCGCACGGAACCGCTCAGGCTCACGGCCCGGCCGGATTCATCATACACTACATGCAAATGATCGCTG
This sequence comes from Pontiellaceae bacterium, assembly GCA_044224855.1. Classification (GTDB taxonomy): domain Bacteria; phylum Verrucomicrobiota; class Kiritimatiellia; order Kiritimatiellales; family Tichowtungiaceae; genus Tichowtungia. The sequence goes on from JBGAJP010000014.1 coordinate 14,351, forward strand.
AAAAACCGATACTGTCCGTCGCGATGGAGAAATCGGTATTCCACCAGACCAAGCCACTCACGCTCTTTATTCCTTTGCCGCAGTTGCGCAATGAGCCGGTCGATTTTCTCCCAGTCTTCGGGATGAAGATGCTGAAGCAGCTCCTGCGGCTCCATCGCCTTAAGTTCTTCTGCCGTGTATCCCGTCAGACTGAGACAGGACGGGCTCAGGTAATCAAACTGACCGGTGCGCAGATCAAGTCCGAAAAGCAGCTCGCGTGAATGCTGCAGAATATTCCGGACGCGGGTCCGGAACAACTCACAGTCACACGCCGTCTGACGAATACGCGCATTCCGTTTGAGATGCATGACAGCCCAAACCAGCGCCGCACCGAAAACAAACGTCCACAGCGCGATGTAATGCAGCGCAACATCGTTATACAGCAACGGAAAAGAGGCCAGCACTCCCGTCCCGGAGCAAAGCGGATTATTAAGCAGTCCGGTCAGATTCGCCTCCCTGCTTACGATCCAGCATAGGCTGGACATGTTTTTCATAGCACGACGGGCAGACGGAATGGCTGAATTCGACATTCGACCGCCGTGTGATATAGCTGTCCACCTGCTCCCAGTAGTCTTCGTCATTACGGATTTTGTTGCAGTACGAGCAGATCGGCAGAAGCCCGCGCAACTGTTTAACATCCTCAAGTGCCGCTTCGAGCTGATGGACTTTATTGGCCAGCATTCGTTCCAGACCAATCACCCGCACACCGACGTCGATTCGTGAACGCAGCTCGCGTCCGAGGAACGGCTTGGTGACATAGTCATCGGCACCGGCACTGAGTCCCTCGATCAGATTGTCCACACCCTGCTGTGCGGAAAGAATAATCAGGTAAAAATACTCTTCCGGAAATTTTTCTCGCACCTTGCGGCAAAGTTCAGGGCCTTCCATCCGCGGCATCAGCCAGTCGATGATGCACAGGCGCGGCGGATCATCACTGCAAAGACGTTCCCACGCCGCCTGACCATCGGCAACCGCTTCGACTTCAAAACCCCAGCCGCTCAGCGTTTTTTCAAGCCGCATGCGGGTTACTTTTTCATCTTCCGCAATCAGAATACGCATGATTTCCCCGTTTGCCGTGCACTCTAAACCAGCATAAGCCCGCCAACAAGCCGCTTTTGTCCGGCCTTACACAACCAGAAAATCGACCGCGTGAACCCAGTCCTGTTTCAGGCGGTAAAGCTGCTGAGTAAGCTCGGTTGCTTCAGCCGCGCGGCCTGCCGCCTGCAACTCGCGGCGGCGGCGGGTTAACGCCTGCCGCCAGAGCGCCATTACAATGTCCTGAGCTGCCTTGACCGGCGGGACATCCCCGCGAAGCTTCATCTCCTCCATTTGAATCCGTACCGCCAGCCGTTGCGCCTCCGGACGGTCGTCCGGAATATTATCTGCCAGCGCTGCCGGATCTTCGAGCATCAGTTCCAGCAGCAGGCGGCAGTCGGGATCGGTAAGATGCGCAGGCGGAAGATGGTCAGCGACCACAGGAAAAACCGCTTCGGGATGTAAAAACAGCATCTGGATCAGCGCCATTTCTTCGTCAGGGTGTTTTACCGGTATGATCGGAACTTCCGGAGCGGCAACCGGAGCCGGACGCTCTTTTTTACGCGCCAGATCAAGACGGAATGCGGCCAATGAAAGACCAAGCCGGTCAGCGGCATGCGTCACCATCCGGTCACGCTGCACCGCGCCCGGCGCCTGCGCAATCAGCGACTGTACCGCGCGGGCCGTGCGCATCACTCCGGCTTCCGTTTTCAGATTTTCGTGCGCCGCCATCACATCGATCAGAAAATCCAGTGCGGAAACAGCGCCGGCAATGCGCGAACGCAAAGCTTCCGCACCATGATCGCGCACCAAAGAATCCGGATCTTCGCCTTCCGGAAGCGATGCGACGCGCACGCTCAGCTCCTCAGCGATAAATGCCGCAGAAGATTTGAGTGCGGCCTTCTGCCCGGCGGCGTCGGCATCCAGCACCAGGATCACTTCGTCGGCGTAACGCCGAATCATGCGCGCATGATCGGCCGTCAGCGCGGTGCCCTGCGAAGCAACGACATTGGCAATGCCCGCTTCGTGACAGCGAATAGCATCAAGCTGACCTTCACAGACAATGGCCGTACGACTTTCGGCCATGGCGCGGCGGGCTTTATCGATGGCGAACAGTACGCGGCTTTTGTGGAAAAGCGGTGTTTCCGGACTGTTGACGTACTTACCGGACTTTTCGTCTTTGACGATGGCGCGGCCGCTGAAACCAATTACACGGCCCGCTTCATCGCGGATCGGAAACATCAGGCGATTGCGGAAGCGGTCATAATATCCGCTGCGCTTATCGGACTTGATCATCAGCCCGGCCTGCTCCATGAGTTCGAGCGGAATCTTTTTCTGCAGCGCCCATTTTTCGAGCGCATCAAAGCGGTCGGGCGCAAAGCCGATCTGGAATTCTTTAACGGTTTCCGGCTTCAGCGACCGCGTGGCGAGGTACGCCCGGCCCGTTTCGCCCGATTCGTGTTCCAGCAGAATGCGATGATAGAGCTGAGCAACGCCTTCGTGAATCTGGAAAAGCTTCCGCTTGTCCGCGCCGCTGCCTTCGCCGCCCTCTTCAAGGCTCAGCTCCATGCCGGCGCGGTCGGCCAGCATCTGCAAGGCGGTCATGAAGTCGACTTTTTCGTATTCCTGGACAAAGCGGATCACATCGCCGCCAGCGCCGCAGCCGAAGCAATGGTAAATCTGGCGGTCGGGGCTGATGGTAAACGACGGACTTTTCTCTTTATGGAACGGACAGAGGGCTTTGAAGCGCGTGCCGGCGTTTTTAATCGAGAGATACGAGCCGATCACATCAGCGATATCATTGCGCGCACGGACTTCTTCGATGGTTTCTCTGGGAATCTGCTTCATGAATCAAACCGGCCTACCGGGTAATGTCGTCGATTTGATCCTGCACATCACTTTTCAGGGCAGGCAGCTCGCCGATGCGAGGGGCCGCCCACGGCGTGAGCGTATTGCAAACCCATCCACCGACGGCTGATTTCTCAGAAAGAACCCGGCACAGAGAGTCGTTCGGTATTAAACTGAGGCCGACAAAAACCGTCAATCCGAGCAGAATGCCACGCAGTATTCCAACAAGTGCACCGCCGACTTTATCAGCATTTGTACCCGCTTGTTCTTTTAGCATCTGCCGGAACAGAATGCGCAACAGAAAAAACAGAAGCACCGATGCCAATATAAGAACCGCAGGCACAATAAACCGCAACGCCGTCTCCGGCAGATTCCAATTGTCTTTCGCCAGATCGGCCAGCTGCGGATAGAAAAAACAAAAGCCTGCCAACAGCGCAAGAAGGGTTATCACGTTAGCCAGCTCACCGGAAAGTCCGTTCCACACACCCCGAACCGCAAAAAACAGGACGAACAGAATAAACAGGATATCGATCGTATAAAGCATTTCAGGAAACGACATATTTTTTCACCTCGTGCCGGGCTTTATAGCACATCCGTTTCGAGAACGTAGAGATTTTTCCGATTGCCGCGAAAAACAGAAATTCTGGTCGCTTTTTTCTCCGGCCCGGGAGAAAAATTTATAAAAAATAAACAGCCGGAGGGGCTTTTTTTCAGAAGGGTTTAGCGGGCATGGATTTACGCATAAAACACAATATGTTGTGGTTTCATTTGACAGCCATACAGCATTTGGATAATTTCTGCCCGTCGTTCAACGAACATTAAAACAAAAAGCCAGCTTATCTACAGGTTGTCAACAGGGGGAAAATTCTATGGCTGAAACAATTACATCAAAAGATGCACTTTTCGACGGATTCCGCAAACGCTCAGGGCTGATCGTGCCTTTCAGCCACAAAAAAATTGAAATGGCGATTCACCTCGCAGTCGAAGAGGTTGCCCGCAAACAAAATACTCCGCGCAACGAAGGTCTTGCTCCGAAAATCACCGCTCAGGTTCTCGAGCAGCTCAACAACCCCCAGTCTGAGTTTTTCGTGCGCCCCGAAGCGGACGGCAAACGGATTCCACACATCGAAGACGTGCAGGATCTGGTTGAAATCCTGCTGGCCGAAGGCGGCGAAACACTGGTTGTTGCCGCTTACAAGCGCTACCGCAAACAGCGCGAAATCGCCCGCAGCAGCATCCGCGTACGCGACGGCAGCATGAAGAAGGAGAAAGTAGACGTTACCGACGCCAGCCTGCTGCTCGTTGAATCCCATTCATCCGAAGTCACTTTGCCGTGGGATCGCAAGCGCATCGTTAAACAGATCCTCGACAAGACCGACCTCGCTGTCGACACCGCTATCAGCATCGCAAAAGCGGTCGAAAACCGCATCATCGCGAGCAATATGAAGGCCGTCAACACGACGCTTATCCGCGAAATGGTCAATAATGAGCTGGCGGAACGCGGGTTTTCAGCTCAGCTGCGCGACCTCTCCCTCTACGGCGTACCGCTCGACTACGTCGAAAAACTGATGTTCACCAAGTCCACCGAAAACAGCAACATCGTCAACAACAACCCTGAAGCCGTAAACCTCGGCATCGCCGAACTGGTACTCAAACAGTGGGCGCTCGACACCATTTTCACTCCCGACATCAAACGCGCGCACAACACCGGTGCCGTACATCTGCACGACCTCGGCTACCCGCACCGCGTGTACTGCTCCAGCCATTCCATTGAATACGTCAAAAAATACGGCCTCAAAGGACTGATCAACCTCAACACCGAATCAAGCCCGGCGAAAACAGCCTCAGTTCTGACCGGACACCTCAACACCTTCCTCGCTTCCATGCAGGCCAACTACGCCGGCGCGCTCGGCATCGCCTACATCAACATTCTCTACGCGCCGTACCTCGAAGGTATGAACGCCCGCGAACTGAAACAGATCGCGCAGGAACTGATCTTCAACGGCTCGCAGAACGCGTTCAGCCGCGGCGGACAGACCCTGTTCCTCGATTTCAACATTCATTCCGGCGTTCCGGGCTACATGAAAACCGTTCCGGCCATCGGCCCCGGCGGCAAATATATGCTCCGCCTGAAATCCGGCCTGAAAGTCCGCCTCGAAGAAGTCCTGCGCGACGACCGCGACATCGGCGGCTACAAGCTGATGGATCTCTATCTTGAAGAAGCCGACGGCTCCCAGCGCCTCGTCCTGCGTGAAATCGCCGGCAAAGAAGGCCTGGAATATGACGCCGCTATTGCCGCCGAGCTTGAAGCCCGCGGCGAAAAAATCGTCACCTACGGCGACTACACCAAAGAAGCGCAGGATTTCTGCCGCTCACTGCTGGAAGTCTGGGGCGACGGCGACAGCAACGGCCGCATCTTCGAATTCCCGAAATGCGACTTCCACATCAGCGACGAAACCTTCGTTGATCCGGAGCAGTACCAGATTTATCAGGCCGCCTGCCAGCTGGCCGCGAAGAACGGCTCGACCTACTTCATCTTCGACCGTGACGAAGTCACGCTGTCGGCCTGCTGCCGCCTGCGTACCACCATCAGCGACAACCGCATGCTGCGTCATCCTGAAAACATGCGCTTCTGCGGCTTCCAGAACGTCACCATTAATATTCCGCAGGCAGCCTACCGTGCGGCCCGCAAAGGCGGTGATATTCTGAAGAACTTCTTCGATGAAATCGATGCCACCATGGAGCTCTGCGCACAGGCCCACCTGCAGAAAAAGGCCAAGATTGCCCAGATGATGAGCGGCAACGGTCATCCGCTCTGGCAGATCGGCAAAGAATCGAATGACGGAAAACCCTACGTCAACCTCGACACCTGCACCTACATTCTCGGTCTGATCGGTGTCAACGACACCGTCAAATTCCTGATCGGCCAGGAACTGCACGACAGCGAAGAGGCCCAGCAGTTCGGCCTGCGGATCGTAGCCCATATGTACACCCGCACCAAAAAGCTGAGCAAAAAGTACAACCTCAAGTTCACGCTGGAAGAATCGCCGGCAGAAAGCGCCGCGCGCCGCCTCGCCAAAACCGACCTCATCTACTTCCACGACGAAGCCAAAGATGTGGTTAAGGGCGAAACCGAAGATGTCTGCTACTACACAAACTCCATCCACCTCACCGCTGACGCCCCCGTCGGCCTGGTTCAGCGCATCGTGGAGCAGTCCAAATATCACAGCCTGATTGAGTCCGGCGCCATCACCCACGCCTTCGTCGGCGAAGAACAGCCTTCGGCCGCTTCCATTGAGAAGCTTATGACCGAAACCTTCTTCCGCACGCAATCGGCGCAGGTCTGCATCTCGCCGGAATTCACCTTCTGCAACAGCTGCCACTATCAGACCCGCGGCCTGTTGGAAAAATGCCCGGCCTGTCAGTCGGCCGACGTCGTCGGCGAAACCCGCGTGGTCGGCTACTTCAGCAAAGTGCAGAACTGGAACAAATCCAAGCGCTACGGCGAACTCAAAGCCCGCCAGAGAGGCCAGTACGCGATTGGAACCGCCGAATCCTGCACAGAGCAGAAACCGGTATCCGTCAAAGGCTGAACCGTTTGAACCAAGGAGATTTACCCATGAAAAAGCCCTTTAAAATTAAAGTGTTCGGCAAAGAAGGCTGCGCCAAGTGCAAAATGCTCAACCAGCGCCTCGACAAACTGCTCGAAGAAAAAGAGTGGTCCGACTTCGAAAAAGAATACTGCGATGTCGAAACGGTTGACGGTCTCGTCGCCTTCGCTTCCGCCGAATGTGTAAACCCCCAGCGGATTCCGGCGCTGCTCGTCACGCGCCGGCAGGACGAAACCGAACGCTACGTTCCGGTTCCGTCCCGCAATCCGCAGCCGCGCGACCCGGTCTGCGGCAAATCAAAGCTCTACCAGTACGTCGGCCTGCAAACCGATTACAGCGACGAAGGTAAAGGAATCATCTCCCCCAAGATGATCACTGCGGTTCTCGAAGAGGCCCGCGGGTGATGTCCCCCGGAGCGTCAGCTCCGCGTAAGCAGGCGGCTCTGCCGCAAGGTGAGTCGCCTGTTTACGCATTTTTAGAAAAGCCCTCGATGATCGACTACCCCGGCTTCCTGTGCGGGGTTTTTTTCATCAGCGGCTGTAACTTCTCCTGCGGCTTCTGCCATAACGCCCCGCTCATGGGCAGAAAGCAGAAGGGCCTGCCGTGGAGCCGTCTCGACGAACTCTGCCGTAAATTCAAAACCGAATGGGTGGATGCCGTCTGCATCACCGGCGGCGAACCGACGCTGGCACCCGACCTGATCGCGCTCATTGAATTTTTCCGCGGTTACGGATTTAAAATCAAACTCGACTCCAACGGCGCGCGGCCCGACGTACTCAAAAAATGCCTGCCGCTGGTAAACTACGTCGCCATGGACATTAAAGCCGGACTCTCCGGCTACCCCGAACTCGTCGGCTTCACACAAACCGAAAAAATCGCCGAATCCGTCAAACTCATCATGAGCAGCGGCATCGATCACGAATTCCGCACCACCGTCATCGAGCCGTTTCACACCGATGAACAGATGCGCGAAGCCGGCGAACTCATCCAGGGTGCGCGGCGCTACTGCATCCAGCCTTTTATCCCCAAAGACAACCTGCCCGACCCGCGCCTCCGCGAAACCAAACGCACCACCCCCGCCCGCCTCCGCCAGCTCGAAAAACTCATGAAACCCTATGCCCGCGAAATCATCGTGCGCGGAGCGTAGGAAGAAAGAGAAGACCTTAGATCAGGATATCAGTTTAGATCTATTGATTTTGCTCTGCCCACTCTAGCGTGGCCAGAATGTTTGACTGGCTATAAAACCCGCGTTTCGAATTTGGCTCAAAAACACCTTCGGAAATCGCTCTTTCAAAATGGCGTCGTGCCTTCTCATATCCGGGGACATGAAGCCGTTTGATCATTTCGAGTATCTCTTCCCGAGGTAAATCATCATCTGAAATCTTTCCCAACAATTTCATTAGGCCATCTGCGCCAATAAAATCACAAAGGGAACTGTCATAGATATGATAACCATTCTTAAATTCGCGCTCATCATTGTACTGACACCGGAACCTATCTCCGCCCGAATAACGATGAACAAGCCTTAAACCATGCCCAGCAACTCTATCCTCGGAAATTGGAACCAACCATTCAATCCACCCCTGATTAACATTCTGTATCTCATCTCCGCATGAATCACATACCCATGTTTCATTTTTCATAGTTTCACTCCTTAATCGACGCTCATAGTGTGTAGCTGAATTTTAACGTAAGAGGCTGGAGAGCAAGTGTCAAACGAAAGACACCAAAGGCGGTCAAGCTGGGAAAGGCAGAGGCATCCATGCATCGCCAGAAGCTGTTGAAGAAATTGCATTTAGCCCGTCGGCTGTTATCATGCGGTGCAGCAGGAGAAAAATATGCTGAGCAAAGAAAATGCTGTTTTAATTTTTATCGACGTACAGGACCGGCTTGCGGAACTGGTGGACGGTGCGGATGCGCTGTTTAAAAACCTGCGCCGGTTGCTGGAAGGTATGAAGGCACTGGATGTTCCGGTGATTGTCACCGAACAGATTCCGGAAAAGCTCGGTCCGACCCGCGATGAATTCCAGCCGTTCATCACAGCGCCGCCGGTTACAAAAACCTCGTTCAGCTGCTGCGGCGAACCGGCGTTTCTGAAATCACTGGGAAAAACCGGACGCCGCCACGTTATTCTCTGCGGTATAGAAACCCACGTCTGCGTTTACCAGACCGCCATGCATCTGCTTGAATCCGGTTATGAAGTCTACGCCGTCACCGATGCGGTTTCGTCGCGCGATCCGGCCAATAAAGCGCTCGCCCTGCGCCGCATGGAAGCCGAAGGCGTCAAGCTGACCGGCACGGAAATGGTTCTCTTTGAACTGCTCGGCGACGCCAAAGATCCGGCGTTCAAATCGATTCTGCAGATTGTGAAATAGCTATGCCGCAACTTCTGCTCGTTTCCCTCATCTGGGCCTTTTCATTCGGGCTGATCAAAGGCGGACTGGCCGGACTGCCCTCTTCCGCCGTCGCTTTCATCCGGCTGGCCGTCGCACTGGCGGCCTTTGCGCCGTTCATGCGTCTGCGCACCTTGCGCGCGGCGGATGCCGCCCGGCTGCTGTTGACCGGCGCGGTGCAGTACGGCCTGATGTATGTCGCCTACATTCACGCGTTCAGCTACCTCAAAGCCTACGAAGTGGCGCTCTTCACCATCTTCACGCCCATTTACGTCGCAGCCATCAACGATCTGTTCGAGCGGCGGATCGGTTTCAGCGCACTGGCCGCCGGCCTGCTGGCCGCCGCCGGCGGGTTCGTGATCGAATACCGGCAGATCAGCTCGCCGGAACTGTGGTGCGGCTTTCTACTGATGCAGGCGTCTAATCTCTGCTTTGCCTTCGGACAGATTTTTTACCGGCGCACGATGGCCCGCCTGTCGTAAGTCCGCACCGACCTGCTGGTATTCGGCCTGCTCTATCTCGGCGCGGCGCTCACCGCCGCGCTGGCCGCTTCCGACACCGGCTGGACCGCGCTGTCCATCACTCCGAAACAGGCCGGAATCCTCCTGTATCTCGGCGTTATCGCTTCCGGCCTCGGCTTTTTTCTCTGGAACATCGGCGCGCGGCGGGTCAGCGCCGGAACGCTGGCGGTCTTCAATAACCTGAAGATACCGCTCGGTATTCTCGTTTCGGTTCTCTTTTTCGGCGAAACCGCCGACTGGCCGCGTTTGCTGGGCGGCGGAGCGCTGATGGTGCTGGCCCTGACGGTAAACGCCGTTAAAAGGTCAGGTCGCAACCCCTCTCCGGCAAAATAAGCGGCCAGCCCGTTTGACTTAAAACCTTTCACTGCGGTATAAATCACCGTGTTTTCAATCTAGTCAAGGAGCCTACGATGATTAAGAAATCCGCTATTCAGTTTCTCGCACTGACCCTCATCCTCGCCATTTGCAGCTGCGCCCCCGTCACGGTTGATACCGTTCCGACAGGTGCGGCGGTATACAGCGCCGACGGCCAGACGCAGCTGGGCACTACGCCTTACAACACCAGCATCTTCGTCAGAGGAAAAGACTACACCATCCGACAAGAAAAATATTTCGATGAACCGGTCAAGCTCCCCTTCGATGCTCCGCGCAACGTTGAATTGAAACTGCGCCCGACCCCGATACTGGTTTACAGCAAACCTGACTCCCAGATTTATCCGTCCGGCTCCGAAACCGCCATCGGTGAAACACCAATGAAAGTCACAGTTTACGACAAGGAACGTACCTACACGCTGAAGGTTGCGGACTATTACGATCAGGACATCAAAGTCGGTCTTGATTCCACCGACCCGCTCGTCGTCAAAATGGTGCGTCGTCCGATTGTCACCCTTTCCGCCGTTCCGGCCGGTGTTGAAGTTTACGAAAACGGCAGCCTCGTTGGCACCGCTCCGGTCAGACAGGAAATTTTGACCAGCCGCACGTTCGAATTGCGCAAAGCCGGTTATTTCACCAAGAGCCTCACGCTGACTGGCGCACCTCCGTATGAAGTGGCTGTCGAACTCAAACAATTCCCGGTCATTACGGTTGCAGCGACTCCGGCTGACGCGCAGATCTACCGCGCCGGCGCGGTTGCCGGCAAAGCGCCCTTTAAACTCGCCGTCGGCGAAAAGACCGTCCTCGAAGTCCGTGCCGACCGGTATTATCCGCAGAGCGTAACCCTCACGCCCGAATCGCCGGCGCAGGTTAATGTCGCGCTCAAAGCAATGCCCTACGTAACCATCAGCGAACCGGCCGGAGCTGAACTGTTCATCGACGGAAAATCCGCCGGAATCGTTCCGGTTGAACTGCTGATTGAAAAAGATACGGTGATTGAACTGCGCAAAGAAGGATTCGTAACCAAGACCGCCACCCTCACCGGTGCTGACAAACAGGTTGCTGTAACTCTCGAAGCCGTTCCTCCGCCCTCAACCAACGCAGTATCCGCTGCCGATTCTGCTGCTGCGGCTATCCAGACTCCTGCCGTAGCAGAACCTGCAGCTCAGGATGCCGCGGTGACAGCACCGGCGGGATCGAAGAAACTTCTGTGGGCCGGAGCCGCAATCGTTGCCATCGCGCTGGCCGCATTCCTCGTGATCAAACGCAAAAAGCAGTAAGCATCTGCTGTGCTGATACGAAAAAGAGCCGCTTGCGCGGCTCTTTTTTCATGTCCGGGGTTTTCCGGAGCTTACGGAATCGTCGTACACAACGCGGTTAATCCGGAACCGTCCGGGCAAACCGTGTAGCCGCCGAGTGCGGCAGGCACCAGCCACGACTGGCCGGCTGACAGCTTTTCTTCGCCGCCATTCCACGTAATCGTTCCCGTGCCTTCCGCAATAAACAGCGCGTGGAAGGATTTTCCGGTCATCGGAAAATCTTTCGCCTCTTTCAGTTCAAAGCGGTCGAGCCGGAAAAAGTCGCAGTTCTGAATAGTTGTCCCGCTGATTTTGCAAAGCGGATCTCCGTTGTTTTCCCAGTCGATGATTTTCAGAGCTTTATCGATGTGCAGCTCACGGCCTTTGCCGCCGGCATCGACGCGATCCCAGTCGTAAATGCGGTAGGTCGTGTTGGAGTTCTGCTGAATTTCCAGAATCAGGCAGCCCGCGCCGATGGCGTGAACGCGTCCGCCGGGAACAAAAACTGCCTCGCCCTTCTCCGCCGGAATGGATTGCAGAATATCCGCGAAAGTTTTGTTCTCCATTGCTTTCAGGAATTCCGCCCTGCCGATGCCGGGCTTGAGTCCGCAGTAAATCTGCGCCGCGCCGTCGCCTTCGAGGAAATACCACATTTCGGTTTTCGGTTCTCCGTTGACCGAGGCGGCGTTTACTTCGTTCGGATGAACCTGTACGCTGAGCGTATCGCGCGCATCGATCAGTTTGATCAGCAGCGGGAAATCATCGCCTTTAATTCCGGTTCCGAGCAGCGCGGCTTTGTGCTCCGGAAGAAGGTCGCGGAGGGTCTTTCCGGCCAGCGGGCCGTTGGCAATCGCGGTGGTTCCGTCCGGATGGGTTGAGATTTCCCACGACTCGGCATAAACGCCGTCGGGCTGGTTGCGGTTGAACAGCTTGGGGATGCGGCTGCCGCCCCAGATATAGTCCTTATAGACAGGGTTGAAGCGGAACGGATAGAGTGTTTTCATAGTTGAATTCCTGTTTTTGTACAAATTATCTGGCTTCAAAAAGCCGGATGATTAGAGTGCAGGCTAAGCATGAATGAGTTTACCGTCCAGTCAAAATCCCGAACCGCTTTCATCGACATTACTCATGCCGTTCAGCAGTTCATTTCCGGGAAAGGCATAAAAGACGGACTCGTTACTGTTTTTATCCCGCATACAACCGCCGGTGTCACGATCAACGAAAACGCCGACCCCGACGTGACCGCCGATATGGAAACCGTGCTGGACCGCATGGCGCCATGGAGCGGCGGCTACCGCCACGGCGAGGGCAATAGCGCTGCGCACATCAAAGCCAGCCTGACGGGTTCGTCGGCGCAAGTAATTGTTAAAGACGGCAAACTCCGGCTCGGCACATGGCAGAGTATTTATTTCTGTGAATTTGACGGCCCGCGCACGCGGAAGGTCTGGTTGAAGGAGATTTCATGAAAAGGCGCCGGTTTCATTGGATTTTTCCCGTACTGCTGGTCAGCGCGATTTTCTTCGGCTGCGGACGTAAGCCCGGAGAAAAGCTCTACCACGAGGCGCTGGCCGAATGGAATGACGGCAATCTGGCCCGCGCACGCGCCCTGCTCGAAAAATCGATCCGCCGCCGGGCGGGCAGTGTAGAAAACGCAGAAGCCTACAACCGGCTCGGAGTACTGCTCTGGGAAATGGGCAATTCAAAAGATGCAGTGGATGCCTTCAACGCATGGATGCCGGGCAGTACGATGTACTCTGCAACCTCGGCGTGGCGCTCAGCTCACAGAACGATTTCACCGCTGCCGACCGCGCTTTCCGCGAAGCCTCGCTGATCAAAGCCGACGACCCGCGCCCGCTGGCCTTCGCGGGCGTGAGCTACGCGAAAAACCAGCGCTGGACCGACGCCGCCAACAATCTGAACCGGGCGCTCGGACGCACCCCGAAAGACCCCTGCCTGCAAACCGCACTGGCGCTTGCGGAGCTGCATACCACCGGCGCCGATCCCGCACTGAAACGGCTACAGGCTGTTGCCAAACAGTATCCGGATTATGCCCCGGCATTTTTCAACACAGCTTCCATCTACCGCTACTGGATCAAAAACCAGACAGAAGCCAAGCGGTGGTTTGACCTTTATCTAGCCAAGGTTCCTGCCGACAGTCCCTTCGCCGCCCAGGCCCGCGCGCAACTGCAGGCCATTGCCGCAGGAGATAACGGTGAAAAACTGACGTTCACGCCGCCGCGCAGTCCGAACCGTATTAACGCTGATAAAAATTTCGAGAAGGCGTTGGCGTACCAGAAGAAAAACGACTTTGATAATGCGGCCAAATGGTACATCAAAGCCGTTGAAGAGGATGACACCTACGAACAGGCTTTCTACAACCTCGGACTGGCTTACTACGCGGCCAACCGCATCGGACTTGCGGCGGATGCCTTCGCACGGGCGGTGCAGATCAATCCGGCATTCACTTCGGCTCGGTATAACTGCGCATTGGCGGAATACCGGCTTGGGCGGAACGACCGTGCTTTACGCGAACTTGAAATGGTGCTTAGCCAGCAGCCGAAATACCAGCCGGCCATTGACCTGAAAGCCCGTATCAAAAAATGATTTTCTGAGGTTTGGAAATTTACACGTTGCGGCGGATTCCCTATCGTCGCCGCAGCATTCGAGAGGAAATTTATGAAGTATAAGCGCATTCTGCTCAAACTCAGCGGCGAAGCACTCCAGAACAGAGAAAAAGGCCTGAGCATTGATCCCGACATCCTCGCCTCCATCGGGCGGCAGTTTAAACAGCTCATCGACGCCGGCGCGGAAATCGCCGTCGTCGTCGGCGGCGGCAACATCTTCCGCGGACTCGCCGGCGAAGCGGGCGGAACCGACCGTACCACCGGCGACTCCATGGGCATGCTCGCCACCGTCATCAATGCCCTCGCTCTGCAATCCTCGCTCGAAAATGTCGGCATCGAAACGCGCGTTCAAACAGCTATCAGTATGCCCGCCGTCGCCGAACCGTTCATCCGCCGCAAAGCCATGCGCCATCTCGAAAAAGGCCGCGTCGTCATTTTCGGCGCAGGCACCGGCAATCCCTACTTCACCACCGACAGCGCCGCCGCGCTGCGCGCCTCCGAAATCGACGCCGACGTGCTGATGAAAGCCACCAAGGTGGATGGCATTTATACCGCCGACCCGATGAAGGATAAAACCGCCACCCGCTTCGACAAAATTTCCTACAGCGACGCGCTCCATAAGCGGCTCAAGATCATGGATGCCGCTGCGTTCTCGCTCTGCATGGAAAACGATATTCCGATCGTCGTATTCAATTTCTTCAAAGAAGGCGAAATGCTGAGGGTCTTCCGCGGTGAAGACGCCGGAACACTGGTCGGACACTGAAATTTAAGGAGACGTTATGGAATCAAGCATGGAAGTACTGCTGGCCGCTGAAGAGAAAATGGACAAGTGCGTTGAGTTCCTCCATCACGACCTGAGCGGACTGCGCACCGGCAAAGCCAGCCCGAGCCTGGTGGAAAACATCACGGTCGAATATTACGGCACCGCCACCCGCCTGCGCGACATCGCCAATATCTCAACTCCCGAACCGCGCCTGCTGGTCATCAGCCCGTTCGATCCTTCGTCGCTTGGTGCCATTGAAAAAGCGATCAGCGCCGCCAATATCGGCATCACCCCGATGAACGACGGCCGTCTCATCCGCGTGCCGATTCCGGAAATGAGCGAACAGCGCCGCAAAGAAATGGCGAAAGTCGCCTCCCGCGCTACTGAAGATCAGCGCATCGCCGTCCGCAATGTCCGCCGCGATGCCAACGAAACGCTCAAAGCTCTGCAGAAAGACGGTAAGATCACCGAAGACGACCGCGACGAAAGTCTCGAGGAAGTCCAGAAGCTGACCGACAACCGCATTAAGAAGATGGATGATATGCTCGCCGCCAAAGAAAAAGAAATGATGGTGGTGTAGGAGAAAGGATGAAAGATGAGATATGAAAGATGAAAAAGGCATGTTCAATTTTCATAGTTCATCATTCATAATTCATAGTTCATGAAACGAATCCTCATAGGTGTAACCGGTGGTATTGCAGCGTACAAGGCGGCCGGCGTTGTCAGTGCGCTCAAACAGGCCGGACATGACGTACAGGTGGCCATGACGCCTGCCGCCTGCCAGTTCGTCACGCCGCTCACCTTTGCCGCACTGTCACAGAAAGAAGTGCGCACGGAACTTTTCCCGGCGCACCCGACCTCCGATAAAGGCCGGCTCTACCCGCACCTCTACCCTGCGATGGATGCCGATCTCTTCGCTGTCCTGCCCGCCACCGCCGACATTATCGGAAAACTGGCTTATGGTTTCGGCGACGACATCGTTTCGGCCAGCGCGCTCTCACTCGGCAAAAAGTGCGTCAAAATTTTCTGCCCCGCTATGAACACGCAGATGTGGGATAACCCCGTCGTCCGTGAAAACGCCCAGACCTTGGAAAAACGCGGCTGGCAACGCATCGGCCCCGAAACCGGCCTCATGGCCTGCGGCACCGAAGGTGCCGGGCGCATGAGTGAGCCGGCCGCAATTCTCGAAGCGATTAACAAAGCTCTCGCATGAAAAAGGTCCTCATCCTCTCCGGACCAACGCACGAATACTTCGATCCGGTCCGCTTTATCGGTAATGCCAGCTCCGGGAAAATGGGCAAAGCACTCGCTGAGGAAGCAATCCGGCGCGGTATGGACGTCGAATTCGTCACCGGACCGGTTTCACCGGACAACCTTCCGGGCGAAGCCCGCCCTGAGGGAACTCGAAGGGCTATTCATATCACCCGCGTTACATCAGCCGAAGAGATGCTCACCGCCGCTAAAGAAAAGTTCGGTTCCGCCGACCTCATCATTTTCGCCGCCGCCGTCGCCGACTATCAGCCTGCAGTAAAGTCAGCTGAGAAACTGCCGAAAGCCGAAAAAAATCTGACGATCGAACTGAAGCCGACGCCCGATATCGCCGCCACGCTCTGCGCGAATAAACGAAAAGACCAAATCGCCATCGGCTTCGCGCTCCAGACACACGACGGCGAAGCTAAAGCCCGCGAAAAACTGATTTTAAAAAATCTGGACGGCATTGTCCTGAACACCCCCGCCACCCTCGGCGCCGAAACCGGCCTCTTCACATGGATCGGCCAGCAAGGTTTGGAGAGCTGGGGTTCGCTCGACAAAGCCGACTGTGCCAAACGGATTTTCAGCCAAATCAATTAAACGCAAAGACGCGGAGTACGCAGAGTCTCGCAAAGCTCATCAGCATTATTTCGTGGTTTTTGCGTCTTCAGCGCCTTTGCGTTGAATTTCCTACCCGCGGAAGATAAAAAATTTCCGGCCGGCGTAGTTTATAAGAAGCGCGGAAATCATGGCGGCGATGTAGGAATAGGTCGTGTCGAGTCCGAAGCCTTTAATGAGCCATGCTCCAACGAAGGTTCCGATGAAGAAGGAAATCAGCGAGACGGCGTAGAAGAGCATGAGTTCATGGTGCCGTTTGTGTTTGCCGGCTTTGAAGACAAACAGGACGTTGAGCACATACGCCGTGAAGTTGGAAAACATGAAGCAGATGACTTTATCGATCCAGTAGTTCCGCAGACGGACGGATTCAGAAACCGCCCGGATATCGAAATTCAAAAAGCCAAGCAGTTTGGTGAAGGGGTCGCTTTCGGTCAGCGCCGGAAAGGCCAGCCAGGCGAATAGAAAAAAGACCGCCATATCGACCGCAGTGGCCGCGCCGCCGCAAATTCCGTATTTGATGAACTGAACAAACGGATTTTCTTTTTCCGACAGAAAGGCCTGAATGTGTTTCTTCATAGGTGCGAAGTCTGCCTGCAAGCCGCTGAAGAATCAAATAAACAAAAAGGCCGCCCTTCCGGGCGGCCTTTTGCTATAAGTTCCGGAGGAACTTACTTGGTGGCGATATGCAACCATTCCTGAACGACCGGCGAAAACTTCACAACGACCGGCGTGAAGACGACGCTGACCATCGCCATCAGTTTAATGAGAATATTGAGAGACGGTCCGCAGGTGTCTTTGCACGGATCGCCGACGGTGTCGCCGATGACGGCCGCGCCGTGTACCGGATTCTTGGTTCCGTCCGGCAGGCGTTTGCCGCCGTGAGCACCACGCTCGATGTATTTCTTGGCGTTATCCCAGGCGCCACCCGCATTGTTGAGCATGCACGCCAGCACGAAGCCAGTGGTCATTCCGCCCGCGAGAAGCCCCATGACGCCGGGCACGCCGAGAATCAGACCGGTCGCAACCGGAACGATAATAGCCATCAGTGAAGGCACCAGCATTTCGCGCTGGGCGCCGGCTGTGGAAATGGCGACGCAACGTGCGTAGTCAGGCTTCTGTGTACCTTTCATAATGCCCGGGAATTCTTTGAACTGCGCCCGGACTTCTTCAACCATGGATCCTGCGGCACGGCCGACGGCTTTCATGGTCATGGCGCAGAATACAAAGGCCATTACACCGCCAAGGAACAGACCGCAGATGAGCAGCGGGTTCATGATATGCAGCTCAAAAGGTCCGACAAACTGCATGATGTCCGCTTTTTTTGCCATTTCAGCAGTAAATCCCATGAAGGTGCTGTCCATTGCGCCAGCGGCAAGTTTACCGATCCACAGCTTAACTTCTTCGATGTAGGCGGCCAGCAGTGCCAAGGCTGTGAGTGCGGCGGAACCGATAGCAAACCCCTTGCCGGTGGCAGCAGTGGTATTGCCGAGCGAGTCGAGTGCATCGGTGCGTTCACGGACTTCCGGCGGCAGATGCGCCATTTCGGCGTTACCGCCGGCGTTGTCAGCAATCGGTCCGTAAGCGTCAGTGGCGAGCGTAATGCCCAGCGTGGCGAGCATACCAACGGCGGCAAAACCGATGCCATAGAGACCCATGGACATATCATGGAAGCCGCCCGCGAAACCGAAGGAGCTGATGATGCCGATGATGATGGTGATAACCGGAATACCTGCGGAATACATGCCAGTGGCCAGACCGTCAATGATGGTGGTGGCCGGGCCCATAACCGCCTGACCGGCGATGCCTCTGGTCGGCTTGTATTCATCGGACGTGTAGTATTCAGTGGCCTGGCCAATGACAACCCCGGCGAGAAGACCGGAAATTACGGCCAGAACAATACCGCCGGCAATCATGCCGAGCTGCCACATGCCGACGAGCGCCAGCACAATAAAAATGGAACTGCTGAGCGTACCGGTGAGCAGCGCGCGAAGCAGGTTTTTCTGGGTCGCGCCCTCTTTACAACGGACGAGGAACATCCCGGCGATTGAAAGGAGAGTGCCGACACCGGCGACGATCATCGGCGCAGTAACCAGCCCGACAGCGGCGTCAACGGTACCTGTACCCGCCATAACGCGATATGCACCGACGGACGCGCCGAGCGCAGCAGTGGCGAGAATGGATCCGCAATAGGATTCATAGAGATCGGCGCCCATACCGGCGACGTCGCCGACGTTGTCACCGACATTGTCGGCGATAGTGGCGGGATTGCGCGGATCGTCTTCCGGAATACCGGCTTCGACTTTACCGACAAGGTCGGCACCGACGTCTGCAGCTTTGGTGTAGATACCGCCGCCGACGCGGGCAAACAATGCCTGCGTGGAAGCGCCCATACCGAAGGTAATCATGGTGGTGGTTATCGCGACCAGCTTGTCAGCGACCGTGCTGCCGGCAGCAACAAACGTCATACCGAATTTCACCAGTCCGGTTGCCATGTTGGTATCGGTATAAACCAGCTTGTCGAGAATGAGATACCAGAGGCAGATGTCGAGCAGACCGAAGCCGACCACAACGAGACCCATCACCGCGCCGGAACGGAAAGCGACCTGCAAGCCGCGATTGAGACTTTCAGAGCACCCCTGCGCCGTGCGCGAGGAAGCGGCTGTCGCAGTCTTCATACCGATGAAGCCGCACAGGCCGGAGAAGAAACCGCCGGTAAGGAAGGCGACAGGCACGAAGGGATTCTGAACGCCAAAAAAGGCGAGCACCTGAAGGATGATAAACAGCACAAGAAACACCAGAGCAACCACTTTGTATTGGCGGCTGAGATAGGCCATTGCGCCTTCGCGGACGTGTCCCGCGATTTCGATCATGGTGGCGTTTCCTTCGTTGGCCCCCATCATCTTCTTGTAGAAATAAACGGCGAAGCCCAACGCGAGGACGGATGCAATCGGCGCAATCCACCACAAGGCGGGAATAACTGAACCACTCATGTGCACTCCTTTTGGTTACAGAGAGAAATTTTAAAATAAACTTCCTCCCCATTATTACATATTGGGTGCAGACGATAGGGATTGAGCAGACGCCCGGCAAGGCTAAGTTTGAAAAATTATTCCGCGCAGTTTTGAGGGCGCTTTTTTCGCAGATTCAAAGGTTTCGAGGTCGCGGCCGCAGACTTCGGAAAAGTTGGCGAGAAGCCGATCCCGGACGGCTTCCATTGACGGACACGATTCACCAAGAACGGTCTTCATTGAGGCAACCGGCTGACCGACCAGCCCGCACGGCACAATCGTCTGAAAGCCGCTCAGATCGAGACTGACGTTAAAGCTCATGCCGTGAAAAGCAACCCAGCGTTTGAGGCGAAAGCCGATAGCGGCGACTTTTCCCTGCTCCGTCCACGCGCCGTTTTTGCCTTCGCGCCGGAAACCGTTGATGCCGAAGTCGGCCAACGTGCGCAACGCGACTTCTTCGAGATTCCAGAGATAACCATGCGCGTCGGCTTCAGAGCCGCCAAGATAGATGACCGGATAAAGCACCCACTGCCCCGGAGCATGATAGGTGACGTCGCCGCCGCGTTCGGCATGAAACACTTCGATGCCAAGCGCTTTGTATTCTTCCGGCGTCTTGAGCAGATAATTATCGCGGCCGCGGTTGCCGAGCGTAACAGTCGGCGTGTGCTGAAGAATCAGAACCGTATCAGGAATTTCGTTGCGCTGGCGCGCAGCAAGCAGGCGGTGCTGCATATCGAGCCCTGCCTGATACGGAACCGGTTCACTAAACTGCAGGGCCCAGGCATTCATACAATAAAAAAGGGCGGCCGGGCCGCCCTTTCGCTTTAGTCTTCCTCGACCTCAGGTTCTTCGTCGCAACTCTCAGCGTACTCTTCAGCGCTCATGAGGTTATCGACATCTTCTTCTTTGCGCACTTCGATTTTGAAAAGCCAGCCGGCATCATAAGGACTGGCGTTGATCATATCCGGGGAATCTTCAAGGTTCGCGTTCACTTCAACAATCGTTCCGGCTACCGGAGCGTAAATATCAGAGGCGGCTTTCACAGATTCCACGACAGCGACTTCATCGCCGGCTTCAACTTCGCGACCGACATCCGGCAGCTCGACAAAGGTGATATCGGACAGCTGATTCTGGGCAAAGTCAGTAATACCGACAGTTGCCGTGTTGTCATCGATCCGGAGCCATTCGTGGGTCTTCGCATAATACAGGTCATTCGGTACTGACATTTCTCTTCTCCTTCGCTGATCGCTTCAATTACAAATCTGGAGGCGCGAAGCGGAATTGAACCGCTCTAGCAGGTTTTGCAGACCCGTGCCTAACCTCTCGGCCATCGCGCCCTCGTGAAAGGCTCCCCAATGTAATGAGATGAACGATTGTTTAAAGGAAAATTTTCCAAAATCGTAATTTTATTTACCGGCCTGTAAATCCCCCTGCCGGAGGACGGTATTATCTATCAGGCGTGCACCGGAAAACTTCACCGCCAGTGCAAGCAGCGCCGGGTTTTCCAGAGCTTTAACAGGCTGAAGCGATTCATCATCAACAAGTTCGATATAGTCTACCCGGCCGGAAGTCGCCTCGATGACCGCACGGACTGCAATCTTGATCTTCTCCGCATCGCGCTCGCCCGCCGCAAACAGCGCTTTCGCCTTTTCCATGGATCGGTACAGACAGACCGCTTCTTTGCGCTCGGCAGGCGTGAGATATTTGTTGCGGGAGCTCATTGCGAGGCCGTCGGCTTCGCGAACCGTCGGCGCGGCAATGATCTTCACGGCGAAGTTCAGGTCGCGCACCATACGCCGCAGGACGCGCAGCTGCTGCGCGTCTTTCTCGCCCAGCACCATAAAGTCCGGCTGAACGATATTGAGCAGCTTGGCGACAACCGTGCAAACCCCGCGGAAGTGGCCGGGCCGCGACGCGCCGCACAGAACGGTCGAAAGCGATTCTTCGGAGAGCCAGATGCTGTGGTTGTCGAGATACATGTTCTCCGGCGTCGGATAGAAAAGGAAATCCGCACCGGCCTCGCGGCACAGCGTTTCGTCGCGCTCGAAGTCGCGCGGATACGCGGCGAGATCCTCGTTCGGTCCGAACTGCGCCGGATTGACAAAAATACTGACAACCACGGTATCCGCATATTCTTTGGCAATCCGGATCAGGGAAAGGTGCCCTTCATGCAGAAAGCCCATCGTCGGCACAAAACTGATGTATTCGCCGGACTGCCGGAGCAGCCGCGCCTGTTTCTGCATTTCTTCGGGAGATTCAATAATTTTCATAATCAGGGGCTCAAACGGACTTTGATTTCGTAAAAGTTGTGAAGCTCGGTGCCGTGCACGGTATCGGTATAGCTCGACTGAGGCCAGACGATATTGGTTGCCAGCGGCAGAAAACTATTCAGCAGATTGGTCGCCCGGTGTACCCCGTAAACGCGGCCGGTGACTGCATTCCAGCGGATCACCGCGCCGCCGGCTGGGAGCTCAAATGAACTGACGCCGAAGAACGACTGACCGTTGGTCGGATTCGATCCGGCGATGTATTCCTGCAGATTACTGAACCCGTCGCCATCGGCATCCGCAACAGCAGATGCATTGGTTATGCCGCCGAAATGCTGGAGTTCCCAGCCGTCGGGTATGCCGTCACTGTCTGCGTCCGAAGAAATCGCCGTTCCCAAAAATCCAATATCATCAATATTCCAGCCGGAACGTGGCCACGCCCCGACGGTAATTTTACAACCCCAGCGGACATAAACAGTCGCCTGCCGGTCGGCCCAGAAGGAAATGTTATTCGTCTGCCTACTCCAGCTTTCGCTGAGCACCTCACTATAGCTGTCATTCGTATAAACTAGCGCCCAGGTCGTACCGTTGCTGGAAACTTCAACAGTGGAGGAGGCAAGCATTCCCCAATCTGTGTTAAGCCAGCGCTGAAAATGTAAACTGACGTTCGTGTACCCGGAAAAATCAAATGGACCGGCCGTAAGATAATAGGGGCCGGCCGTTTGTGATGTTGAATAATTGCCATTCAGATTCACGCCAAATACATTGTTACCTGAAAACCCGCCAGTCGGATCCGGAGGATCACCCTGCCCTGTGGGCCGACCGAACGCCCACTCCCCTTGCATCGTCCAGCCGGGATTCGTATCCAGCGGGAAGAAATAAACGTATTGCGGTGTTACAGTCAGACTTACCGGACGGGTTACGCTGACTCCGCGAGTCGTGTTGGAAAATGTAACCGCACCGGAATAAGTCCCTTCCGCCAAAGCGCCAATGGTCGCGCTGACCGTTACATTGGTCGCCGCGCCAGCGGCCAACGTTCCGCCGGCTGCAGAAAGCACGATCCAGCTGTTCGTCTTGAAGGCTGTCCAGCTGAGCGTACTGGTACCTGCGTTTGTTAGCACATACACCTGATTGGCTGGTGAGGTAACGCCGTTGGTAGGGCCGACAAACGACACACCGGCTGAAGGAAGGATCGTAAGTTCAAAATCATCATCCGCAATTGTTGCGGTCACCTGCTGCGTTCCGCTTTCTGTCCCGTTCACCACAGAGCTGATGTCCACGATAATGGCTTCGTTGCTTTCGTACAAAGCGTCCTGAACCGCTGTCAATGTGAGGCTGCTCGTCGTGCTACCCGGATCAATGACGATATTCGTTCTCGAAAGTGTGTAATCATTCACCGGCGTCGCCGAACCCGAAAAGGCCAGATTCACCGTCACCGGCTGCGAATATGTCGCCGACAAGGTCGCCGTCACTGTTGCCACGCCTCCGGACTCCGCCATCGGGCTGCCGGACAGACTCAAGGTCACGGACGGAAGCACCATGGAAGTGCGATATCCGGCCAGCACGGTTTTCATAGTACGAATTGTAAGCGCATTATTGCCATTCGTGGAATTACCGGTCGCGTTCGTGCTGTTGCCGATATAGTTAATGCTCGGATTTGAAAAGTATCCGACCCGTATATACTCATTGGGCCCGGTGTTATCAAAATTCTCATAGGTCATGACGCTGCAGTAACCGGTGTAAGGCGAAGCCTTTGTATCGCTCCATTGCCAGCCGGAAGAATAAGAATAGAGACCGTTTGTTCCGGGCTGGAAGGTCTGCGTTCTGGAATGACCGCATCCCATATTATGCCCCCACTCGTGCACCACCGTGTAAGTCGAGTCACTCTGCTGCACGCGCGCCAGACAGAATGCTAAATCAGGGCGTCCACTAGAGGATCTAAGCAGCCAGCCAACACCACCAGTTCCTGGTTCATTTTCAAGCAGACAGACCATATCCGCGCCATACTGATCCCGCCACGACTGCACTTCGTCCATTGCGCTATTTGTTCCGCCGCTGAAAGTTAGATTGTCCAAATCTGTACTGTAATCTACTTCGGTGTAATTCACTTCCGCCCTATGAACCAGATTCAGATAGACCTGCGTGTTCGAATTGGTATGCGCTGTATTGGCCTTCTGCATAGCCAAATTAATATTATTGTTAATCCCGTCGGTTCCGCCCTCAGCTATTCTAGCTGCCGGGGTGTAGACAATCATCACATCCACAATCGTTGCTCCCAAAGGCGCATCCGCCAGCACGGCCGGCTCCGCCGAAGTCGATGCAGCCAGCTCGTCAGTAACTGCATCATCAGCCGGAGGAATCAGAGGTTCAGCACCTTCGAGTACCACGCTGTGTTCGTGATCCACTTCAACCACATAGTGCGACCGGGTTTCCGGATCGTATTTCACATAGAAATCCGCACCACTGATCATTTTAACCGAAGCGCGCATCTGTCCGCCGCTGTATGAAAGAAACACTGTTCCTTCACGTCCGTTCCGCAGATGAGCTGTCATTCCTACCGATCCATTCGGATAGCGGGTTACGTTACTGACCTCAGCATCAAGAACGGCGTCATCAAAAAGAGCCAGCGTAATGTGGTCGCCAACCTTCAGAACAGGCTCCGAAGCCATCAGTTTTTCGTCAGGAAAAATACGCCGAACGCGTAAAGCGGCGGGAGTACGATCAGTCCAGAGAATATCACTCGCCGCTCCGCCAGTAATCAGCGGTATTTTTTCTGGACGGCTCGGCGCAACTGGCGAAGCGGGAACCACGACTGGAGGCAAAGGTACTACCGGATCAACAACCGGAGCTGACGGATTGGCAGAAATTCCAGAGGAATTTAACTGCGGTGCAACGTCACGGCGGAAATAAAGCGTTGAAAGCAGAATCCCCGCCGCACAGGCAGCCGGAATCAACAGGACTGTTTTAAGGTTACGCATCTCCTTAAAGATACCAAATCAGCCCGAAGAATAAAACTCCGACGCAGACTTATCTTTCCGGAAAGGCGGACTCTTCGACCTCGTTTTTATAGGCTGCAAGCGCGCTCTGAATCTGCGGCTTCAGGTCGGCAAACTTTTTAACAAAGCCGGGAACGTGGCCGTGGCCCATGCCAAGTACGTCGGTGAAAACCAGAACCTGGCCGTCGCAGTGCGGTCCCGCACCAATGCCAATGGTCGGAACCGTCAGCGCGGCAGTAATCTTCTGCGCCAGCTCCGCCGGAACGCATTCCAGCACGATGGCAAACACGCCGGCCTGTTCGAGCGCCCTGGCATCATCCATTAGTTTACGCGCGGATTCGTCGGTTTTTCCCTGCACCTTGAACCCGGTTTCTTTGACGCTCTGCGGCAGCAATCCAAGGTGTCCAAGCACCGGAATTCCATTGGCGACCAGTTTTTCAATCAGATCAACGCGCAGCGCGCCGCCTTCGATTTTAACGGCGTCGGCGCGGCCTTCTTTGATAAAGCGGCCGGCGTTTTCCAGCGCGTGCTCCAGTGTGCCCTGATAGGACATAAACGGCATGTCGGCGACAATCAGCGCCTCTTTCACGCCGCGCGAAACGGCGGCGGTGTGGTGCACCATTTCGTCCATCGTCACCGGCAGCGTCGTTTCGTAACCGAGCACCGTGTTCGCCAGCGAGTCGCCGACCAGCACAACCGGAATGCCCGCTTCGTCCACATAGCGCGCCGAAAGTGCATCATACGCTGTCAGCACTGCGATTTTCCGAGTGCCTTTAAGCGCTTTAATTTTCGCCACAGTCCACTTCATATCGTTTCCTAAAGCCTACGGCCTAAAGTCTACAGCCTTCCCCTACCACCTCTCTGCAAAGAGGCGAACATCATCCTTATCGGGCATCCGCGCAAGAATTTTCCGTACCGGCGCCCCTTTGGTGCCGGGCAGGATCAGCGCCGGACGGATGTCCGCCAGCGGCTGTACAACGAAGCGGCGCTCCGCCCAGCGCGCATGCGGCACCTGCAGCAGGTCGCTGTCAATCACCTGATCGCCGCAAAAAAGAATATCGATATCGATCGTGCGCGGCGCATTGCGGTCTTCCGTGCGCACCCGTAAAAGGCATTCCTCGATTTTCTTAATCTTTGGAAGCCATTCCTCTGCGGTGTACGGGCTTTCCACAATCAGCACCGCGTTCAGAAACTTCATGGCTTTATATTCCGGCTTCACGCCGACCGGTTCCGTTTCATACACCGGAGACAGCCCGACGAATTTCACCTCCGGCTCCAGCAGAATCAGCGTTTTCGCCTGACTCAGCAGCCGCAGCCGTCCACCCGTATTTGAGCCCAGACAAAACCCGGTCTCCGTCATTGCGCCTGTGCCTCCAGAAACTCCAGTACTTCGGCCGGATGCTCTTCGGCTTTTTTGACTTTTTTCCAATGCTTGGCAACGGTTCCGTCCGGGTTGATGATCACCGTTGAGCGGATCGTGCCGGTGGTTTCTTTGCCGTACAGTATCTTCACTCCGAACGCGTCATAGACTTTCATCACGCTGGCATCGGGATTGGAAAGCAGCACAAACGGCAGTTTGAATTTTTTGATGAAATTACTGTGCGAAGTCAGACTGTCTTTACTGACGCCCAGCACCACCGCGTTAAGCTTCTTGAATTTTGTCCGGAGCTCACCGAACCCGCACGCTTCTTTGGTGCAGCCGGGGGTGTCGTCTTTCGGATAGAAATAAAGCACCACTGTTTTTCCGGGATAATCGGTAAGCGAATGATCCTTGCCGTCACTGCCCTTCAGCGTAAACGCCGGGGCCGGTTTACCAACTTTAATAGCCATCTTAGTCCTCTCCGTATTCAATCGTTCCTTGAAAAACATGTTCGGCCGGGCCTGTCAGTGTTACTCGGTCCGCGCCGTCCGCTGTCAGCCGTCCGTCCACGGTCAGCACATCGCCGCCCGCTACGTGTACGCTCACCGGCAGCTTAACCCAGCCGCGCTTTGCCGCAATCAGCCCGCAGGCCGTCACGCCGGTTCCGCAGGCAAGGGTTTCAGCCTCCACACCGCGTTCATAGGTGCGCACCGTCAGCTCTCCGCCCGGCGAAACGTCCATAAAATTCACGTTGGTGCCCGCCGGGACAAAGTCGCGATGATACCGGACTGCGGAGCCGGTCTCGCACACATTCACTTCCGGCAATTCAGTCGTACGTATGACTACATGCGGCACGCCGGTGTTCACAAAATCATACGTCAGGTTCCGGCCCGCCAGTTCCAGTTTCCCATCCAGCTTCCAGCCCGTCGGTTCGGTCATCCAGAGGCGCACCCCTTTTTTCATCACCTGCGCCTGAACCGGCCCGGCAGGAGTCTCCATCGTCATTTTCTTTCCGGCCGCGCCCAGCTCAAACGCCAGCCGCGCAACGCAGCGCGCGCCATTGCCGCACATTCCGACCTCGCCGCCGTCCGGATTAAAAAACCGCATCCGGAAATCCGCCGTCGCCGACTTCTGAATCAGAATGATTCCTTCGGACCCGACGCCGGAACGGCGATTCGCCACGCGGGCAATAAACGCCCGGTCGGCGACAGGAAACCTGCCGCGCCGGTCGTCAAAAAGCACGAAATCGTTACGTGCGCCGTGCATCTTCCAGAATTTAAGCTTCATAAATCCAATCCGGTCAACGAATGATCAGTTCCCCGCCGGTGTGATAGTCCACCGATGAACACCGGGCTTGTTAACCTGCCCGATCTCTGCAAAAAACCCGTCCAGTTGACGGCGGAGATCGTTTTCCGACCGGCGGTTCGCGATGAACTCATCGCACTGCTTCTTCTGGTCGTTATACCATGGTTTGCCCCGGGCGTTCTCAATTACTTTATAAAGAATCGTCCGCAGCGCTTCATCGTCTTCGGGCAAGGTCGGGTAGCCTGCCAGAAACTTATAGCGGATATGGGCGATCGTACGCAGCTTTTGCGCAATCTGCCGGGCCCGGTCATTCACCGCTTTCACTTTAAGCGCCTGCTGGTATTGAGGCGTTTTGGCATTCGCTGAGAGGTTTACGCCGGTAGCCAGCTCATCCGATGAATAAGTTCCGACGGAAATGCCGTCGATCGCCAGTTTATAAGAACCGGCCGCGAGGTTTTTAACCGTCAGCATCTGCCGGTTCAGCTCCTGCTGAAAAGGAGCCCACGCCAGAGCCGGCTGCTGCTGCGCCGTGACCGGAAACGGCAATGCCGATTCGCGGCTGACGAAAGAAATCCGGGACTGACTGATTTCGTCAACCGCCTCAATCCGGCAGTTAATGGCGCCGGTGAGCTGTCCGCCCGCCGCGTCAAACTCCGCACCCGAAACATACTCCGGCATCTGCTGCGCCTTCAGAAAAAGATACGACATCAGCAGATGCCCGGCGGGGCCCGGATGCACGCGATCCGCGCCGATTACAGTCGCCGAAGGATTTTCTTTCTGCAGTCCGTCATTAATCCGGGTCATCGGCGCATTAAAGTCCACTACCGAGCCGTTGTATTTCTTGGCGAGCGCAGGAATAGAGTCGGCGAAGCGCTTCAGTCCGTCGTTTACGCCGAAGTTACTTGGTGTTTCGATCTGCGCTGTCTGGTCATAGATCGACGGAGTAATGAAAATGATCTTACAGCCTTTGGCCGTCAGCAGCGCGGCGAGCTTGTCCATCGATTCGGTATAGACCTTGTACGACTTCTCCTGAGCAGCGATGTACTCGGGCGATGTCTTATCCTTGCCGAAGTTGTCGCGGCCGACATCGTTCATGCCGAGCATAACGGTCGCGATGTTCGCATGATAGACGGCGACATCCGGCTCGAACCGGGCAATGACTCCCGGAGCCGTATCGCCGGAAATCCCGCAGTTGTACATCTTCACATCCCGGTCCGGAAACCGCGTCGCGTAAAACAGGAGAATGTTGTCGAGGTACAAACCGCCGTGCGTAATCGAGTCGCCGACACAGACAATCCGGTCGCCGTTATTAAACGCCGGAACCGCCGTTTCCGCCGCCGTTTGTAAGCTGAAAGCCGCCAGAATAATCAAAAGCGTTTTAAAAATTGTCTTCATTCCAACCTTTCCATCAATAACCGTTTCCATCGCGCAAAAAGGCGTGTTAATTTCCTGTCCGATGAGCGCCACATTAAACAGCACCGAAGCCCGAAAAGAAACCGAAAAACTGCGCACCGAAATCGAGCGCCACAACCGCCTTTATTACGTCGAAGCAGCCCCGGAAATCTCCGACCGCGACTATGACGCGCTACTCAAACGGCTGGAAACTCTCGAAAAGCAGTTCCCCGAACTCGCCGCGCCCGACAGCCCGACCCGTCGCGTCGGCGGCGAACCGCTCAAAGGCTTTGAAAACGTCCGCCATACCGTGCCGATGATCAGCCTCGCCAACACCTACAACAAAGAGGAACTGGTCGAATTTGATGGTCGCGTCCGCAAACTGCTCGGCGGTACGCCCTACTCTTACGTTCTCGAACCGAAAATTGACGGCGTCGCCATCTCGCTCCGTTATAAAAACGGACTGCTCGTCCGCGCCGTGACGCGCGGCGACGGAACCACCGGCGATGACGTCACAGCCAATATCCGCACAATTAAGTCGATTCCGCTCCGCCTGACGAACAACCCGCCGGAAGTTCTCGAAGTGCGCGGCGAAGTGTACATGACCCGCAAAGGCTTCGCCGCGCTCAATGAGGAACGGCAGGAAGCCGGACTGGAACCGTTCGCCAATCCGCGCAACGCCTGCGCCGGCTCGCTCAAACAGCTCGATCCGCGCGAAGTCGCCCGCCGTCCGCTCGACGCCCTCTTCTACGGTCTCGGCGAATGCTCTGTAGATTTCCAGACTCATCAGGAAATGCTCCAGTCTCTTACACATTACGGATTACGCATCACTCCCCGGCATTGGCTTTGTGCCGAAATTACTGACGTTCTCGAAAAACTCGACGTTCTCCAGAACATGCGGCACGAGTTTCCCTTTGAGATGGACGGCGGCGTCATTAAAGTCAACCAGCGCGACCTCTACGAAACGCTCGGCTCCACCGCTAAGAGCCCGCGCTGGGCCGTCGCCTATAAATACGAACCGGAACAGGCCGAAACCACGCTCAAAGAAATCACCATCCAGATCGGCCGCACCGGCGTACTGACTCCGGTCGCTGAACTCGAACCGGTTCAGCTGGCCGGAACCGTCGTTAAACGCGCCACGCTCCATAACGAAGACGAAATTAAGCGCAAAGACATCCGCGTCGGCGACCGCGTGATCGTCGAAAAAGCCGGCGAAATTATTCCGGCCGTCGTGCGCGTCGTCACCGAAAAGCGCACCGGTAACGAAACGCCGTTCGATATGCAGGCCGCCTGCAAAGCGCTCGGCATTAATCCGGTCAAA
This sequence comes from Pontiellaceae bacterium, assembly GCA_044224855.1. Classification (GTDB taxonomy): domain Bacteria; phylum Verrucomicrobiota; class Kiritimatiellia; order Kiritimatiellales; family Tichowtungiaceae; genus Tichowtungia. Next base: position 44,373 of record JBGAJP010000014.1, read on the forward strand.
AACGAAGGCGAAGTCGCTTGGCGCATCGACGACCTGCACCATCCCGCCATGCTCAAGCGCTGGCTCACCTACTTCGCCTCGCGCAACGGCATGGATATTGAAGGTCTCGGCGAATCCATCGTTGAGCAGATCGTTGACACCGGACTGGTTAAAAGCCCCGCCGACCTCTACGACCTGAAAAAGAGCCAGTTTCTCGGTCTCGAAGGATTCAAAGACAAAAAAGCTCAGAACCTGATCGACGGCATCGAAGCCAGCAAGAGCCGCCCGTTTGACCGGATTCTCTTCGCGCTCGGTATCCGTCACGTCGGCAGCGGCTCGGCGCGGGTTCTCGCGCAGAGTTTTCCGGATATTGAAAAGCTGATGACCGCCGAAATCCAGACGCTGGAAGAAATCCGCGACATCGGCCCGGTCGTCGGCAAAAGCATCTGCGACTTCTTCCAGGCATCGGAAAACCGGAAACTGATTGAGCGGCTGCAGGCCGCCGGTGTAAACTTTGCGCAAACCGTCCAAGCCGCCAGCGATGAGTTCGCCGGGCTGACCTTCGTTCTGACCGGCACCATGGAAAGCCTGAGCCGCGAGGAAGCCGGAGAATTGATCCGTGCGCGCGGCGGTTCAGTCAGCTCCAGCGTTTCCAAAAACACCTCCTATGTCGTCGCCGGTGAAAAGGCCGGCTCTAAATTGACCAAAGCCGAAGAACTCGGCGTAAAAGTTCTCGACGAGACCGCCTTCCTGAAACTGCTCGGTTCATCGCGAGAGTTCACCGCGAGCGGCGGCAAACCGCAGGCGAAGCCGAAACCCGGTCAGGGCGAGCTGTTCTGAACAAAACCTTTTCTATTCGTGCCCATTCGTGTTATTCGTGGGCACTTACAACGAGGTAATTTATGGCAAAAAAAATGGGTTTAGGTCGCGGGCTTGATGCGCTCATTCAGGAAAAAAAGGTAACGGCTCCCGTACTGGACGCCCCGGCTCCGGACAGCACCGGCATCACTAAGATCGCCGTCGGCCGGATCAAAGCCAACCCGATGCAGCCGCGCCGCATCTTCCGCGACGAAGCGCTCAACGAGCTGATCGCCTCGATCAAGGAACACGGCGTTCTCCAGCCGCTGCTCGTCCGGCAGAAAGAAAAGCATTTTGAACTGATCGCCGGTGAACGCCGCCTGCGCGCCGCCAAAGCCGCTAACCTGCCGGAAGTGCCGGTCATCCTGCTTGAGATCGGCGACCAGGAAGCGCTCGAGATCGCGCTGATCGAAAACCTGCAGCGCGACGACCTCAATCTGATGGAAGAAGCCGAGGGCTACCGCGAACTGGCGGATAAATTTAATCTGACTCAGGACGAAATCGCCAAGCGCGTCGGCAAAGCCCGCGCCAGCGTTGCCAATATCCTGCGTCTGCTCGACCTCCCGACGAGCATCCGGAAGATGCTCGAAGGCGGACAGATTTCCGCCGGACACGGTAAAGTGCTTCTCGGCGTGGAAATCGACGCGGAGAAAGAACTGCTCGCCCAGCGGATTCTGCGCGAAGGGCTCTCCGTCCGTGCGCTCGAAAAAATTATCGAGAAACTGCACAAACCGGCCAAAAAGCCGCGCGCTGAAAAGAGCGACCTGCCGATTGACTACGTCCGCCACCTCTCCGAAAAACTGCACCAGCACTTCGGAACCGCCGTACACATCAACAGCACCAAAACCCTCTCCAACGGCAAAAAGGTCAAAGGCTCCATCCAGATCGACTATTACAACAACGAAGACCTCACCCGCGTCCTCGAAATTCTAGGAATCAGTTCAGACGAGTTATAGTTACCCACGAATCACACGAATTGGCAACCGGTCGGATATATGAAAAAATTTAATCCAATCTGGGTCATGATTCCCGTGGTAGTTATCGTTGGATTTTTTGCAAAGCAAAGATTCCATCGAGATCCCGGTACGCTCAGATACGATGGGAATCAAATTGGCCACAGCTTACTGGAGTTCCAACATTCACCTTTAGTCATTTACATCAGCGATACTACCAAAGAAAAAATCGTATCAATTACCAACTTGAATCCCATTGTGAATATCAAAAACGGAGATGAACTAAAGCCTATCGGCGATGGAGAAGCTGATTTCAGAATCATTTACTGTGATCAAAATGGCAATGATCTGCTTGGGTTACGTATGAAACGGACAAAAGAACCAAAATACGAGATATTGGGGTTCTGGACACCAAGTAAATAATCAATCACCCGATTTTCCAAGGATCGGAAAATCCATATTCGTGCCGATTCATGGGCAGTTCTTAAGCTGACTTTTTCTTCAAATCGCCGAGCTCGATCGGGTGGACGCGGCACTGAGAACATCTTCAGTTGCCGGTATTCCGGCAGTTTGGTATAAATCCAACCATGACAACACTGGCCATCGATAAAATGAGCATCGCCGAAAAACTTCTCGTCATGGAGCAGCTCTGGGACAACCTCTGTCATCAAGCGGAACCGATGCAGTCTCCCGAGTGGCACCGTGAAGTGCTCCGGGTTCGCGAGGAACAGGCGGCATACAATCCATCCAGTTTTTCCGACTGGAGCGAGGCAAAAAAGCGGATACAGGGTCACATCTCGTGAAGATCAAAATCCTGCCGCAAGCGGAACAGGATCTGATCGACGGGTTCCACTTCTACGAAATGCAGCAGACCGGTTTAGGCAATTACTTCCTCGACACCCTCTTTTCGGATATTGAGTCGCTCGAATTTTTCGCCGGAGTTCATCCGGTTGTATTCAAACAGTACCGGCTGCTGTCCAAACGATTCCCGTTCGCCGTGTACTACAAAATGGCCGATGGGACCGTTCAGGTATATGCGGTTCTGGACTGCCGCCGGAATCCGGCATGGATTCACGAACGATTCAAATAAAGCGGCAGGACGTCGCTCTCACTCTGAAAACAAAGAAGTCCGCAGCTACGCGGACTTCTTCTTCAGATCACCGAGTTCAATCGGATGGGCGCGGCCTTCGACGACGTCTTTGGTGATGCGGCAGTGGGTGATGTCTTTGCGCTGCGGCACTTCGTACATGACGTCGAGCATCAGATGTTCAAGGATGGCGCGCAGTCCGCGGGCACCGGTTTTGCGTTTCAGCGCCATCTGCGCCAGCGCGCGCAGCGCCGGTTCTTCGAAGTCCAGCTCCACCGCGTCCATAGCGAGCAGCTTTTTGTACTGCTTGATCATGGCGTTTTTCGGCTGGGTCAGAATGTGAATCAGATCGTCTTCGGACAGCTCCTGAAGCTGGACGACCAGCGGCAGACGGCCGATAAATTCGGGAATCAGGCCGAACTTGAGCAGGTCTTCCGGCTCAATGTTCATGGTTTCCGGCTTCCAGTCCGTTGCGGTCTTGTCCGCCACGCCGAAACCCAGCACCTTTTTATCCGTGCGGCGTTTGATGATTTCATCAAGTCCGACGAATGCGCCGCCGCAGATAAAGAGAATGTTGCTCGTGTTGAGCTTGATGTACTCCTCCTGCGGATGCTTGCGTCCGCCTTTGGGCGGAATGTTGGCAATCGTGCCTTCGATAATTTTCAGCAAAGCCTGCTGGACGCCTTCGCCGGAAACGTCGCGTGTAATGGAGACGTTGTCGGTTTTCTTGGCAATCTTGTC
>JBGAJP010000015.1:0-46655 GCA_044224855.1 Pontiellaceae bacterium
AGAACCTGCGCGGTCATGGTGATCCGGATGGTTTCACCCGCCAGAGCGCTCAATTCCTGCTCGATTTCCACCATGTGTTGATGCCCGGCCAGTTTGTAGGCGTTGATCTGTTCGTACCGGGCCGGGTAATGGAACGTAGCGGCCGGCTTTTTACCTGCACCGGAAACACCGGTTTTGCAGTCGCAGATGACACTCTTCGGGTCGATCAGTTTTTCCGCTGCGGCGGGAGCAAGTCCGAGAATGCAGCTGACTGCAAAACAGCCCGGATTTCCGGCCAGTTTCTGCTTTTCACCGAACGGATGGAGTTCTGAAAGTCCGTATACCGTCTTCGGCAGAAGTTCCGGCGCGGCGTGAACAGGATTTTTTCCGATAAATGTGGCATAGGCACTGTATTTTTCCGGTGTCGTGAACCGGAAGTCGCCGCTGTAATCCACTACATGCGCGCCTTTTGCGAGTTCAGTCGCGGCGGTCTGCATGCCGACGCCATCGGGCGTGGAAAAGAAAACGGCATCGTAGGCTTCCTGCGCTTTCGGGTCGTCCGGTGTCCGGATCAGGTCGTCGCAGAACCCTTTCAGGTGAGGGTATAGATCGCTCATCTTCATACCGGTTTCGGTGGCGGCAACCAGACAATCGATTTTAAATTCAGGATGCCGCAGCAACAGCTCTGTAATGCCTACACCGCCGTAACCGCCTGCTCCGACAATCTTTACGCTCTTCATTTTAAAATCTCCGCTCGCATTGGTTCAGAATCGCGCTAATATAACCCCTTAGGTTTCCGTGCCAAGAACTAAAGAGAAGGGACGCACAAGTGAAGATCGGCATTATATCCGATACACACGGGCAGGTGGATCTCGCGCTGGCTGCCGCCCGCGAATTCATCTTTCGTGCAGTCGATGCGGTTATCCATTGCGGCGATGTCGGCTCTGATATGGTTCTTACGGAAATGGCTGCGCTTTTTGAGACTCTGGATATTCCCATTTATGCGGTGCTCGGGAATTGTGATATCCATGAGGGGCTTGGCTGCTTCCGCGACGAACCCGGCATTAATCTGATGGGGCGGGTTGCTCATCTTACGCTGGCCGACCGGCGGATCGCCGTCCTGCATAGTGACGACGAAGCGCATTTTGAAGCTCTCGTGCGATCCAACAGCTACGATTACGTATTCTTCGGCCACTCACATACCCGCCGGGATGAGCGGATTGAAAAGACGCGTATTATCAATCCCGGTGCCGCAGGACGCGGTATGCATCCGTCCTGTGCGATCGTGAATCTTATCGAAGATCACGTCACTTTTTTTACGATTCACCGGAGTGAATAAGCGTCTGCGCGATCATTTCTGCGCCGCCGGAGGCAAGGTGTTCCCAGCGTTCCGGTGCGGATTTGATTTTCTCCAGCGCATGGGAAAAATCTCCGGCATAAAGCTGCGCAAGCGGCAGGTGGATATTGCGCAGATACCGCTCAATACCTTCGACCAGATACGGATACTCTGCAAAATCGCCGCGGTCGGAGTAAATCAGAGGCTTGCGGTTCACAATGCACTCCGAAACCAGTCCGAACCCCGGCTTGCTGATAACGACATCACATGATGCCAGAATATCGGCAAAGCTGATCTGATGCCGATCAATGGCATGGATGCATGAGTCGGAAAAGTTCAGAGGCTGAACGCAAAAGAATTCATAGTCACGGCTCAGCGCCCGGATATTTTCCAATGCCCAGTTGCTAAAATCCAGCGAAGTAAACGAAAGCAGCACCCACTGTTTTTGAATATTCGCGCCGGTCAGCGCCGCCAGCGCTTCGCGTTGCGGGGTACCGGGCGAAGCGAGCAGGGGGATGTTCTTCCGATTTGGAAACTGTTCCATCGGCGGCGCAAACGGCAGGCGCAGCAGCAAGCCGGTCTTTGCGTAGACGGCGCGGAATTTCTCCGCGAAGAAGGCCCACTGAGGATTCTGCGGAACATAGGCTTCGTAAATCCAGTCCCATGAAAAATTGCCGATGGCGATATTCCGGATGCCCGCACGCTGCGCGGCGGCCAGCGGAATGGCGGGAATATCGGCGGTGACTGCGGTAACGTTATTTTCTTCAATGAAACGCCGCTCCTGTTCAATCAATATTTCTTTGCGGGCGTAGAGTGTTTCGAGTGCTTCCAAGGTTTTTGGCAGGTCACTTTGGATGGAATCTTTCTGGATAAGGCCGACATCGAAAGAACCGCTTCGGAAGGTGATGTTCGTGCAGTCTTTCAGGCGGCTGTTCAAGAAGTCGCGCGGCAGATCGGTCGTTACAATCACCGGCTGTGCCGGATAGAGGCGATGCAGGGCGCGCAGCACGTCGCAGGAGCGCGTGCCGTGTCCGTAGCCGTGGGCGGTAATGTAGTAGGCAATGGGATTCATCTTTGTTATCTTTACATCGAACCGATGCTCTCTGGAGAACCGAAAATGAAAATTCCGCCGAAAGCGTATGAGAATATCCCGTTTTTGAACAGCGATCCCTGCCGTCCGGTACGTCTGCAACTCGAATATCTTTATCCGGAAGTGATGATGGAAAAGGAAAAGATCAAATCCACCATCGTGCTTTTCGGAAGTGCGCGCATACCTGCGCCGGAAAAGGCAGACGCATGCGATAACCGTGAACTGGCATCGCTGACGCCGTTTTATGAAGAAGCCCGCAAGCTGGCGCGACTCGTCAGTACCAGCTGTCAGACGAATCATGAATGCGAATACGTCATCATTACCGGCGGAGGTGGCGGGGTTATGGAGGCCGGTAACCGCGGTGCGCAGGAGTCCGGCTGTAAATCCATTTCACTCAATATCACTTTGCCTCATGAACAGTTGCCCAATCCCTGGGTTACAGAAGACCTTTGCTTTCAGTTCCACTATTTCAGCATGCGGAAAATGCACTTCCTGCTGCGTGCGAAAGCGGTCTGCATTTTTCCCGGCGGCTTCGGCACCTTCGACGAACTCTTCGAAGCGCTTACGCTCATTCAGACCGGAAAGATTGAACGGATGCCGGTCATCCTCTTCGGCACGCAACATTGGAAACGGATTGTGGATTGGGATTACATGGCCGAATATGGACTCATCGGTCCGAACGATCTCGACCTGCTCACCTTCTGTGATACCGCCGAAGACGCATGGAATGCGATTACTTCATTTTATTCATCAGCAGGCTGATAAGCGCTTCTCTGGTGATTCCAGTGATCAGGACGGCTTTGTTGCGTCCGGTTTCGCCGGAGGCAATTGAGAGTTGCGCTCGCGGAATATCTAACGCGTCGCTCAGGAAGCGAATGAGCGCCTGATTGGCTTTGCCTTCGACCGGCGGAGCCTGTAACCGGATTTTTAACGCTTCGCCGTGAACGCCCTGAATTTCATTTTTCGAAGCGCGCGGTACTGCCCGGACGGGCAGCAGGACGCCTTTAGTTGTTTCTCGGATCCATTCCATAATTGATACCGCTGGAACATTAGGTTAAAACCCGTCATCCGTTAATCCCAAAAGGAGACCGAATGGCCGCAAAGATTTTAGATGGTAAGGCAATCGCGCAGGATATCCGCGCTGAACTCAAAGCCCGTACAGCGGAGCTGAAGACGCAGGGAATCGTTCCTGGTCTCGGCGTATTGCTGGTCGGCGACGATCCGGCTTCGCGCTCTTATGTGACGGCCAAAGAGAAAGCCTGTGAGGAAACCGGCCTTTATTCCCGCGAAATCAAGCTACCGGCGACGGCATCTCATAAGGAAATTCTCGACGTGGTCAAGGCGTTCAACGCCGATGAAAAGATCGACGGAATTCTCGTCCAGCTTCCGCTTCCCGACTCCTCGATGGAGCAGTCGGTTATTGAAGCGATCAACCCCGACAAGGATGTAGATGGCTTTCATCCGGTCAATGTGGGCCGTATGATGCTGGGTCTGCCGGCCTTTCTGCCGTGTACGCCGCACGGCGTCCTGCAGATTTTAAAACGTTCCGGAATCAAAACATCCGGAGCGCATGTCGTCGTAATCGGGCGCAGCAATATTGTCGGACGTCCGCTGGTGAATCTTCTGAGCCAGAAGAGTGAGCTGGGCGACGCAACGGTAACGATGTGCCACACCCGCACAAGAAACATGAAGGAGCTGACTTTGCAGGCCGATATTATCGTCGCGGCGGTCGGTCGCCCGAATACCGTGACTGCGGATATGGTCAAGCCGGGCGCGGTGGTTATTGATGTCGGCGTCAACCGCGTAGCGGATTCCACCGCCAAGGCCGGATTCCGGCTGAAAGGCGATGTGGATTATGCGGCCGTGGCTGAAAAGGCCTCGTCCATTACTCCGGTTCCGGGCGGCGTCGGCCCGATGACGATCACGATGCTGCTGGCCAATACAGTAGAGTCGGCGGTGCGCCGTCACGGGGCAAAGTAAAATTATGCGCACACTCAACCGCTATATTGTTCTGGATTATCTGGTGATCTTTCTAGCCGCGCTCGGACTGATTACCTTTGTGATGACCGTCGGCGCGCTGGTGAAGGCGGTTGATCTGATGGCGCGCGGCATTTCTGCCGCGCTGATCGCCAAGTTCTTCTTCCAGAACATTCCGTATATTCTCTCGTTCTCCATGCCGATCAGTACGCTGTTTGCCGCGCTGCTGCTTTTCGGGCGGCTTTCGATGGACAGTGAAATCAGCGCGATGAAGAGCTGCGGAATCAGTCTCTGGCGGCTGGCGGCCCCGCTGATTCTGCTTTCCATGCTGTTCAGCGGAATCTGTGTCTACATCAACAGCGAGGTGGCACCTGTCGCCAAGTATGCCAACCGCGAGCTGCTGCGGACGGCGGGCGTGGAAGAGCCGGTCAATCTGCTTGAAGAAGGACGTTTTATCCGCGACTTTCCGGGCCTGATGATTTACGTCGGGCGCAAGAATGGAACGGTCGTCAAGGATGTGGTTGCCTATGAGGTGGATAAGACCGGCGGAATCAAACGCAGTGTACGCGCCAAACAGGGTGATATTGTTGCGGATAACGTCAACCGGATCCTGACGGTGAAGCTTTATAATGTACGCATTGAAATGCCGGACGCCAAAGATCCGCACGACGTTTCAAAAACCACCTACGTCAATGCCGAGTACTATCCGATCAAGCTCGATTTTGAGAAGCTGCTTAAAAGTAAGGTTACGGCAAAGAAACGCGGTCATTTGAAAATGGGAGAGCTTGTCGACCGGATCCGTAATGTGGAGCGCGATTTCCCGCTGCTTTCAGCCGCTGATCGGCTGATTGAAAAAACACGGCTGGTCGTGGAGGCCAACCAGCGTGTTTCTATTGCGGTCGGCTGTTTCAGTTTTATGCTGATCGGTATACCGCTTGGGGTTAAATCCCACCGCAAAGAGACGTCTGCCGGTATGCTTGTCAGTCTGGTAATCGTTTTCGCTTATTACATCTTCATTGTCGTTGCGAAAGCGCTTGCGGATTATCCGTGGCTCCATCCGAATCTGATTCTGTGGATTCCTCTGGTTGTCGCGCAGTTTCTCGGCCTGTGGCTGATCCGGCGCTCCAGCTGACGGGTCGGGTGAATTTTCACTTCCTGGAAAAACAAAAATCCCGGCCGCAGTTGCGGTCAGGATTTTCAACGTTCAGCAGACTGCTGTATTAAGCAATCGCGGTTTTGGCAGCCTGAACCAGCTTGATGAATCCGGCGGCGTCATAAATGGCGATTTCGGAAAGCATTTTGCGGTTCAGGGTGATGTTCGCCTTCGCCAGACCTTCAATGAAGCGGCTGTAGGAGATGCCGTTGGTTTTGCAGGCGGCGTTAACACGTACCGTCCAGAGGCGGCGGAAGTTGCGCTTTTTCTGTTTGCGATGGACATAGGCCATCGCCTGAGCGCGGTCTACCGCTTCGGTAGCCTGACGGAAAAGTTTGCTGCGGTTTCCGTAGAACCCTTTAGCGAGTTCAAGACGGTTTTTTCTACGGCGGCGCGAGGCCGGGGCATTGGTGGATCTTGGCATGATTCGTACTCCTTAAAAAATTAAGCGTAGGGAATAGTTTTTGAGATACGTTTCTCGTCGGTTTTTGCGACCAGATTGGTACCGCCGAGACGGCGTCTCTGCTTACGGCTTTTGCCGGTCAGAATATGGCTGCCGCCCATGTGGGAATATTTCAGTTTGCCGGTTCCCGTTTTCTTAAAACGTTTGGCCGCAGTCTTTTTTGTTTTCAGTTTCGGCATGATTGCTCCTCAAATTGGTACGTAAAAGCGCAGAAATATAGGTAAGCGGTCGGGGTGAGTCCAGCTTTTAAATTATATTTTAATGTTAGATTCCAAGTCCGCCCAGCAGACCGGCGGTATCTTTGGTGCGAACGATCACTCCCGCCTCGGTTTTAGTAACAAAACTATGCGGAGGAACGCTGTCCATCAGGAACACGTTACCTCCGATAACCGAGTGGTGGCCGATGACGGTTTTTCCGCCAAGGACGGTCGTATTGGCATAGATGATAACATGATCCTCAACCGTCGGATGACGCTGGATGTGCTTGATCGGATTGCCGTGTTCGTCGAGCGGAAAGCTTTTTGCACCGAGAGTTACGCCTTGGTAGATTTTGACGCCCTGTCCGATTTTTGCAGTTTCTCCGATAACTACGCCGGTTCCGTGGTCGATGAAGAAACCTCGGCCGATCGTGGCTCCGGGGTGAATATCGATGCCGGCCTTGGCGTGGGTCCATTCATTCATGATGCGCGGGATGATCGGTACATCGAGCCGGTAGAGTTCATGCGCCAGCCGGTGAGAGGTGATGGCGAGTAAGCCGGGGTAGGCCAGTTTTACTTCGGCGTAGCTCAATGCTGCTGGGTCACCGTTATAGGCGGCTTTCACATCGTCAATGAGCATTTCGCGGATGATCGGAAGCCGCATCAGAAATTCGTCCAGAACTCTTTTAGCTTCAGTTGAGACATCCTCGAGCGCAGGTGTTCCTGCTCGGCGGGCGGATTCTGACTGCCAGCGAAAGGGGATAGACCTTTCAAGTTCGGGCAGGAGCCGTAACGCAACTTCTTTCAGCTGCTTTTCAAAATAGGTTTCAAGCGCCTCCTGTTCGGAAGGGTACATGCCGGGAAACATGACATGAATGAGAATTTTAAGCGCTTCAACCACGCGTCCGGCAGCCGGATAGTTCCACAGTACATTTTCCGGGCGGTCTTCGTGTCCCGTGGAATAAAGTCCGGCCAGTGCAGTTGCTGTTTTCGTTACAGATTCTGAGCTTCTATGCATAGTATCTTCAGTTAAGTGGGGAACGTGTCCGGTTGCAAGATTTTACTTCGCAGGGATAACGGGTTCCTGCTGATTTGAAGGCAGTTTACACTCGAAGGAGGCGAAGCGAGGTGTCGCAGCAAAAACGGTATTTTAACTGTACTTTGGATTTGTTATTCTTACTACAATATATATTAATATATACAAAATCGCAGTTCATTTTGCGTGGTAAATTAAGGAGAGATCAGTATGGCGGAGACAGCAGTAGAGTGCGGCAAAATGCCGGAGGCGACTTTTCGTCAGGCGGTGCCTGAATGTCTTAAAATTTACGGATTTGATGTTTTTAACTTAGGAGCCTATTTCTGCGCCGCCGGTCCGGTGCTCGGTCTTTTTGTTAAACACTTGGGCGGCAGCCCGACTTTCCTCGGACTGGTGATGGCTTGTATGCCGGCCTGTCAATTGATGCAGATGTTTATTGCTCCATCGCTTGAACACTGGGGCGTTAAGCGGGCGATGGTCGGCAGTCTGGTCATCCGTAATATTTTCCATACCTTGCTGGCCTGTCTGCCGTTTGTCGTTGGTTGGCTTGCCGGGTTCCGGGTTCCTGGCATGACGGGTCTGCCGCTGATCGGAAGTTTTTTTGAACAGTCCAATGCTCTGGCGCTTGTTATCTTTTTTCTCATCATGCTCTGCTTCGACCTGTGTCAGGGTGTCGGGTTCGCGGGCTGGATGACCTGGGTCAACTGGCTGGTTCCTGAAAAGTACCGCGGCCGGTATTTCGCATTTGAGCAGATGATGAATAATCTGGGTCAAATGGGGTTCAGCGCTCTGGCCGGTTTTGTTCTCGGCGATCAGGGCAGCAATGCGAACTACGGTTCACTTTTTCTGATCGGGGCTATTTGCGGATGGACAAGTATTGTCCTTCTGGGCCGGGTCAAAGCGATTCCCAGAAAAGAAGGACGTCCTGAATTTACGGCACTTAACCTCTCATGGATCAAAACCATCTGGCCCATCACTCCTTACCGGCGGATGATGTATGTTATCATGGCGCATCAGATGATGATGAGTGTCGGAATATTTTTTGTCTATTTCCAGAAGGACATGCTTCAATTAACCGACCGGTTTCTGATGGCGATGGCGACCGTCGGAATTGTTGGAGGTTTTGTGAGCGTTTATATCTGGGGGACGCTGGCCGACCGCTTCGGTTCCAAGCCGGTCATGGCTTTGGCCTATTACTTTATTTTAGGCAGTGTGTCCTACTGGCTGGCACTGGCGCTTGGTTTTCCGCTGGCGCAGAAGCCTCTGATGCTGCTGATGCAGTTCTGTCTGATTGCCGGGTTCCAGGGATATGTCGTTACGAATATGCGATATATACTGGGAAGCTTGCCGAAAGACCGGGTCGTTTTCGGAACTGTTTTTTACAACCTGATGGTTCAGGTTTCGACCATGGCCGGGGCGATGATCTGGGGCCGCCTGCTGGATGTAAAACTGATGAACTCGCTTAACTTAAAACTCGGGATTGTGCGCATCGACCGCTTTACCGTTATTTTTGCCTGTATGCTGGGTCTGGCGGGTCTGGCGCGGATTTTCTTACACCGGCTGGAAAACCTTGAATCCAAAGCGACGGCCTGGGACGCATTGCGTTATACCGTGCGGCGCGATGCCGCAACGCAAGGGCTGCTGACACTGCTGTTGTTTGCGATGCTGGCGGTTCCGCTTTCTTACTTCTTTCAGGCGGCGGCAGTCAAAGGTGATATCCCGCTGGGAAATTATTGCACGTTGATTTTCCAAGGGATGCTGCCGGAGATAACAACCGGACTTCTGCGTTTGCGCATAACACTCTGGGGCACGATGAGCGTCGTCCTTCTGCTGGCGGGCATCGCGTTTTATAAGATTCGTTTTAAAAAGGTATAAAACAGAAACTCAGGAATCCGAATGCCTGGTCGGAGCAATTACTGGACAGGGATAGAAAACTGGAGGGCAGGAAATGAAAAGAACGGGTTTAATTTTTGCAACTGTCGGAATAGCCGCCGGCGTATGGGCCGGACCCTCAATCAACGAGTCGGAACGCCAACTGCCGGTTGCGTATGACGTCGATGTTGTCATTGTTGGCGGAAGTTCCGCCGGTGTTGCCGCCGCAGCGGCAGCAGCTGATGCAGGCGCATCTGTTTTTCTGGCCGCCGAGCAAACCTATTTAGGCGACGATATAGCGGGTACTTTGCGGCTTGCGCTGGAGCCGGGTGAAAATCCGCTGGCGAATCCGCTGGCATCCAAAATCTGGAGCGAAGGCGGCGACCGTGCGGGGCTGCCGTTTACCTACAAAGCGTCCGTTCCGTCAGTGGCAGGGCACAAAGATAGCGAACCGCCGGCAATGCTGTCCGACGGCGCATATGAAAGCATCACGACAAGCAGTGTGGAATATTCAGGTCCAGTTACTCTTTCGGCGGATCTCGGTGTTCCGTGCGACCTGAAGAAAATAACGCTCATGGCATTCCGGCGCGAAGGGATGTTTGATGTCGATAAAGCGATCGTCAAAGGAAGTCTCGATGGAAAAAAATGGGTTGAAGCAGGACAGCTCAGCTGTACCGCTCCGTATGTCCGCGATGCGGCTCATCCGTTTATTTCCGGAATCGAAGGGCGCTTCCGTTATCTGACAATCGAGCTGGCGCCCAAGCCGGGCAAAAAGCGGATTCTGCTGGGCGAACTGACGGTTGAAGGAACTCCGGTTGATGCGGCTGCCGCCAAAACCGTTGTTCCCCGTCCGCTTCATGTGAAGCGCGTTCTGGAACAGGCTCTGCTCAATAGAAATATACATTTCCTTTTCGGCTGTTATCCGTCCGACGTGCTGGTGGATGCAAACGGGAATGCCGCCGGTGTTGTCTTTGCGGATCGCGCGGGCCGTCAGGCTGTTCGTGCCAAAGTGGTAATCGACGCCACTTCGCGCGGAGTTTTAGCGCGGCGGTTCGGCGCAGAGTTTTCAACTTATCCGGCCGGGAAACAGCGTTTTACATTTGTAACGATCAATGCCGGAACAAATGCAGGATCCGGCATTCTTTCGGTGAAAAATCTTCCTGTTCCGCAGTGGAATCCGGCGGTGCAGAAGCTGACCCGTCCGGATGGATCGGCGTATCCTACCGGCGCTCCGGCCGGTTACGAAGGCATGTTCAACGAATACACGTTGGAAATACCGATGACGGACGGCTCGTTCGCGTCGTTTGCCAACGCTGAACAGACGGCAAGGACGCTGACTTGGAATAAAACACAGATTGATTCCGCCGACCTTCTCTTTCAGATACCGCCGGATCAGATGAACGGTCTTGCTGCTGTTGCTGACTGGAAGAGCCCTGAAAAATTTGATCTGAATGCGCTCCGGACCAAAGCGGCTGGACGGTTTTATCTGCTGAGCGGCTGTGCTTCTGTCAGCCGGACTGTTGCGGAAAAAATGCTTCGTCCTGTCGCCTTCATGCAACTTGGGGAACGGGCCGGTAAAGCGGCCGCTGCAGAAGCTTTGGCCGTGAAGAATCTTTCGGATATTCGTGTCAAGGCGCAGCCGGTCGCCGATGCGGCGGCCAAAGGGGATGTGAAAGAACTGCTGGACGGAATACGTCCGGGGCGGACAACCGCGGAACAGTCCGTACGACAGCGGCAGGTGTTCCGGTTATTGGAGAATTTGATGTGGTGGTGGTCGGCGGCGGAACCGGCGGCGCGCCGGCAGCGATTGCTGCAGCCAGAGACGGAGCAAAGACTCTGCTGATTGAGCGCTTCCACGGGCTAGGCGGAGTTTCAACTCTCGGAACCATCGGCGTTTACTGCGGCGGATTCCGCGGAGGATTCACGAAAGAAATCGACGATTCTCTGCGAAGTATGGGTGCCGATGCTGTGCGCAAGACGGCCATTGACTGGTCGGCATGGAATGTTCAGTGGAAACAGGAATGGTACCGTTCGGAAATTCTGAAAGCCGGCGGTACGGTCTGGTTCGGATCATCCGGTTGCGGAGCTGTCGTTGAAGACGGCGTGGTCAAAGGTGTGGCGGTTGCGACGTCGGCAGGTCGCGGCGTGGTACTGGCAAAAGTGGTAATCGACGCTACCGGCAATTCCGATATTCCTGCGGCTGCCGGAGCGAAAACCATATTTGTGGACGGCGCAAATGACGCCTTGCAGGGAACCGGTCTTCCGGTTCGTAATCCGTACACGGTTTCCCGCGACAAGCATCCGGACTACGGGAACAATGACTGGACGTTCCTTAACGAGGGCGACCTGCTTGATACTTGGCGGATTCATGTGATCGCCCGCGACAAGTTTAAGGGCGATTTTGATACTTCTTCGCTGGTCAACAGCCGTGAACGGCGCCGGATTATCGGTGAATATTTTGTTACCCCGACCGACATTCTTGCCGGACGCACGTATCAGGACAGCATTGCCTTTGCGCACAGTATGTTCGATACGCACGGGTTTACGACGCATCCGGTCTGGTTTATCAAGCAGCCGGAGGAAGGGCACAAGAGTTATGACGCCTATATTCCGTACCGTTCGCTGATACCGGAAAAACTGGACGGGGTGCTGGTCTGCGCGCTGGGAATCAGCGCGCACCGCGATGCACTGCCGGTACTGCGCATGCAGCCGGATGTTCAAAATACCGGCTACGCCGCCGGACTGGCCGGAGCCATGGCAGCAAAAGCCGGAGTCGCTCCGCGTGCCATTAACGTCAAAGAGCTTCAGCGGAAGCTGGTGGATAAGGGCTGTATTCAGAAATCTGTTCTGTCTGACAAGGATATGTTCCCGATCAGCAACGAAGCGCTGGCGACCGCGCTGCGCGATCCGCTGAAGAACCATCTCAATCTTTCGATTGTGCTGACGGAGTGGGAGCGGGCGCTTCCGGAACTTCAGAAACGCTATAAGACATTGGAAACCGCTGAAAGAACCGGCTATGCCCGCATATTCGGCATCATGGGCGATGCAACCGGTGCCGACCAACTGCTGGCGGAAGTCGGTAAACGCGCCTGGGATGCCGGATGGAATTTCCGCGGCGGTGGACAGTTCGGCGACAATATGAGTGAACTGGATTGTCTGATTGTGGCGCTGGGACGTACCGGCGATCAGCGGGCTGTGCCGGTGTTGCAGGAAAAGATGAAAGCGATGACTTCATCTTCAGAGTTCTCGCATTTCCGTGCGGTCAGCATGGCTTCGGAATCTCTGAAAAATCCGGCGCTTGCCGACGGTCTGCACACGCTGCTGTCTATGGATACGGTTCAGGGATGGTCGGTCAGCGCCGACAACATTATCAAAGGCGAAGGGCAGAAGGTTTCATCCGAAGACCGTTCCAGCACACTTCGTGAATTGATTCTGGCGCGCGGACTGTACCGCTGCGGCGACAAGAACGGGCTGGCGGAAACGGTGCTGAAGAAATATGAGGCGGATGTACGCGGATATTACTCGCTGCATGCCGAGTCAGTGCTTTCACAGAAAGTGAAATGATGGACTGGTTGCATGGTAAATTCTGTTTCTGTCGAGATGTGGAATAAATAGATCCGGCACCTGCCGGAAGAAAAAGGAGCAAAATGAAAAAATGTATAGCGATGGCAGTGGTCGTACTGCTTATGAACTCCGCTTATTCTCAAACGATATCATATCGGTCCAGTGTAGAGGCTGCCGCCGGACATGTTGATACCACACCACCGTCAAAATTGCTTGATAAACAGTACGCTTCGGCTGTCTCAAGCACCCTTGAATACAGAGGGGATCCGGAAATTGAATTTACGATTTCAGAGAAGATCACAGTAAAGACAATACGGGTCGCCGGTTTCAATTTAGCGAATGCCCGGATAGCACGTATTGATCTTGAAATCAGTAATGACGGTAATGTGTGGGAACCGGCAGGTTCGGTCAGCGAAATTCCGGAAAATCAGACCGCCGGACGACCGGCAGTGATTGATTTTAAGGTGGAGCGCGAAATTAAAAATTTCAAAGTAAAAGTAACTCGGGCTCGCGGTTCAACCCGGGTTCTTCTGAGCGAAGTATTTATTCTCCGGTAAAGGGGCCTGCGATTGATGAACTATTTTATTAAAATGGAGGCGGCGCTTTCTGTCTTGATTCTCCTGAACATTTCGACTGCCATGGGATTCACAGTTCATAACGCCGGAGTGAACGGAAACAATACGCGTAACGCGCTTTCCCGGTTCGATACCGATGTCGCGGCGGTTAAACCTCAGTTCTGTTTCATGGCCTTTGGAATGAACGATGCAATGGGCGACAGTAATCCGGTTCCGCTGGATGAATACCGTAAGAACCTGCTTACGCTGGCGGAAAAATGCCGCGCTGCCGGCATTCAGCCGGTTTTCATTACCGTCAATCCGGTTAACAAGGAAAAGCTGTATGAACGCCACAAAGCAGAGTTCTATGAACAGCAGGGCGGTCCGAACGCCATGATTGAACAGTACAACCTCATCATCAAAGAAGTTGCCGCCCAGTCCGGTTCCGGCGTGATCGACTGGCATAAAAAGGTAATGGAGCTTTCCGGCAGTTCAGTTGATCCCGGAGCCGTTCTGCGGACAGATGGAGTTCATCTTTCTCCGGACGGCTTAAATGCGCTGGGCGGTCTTGTCGCGGACTGGCTCAGGAATTCCGGAAAACCAGATGCAACGATTGTGGCATTCGGTGACAGCATTACGAAACAGGGCTGGATTGATATCGCTGTTGCGCGCTGTTCCGGTGTTCCCGGAACCCGTTATACTTCTTCAGTTGCACCAACCGCCGGACATGGAGACAGCAATCCGCCATTCCGTTTGCTGGACGGACAGTATAAATCGGTTGTCTCGCACAGCGTTGAATATCCCGGCGACCCGGTAATTGAATTTATTCTGCCGACCAAGCGGTTCGTCAAAACGGTTGATGTGCGCTGTTTCAGTCGCACCGGGTACCTGCTGGATGATGTCGCCGTTGAAGTGACCGCGGACGGTAAGACCTGGGAAACCGCCGGAAAGAAATGGAGCCAGATTCCGGTACAGGGAACCCTCAAAGATGAGGCCTGTTCTTTGCCGTTTTCTGTGAACCGCGAAATTTCAGGAGTGCGGGTTATGCCGGTGCGTCAAGCCGGGCAGAAACGCGTGCTGATCAGTGAAGTGAAGATCGATTAACATTTATATAAAACGGAGAATTCACGGATGAAACAAACCATGAAATATTTTTATTCACTCAGCTGCTTATTGGCCGCTGTTGCTGCGTTGGCGTCTGCACAAACTGCTCCAGGCACCTATCACGGGATTTTCCGCGAACTGCCGGTATCGGCTATTCGTCCGGAAGGCTGGGCTAAAGAGACGTTGGAGCGTCAGCGCGACGGATTGATGCTGAACCGCTATGCCTGCGGCTATCCGTTTGCCTCGGATCTGTGGATCGGCAAGCTGGCGAAGAAAAACTGGGAAGGTTACGAACAGACCGCCTATTTCGTAGACGGTCTTTACCGGACCGGTCTGCTGCTGAACGATCCAACTCTGCTTAAACTCGGACAGGATAATATTAAGTATACCCTGAACCATCCTGAGCCGAACGGACATCTCGGACCGACTCCGGCGGACGTCACCGAAGTTTCCGGCCCCGACGGAGTGGCGGGACCAAGCTATTGCAGCGTTGCGTGGCCGTTTGTTGTTTATACCCGCGCTTTGATGGCGCACTACGATGCGACCGGCGATCAGCAGGTTCTTGATGCGCTCAAAAAGCACTATCAGTCACTGGACGCTTCTTTCGGCGGCCAGGAGCGTGAAGTTAATACAATTGAAGGCCTTTGCTGGATGTATTTCAGAACGGGCGATGTCCAGTTCCGGGATCAGGCGGAACAGGTCTGGAAGGTCTTCACCGAACTCGGCGGTGCCAATAAGAGCGGCATCTGGCTGCTGGACAATCTGAAACAGGAAAAACGCATCCGCGGACACGGAATTTCAGTTTCTGAGCTGATCAAGCAGGTGGCCATTCTTTACCTTGCGACAGGGAAACAGGACTATCTGGATGCGGCTGCCGGCGGCTTCCGTTCGCTGTATCGCGATCATGAAATGGTGGACGGGGTTATGTCTTCGGATGCCGGTCCTTCCGGAAAAGACCCGGATCATCAGCATGAAACCTGCGCGATTGCCGATTATCCGTGGAGCCTCGGCTATATGCTGATGGTCAGCGGCGATGTGCGCTGGGCAGACAGTATCGAACGCGCCGCCTACAATGCGGCTTACAGTGTCTTCACGAAAGATTTCAAAGCGTTTCAATATTATGCCGCACCGAATCAAGTGAACTCCACGCAGAAAAGTAATCATCCGAAAGCCAGCGGTGAACCCAACCGGCCTTTGCAGGCCTACCGGCCGGATCACTCGCCGGCGTGCTGCACCGGTAATGCTCAGCGCATGCTGCCGACATTTTTCGGCCGCATGTGGATGACGGACGGAGCCGGCGGGATCGCCGCCGTTTTCTATGCTCCTTGTTCGGTGCAGACTCGCGCCGGAACCGAAGGCGTTCCGGTGACTATTCAGCAGAAAACCGATTATCCTTTTGACGGAGCCGTTGATTTGAAAATCAATGCTGAAAAAGCGGTGAAGTTCCCGCTCTATCTCCGAATTCCGGGCTGGGCGGAAGGCGCACGAGTTGAAATCGATGGCAAGCCGGTTCAGGAAGCCGTGAAGCCGGGAACATTCCTGAAACTGGAACGCACATTTACGCCCGGCACCGTGGTCCGGCTTAACTTTCCGATGAAAGTCCGCCGCGAAGAAACCGTTCAGAACGGTATTGCGCTGGTGCGCGGTCCTCTGGTTTATTCTCTGCGGATTGCCGAAGAGAAAAAACCGCTGAACAACACGATGGCCAAGAATCCGGACTTCCCGTCCTGGGACGTGACTCCGGGAAGTCCGTGGAATTACGGACTGGTTTTGAAATCAGAAAACGATCTCGGCAATGTTCAGGTTAAAGCCCGTCCGGTAACCGGTTTCCCTTGGACTCCGGAAAATGCGCCGGTTGTGCTGACTGCCAAAGCCCGTAAAATTCCCGGCTGGAAGCTGGTCGCACCTTACGGTGAAATGCCGCTTCTGCCCGAAAAAGAGCGCCTTGTCGCAGCGGCGGAAACCGAAACGGTTGAACTGATTCCGTACGGCTCGACACTGCTGCGTCTGGCAGTTTTTCCTGAAGTCACGGATGCACCGGTCGGCACACTCAGCGTGCTTCCGGAAATCAAATCCTACAAAACCAGCGTTCCTTTTTCAGCAGGGCACAAAGATACGCCGACACCTTCACGCCTGATCGACGGGCTTAAAGCGAACGCTGGGCAGAGCGTGCAGTATGACAGTGATGTCGTGATTACAGCCGATTTGAGAGAACCGGCTAAGATTGAGAAGGCCAGGGTTTACTTTTATCCAATGAACAAAGCTATTGTTGCTTCGGTCAGCGTTGAAACCAGCAAAGACGGAGCGGTTTGGGAATCCGCCGGATCCGTTGCGGTTACCAATGCGGCACAGGCATCTGACAGTTCGGCCTGCGAGGCCGCCGTTCCGGTCCAGCGCGAAGCGGCATTTGTTCGCTTTACGGTGAAGAAAGCGCCGGAATCGTCACGGGTTCTGCTGGGCGAAATCGCTCTTCAATAAATTTGAATGGAATACAGATTTTTAACGAAAGAAGATTAATGAAACGACAGATTGCAGCGCTTTTAGTTATTACATCCCAGCTGGTTTTTGCTGATGCCGGCAGTTTCCGCTGGTGGCCCGAACAGGCTGTTCCCAAAGGACTGGTCACGGTTGAAACCGGCGCGATGCAGCCGGTTATCGAACCGTGCGGAAAAACCGTTTCCACTCTGAATATGGGGCAGGAGCATATGCTGGTGCAGTCACTGGCCGGACTTGCCGCGCAGGCGGTCAATGAAGGCCGCGGTGATGAACTGGTGTATGTGAACCTCTGGGATAACGCCGATTACAATCTCTGGCGCAGCGCGCTTATCGAACGTACCGGCATTGAAGACCGCGGCACGGTCAAAGCATGGGAACTGGCCAGACGTTATGCGGCACGGGGAATTGTGAAAGGTTATATTCTGTATTCCTGGGATTTTTCATCCGGCGGCCTGAACGTTCGCCGCAAGGACAGTGATGAATCCTGCAATGTGGCAACTTCACTGGCCGGTTTGCTGGGAGGAATTGTTGTTTCCGAAGGGCAGGAGGATTTTGCCAAAGCGCTCGGACTGACTTGTCTGGCCGATGTCCGCGGGAAAACCGAACAGTGGATGTTTGATCATTACAAGGATCAGCTGAACCGACGGTATACACTGCTGCAGGATCCGGCGGTTCCTAACTGCCGCGATATCGCGATCGCGCACCGTTGTCCGGTGATTTACGGCCTCGAAGAGCCGACAGAACAGATTTACCAGTGGATGGATAAACCGGGTCTGGTTTTCGGCTGGAATGACGGCCATGCCGAAGGCAGTTCAGTTTCGCAGCTTTCGAAATACGGACATATCATTTCTCCGGCGAACTGGGCTCTGAATCTGCCGGCGCTTTCGCTGGTACCCACTGCGGCAGAGGTGCCGTTCCGGAAATTTGACCCGCGTACTATCGATTTTTCAGACCGCTCGCCGGCCGTTTCGTTTTATATGAGCGACGGCGACAATCTGCAGTGGATGCTCGGCAGTTTTGCGCAGAACCCTTATTACTGGAGCGCCCGTCTTAACGGCACCTATGCGCTGGGCTGGGGCCTTCCATTTGCCGATCTGATGCAGACCGGCGTGGACACGTTCCGGTATCTCCGGAAGACCCAGCCGGAAAATACCAGTATTGTGCTGCTGCCGGGATATTTCTTTCCGGATGAGCTGGGCGCAGCACTGGGCAAAGAGAAGCGGCTGGAGATTTTGAAAAAACATTCGGCGCGGATTGAGCACTACCTGAAGAAATCCGGCACCGGCATTTTTTCTTTTCTTAGCGCCGACTATGACAGTCCGGCGGCGCTGGCAGCGTACGCGGTTTTTGCTAAAGAGATTCCGTCGCTGACCGGCATGCTGGTGATTGATTATTCGCCGTATGAGGAAGGGAATGGAAAGATTTTCTGGGTTCCGAATGCCGAGGGTATTGATATTCCCGTCATATCGGCAAAGTACAGCCTCTGGTCGAACCAGAACCATGAGCGTTCCGGAACGCCGGTGAAAGTCGCCCGGATTATTAATGCCGATGCCGCCGCCGCTCAGAAAAAATCAGAACCGTTTTACGCCTGGACCATCATTCACGCCTGGTCGGGTTTCCATGAAAACTGGGCCGCCGGTGATAATGATGAAAGCGGTCCGTATGACCGCGACGGAACCCATGCCGGGGTCGCACCGACCTACTGGTGCGTTAAGCGGCTCGATCCGTCTATCAAAGTAATTACTCCGGACGAACTGGTATGGCGGACACGCATGGTCTACCGTCCGGAACAGACTAAAAAGCTTCTCCAGTAAATAAAATGAAGCCCCCGGAAATTCCGGGGGCTTCTGGTTTTACCGGTCAGGTTTTGTTCAGCGGAAAATCAGGAGATATATTTACCGGGTTTGTGTGTGGCCGGTTCTTTTGAGTCTTTCTTCTCGCCCTGATTCGGTTCCGTCCAGCCTTTTTCCTTTGCCTGTTTGTAAAGTTCCGCCAGCTGGGAGGGTGTAACCAGAATCATATCTTTACCCATTTTATCCACGAAATTTTCTTTTGCGGATTTAACCGAATTCATGGTCCAGCAGTGAGCCATCACATTTGCAAAGGCCGGGCGGACATCACCAATCTGTTCCTGTACTTGCTTTAGAACACCTTCGGCGCCGTCATCCCAGGTGTCTTGCGCTCTGAATACCGGCATGCCTTCGAGTGTGTAGGTCAGGTTCTTATATCCGCTGAATCCGGAGTAGCGGCCCATGTCCGCAAATACTGAATGCATGGCCGGAATACCTTTAATGTACGGCAGAATCGCATCATTGCCGCCGCCGACGGTGCGGATGGATTTCATATCCATTTTTTCGAGGTAGATGCGGGTCCAGTCGACAAAGTTTTTGAGTACCTCATCGCGGTTTACAAACCGCGAACCGTAATTGGCGGGCTGCATATAACCGATACCGGAGACATCTGAAATGAATTCTGAAACAGTGGCGTTTTCATAGAACCATTGCGCTATGGCAGGCTGCAGATCCCATATGGCGGGTCCCATTCCAAAAGAAATCGGAAACTTTCCATAATCAGGTTCATTAACGATACGTTTGAAAAATGAGCGCCAGATGTTCTGGTTATCTCCATCGGAGAAAACCAGCGCGACATAGATTTTATCTTTTTCCAGGGGCGGCAGCGGCGGCTGAGGCGGCTGAACGAACTTTTCAATTGTTACGCCGCTGGTGATGGGCAGATTCGATAGATAATCCGTACAGACAAGACTTTTGCCATATCCGCCCATGAAGCGGGTTCCGCCGGTTTCGCCGATTCCAACACCCTCACCCGCAAAGGGGAAGCCAAGGAATGCCGTTCCGGCCGGCATTGCTGAAATAATATCGGCAACTACAGCGGCTTCTTCGAGAGGGTCGGCGCCCGGAAGAATTCCGTCGGTTGGGCCGGATATCCAGATGATCGGATTTTTCCACTGGATGTCATACGCAATTGAACCATGCTGAAACTGTTTAGGACTGAGCAGGTCGCAGACATTATGGTTGAGTTGGTCCTTATAGGTCTTCCATACCCAGCGCATCGCTTCAGGATAGGTTTTGAACCGCCCTCTTAAATCAATTTTGACAGGGATATGTAGTTTTTTTGCCAGTGCTTCCGGAACAACGATCAGATTTTCACAGGAAGCGACGTTGGCAGCGATCAGCACTCCGCGGTACATGGTGTCATCGGGGATAACTGCGCCTTCGAAATCTGCCGAGAATTTTTTAAACAGTTGCGTCCAGTCCGCCACCATTTCATATGACTTGATATAGCCTTTTTCTTTATGCCAATTGAGCCAGAAGGGGCCATTATCACCTCTGAAACTCAGCCAAATGCACGGTTCTCGCCGGCTGGTCAATCCTTGAAGGGTACTCAGAGCGATCTTCTCGTCGCTTTTTAGTTTGTCCATATCTACGGCATACAGATGTTCTGCCGGTTTTTTCGATTTCGGCAGGAAAGTATCTCCCCAGGGACGGGGAGGGAATGTTGCTGTCAGCTGGTCAGGCAGCGGGGCTGGTTTTTTAAGTTCGGACATTTTTTCATTCAGCCGGGCATACTGGCCGGGAGACATCTCGTTTTTCGTGCGAAGTATGTAACCGATGCCGCGCACCAATACGTTTTTCAGGTAGTAACCATCTGCCTGCTGCGGTTGTTTGGCGGGTTGTCCAAGCCACAGTGTCATTGATTCTTTAAACGGTTTGCAGTTGTGTTTGATTATGGCGCAAGCCGGAGCCCATCCAGTTGCGGTTTTGGTTTCGATAAGCGGAATGATTGTGTCTTCCGCCGGGAGACTTGATGCATCCAGATACGGGAGTTGTTCTTTCGCCCCGGCCAGTACATCAGCAGGAAGATCAAAAGGGCTTTTGGGGGCGATTCGCTGCTCTACAAAACCCTTGGACGCTCCGCGGTGGTTTCCGGTGCCGAAGCCTTTTTCATCGTGCATAAAATATACGGTATGCTCCGGGTCATTCCATCCGTCTTTTGTCCGCTCTGCCGGACGTGAAAAAGGGAGGTTGTTAACAACCAGACAGCCGCCGTTCGCCAGGAATTTTTTCAGGCTTTTCTGTCCTTCCAGCGGGAAAGTATTTCCGTAGGTCAGAACCAGAACGGTAAAGCGGTCCGTGTTGAAAAATGAAGGATTGCTCAGCTGTTCGACGGTAATGTTGGTGGATGCAATTCCATATTCAGTCAGCAAAGCACCGGTTCTGGCTGGCGGCACGACAGCCGGCCCAAAGCTCGGAAATTCTGACTCAACCAGAATTGCAACTTTCGGCTCAGCTGCCGGCAGGATACCAGTGGCTGCAAATAATGCCGCCACTGAACAGACAAAGGATAGAAATCTATTTTTCATATGAGATTATCTCGTAACTTTATGTATCTAACGGTTTAATTCTTATCCATGCTAACAATATATACCAATATATACAAATCAGCCCGGTTGCAACAATTTTACGAAATTTTTGTGCGCTGGAACACAGAATACATGGGAAGAATTAAGTGGTACATTTGTAGCCGATTAATTGGCAGGAGCGGATCTCCAAAGCCCTCCTTTGCTGCTTAATTCCTCTGCCGGTCGCACCAGATATTCTTTGTTTTCATCGCGATAGCAGCTGGGGCTGAGCCCGGTCATTTTACGGAACTGCTTATTGAAATACTGCGGATCGCTGATGCCGACGGCCTCGCCGACTTCGTAAATCGTCAGCGTGGTGGTTGTCAGCAGTGATTTCGCCTTGTCGATCCGTTTTTTCAGAAGGTACTGGCTGACTGAGCAGCCGTATTCTTTCTGGAATTTCTGCGACAGGGTGCCCGAGCTGATATTCATTTTTTCTGCCAGCCACGGGGTTGAGACCGGCCGGTTCAGGTTGTCGTCAATCAGCTGAAGCAGTTCTTCCCAGACAAACGTGCTGCGGCTTCTCATTCCGCGTCTTTTTGAAAACGAAATATTGTGCAGCGAGAGCAGCAAGGCTTTTAACCGGCAGGCGGATTCCGCTTTAAACATGATATCGCGCTGAGCGTCAGCGGACGGAGTGTTGAACAGCCGGCAGATCAATTTGAACTGCTCCAGCAGGAAGAGGTTGTTGCTGCCTAAAGGAATATGGCAGGGGATTTGAAATACCGCGTCTTCGTCTGAGTGCGGGCTGTTGAAGTGAATGGACCAGTGCCGTCCCGGTGTTGCTGTTTGGTAGGCTGTTATAACTCCGGCCGGTGTGCAGGTCACATCTCCGGCCCTGAACTTGATCACATCCGAACTCATCTTCATTTGACCGTCATATTCATAAATATGAAGGGCATGAGTTGGGCTGCGGTAGGTAAAATCGAATACGGGATTTATCAGCAGAAACTCGCCGGCTCGATCCAGTTCCGGTGTTCCTGTCATGCTGCAATTCAGATAAATCATACGGGGTTCTCCGGCGGACTGAGCCTTAACGGTATATTTAAAATACCATAATGAATAATTTATACCATTCTTTTTATACCATATATGCCGGATTGTTCCTATCGATGGTTTCCGGCTCTCATGATAATTTTATTCCGTTGAATCAAACCAGAAGGTACAGCAAACGGAACGGTTAAAAATGAGCGGATATTTCAACACATTCGATTATGTCTTCATGGTGTTTTATTTTGTCGTTCTGATCATGATCGGCCTGTATTTAAAACGCCGGGCTTCCGCCAGTCTTGAAAATTATATTGTGGGCGGGAACCAGATTCCGTGGTGGGCGCTCGGCGTCGCCGGGATGGGCAACTATCTGGATCTGGCCGGAACCGCGATGATTGTTTCATTTCTGTTTTTGCTCGGGCCGCGCGGTCTGTTCATCGAACTCCGAGGAGGAGTGTGTTTGATCCTGGCGTTTATGATGCTCTGGACCGGTAAATGGCATCGGCGTTCCGGCTGCTTGACCGGCGCGGAATGGAATATTTTCCGTTTCGGCGATACCTGGGGCGGGCGTTTTGCTCAGATGTCGGCCGTTATTGCGGGGATTGTCGGAACCGTCGGCATGACATCCTACCTGATTTTCGGTGCCGGACAGTTTCTGGCGACCTTTCTGCCTTTTTCTCCGATGACCTGCGCGGTGGTGCTGATTGCGGTAGCTTCCGTCTATACGATGCTGTCCGGTTTCTACGGCGTGGTTTTTACCGATCTGTTTCAGTCCATGATCATTATAACTGCTGTGATTTATATTGCTGTCAGCGCCTTTCTTAAGGTGGGCAGTCCGGGAGAACTGGAAATGCTGGCGATTCAGGTAACCGGCAATAAGGATTGGATGACTGCTTCAGCGCAATGGTTCACCAGTATGCCGGATGGCTACAAGATGTATCAGCATCTGGCTCTGTTCTCTTTCTTCTATGTACTCCGCATCAGTTTTCAGGGACTGGGTTCCGGCGCCGATCCGAAATTTTTCGGCGCGCGTAACGACCGGGAGTGCGGAAAACTCGCCTGCCTGTGGACCGTTTTAATGACCTTCCGGTGGCCGCTGATGATGGGTGTTGTCGTGCTGGGGATTTATCTGGTGTCGTCTCTTCTTCCGGATGCCGCGGTTGTTCATCAGGCGGCACAGCTGATTCGTCAGTATAACCCGGATGCAGAACAGTCCGGCTGGGGCGCGTTGATTTCGAAAATCGTAAACAGCCCGGAAAATTTTTCTCCGGAAATGGTTTCAGGTCTGAAGTCGCTGCTGGGAACAGACCATTTTACGGAAAAAATCAACCTGCTCGGATTCAACGGATTTGTTAATCCGGAACGGATCCTGCCGGCGGTTCTTCTGTTCTGCATGATGCCGGGGCTTCGCGGACTGGTACTGATTGCACTGATCGCCGCCTGTCTGACGACATTCAGCAGCAGTATCAACATGACTTCCAGTATGATGGTGCGGGACCTCTACCAGAAATATATCCGGCCGCAGGCGCTGACGAAGGAGCTGGTATTCGCCAGCTGGATCTCCGTGCTGCTGCTGGTGCTTTGCAGTTTTTATTTCGCTTATTCAATCAAGAGCATCAACGACATCTGGAGCTGGATTGTCATGGGATTCGGCGCCGGGCTGCTGGCTCCGGGAATCCTCCGTTTTTACTGGTGGCGGTTTAACGGCGGCGGATACGCGATCGGCACATTTTTCGGCCTGATTGCGGCGGTACTCCAGCGTCTGCTGGATCCGGATATGCAGAAGTTCTGGTTTTTCAGAATCATTCCGGAATACAACGAGATCGTGCTTTTTCTCTTCATTTTCGCGGTCGGTACGCTGGGCTGCGTGCTGGGAACTTTTCTGTCCAGACCGACGGCTGAAAACGTGCTGAAGGATTTTTACCTTAAAACCCGGCCGTTCGGTATCTGGGGCCGCATGAAAGATGCATTGCCGTCCGGTGAACGTGAAACGGTCAGCCGGGAGCACCGGAACGATCTGCTGGCGCTGCCGTTCGCGATGCTGTGGCAGGTTGCCATGTATATGATGATGACCCTGCTGATCACCCACAACTGGCCGGCGCTTGGCATCTGGGCAATATTGTTTATCATCGGCCTGGGAGGAGTTCACCGGTTCTGGTACCGCAATCTTCCGGCTGAAAATCTTTATGAATAAGGAATCAGATTATGCAGAAACCGTTTGAACTGTTTTTCATTCAGCACTCGCACATCGATGTCGGGTTTACACATCGCCAGGAGCAGATCGGCCGGTTCCGCGCCGATTTTCTGAGACAGGTTGTCCGTATGCTTGGCTCTGAAAAGCAGCAGACCCGCAGTGCATCTGCAAAATTCAAATATGTCTGCGAAGGATTCTGGGAAGTTGAGCAGTTCCTGAAAGAGGCTTCACCGGAAGAAAAGATGCGTTTCCTGAAAGGTTTTTCAGACGGCTATCTGGAGCTGTCGCCGTCCTATCTCCATCTCACTGAACTGCTGGATGAAGAAGGCTTCGGTTATTCGCTTCAGCCGGCGATCCGGTTTGCCCGGCAGCACCGGATTGATTTTTCCGCGGCAATGTCGTGCGATATCAACGGATTCTCGTGGGGGATGAGCGAGATCATGTATCAATTCGGCATCCGTTATCTGTCGACGAGTATTAATTCGCATCACGGCGGATATCCGCTGGGCGGCCCGCTAAAACCGTTTTACTGGATCACGCCGGGCGGCGGCCGCATTCTGTCCTGGATCGGTCTGCCTTATCATAAAGCCAACCTGCTGGGGCTGATCCCTTCATTGAGTCCCGACTCTGACGCAGGCATTCCGGGAGTGAATACGGGCGGCAAAGACCGCTATGTGAACATCAAGGATATCTCACTGGCCGAGCAGAAAATTCTGCCTATGGTCGACGGTCTCCGGAACAACCGTTATCCGTACAATTTCATGCCGATCATGGGCGGCGGTTTGTACACCGACAACAACCCGCCGATTGATTCCGTCTGTGAGCTGATTGAGACATGGAACGAACGCTTCGGGGACCGGGTGCATATTCAGACGGCCACATTGAAAGATTTCTTTTCTCACATCGTGAAGAATGTCTCCGATATTCCGGAATATGCCGGCGACTGGACCGACTGGTGGGCCGACGGTGTGGCATCAACTCCGGCGGAGCTGTCGCTGTTCCGTAACGCGCAGCGGACCCGTCAATATATCGATCTGCTCGATCCGGATAAAAAAATAATTACTCAGCCCGAACGGAATTCAATCAACCAGTCTTTGCTGATGTATTCCGAGCACACCTGGGGGCATACCAACTCGAACAATCCGTGGTCGCTGGTTGTCCGGCAAAGCCTGATGCGCAAAGGAAAATTTGCAGTGGAGGCCGATGAAAAAGCCTGTGACGCCCTGGATAAGCTGAAGGCCGGTCTTGGTGAAGGTTCGTTCACATCACACCGGCCGTTTACCTACCGCGTAATCAATCCCTTCAGCACAAAGAAAACCGATTTTGCCTGCCTGCCGTTCGATACCTGGGAGATCGATTTGGTTAAAGGCGGACTGCAGATAAAAGATTTGCGCGGACGTGTTTATCCGTTTCAGATCGTCCGCAAGCTGCGTGAATTTTTCCTGATGGTTGAATTAACGCTGGAAGCCAAAGAATCCGTTGAACTGAAAGTAGATTTTATCAACCAGCCGATGGGGCGCTGTCCGATCGACCAGCTGGATGACTTCTTTGAAAAACGTTATGTCAGCCTGATCGACATTGCGGAGCAGGGTTTGAAAAGCGCTGTTTCTGAAATAGCGGAGAATTG
The DNA here is from genome assembly GCA_044224855.1 of Pontiellaceae bacterium. Lineage (GTDB taxonomy): Bacteria > Verrucomicrobiota > Kiritimatiellia > Kiritimatiellales > Tichowtungiaceae > Tichowtungia. Next base: position 26,053 of record JBGAJP010000015.1, read on the forward strand.
CTGGGAAAACGACTTTCTTAAAATTGCCTGGGACTTTGATCGCGGAGTTACGTCTCTGTTTGACAAAGAACGCCGTCAGGAACTGCTCAGTGTCGAAAAAGCGGGTCTGTTTTCACCAGTATATCAGCTTTTCCGTGACGGAAAAAGATCGAACGCCGCCGGCTTCAATCTGTCTCCGCGGAAAATTCCGGCGGATACCGTTTTTTACGGAAAGCTTGTCAAAGTGAGCCGGGTGGGAGAGGGCGCCTTATGCGATGCGCTCCTGTTTGAGTACACCGTTGAGGGCGCTTCGCACTTCACGGTCGAACTAACGGTTCCCAGAAATCGGAAAGCTCTGGAAGTCAGTGCCAACGTGACGAAAGAAAACGAGTCCGACCCCGAAGGGCTGTACATTGCATTTCCGTTTAATACAGAATCAAAGAACTGGGTGCTGGACCGGACGGGCGCCCCGATCATTCCGGGAGTGGATCAGCTGCCCGGCGCCTGCGCGGATTATTATCTGGTGCAAAGCGGAGCCGCGCTGGTCGGGGAAAACGGCGGCGTTGCTCTGACGTGTCTGGACGCCCCGCTGGTTCATATCGGCGGTCTCAACCTTTGGAAATTCAGCGTCAGTCGAGGGAAGGCCATCCAAGGGCCCTTATACTCATGGCTCACGAATAACAAATGGGAAGTTAATTTCTGCGGCCATTGCGGCGGGTTCCTGCAATTCCGGTATAAAATTGACTGGGGTGAAAAGGTGAACACATCGGAACGTGCGGTTTCAGTCTGCCGCGAAAATCAGCACACATTCCTGGCCGTACGGACTGACGGGATTGAAGCCGGAAAGGTGAAATAATCATTATGAGAAAAAACAATTTTTTCACGAACAGCAGGGCGCTTCTGGCGGTTTTACTTTTCGAAACGGGCACAGCCTGCCGCGGATTCGATGCGGTCGATGATAAAATTACGGCCATGGCTGCCGACGTGACCGGCGCTGCCGGTTGCTCATATCGCACCCGGGATTCCAATAAGCGGCAAATGGCGAGCCTGTCGCTGCTGGATTCCTTTGATTCGCAGTATAAATATCTGGCGTTGTATCACGCGCCGGTTCCGGTCGGCAAAGAGTTCCGGTATGACGTCTATCTGGCCGGATCAGATGATTTGAAGAAGTGGACTGCTGTGCGCGAGCTGATTCATAATGCCGACATGCCTCGTGTCATGCGCGTCTGGGATGCGGCGCGGACGACCAATGTCATCGCCGTGGTGCACGAACAGTGGACCGGGCCGCTGCCGGGATCCACCTGTCCCTGTCAGATCGGAATTAAGCTGTATCGCGGGGAAAAAGAACTATTGCAGGGTGATGCTTTTGCAGAAACGGTTCTTCCGCTCAGTTCATTTTCAACGGCCACCATTGAAGGAACGCCGAATTTTTATAATCCGTCGATAGAACTTTCTGATGATGGTTCGGTCGTATTCAGCTCCACCATCCAGTTTCATTATTTCAGCCGCGCGGAAGGCCGCGATCAGCAGGCGTACGGCGTACTGGAAGGACTTCACGGCAGCCGGTACGAACGCTGGACGACTCATGCATGGGGAAGTCTGAACCGGCTGATGGATGAGCAGGGAGTGAAAGGAAACGTCGGCCAGCGATCGGTGCAGTTTGTCGGCAACGACCTGCGCCCGTCGATGTTCCTTGAAGCGAACGTCGGCGGATTCACCATCACCCACGGTCAGTCTGAATGGGCGGACTGGCGGATATTCTATCTGCGGTTTCCGTCAGACGATATTTTTTCCGCCGGCAAGCTGGACGTGAAGATGATCGAACCTGTGACGCATAAGCGCAGCGTTTCGTTCGGCAATCCGTCCTGGCAGATCATGCGTTCGCCGGACAGAAAGAACCTCATTATCGCGTTCAACTATTTTCTGTTTTCTGAAGGAACCAAAGACGGCTCGGAGTCGGAGAGCCTGCTGTTCTATCACAACCTGCCGGAAAAAGATTTCGATGAGGACGGATTGGATGACCGGTGGGAATACAAATACACCGAAGGACTCTCATTTTTTAACAACACGAATAAAAATACCGACTTCAACCGTAACGGTCTGTCCGCGCTTGAAGAGTCCGCCCGTGATTTAAATCCGTTTTCGACGGAGGAAAAACAATGACCCGGAAATCAAACTATGACCGGTTTCCTGCCGTGTCCGTTCCCGGAAATCCGGACCTCTGGAAAGGATATCCGGAAATCTTCCGGCACCTGAACGACACGCTGAAATCCGGCGGCTCATCTGCACAGGTTCTGGTGATCGACACCTATCCCGGCGTCGATGATCAGGAAGTACTGGCGGCCGTTTGCAGCGAGCTGAATCCGGCGCAGATTATTTACACACTGGATTTGAAAAAAACGGAGCCGGAAATTTTGCGGATGATCGAACGTAATCTGACCGATGACCGCATTTTCGGCGTTCTCTCCTGCCATCAGCTGGAGGAATTTTTTGATCCGGCAAAGCTGGAGGCAGCACACCGGCAGGCGGCGGCGTGGAAAGGCGGACTGCTGGTGGTGTACGGCACCGGCGCGGCGCTGGTCACGCACGGCAGCCTGCTGGTCTATGCCGACATGGCTCGCTGGGAAATCCAGCTGCGCTACCGGCGCGGCATGGGCAACTGGGGCGCTGATAACGGAGGCGAAGATTTTTTCCGCAAATACAAACGGAGCTTCTTTGTCGAATGGAGCGCGGCCGACCGGCATAAATTTTCGGTTTTTGACAAGGTTGACTTCTTCCTCGATACCAATTGTCCGGCCGATCCGAAACTGCTGGCGGCGAAAGCCGTGCACGAAGGGCTGCGGCGCGCGGCTGGCCGGCCGTTCCGCGTGGTACCGTTCTTTGATCCTGCGCCGTGGGGCGGACAGTGGATGAAAGAAACCTGCGGCCTTGACCGCGGTGCCGCGAATTACGGCTGGTGTTTCGACTGTGTGCCGGAGGAGAACAGTCTGCTGCTCGATATCGGCGGAACAGCGTTTGAGCTGCCGTCGCTTGATCTGGTTTACCGCCATCCGGTCGAACTGCTCGGAAATAAAGTTCACGCACGGTTCGGATGCGAGTTTCCGATCCGCTTCGACTTTCTCGACACGGTCAAAGGCGGAAGCCTGAGTTTTCAGGTTCATCCGCTGACGGAATACATTCAGCAACGCTTCGGCATGCACTATACGCAGGACGAAAGCTATTACATGCTGGCGGCGGAGGAAGGCGCGACGGTTTATCTCGGTCTGAAAGAAAATATCGACCGGCAGGCGATGATTCAGGATTTGTACGCCGCGCAGAAATCCGCGGATAAACCGTTTCCGGCCGAAAAATATGTCAATCAGTGGCCGGCGAAAACGCATGACCATTTTCTGATTCCTGCCGGAACGCCGCATTGTTCCGGTACGAACGGCATGGTGCTGGAAATCAGCGCAACGCCGTACATCTTCACTTTCAAGATGTGGGACTGGGGCCGGCTCGGTCTCGACGGACGTCCGCGTCCGGTTCATCTCGACCACGGTGTCGCCAACATCCAGTGGAACCGCACGACGGACTGGGTTCGCCGCGAGCTGGTCAACTGCGTGGAGCCGGTCGCGCAGGACGACGGCTGGCGGGAAGAACGTACCGGCCTTCACGAACGGGAGTTTATCGAAACGCGGCGGCATTGGTTCACCAAAACGGTTCCGCATCACACCAATGGCGGCGTGCAGGTGCTGAATCTGGTTGAAGGTGATGCCGCTGTGGTGGAAAGCCCGCACGGAGCTTTTGATCCCTTTGTTGTGCACTATGCGGAAACGTTCATCATCCCCGCCAGTGTCGGGAAGTACACCGTTACACCCTGTGGAAATTCTGCCGGCCGGGAACACGGAACTATCAAAGCGTATGTGAGGGTTTGAAATGATTGTTGCAGTTGCAGATTTAGGCGGAACCCGGACTAAATTCGGTTTGGTCGAGGACGGAACAATTATCGCTACCGGTAAATGCGAGGCGGAAGCCGGCGGCCCGATTGCTGCGCACCTTGACCGGATCGCGGAAAATCTCTCAGCGCTTTGCACGGAACGCGGATTTAAACTCTCAAACTGCCGGGGAGTCGGACTGCTCAGTACCGGCATTGTGGATAACCGGAACATGCGCGTCATCTCCACCAACGGGAAATATGACGACGCCACGGAGCTTGATTTCTCCGGCTGGGCGATGCGGAAAACCGGGCTGGAGCTGCGCATGGACAATGACGCCCGCGGCGCAATGATCGGCGAATGGCGGTTCGGCGCGGCAGCGGGATGCCGCAACGCGGTGATGATGACGATCGGAACCGGTATCGGAACGGCAGTGATTCTGAACGGGCAGCCGCTGGTCGGTCCGCACTTTACCGCCGGTCTGCTCGGCGGACATATTATTGTCAATTCCGGCGGCGCATCCTGCACCTGCGGCGCCACCGGTTGTCTGGAAGCGGAAGCCGGCGGCTGGGCGCTTCCGGGGATTGTCAGAACGCATCCCGGATTTTCCGCCAGCTCATTGGCCGGTGAAACGCGGATCGACTTCCAGTCGCTGTTTCTTCATGCCCAGTCCGGTGACAAAACGGCATCAGCTGTCCGCGACCGCTGTCTGCAGCTCTGGGGCGAAGCCGCAGTGTCATATATTCATCTTTACGATCCGGAAAAAATAATCATCGGTGGCGGAGTGATGAATCCGTACGACCCGCAAAAGGTGAAGCTTTCTCCGGGAATGCCGGATAAACCCGGGCTGGTTCTTGAACACATCCGGGCGGTTGTTGAACAGATGGCGTGGGCCGGAAGCAATCAGGTGGAAATTGTCGCTGCGATGCATCCGGATAATGCAGGTCTTTACGGTGCGGCGGCTTTGTTCTGCGAAAGATAATCAGGAGGTACTATGAAAACCGGGAAACAGTTTGTCGGATTTTTTGCGGTGATATTTCTTTTTTCATTATCAGGAACGGCCGCGGAATGGATCGTTGAAAGTCCCCGGCAGATTCCGGTGGCATACGATGTGGATGTGCTGGTTGTCGGCGGTTCCGGCGGCGCTGTCGCCGCCGCGCAGTCCGCCGCCCGGAGCGGCGCTTCCGTTTTTCTTGCCGCGCCGCGAACTTATCTTGGCGATGACATGGCCGGCGTTTACCGGCTTGGTTTAATGCCCGGGGAAAAACCGGAAGGTTTGGCCGGACAGTTATACGATCAGTCCGCAGAAAGGGGACTCTCCTTCAGTTATACCGCGGACATACCGGCTTACGACGCGCATCCGGACACGGTTCCGCCGGGACGCCTGACTGACGGTGTCTGGGGCAGCATCGCAACGGAAAGCGTTGAATACCGCAAACCCGTTGAACTGACTCTGAGTCTTGAAAAACCGGCTTCACTTAAAACACTGGAAATCTACTCATTCGAACGGAAGAAAAGTTTCGCTGTCGGTCCGGTGTCGGTGCAGATCAGCGACGACGGAAAAACGTGGCGGACAGCGGGTGAGCTGACGGCATCAACCGAGCAGCTGGCCGCCGGCACGCTGGGGGCAACGGTCAAAACCACTTTACCGGTCGGACAGGCCGGCCGTTATCTGAAAGTGAAAGTGACTCCGGCTCAGGGCTGTAACCGAATATTGCTGGGAGAAATTGTTCTGCGCGGCGAAACGGAAAGTCCGGCGCCGGCGGTTCCCCGTCCGATGCAGGTTAAGCGGGTACTCGAGCAGGCGCTGCTGGCGGAACGGGTGCAGTTTCTGTTCGGCTGCATGCCTTCTGAAGTTCTGCGTGATGACACGGGAAAACTGTGCGGGATCGTAATGGCGAACCGCGCCGGACGGCAGGCTGTCCGGGCGAAAGTAATTATTGATGCGACCGAATACGCATCCGTTGCTTCGCTGGCGGGGATTCCGCTGATTAAGGACGGGCAGGAACCGCACCGGGTTCATCGCGTCGTAACCGGCGGAAATCCGGTTGAAGCGGAAAAAGGATATGCACAGAAGATTCCTGCGCCGGAGTGGTCGGTGCCGATGGAAAAACAGCCGCCGCCGTTTGCTGACGGACGTTCCTGGAAAGTCGGCCCGCCGGCTGACTGGGATCACACGATGGTCGAATATTCTCTGCCGATTGAAATTCCGGACGAATCCTATCCTTCACTGGCGCGTGCTGAACAGATCGCCCGCGACCGGACGTTCAGTCTGGATCAGTTTGACGCCTCCGAACGCGTGTGGTCGGTTCCACAGCGGAAAATTCAGGGCAGGGCGCATCTGGAAAATCTGCCGCAGGCCGGTTCTCCGGATTTAAAAGTTTTCCAGCCGGCGGCGGAACCCAATCTCTGGGTACTCAGCGGCTGTGCAGATGTCTCGCGTCCTGCGGCGGAATCGCTCTTGCGTCCGGTGACGCTGATGGCGGCCGGGGAGCGTATCGGACAAACCGCGGCACAGCAGGCCAAAGCAGCCAAACCGCCGGCGGATAAAATTGCAGTCGCCGATGCCGTTTCGGTTGATCGCGCGGCCGAAAAAGGCGAAGTGCGCGAACTTCTGACCGGCGTCCGGCCGGTACAGTCCGGCCTTCCGGTTGTCTCTTCGCCGCGGCGGGCGCTTCCGGTGTGGGGCGAATATGATGTCGTGGTTGTTGGCGGCGGAACCGGCGGAGCGCCGGCAGCCATTGCTGCGGCGCGGCAGGGCGCCCGTACGCTGCTGGTTGATTATCAGTACAATCTGGGCGGCGTTTCCACGGTCGGCCTGATCGGTATTTACTATTTCGGCAATCTGACTGGTTTTACGGCGGAGTTCGACCGGTCTGTGCGTGCGATCGGGCCGAAGGCCGAAAGTCCTAAGTCGGACGAAACGAATGTCTGGAACATTGAATACCGGCAGGAATGGCTGCGGCGCGAAATCCGCGCGGCCGGCGGCGATATCTGGTTCGGGGCGATCGGTTGCGGCGCGCTGGTGGAGAACGGAAAAGTGAAAGGCGTCGTGGTGGCGACTCCGCAGGGCCGCGCGGTGGTGCTGGCGAAAACGGTAATTGACGGAACCGGCAGCAGCGATATTGCTGTGGCGGCCGGTGCCGGCTACACGTTTGTCGGTGCGGACACCGCAGCGATGCAGGGAACCGGGCTGCCGTACCGGAACCTGTACGATACCGGGAAACACCGGCTTCGCTGGTACGCCAATACCGACTACACCTTTGTGGATGACAGCGATATGCTCGATGTCTGGAGAGCGTATGTCGGTGCTCGCGAAACATTCAAAACGCAATATGACATCGGCAGTCTGATCGATACGCGCGAACGCCGCCGGATCATCGGTGACTTCGTTCTGTCTCCGCTGGATATTTACAATAAGCGGACGTTTCCGGATACGGTGATGGTCAGCCGGAGTAATTTTGATTCGCACGGCTTCACCGCACATCCGCTCTATCTGCTCACGCCGCCGGACGAACACGTCACCAGCGCTCATTTTCCGTACCGGTGTATGCTTCCGCGCGGTCTGGATAATATTCTGGTTATCGGTCTGGGCGTCAGCGCGCACCGCGATGCGATGCCGATTATCCGCATGCAGCCGGATATTCAGAATCAGGGCTGGGCCGCCGGTGTGGCATCCGCCATGGCGGTACAGAATAATCTGACGCCGCGGAATGTAGATGTGAAAGCCCTTCAGCGGAAACTGATCGAGCAGAAATGTCTGCCTGAGTCCGTTTTGAAAGAGACCGACAGCTACCCGGTTTCTCAGGATGCGTTAAAGGATGCCGTCAGCCGCATGAAAGACAGTTATGCCGGAGCTTCTGTAGTTCTGGCTGAACCCGAAAGAGCGCTGCCGCTGCTGCGTGAAGCCTTCCGGAAGGCCGGAAACGGAGCAGAAAAGCTGATCTATGCGCATACGCTGGGAGTGCTTGGCGATGCTTCCGGGCTGGATGTGCTGATGCAGCACGTCAAAGAAACCGGCTGGGATAAAGGCTGGAATTTCCGCGGCGGCGGCCAGTACGGCGGGAGCATGAGTCCTCTCGACAGTAAGATCATCACACTCGGACTTATCGGTGATAAGCGTGCGCTGGAAGTCATTCTGCCGAAGGTGGAGCAGATGGATGCATCCAGCGAGTTTTCTCATCACCGCGCCGTGGCAGAAGCGCTCGCGAATCTTCCTGATTTGCGCGGGGCCGAGGCGCTCGGCCGGCTGCTTTCCAAACCTGGAATGACCGGATATAACGTGACCGAAGGAAAAGTCATGGCGGATCCGGTGAATTTTGAAACCGACCGTTCTCTGCCGCTCCGCGAACTGGTTCTGGCCCGCGGACTTTATTTGTCCGGCGACTGGAACGGGCTTGGCCGTCAACTGCTGACGGCCTATGCAAACGACCTGCGCGGTGTTTATGCGCGGCACGCACAAGCTGTCTTAAGAACAGAGCAGAAAAACCGCTGAAAGTCATAGAAATGTAGTCAGTTTTAATAATTTGTTTGCAATATATACGTAATGCCGCATATATAAATCCCCATATATAGAAATAGGGGGTATATCCATGCGCAAATATTTGCAGACAAAAAAAATTGATCGCAGTGCTCACGAACCGGTTTATGAACAGGTCGCAGATGCGATTCATGATTCGATTTCGAAGGGTCACTTGTCCAGCGGTGACCGGTTACCGACTACACGCGAACTATGCGAAATTTTCGGCGTCAATCACCTTACAATACGTCAGGCCGTCAAACATCTTGAGTCAGACGGCCATGTAATTATTCGTCCCGGTCGCGGCGCATTTGTTCCGACCGAAGAAGATATCGTCCGCAAAGTTCTGCTGATGCTTCCCTCACTCGGTGACGAGCAGTGCGGTGCTATTTCGCGCGGAGTCCGTTCAGTGCTTGAAAACAAGGGTTATGATATTTATGTGCTGGATTACAACGGGGATTCCAAGTCCGAAAAAGCCTATCTTGAGAAAATCCATGAAGAGGGCTATATGGGCGCGATTCTCTATCCAACGCTGGCGGAAGAGAGCTCCCGGCTGATTCTTCGCCTGCTGGTAGACGGATTTCCGATCGTACTGCTCGACCGTGAATTCAGCGGAATTGCCGGCTGGTATGTGCTGTCCGACAATTATCAGGGAGGCTATCTGGCAGGACAGCATCTGCTGGAATGCGGATGTAAAGAAGTGGCCTGCGTTATAAATGATCTGCCCAATGTGCAGGAGCGCTTGCGCGGATTCCAGGCGGCGTTTACAGATGCCGGTCTATCGATAAAGAGTTCGCGGATTCTGACGGTTACCGGAATTGAAGGCGACCCGGCCGGACTCGCGACCGAGAAACTCCTCAAGCAGGACAAGAAAATCGACGGCATTTTCTACTACAATGACTATCAGGCTTTGTACGGTTACAAGCAGATCAAAGCGGCAGGGAAACGCATTCCCGAAGATATCAAAGTAATCGGCTTCGATGACATGTTCGCCGCCCGCCTTGCCGACCCGGAACTGACGACGATTCATCAGTATCCCGACCGGCTCGGCAAAGAAGCCGCGGAAATGTTTCTGACGCAGCTGGCTTTGCCGTCCGGCAAGCGGTTCCAGAAGAAGGAATCCATGATGCCGGTTGAACTCATCCGCCGCGAATCGACCCGCTGAGTGTATGAATTTAAACGAAGCGGAGCGTCTTGATTTCAACGGGCGCGAAGCATAGGGAAGGCGAGACTTCGGTTTCGCCTTCTTCCATTAGATTAGTTTCATACAAATGGTTGAATTCTAAACCGGTGGATATTTCCGCCGTACACGGCTGATTCGCCATGTTGCAGAGCCGCACGATAAATCCGCGCCCGTCTTCCGCCTTCTTTATGGCGGCCAGATCGATCCGCTGATTATTCGCGGTGAACAACGATACCGGCCGTTCGCATTGTTTTCCCTGCGCATCGGTCAGACGGAGCGGCGAATTGAATTCGCGGGCCTTGTTCATGGTTTGCGCTGCCACAGCGTTGCCGTTGTGCGGATATACGGCATAGCGGAAATAGTGTGTTCCCTGATCGCCGCATTTGCATTTGCTGACGTCCTTGTTTTTATCCGTTGCTTCAAGGAGCGCCATATCCGGATACGGAGCCGAACGGATCAGGTTCAGTTCGATGACCTTTCCTTTAATGCGGTGGCCGTATTTACAGTCATTGAGTAACGATACGCCGCAGTCATCCTGCGAAAGATCGCACCACTGCTGTGCCGCGACCTCTTCTTTGGCTTTGTCCCAGGACGTATCGTCATGCGTTGGGCGGCGAATGGTTCCGAACTGAATCTCGCAGGTTGCTTCCCGTGCGGTCACGTTGACCGGGATTTCTGTCCGGAGCATCTTGCGCTGTTCATGCCAGTCGACGGTTGTTTCGAATTCCAGCAGAGAGCTGTCCGCTTTGAGGATGATTCTCTGAGTCAAAACAGACTGCGCGTACCGGTACGACTGAATGATCATCGCGCAGGGACCGTCGACCTGCGCTTCCGATGCAATGAAAACCATCTGTTCAGGTGCTTGTGTCCGGTAGTTCAGCGGAATATCCCACGCATCGCCAAGGTCATCATAGACGACCATCCGGTTCAGCGGCCCGGCGGCGGTTTCCCGTTTATGTTCTTTGTCATAAAGCGACTGAATTGTTCCGTCCTTCGCGAACGTCACCTTCAGCTTTTTATTTTCAAGCAGGGTGGTTGTTGCTGTCAGGTTTTCGAAATCCGGTTGCGTCGCAGCTGCGGGTGCCCAGCCCGTTGCCGGTGCCTCGGCATAAATCCATTCTTCGCCCTGTTTGATCCATTCGCCGCGTGCCCACGGCAGAGAGTTGAAAACGGTCCGTCCGGCAGAGAGCGCCGTGCATCGTTCCGCGATCAGTGTTTCGATTTCGGCCAGCAGAATTTCATACCGGGCGTTCGACTCGGCGTAGACGCGCTCAATGGAAGATCCCGGCAGAATATCGTGGAACTGATAGAGAAGAATTTCCTTCCAGATTTTTTCGAGTTCATTGGCCGGATAGGCGATGCCGCATTGCTGCTCGGCGGCCAGTGCAATCCATTCCAGTTCGCGCAGTGCCAGTTCGGCCTGCCGGTTATACCGTTTGGTTTTTGCCTGAGTCGTCAGTGTACCTTGATGACGTTCGAGATAAAGTTCGCCTTGCCATTCCGGGAAGTGTTCAGCGTCTTTTTCCCATTTCCGGAGAAACGCAGCGGTACTTTCACAGCAGACATCCGGAAGAAACTCTATCAGCTTCATGCGCGTCAGACGCTCCAGATGTTCATCGCCGGGGCCGCCTCCGCCGTCGCCGATACCGAAAGCGAGCAGCGCATGTTTGGATGCCGCACGTTGCGCATAATCATTCTGGATTTTCAGCAGTGAGCGCGGCGCGGCCGGGCTTGAATAGGTGTCTTCGGGCAGCATATGCGAAAGCACCGCAGAGCCGTCAACGCCTTTCCACTGGAAGGAATGGTAGGGGAAGCGGTTAATCAGATTCCAGGACAGCTTTTGTGTGAGAAAATAATCTACTCCGGATTTTTTCAGGATTTGCGGCAGCTGGCCGTTGTAGCCGAAAACATCCGGCAGCCAGAGATAATCAGAGACAATGCCGAATTCTTCTTTGAAGAACTGCCGTCCGTACAGTAGCTGGCGGACAATCGATTCGCCGCCGGTGATGTTCATATCGCATTCTACCCACGCTGCGCCCTGCGCTTCAATCCGTCCAGCGGCAACAGCCTCTTTGATGCGGCGATAGAGTTCGGGATAGAATTCTTTCATCCAGTGAAACAGTTGCGGCTGACTTGCCGCGAAAACGTAATCCGGATACTGCTCAATCAGATAAAGCGCAGTGGCAAACGTGCGTGCGCCCTTGCGGATCGTTTCGCGTACCGGCCACAGCCACGCCAGGTCAAGATGAGCGTGCCCGACGGCGCTCAACCTCATGTCCGTATGCCCGGTTCCGCAGAAGAACGGAGCGAGTATCTGCCGGGATGCGGCAACTTCGTCATCACAAAAACAGACCAAATTTTTCTGAACGGTATTTAATGCCGCTTCAATAGCGATGCGTTGCGGATGCTGATCCGGCAGATTCTCGGCAGCGTCCATCAGAACCTCGACGTCGTAGTAAAGTGCGCGAACGGATTCGCGTGCCGATACAATTTCAGCAACTGCCAGCGAGCCGTCGGCGCATTTCGATCCGAACAGGTCATTGAATCCGGCGTCGGCCCAGCATTCGATTTTGCGGGACTTTGAATCCGGTGCAGATATTTTTTCCAGCCCCTGGAAAATTGTCTTCAGCGGGCGTCCAAGATGTTTTGCAAAATGGGATGCGCGGCTGGTCAGCCCGCGCAGCGGTTCGCCATGGATATCCGTCAGAAGCAGTTCGCCGTTGGCGTCGATCCGTAAAGCGATAGAACGGATATCCGTGCATTGTTCCGGAATGACTCCTTCGAAGCGAAACCAGGCGCAATCGAAAACCAAGCTGCCCCAAACGTCGCCGGGTTTCAGGTCAATCCGTTCGCCGCTTGTTCGTTGTGTAAATGGAACCGGTTCGCGGGTTTTCCAAGCCGTTACCGTTAGCGGCGCAACCGGAGTCCAGCAATGTGTTTCGAGTGTTTCAAGCAATGTGTGCAAGGTGCTGTTCATTTAAAATTTTCTTCAATATAGGTTTCTGTTTGCCGGGGATTATGTGCCATGCGGATGCGCCAGATCATCTCCTCCGGCGTGACCGCATTTACTTCTTTGGGGTTTAAAGCATTTATACAGGCGGCCATTGCTTCTGTTCCGCCGATTTCCTTGCCTGTGTCCGGCTGTTTAAAACGTGACCAGGCGTGAGTCGCGACCCAGCTATTCTGGGCGCTGTTGGTGTTGATAACTCCGGCAACTGTTTCCGGACTGCCTGCATTCGGACGGTTCATCCCGCTCCAAAGGCAGAAACGTGCCGTGACGGCTGGGATTTCGATTCCGTCGCGGTTTTTCGACCAGTATATCTGACCCATACCTTTGTGGTAGGGCGCATAATCCATCACGAGCATGCCGTAGAGAGAATCCAGTTCTTCTGCAAAAATCTGATAGACCTCTTTAGCCTGCCGGGAAGAGGAATCATTGACGATAAAGCAGACCAGATGCGCGCCGGTTTTCTTCATCTGCTCATTAAGGTTCTGTGCATGTTTCCGCAGTGCGCCAGGTCGATCCGGACGGTCGATCCGGACGTTCTTCGGCAAACAGATCCGGATAGAAATATCCGCCGCTGAATTCGATCAGCGAAACATTATCCGGTTTGGTTTCTGCCAGGCGGTCGATAACGACCGGTGCCATCTGTGCCATCTGCGCCAGACTGGCGCTGAATCCCGCCGGGAATTTTCCGGTTAGTTTTGAACCGTAATAGGGGTTTTTCCAGAAACTTCCCAGAATCCAGCCGGTATTATCGCCATCGCTGAGTGTCACGGAAACTGTGCGGCGTTTATCATTCCAATCAATAGTGCGAGGATCGAACGGTTTGATTTTTTTCGGCTGGTATTCGCTTGCGCCTGCGGAAAGAAGCGACAGGTTTTTGGCCCAGTTGGAAACGGTTTCGAATCCGCCTTTTTTTGAAAACGGCGCAACGTGTTTGAATTCATCGCCGGTTCCCCATCCAAGCACTGCAAACGGAGTCTCTGCGGCCGCAGCGGCTTTCATTGATTCTTCGTTTCCAAAGCAGACAGGGATATTGTGAGCCACAGCCAGATCGCGCATGTTGGCTGTACGCGGGTCAAGCGAGCAGAGTATGTTTTTGGTGAGCTTCGATTTGTACGTCGTCATGACTTCATCAAGCGACAATTCACGCGCGTCCATTAATTTTTCAAAGCCGTGTTTTCTAAAAACTTCTTCCTGCTCAAGACTGACCGGCAGCGCATCCAGCAGTCCTGCCAGCATGGTAGCTGTGTTGACGGAAAGGTTGATTCCATCGCGAAACTGCGAGGTGTCTCCCGCACTCTGATCTTCCTGATACAGCACGTAGCCTTTGATGAACGGCTTGTACTGTTCGATGGCTTTTTCCAGAGAGATTGGCGGGTTTTGTTTTAAGCCCAGCCGTTTTTCAGTCCGCGCCATCCAGTCGCTGTAATCCGCTCCGCCGAGTGTCAGCACAAGCAGTTCGGTGCCTTTTCCCTGATTCACTGCTTTGGCGGTCAGGCCCTGAAGTGCTGCGCCGCAGATTGATTCGGCGGGTGTCGCACACTCAAGAAGGCGGTAAGTTGCGGGTGGTTTCTGCTCCGGAAACCAGCCCGCCAGGCAAGTGGTGTATGCGAGAAATGCCGCCCCGGTTAAAAGGTTTTTAAGAAACATATTGCTCCTTTGTTTTTGCCGCTCATTTCCTGATTAAAACTGCATAATCTGCTTGAATCCATTCAATTGTATATATAAATATATACACCATGGAAATGAAAATAATTACAGAAAGTTCCAAATGAATCGCTTTAAAAATGCCAAAACCTTTTTTCAAACGAACCGGAACTACGATCCCCGTCTGGACATTCCGTCGGATGCGGTTGTAGTCCATCCGCATAATGTTTTTCCGCACGACCCGGTTGTCATGCACGACTCCTGGAAAGGGAAAACCGCACTGATCGGTCGTATGTTTTTCGCTGACTCCGATGACCTGAATGAATACTGGAGCGGTAAGTGGGATGGCCGACCGCACTCTGAAGACATCGAAATCAAGGCGGACGGCGAGCGGATGATGTGCTCAGGAATCCGTCCGTACATGGTTCCGACAGACGGCTGGATTGCCTATCTTCGTGACCGCAAAGCCGCTCCGTCGCTCGAAAACGGGATTGACGCCGTTCTTCCGGAAGAACCGCTGGGGCATACGTTTACCGGCTACGAATCCTCACTGAAAGAGCTGCATCAGCAGTTCTATGGCACTGCCTGGGAAAGTCCTGCGGTTTCTTTGTCTGCGCATTACCGGAACGCACAGTTGAAAGCGCACCTGTATCAGAAGCTGGAAGGCTCCCTGTGTGAATGCACTAAAGCAAAAGCAAAGCAGTCAGGACGGACGATTGATTTCGTGGTGCCCATTCATTCACTGTTCAGCAATATTGCAGCCCGGCTGACAGCACCGCTCGGGCTGTCTTTGAAAAATCAAAATTACGACGGATATATCGGCCAGATATGGACCGGTCCTGTCAACTGGTGTCTTAACAACTATAATTCGGCTGAAAAATCGTTCTTCGCTTCGGCAATCACTCTGTACGATTACTTTGTGCAGCTGGTGACCGGTACGGATAAAAAACTGTGGCTGCTGGTCGATCCGGTTGAAGACGACCCGCACCATACCTGGGCCGATTTCCGCTCGTGGTATGAGCAGTGCGCAACTGCGATGCTGATGATGCGTGAAGTTAATTCCTACGAGATCATGCCGTGGCCGGAACGTATCTTCCTCCCTATATCCTTCACGCCCGGTATTGACGATAAGGCCGATAACCCGACGCCGCGCGATTATTTCACGCTGGTACTTTCCATCACGCAGGCATTGCAGGACATGCCGTTGGGCGGAAACTGGGCCGACAGCAATACGGATGGAGGACTCGGCATTGCAATTGCTGACAGTGCAATGTGGCAGTCTGAAAACGGCGTAGCTTTACAGGGTCTGTATGCGTTGCGGATGCCGCTGTTGCTGCAGGGTATTCTGGCCCGGAACTTTGTCATGGAGCGGCTCGGCGATACCAGTTACACCGGACGCTTCAAAGTCATCGTCTTATCCTATGAAAACTGCAAGCCGTATGACGAGTCCATGCATGAGAATCTTGCAGGCTGGGTGGCGAATGGCGGCGTATTGCTGATTTTCGGGGCAGGGCGCGACGCACTGGATGCTGATTCATCTTTCTGGTGGAGCAAACAGGGCCGCAGCAGTGCGCTGGATGCGCTGCTGACTCTACTGAAATACAAGGCGGGTGTGGACGTGTGGTCTTACGGTGCCGGCTCCGTTCTGTACGATCCGGTTTCTCCGGCAGAGTTTGCGCAGAAGAAAATTGCAGAAAAACAGTACCTGCCTCGGATTGAAATGGCTTATAAGAAAGCCGGTATTCCACTGGTTCGCTGTGATAAAGGATTTGCAATGAATCGCGGTGACTACACGATCGCTTATGCTCTGCGCGACGGATTTACAGTGCAGGAGAAATGCGTCGATGTCTTCAGTCCCGATCTGGCGGTTTCGGAAAACGTATCACTTCCGGCCGGAAAGAGCGGCTTATTCAAACGGTTTAAAGTTACCCATAAGCCCGGCGTGATTCATACCACCTGCCGGTTGATGGAAGAATGCTTTGAAGAGAAAGCGCTGATCTTTACAGTCCGCGGTCCGCAAGGAACGGATATGGTTGCCAGGGTTTCAAAAGGCGGGCGGACGCTGGAAGCGGTATTCGCTACCAGCGGCGGAAATCCGGTTGATGTTTGTATTACCGATGACGGTGACACATTGAAAGTCACGGCGCCTAATTCGCCGGACGGTGTTACCATTGAACTTTCACTGATTGAAAAAAAGGAGCTTTGTTATGCCTGATCAAAAAACGATTCATGTTATTTCCGGAACGCACTGGGACCGCGAATGGCGGTTTACGGCCGAACAGTCTTTGCTGAGACTTGCGGAACTCGTTGATGAACTGCTCGATATTCTTGAGCGGAATACGGAGTACAAATGCTTCCTGCTCGACGGCGGAACGGTTGTCATTGAGGACTATCTCAGCGCCCGCCCGGAAAATGAAGAGCGTTTGCGCACGCTGATGAAAGCCGGCCGGATTCAGACGGTCATGTGGTACACACTTCCGGAAATGTCGTCAGTGGCACCGGAAGCGCTGATCCGCAATCTGCTGATTGGCAAGCGCATGGCGGACGATTTCGGCGGTGCCGTTAATGCCGGTTATACCGCGACCTCCTACGGCCAGATTTCCCAGCTCGCGCAGATTTATGCCGGGTTCGGAATGAAATCCGCGCTCTCGTATCGCGGCACCAACAAACATCAGGTTCCGCCGATCTGCCGTTTGGAAAGTCCGGACGGCACACAGATCTATCATCTGCGCTGCTTTGATGAAGTCACTCGCACCAACTGGTTTTTCTTCCCGCACTACATGCTGGTTCTGGATAAATATCCCCGCGATCTCAGCACCAAGTGGGATCCATCCGACTGGCCGGTTCATATGGCTGACGCGGGACTCTACGAAACCGCCTTCCAGATGAAAAATGAGAAGGACAGTTTCAACACCGATCCGGATAAAATCCGCGAAGCGATCCGGATGCTCGGCGCGCAGGCCGAACCGCAGATGGTGAACAATCAGCTGCTGGCTCTCGACATGGAAGATAACGCGGTTCCGTACAGCCGCCTGCCAGAACTGATCAAGGCATGTAATAAAGCTCAGTCCGAATATGTCATCCAGCAGGTCGGCATTGATGAATATGTCAAAGCCTGTCTCAAAGGTCTTAAGCCGGAAAGCGTGCCGGTTCACCACGGCGAAATGCGTTACACACTCGTCGAAGCCGGCTTCAACGGTCTGCTCGGTGCCACGCATTCTTCCCGCATGGATCTGAAACTTGAAAACGATCTGGCGCAGCGCGAACTGATCGGCACCGCCGAACCGCTTTCCACCATGAGCGCATTGCTGGGCGGTTCCTATGAGAATGTTCTGCTGAATCGAGCCTGGCTCTATCTGCTGAAAAATCACGCGCATGACAGCATTTGCGGTGCCGCGATTTCGCAGGCACATCTGGATAATCCGTTCCGGTTCCGCGCGACGACTTCCATCGCGCAGGAATGTTCGCGCAAAGCCTGCGAACAGCTCTGGACCCGTATCGATACCGCCGGAACGTTCCAGGACGGCGACTTGACGCTGACCCTGTTCAACACGCTGCCCGTTTCCCGTAAGCGCATTGAGTCGGTGGTGATCGACACGCCCCGCCCGAACTTCGGAAACTTCAAAGTCGAAACCTGTACGGGCGTCGGACCGATCGTCGAAGGCTTCGAGCCGGACAAGATGCTCACCTTCCAGTATTTCGATCTCATCGATGAAAAGGGGAACAAGGTTCCGTACACCGTCCTGCAGCGCGAAGACATCGATATGGAAGTCGAACGCAAGCTCGACGCCAATGCCGCAGTTTACGACATTTTGCGCAACCGTCTGCTGATCGAGGTCGAACTTCCGGCCATGGGCTGGCGCACGCTGGCCGTCCGTCCGCGTCTGCGGGAATACAACCGCGATCCGCAACCGAAAGGCGAACGTCCCTTTATCGCCGCGCAGAACGGCACGCTGGAAAACGAATTTATCCGCGCGCAGATCAACGCCAACGGCACGCTGGATTATACCGATAAGAAAACCGGACGCGAAATCCGCGGCATGCATGTTTTTGTGGACGATGCCAGCACCGGCAACGCGCACAAACACAGCGGCGTTCTACGTAATAGCACCGTCAGCAGTCTGTGCGAAACAGTGCATCTGACGCTGGTTGAAAATAACAAGCTGCGCGCCACCTGGCGGATCGATATGGAATTGCCGGTTCCGGAATGCGCCGCAGTGAACGGTAAAGACCGTTCCCGAACGCTGGTGAATCTGCCGGTTTCCACCTTTGTAACACTCGCTAAAGGCAGCCGCCGTCTTGAGTTCAAAACGGTTGTTGAGAACAAGGCGAAAGACCATCGCCTGCGCCTGCTGTTCCCGACCGGTATTAAGACAGACTTCGCTTATGCCGACAGTCCGTTCGATGTCGTGAAGCGCGGAATTCTCTGGAACGATACGAAGGACAATATGGAACCGCATCACCCGTTCCAGCCGATGCAGCGCTTTGTCACCGTCAGCGACGGTAAAGAAGGTTTCAGCTTCATCAGCAACGGTATCGGCGAGTACGAAGTGATGGATGATGCGTCCCGCACACTGGCCGTCACGCTGCTGCGCACAACGCGGGTTTCCATGAAAGCCAACCGCGGCCAGATGACGCCGGATGAATGCGACCGGAACAACGGTCCGCAGATGCTTGGACGTTACGAATATGAATACGCCGTCACCGCGCACTCCGGCAATTGGGATAAAGCCGGAATTCACCTGCTGGCTGACGACTTCCGTACGCCGGTCCGTGTGCTGCAGGGTGTTCCGAAACCCGGAACTCTTCCGGCCAAACACTCGGTGCTTGAACTCGGACAGGATCAGAAAATTCAGGTGTCGGCGTTCTACCGCGCGGAAGATGGCGGAACGGTTCTTCGTCTGTGGAACAGCTCGGCCAAGCCGGTTGAAACCCGCCTGACGCTGAACGCGAAATTCAAGACGCTGAAACGGATCAATCTGGACGAATCAGCGGTGAAAGAAAAAGTTTCAATGGATGGAGCAACTGCTATCCTGTCGTTCAGACCTTTTGAAATCCAAACACTCCGGTTTAAATAAATGAATTACGAATCGCTGATCACATTGACGCAAACTTCGGACGCCGCCTTTAAAACAGGGGCGTCCGGTGTTTTAACGGTAAAAACCACCGCCGACCGCAAGGTGGAGTTTATAACGTTTGACGACGGGAAAACGCTGGCGCTGGTGAAGTCAGCGATGGGCTATCCGGCGTACTATCCGGTGCATGATGTGAAAATCGAGAAGCCGCTTAAGGCTGTCCTGATGGATCTGGACGGCACAACGGTTCACAGCGAGCACTTCTGGATATGGATTATCGAAAAGACCACCGCCAGCCTGCTGGGCAATCCGAATTTCCGGCTGGAAGCCGCCGATGAGTCACATGTTTCCGGACATTCGGTTTCTGAACATCTGCAATACTGTGTCCGCAAATACTGCCCGGATAAAACCGTCGAAGAGGCGCGGACCTGGTACTTCAAACACACCAATTACGAGATGACCGAAATTCTCGAAGGACGCGGTAAAAAGGGCGCTTTTACGCCTTCGCCGGGCATCAAAGAATTTCTATACGAACTCAAAGCGATGAAGGTGAAAATCGGACTGGTTACCTCCGGGCTCTATGAAAAAGCCTGGCCGGAAATCCTGAATGCATTTCAGACGCTGGATATGGGCGACCCGAAAGAGTTCTACGATGCCATCATCACCGCCGGCTATGCCATCCGTCACGGCGAGCCCGGAACGCTTGGCGAACTTTCTCCGAAGCCGCATCCGTGGCTCTACGCCGAAACCGCCCGTGTAGGTCTTGGTATTCCGTTTGAAGACCGCCATCAGGTTGTTGGTATCGAAGACAGCGGCGCGGGTGTCGTTTCAATCCTGCTGGCCGGATTTGCGCCGATCGGTATCGGCGGCGGAAATATTATCGACAGCGGAACAAAGTCTCTTTGCACGCACTACGAAGAGAATTTTGAGCAGGTACTCCGTCGGTTGCGCGACCGCTGATCGCATTAGATAAATGGTCGACTCCTTCGGGAGAACAGAATCCGGCTTACAGCTCTGCCTGCGCTTTTTTTGTATCAACGTCGCGCGTCTCTCTAAGCGGGCGGAGTCCGCGATAGATTTAAAACGGTGGTTAGCTGTAATTTTGTTTTAAGTAATCCAGTATTCGTTTGCTTGGCTGTCCTTTTGAGCCAAACTCATCTTCGTCCACATAGATTTTATCTGTAGAGCCATCCGGTCTGTGGATATGAATCATCCAACTAGGATTACCTTCCCATGAGTTGAGTAGAAACGGAGTGAACCATATAACGCCACAGGCCTT
>JBGAJP010000083.1:0-6425 GCA_044224855.1 Pontiellaceae bacterium
CTTCCCGGACTTCCAGCAGAACTGGATGCTGAATTCGAACCAGTGGCGCGATAAACAAAGCGGACGCCTCTATCACAGCCTGCCCGATCTCGATTACGGCGGCTATGGTCACGGCTGGGGCTATGTGGATGTAAACAGCTCATTCGTCATGCAGGCTATTCGCGACTACCTCTGGACCGGTGATGCCGGATTTCTCAAGAAAATATGGCCCGGCTTTGTCGCCTCCATGAACGTGTTCCGTTCAATGGACAGCGACGGCGACGGACTGCCTGACCAGAACGCCGGTAAAAACTGGTATGACACATTCCAGATGCGCGGCATTCCTGCCAACCTCTCCATCATATGGATTTCGATGCTGCGCGGCGGCATCCGGCTCGCAGATGACCTCGGCGATACCGAAAATGCCGCAGCATGGAGAAAAATTCTTCCCGAAGCGCAAAAGAACCTGGAGAAGAAAGTATTCAACGGCGAATACTACAGTGTCTGGGTGGACGGCGACCTGCGTAACGAGGCCTGTATGAGCGACCAGCTCAGCGGCGAATTTTATGCACGGCTGATCGGTCTCGGCAACGGGCTTCCTGTCGAGCGAATCCACCAGGTGCAGAAGTATATTTATGAAAAAACTTTCTCCATGGAAAACGGGCTCCTCCTTGGCGTCTATCCGGAAGGTCGCAAGCCTTCACTTCCAATCTATAAGAATGTCCAGCTGGACGACGTGTGGGCCGGGTTTGAATACGGCTATGCGGCCAGCCTTATCGATCAGGGTTTTGTCGACAAGGGCTTGACCGTTATAGACGCAGTCGCATTCCGCTATGCCCGCGCAGGCCGGAGATGGAACTTTCACGAATGCGGCGACCACTACTCCAGACCGCTCTCCATCTGGGCAGCGGTTCTCGCCGCCACGGGGTTCAAAGTGGATACGCCGCGATCCATGCTGACCATCGCCCCGCCGATTACCGACCACCCGCTGACGGCCCCGTGGGTATCAGTGACCGGAATCGGAAGCTTCACCCGCACCGCCGACAGTTTCGCGATGAACTGCACCGACGGCGCGATGAAATTCAAAACCCTCCGCGTGAATGTGCCCGTCAAGCAGGCATTGCTTAACGGCAAGCCGGTAAAATGTACCATCAGCAACCAGGACGAACTGACCGTCGTAACATTTGATCAGCCGCTGTCGCTGACCAAAGGACAAACCGTCAAACTGAACTAACGGCTTTGTTTGCCAAAGAGGCCGGGCGTTTGCCCGGCCTCTGAAGTAGTAGAATCAAGCCGTCCTTTTAATCCTGCCGGCATGCTGAATCAGTAATCGACGCGCCAGAGGAAAAGGCCGAGCGGTTTGACCGTCGGCACTTCGTTAGTGCGCGCACCGGCTTTCAGAAAGTGCCGGGTATCCTCCGGCTGCAGTTCGCCGATGCCGACGCGCAGAAGAAATCCGGTAATGCTGCGCACCATTTTATAGAGGAAGCCTTCGCCGGTTACGCAGATCGTCACGTCCCCTTCACGCGTGCGGCTGACAGTCAGTTTAGTGATCGTTTTCACCGTACCTTCGATCTCGCGGCGCGGATTGGCAGTAAAGGCAGCAAAGTCATGTTTGCCGACCAGCTGTTCCGCCGCCTTGCGCATCGCTGCGATATTCAGCCGGCGCCGCTCGTGCAGACGGTAGAGCCGCAGTTCCGGCGGAACCGCGTGGCCGTTCCAGATAAAGTAGCGGTATTCCTTGCTGACGGCATCGTAACGGGCGTTGAAATCGGCGGGTACTTTTTCAAACTTCATGATGCGCACATCCAGTTTCAGCAACGCATTCAGACTGTTCATGAACCGGCCAGTATCCACCGGCTCCTTCAGATCAAAATGAGCCACCTGCCCTTTGGCATGGACTCCGGCGTCGGTTCGTCCAGAGTGGTGAATCCGGATGTGATGTCCGGTCAGATGCTCAATAGCGCGCTCGATTTCGCCCTGCACGGTCGTTTTGCCGGGCTGCACCTGCCAGCCGGCATAGTTCGTTCCGTCGTAAGCGATGGTGATCTTATATCGAATACTCATAAGAAAATCCTAAGCACTAAATCCGAAATCCGAAACAAATTCGAATCTTTAATTTCCAAACCCTGAAAACGGGAATTTAATTTTAAAATTGTTTCGTATTTCGATATTCGTATTTCGAATTTTTGCATAGGCTGTTTCCATGTTCCAATACCAACAATATAAACAGTATTTCGCCCAGATCGCTTCCGGGTTCGAAGAACCTGCCGAAGCCGAACTGATAAGCCTCGGCGCAACCGAAATTAAACCGGCGTACCGCGGCCTTCATTTCGAAGCCGATCTCGCAACACTCTACCGCATCAACTATGAAGCACGGCTCATTGTGCGCGTTCTCGCGCCGCTGATCACCTTCGACTGCCACAGCGATAACTATCTCCACCAAACCGCGCTTAAGTTCGACTGGAGCCAGCTCATGACTCCAAGCGACACCTTTGCCATCCACGCGGTCACATCAAATACTCCGTCGCTGACCCATTCACAATATGCCGCACTGAAAGTCAAAGACGCCATCTGCGACTTTTTCCGCAACAAAACCGGCGAGCGGCCTTCCGTCGATTTGCAATCGCCGGATCTTGGCATTCACCTTTTTATCCGCAACAACCGCGCTACCATCAGTGTCGATGCTTCCGGCGGCTCACTGCACCGCCGCGGCTACCGCACGGTTTCCGTCGAAGCGCCGATGCAGGAAACGCTGGCGGCAGCAATCATCCGGCTCTCCGGCTGGGACGGCGAACGGCTGCTGATCGATCCGATGTGCGGCTCCGGCACCCTGCTCTGCGAAGCGGCTATGCACTACTGCCGGATTCCCGCCGGCTATCTGCGCAAACAGCGCTGGGGCTTTGAACGCCTGCCGGATTTTGACGCCGGAATCTGGAAGAAGGTAAAAGCGACAGCCGATTCCGCGATGCGCCCCCTGCCGGCCGGACTGATTTCCGGCAGCGATATAAACCGCGACGCCGTCCGCGCTACCCGCACCAACTTCAACAATCTGCCGGGATGCAAAGACCGGGTCGAATGTTCAGAGAAAGATTTCCGGAGCATTGCGAAACTGGAAAACTCCACCATCGTTGTTAATCCGCCCTACGGTGTGCGGCTTGGCGACCGCGAGTCCGCCGAACTGCTGTCGAAGGAATTCGGCGACTTCCTTAAACAACGATGCACCGGTTGCACAGCCTACGTCTATGCTGGCGACCGCCAGCTGCTCAAAAAAGTCGGCCTCAAGCCGGAGTGGAAAAAAGAACTCAATAACGGCGGACTCGAAGGCATTCTGGGTAAATTCGATCTGTATGCGTCGCCGAAGATCGTGAAGGCGTAATATGCGCAAAGTTTCGGACGTTGACTGGGACAGCTGGAATCCGAAAGAACGGGCGACGCTGATGTTCATCCTGCAGGACGGGAAAATGCTGCTCATTCATAAAAAACGCGGCTTTGGCGCGGGTTATTTCAACGCACCGGGCGGACGTCTGGAGCCCGGCGAAACTCCACTGGAATGCGCCGTCCGCGAAACGCAGGAGGAACTTTGCATTACTCCACTCGATCCTTCACACGCCGGCACACTGATGTTCCAGTTCATTGACGGACACAGCATTCACGGCGAAGTTTTCACCGCTACCGGATTTGAGGGAATACCGACAGAAACCGAAGAAGCTGTTCCGATCTGGTTTCCGACCGATGCGCTGCCTTGGCATAATATGTGGGCGGACGATCCGGTCTGGTATCCGCAGATGCTCGCCGGAAAAAAATTCATCGGCCGCTTCACATTCGATCACAAGACCATGCTCGACCACGAGATGCTGGACTGCTGATAATCGACACAAAGGAAGCTTTCCCTAGACATCCCGCCTTTGAATAACTATCATCGATGCAATCGGCACAGGCATGGTGTTTGTGCTTTAAACAGGAGGCATTGTTATGCGCATGCGTTATACGTTATCACTTGGACTGGCAGCACTGGTTATTTCGGCCGCTGCTGTACGATCCGAAGAAGCTGCACCGTTGAAAATTCCGGAAGTTAAGGTGGACGCCGCTAAAGCTCAAAAAGATGCCGAAAAGAAAATTAAGGCATCAAAGAAGGAAATGGCCGGTGTTACCAATGCCGTTAAAAAAGATGCTGAAAGCAAAATGAAAGAGGCCAGAGAAAAGGCCGAAAAAGCGCAAAAAGAGCAGGCAAAAAAAACAGAAGAACTGAAAAAAGAAGCAGGCAAGGGCTCTGAACAGGGTCAGGCCATGCGCAAAGAACACAGCAAGAAATGGTGGAAATTCGGAATGGGCAAGGACGAAGAACCTGCTGTCACTAAATAGATTCAGTGATAGATCCATGCGAAACCCCGAAGCGATGCTTCGGGGTTTTCGTTTTCAGCGCTGGCGGTAAATATCCACCTGCGTGTAAACCGGCCCCCACGGATGCTGGCGGACAGGAATAATCCGTTCGATAGAGAAAGCGGTGTTGAGCTGACTATAAAGCGGAGCGAGTCCTTCGTACGGACTGTGAAAAACATAAATCCTGCCTGTCCCCCGTTTCAGGCTTTGCACCAGAACAGCGGCTTCCAGAGCCAGCTCCTGCTGATCGTCCAGCAGTTTTTTCGGGTCGATGCAGGATGGGCGGCGCATTTGCGCTTCCGGAAAAACATAGCGTGGACCAGTCTGAACTTTCATCTGATCCAGGTAGTACTCGACCGTGAAGTGGCTGATTCCAGTTTCCACCACAGCATCTCCCGTCGACAGCTCTGCACCGAGCCGTTCAATTACATCACGCTGCTCGGTCAGTTTCCCAAAAACCCGCCAGCCGGTATAGCGTGCAGCACCGGCTAGATTCACCAGAATCAGCACCGTCAGAACTGCCGCCGGAAAGCGGATTTTTGAAACGGCGTAACCGGCCAATGCGCAAACCAGCGGCAGCCCGATCAAATCCATTTTATCCAGCCAGAAAATCGGGCGGACCATTGAAATCAGAACGATGATGCCGACCGATAAAAGATGCGCCGTGAAAAATTCGCGGGCATGGCGGTCGTCAGCAGTGCGCTGCCGGTTACGTAAAAGCTGAACCAGAACAAACAGCCAGAGCGCCGCTGCCACACCCATGCGCAGAAGTTTCATTGAATCTATCGCCAGCATCTGACTGGAGATGCTGAGCAGATAAGCTCCGACAGCTCCGTTGTACCGCATCAGTTCCGGGACGGTTTCCGGCGTCGAACCGCTGAGATATCCGGTGACCTGCAGTGCCAGTGACGGCAGCCAGAGCGTCACTCCCGCCAGCAGAAACAGTGAAATCATAAAACCCGCCTGCAACCGGCGGCGGTAGAAAATCGCCAGTACAAAAAACTGAGAAAGCGGCACGAACAGATAAAAAGTGTGGGTGTAAAATCCGGCGACCGAAAAGAAAACAAACAGCATTCCGTCACGCGTCGTCCCTTTACGAAGCGCCCGGTAGAAAAAAAACCACGACAGAACGGTGCAGAGAACCATCAGCGAGTAGTAACGCAGATTGGTCGCCTGATGCAGGCACGGCAGACAAAACGCCGCACAAGCCGTTCCGGCAATCCGGACGCGTGAATCGCCGAACAGTTCATGCAACAGAAACGGGATTGCCGCCAACACAGCACAATCCAGTAAAACAGTCAGCGCCGTCAGAATATATTCGCCGTCGCCGAACAACTGTATCCAGCCATGAAGCAGAAAATAAAAGAGCGGACTTCCGTTATCCGAACTGAGTGTACGGACAATCTCCATCAATGGGCCTTTCGCCAGTTTGATGGAAAAAGCTTCATCCAGCCAGATGCAGGAAAACGGCAGCTGTACCCAGCGCAATGCCGTGCCCGCCAGCACCAGCAGAGGAATCAGCCACCGTTCGGCGTGTCTCCAGTCCTTACGCATGATCAAAAACCATCGACTGCACTTCAACGCCATCGATAGCCAGAAGCTTTTTCTTGAACGCGACGACTTTGGCATCATCGTCCACCAGCTCCAGAATAATCAGTCCGTTCGGAGAGCAAATACCCTTATTGGCCTCGTGCAGACCAAGCCGCGTACGGATCTGGCAGCCGAACTCGGTAAATATCTTCTGGATTTCGCCCGCGTGCTTCACCCGTTCCGTAATATGAACTCCGACAATAATATGTTTATCCATCATGTCCTCCTCGGTTGCGCTGAGTTTTAGCGGATTCTTCCAGTCATTGAAAGTACGGCTGTAGCTTTTTATAAGTTCATAGAAATAAAAAGCCCCGCTCGGTGAGCGGGGCTTCACGACTCAAAGCGCCGGTTTGTGTTTATATTCCGTGTGCAGCAGATGGTGCGATTTTTCACCGAGCGGCGCGCCGAGGAATTCTTTGTAGAGCTGCTGCACCGCTTCGTTCTCATGCGATTTACGCAGCGCCTTGCCTTCG
>JBGAJP010000016.1:0-45978 GCA_044224855.1 Pontiellaceae bacterium
CAGGAAGTGCTGCGGTTCGACTACAACCTGAGAGAGGGGCTGCTCTGATGCGCGGCGCAACCTCCAGTAATTCCCGTTCCGGGTCGGCACTTCTCATTGTGCTGGGCGTGATGGCGATTCTTTCGCTGCTGGTGGCGGAGTTCGGCCGCGGACTGCGGGCGGATTTGCGCGCCTCCGGCGGTTTCTATGAAGAGGCGCAGAACGATCAGCTGGCCCGCAGTGCGCTGGCCGCGGCGAAGGTGGAACTGGCGAAAGCGTCAATGTACGCCGACGCCACCGGCAATGTTTATTTTGTGACGAGCGATGAAACGTACGAGTCCGAAATCGCTGATCTGGCGCAGTACCGGCATGGAGGAAGGCGACGAGCGGTCGGCGCTGGTCGATTCGATTCTCGACTGGATGGATGCCGACAGCACGCAGCGGGAATTCGGCGCCGAAGAAGAATTCTACCAGGAACTTGATCCGCCGCGCCATTGCCGCAACGCCCCGTTTGAAACCATTGAAGAGCTGCTGCTGGTGAACGGAATAACGCCGGACATACTGTTCGGATACAGCCATCCGGTTCATATCGAAGACGGGCTGCTGCTCGGCGGCGGGCTTTACCGGTTCCTGATCGGCGATAACAGCCCGGAAGCGAAGGCGTCCGGTCAGTATATTCAGCGCGGTGTTCTGCCGACGGAAGATCAGCAGAAAGCCAGAGAAAATGAAGCGGCGGATGTATACACCAAAGTCAAAGTGCTTCCATCGGTGCTGTATCTGGTTGCCGAAGGGTTCGTTCCCGGCCCGCTCGAAGAAAGCAAAGAACCTGCTCTGAATACGGAAGAACCCGTTTCTGCAGACACCGCATCCAGACACATGATACTGGTTAAGCTGATTCTTCCGGAGAATGCCACGACGATGAAATACACGATTAAAGATTTTTATGAAAACGCAGCCGGCGAGCTGCTGGAGAATGTGCTGGCTTACGGAGTCCCGGAGGAAATGAATGAACTTTAAAAATATGCCGGAAATGAAATGGATGGCCGGAAAATCAAATCTGGTTTTGATTTTCCGCGACCGTACCGTGGACGCGGTCTGGACGGAACAGTCTCTGCTCGGCCTGTCCGTCCGTCTGATGGAGCGCGTTCCTCGCGATGAGCAGATGCCGGAATCTCTGGCGGCAAAGATTCGCGCCGCGGATAAAACGCCCGCCCGCATTCTGGTCTGTCTGCCGCGATCCATGGTGATGCAGCGGACGCTGGCGTATCCGGCAGCCGTTCAGAATGATCTTGCCCAGATGCTTCAGTATGAAGCGGCGCGGCATGTGCCGCTTCCGGAAGCCGACCGGCGGATTGCTTTTGCCTCCGCTCCGCTACCCAGCGGAAAACAGATCGGCGTAAATCTGCTGGCCGCCCGCCATTCGGAAGTCAGTGCGCTGATCGCGCCGCTGGTCGCGGCAGGAATTCCGGTGGACGAGGTCACTTCGCTGAGTTCTCTGCTGGTTCCGTCCGGCGCCGGTGTGCCGGTTTTAATGATTCTTACCGACGACACGCATATCGAACTGGTGCTTTTTGCCAACGGACTTCTGCAGGACAGCCTGCTGGTCAGCCGGCAGGCCGCCGGTTTCGATAAGGAAACGCTGGTGGACGCCGCGCGCCGGATGATTGTCCGGCATCACGAAACACTCGGATCCGAAGGAATCGGGCGGATTATCTGCGCCGGAGAGGCGGAGCTTCCGGAAGATTTCCGGAACAGTCTGGAAGTTTCCTTCGGGGTGCACCTCCACGCGCTGGAGATTCCGGAGGTTTTGCAGGCAGTTGTTTCGTCCTCTGCCGCGCCGGTTTTAACCGAAGCGCTTTGTGCGTCGGTTGCCGAGCCTCCGGCGTCGCTGAATCTGATCGACCGGTCCGGCCGTAAAGTTCCGCTGAGCCGCCGGACGCTGATGGTTGCCGGACTGTGCGCTTTGCTGGCCGTCGAACTGCTCGCCGGCGGGCTGATCCGGACGTTTTCTCCGGCGCTGGCGCTGAAGGCTGCGGAACACGATACCGTGGATTTGAAACGGCGCGCGGCTCCGGTGCAGATCGTAAAAAACCAGAACCGCGAACTGCGCAGCGAACTTGAACAGCTCAGCGAGCTTGGTAAAACCCGCGTGAGTATCATGGGTATGATGAAAACTCTTTCGGATACGCTGCCGGAAGACACCTATTTGACGTCGATTGCGTATTCGCGGGGCGATGATATCAAGCTGAAGGGCCGGTCCAAGGTTCCGGATCAGCTTCCGCAGCTGATTCAGAGTATTCCGTTTGTGAAGACGATTGAGGAGTCGGATACCGGCGAAAAAACGGATGAGTATTACGGGTTCACAATTTCAGCAGCTTTGAGGAGTGCGCGTGATGAATAATTTTATAACCAGACTGTCCCGGCGCGAGCGGCTGTATGTGCTGCTGGCCGCCGTCGCCTTATTCGCCGGAGGAATTCTCTATCCGGTCTACCGCGTGGCGGAATCCTACCGGCAGTCCAAGCTGGAAGAGCTGGAAGCCGCCCACTCTCTGCGCGCAAGCTACCAGACAATGCTTCGTACCGCTGACCAGATCCGGATGGAAAACAGCCAGTTGAAGGATGTTCTCAGTCAGGCGGACGGACTGCTGTTTGACCGCACCGGCAACGATGTGATGATGGAGGCCTCGATCATTAAACTGATGAACCAGCTGGCTCCGGATCTGAGTCTCGACGTTTCCATGACTCGACCGTCTCTGCACGGTGTGCCGGGGCAGTTGAACTTTTCGGTTCGCGGGAACGGGCGCTATCCGGAAATCCTGAACTTCTTCTATCAGCTTGAAACGCATCGTCCGCTGATTGTTATCGATGAATTCAATATGGCGGTGCAGGGCGGCAAGCGGCCGCCCGGAAAGACGAACGGTCAGCGGCCTCAGCCGCAGACTGCGCAGAAACGTAAAGTAACGGTGGCGGATGAGCCGTCGGAGCCCCGGATGAGATTGCAGATGACGATTCATATCAACTGCCGGGCGGCGGAAGGGGCAGGTAAATGAAAATTTCCTATCAGCGCTTTTTAATTCCGGGTCTGGCGGTTTTGTGCGGTATTGCCGCGCTGACGCTTATTCCGGCTGTGCATCTCCCCCAGCCGGAATCCGGCGCGCGGCAGGACGGCATCCGCAGCATTCCGTCCCCCGGCCTGGATTCACTGAAAGAAACTCCGCCTTCCATGCAGGAAGTCGTATCCAAGCATCTTTTCATTCCTCAGCGCAAAGCGACCGGCCAGAATGCTTTTCCCGATCTGGCCGTGAAAGGCGTTTTCCTGGGAACGGAACGCAGTGCGGTTTTCTCGCTGAAATCCAAACCGCAGGCGAACCTGCGGGTCTGGCAGGGGCGCACCGAGAGCGCGTTAAGTCAGATTGTTGATCCTAAAGATCCCCGCCAGCCGATCGCCCAGTTTCTGCGCGAGTGGAATATCAAGGAAATCGGTTTCAGCGAAATCAAAGTGGAACACTTTATCACCGGCGAAGTGCAGACCTATGCCGTGAACTATACGCCGGAGAAGAAGGTCAAAGACGACGCTTCCCGCGGTTACGGGCAGGGGATTATCCCGCAGGGTGACGGCGGACAGTCCTCCGGCGCGCGTACGGCCGGAGCCAATACCTCCCGGACGGGCCAGCAGGCGGCCGCACAGCCGGTTAATCAGATGGCCGACCGGATTTCCGCGATGGTTCAGCGGATGACCCCGGATCAGAAGAAACAATTTCTGCAGCGGGTTCAGCAGAACATGACCGGCGGGAATCAGAATAACAGCGCGGCGGCTAAACAGCCGGCGGCTCAAAACTCTGCGGCAGGCTCCAAAAACACCAAGGCCAAAACAACCCAGAGCAGCAAAAAGACCAAATAATCCCCTCTGAGGTTGAATCGCACCTTCCGGCGTGTTCTGCTTTATGCGGCACGCCGGTATTTATTACCCCGGAAACTCGCCCTTGCGGCAATTTTTGCGTGTATTCAGCGGATTCTCTGGGCTATTCTCCGCCATTCAAATTCAAGTTACGGATTGCGGATTAAGCATGAAATACATCAGTACCAGAGGGCAGATGGAACCGGTCGGGTTTCTGGATGCCGTAATGACGGGGCTGGCGCCTGACGGCGGCCTGCTGCTGCCCGAAAGCCTGCCGGACGTTTCCGGTAAACTGCTGGCCTGGGCCGGACTTTCGTATCAGGAGCTGGCCTTTGAGGTAATGAGCCTTTTTGCCGCTGATCTGCCGCCTGACGACCTCAAGGCGCTGATCGAAAAAAGCTATTCCACTTTCCGCGCGCCCGAAGTGGCGCCGGTCATCCCGGTCGACGGCTTTAACGTGCTGGAACTCTGGCACGGCCCGACGCTCGCCTTCAAAGATGTAGCGCTCCAGTTTCTCGGCAATCTGTTCGAATACGTTCTCGAAAAACGCGGCCCTTCGGCCAGCTCAGGGCAGGCGGCCGAACTGAATATTCTCGGCGCGACCAGCGGCGACACCGGCTCCGCCGCCATTTACGGAGTACACGGCAAAAAGAACATCCGCATTTTCATCATGCATCCGAAAGGGCGCACCAGCCCGGTTCAGGAAAAGCAGATGACCAGCGTACTGGACGATAACGTTTTCAACCTTGCGGTCGAAGGCACGTTTGATGATTGCCAGCATCTGATGAAATCGATTTTCTCCGACGTGGAGTTCAAAGAGAAGCACTCGCTCGGCTCTGTCAACTCTGTCAACTGGGCGCGGGTGCTGGCCCAGATCGTTTACTACTTCTACGCCGCCTTCCGCGTTCAGGAAAATACCGGAGCCGCGCAGGTGCAGTTTGCTGTGCCGACCGGCAATTTTGGCGACATCATGGCCGGTTATATTGCCGTACAGATGGGACTGCCGGCTAAACGGCTGATTCTGGCGACCAACGAAAACAACATTCTCTCGCGCTTCTTCAATACCGGCGTTTACAGCATGGGCGAAGTGGTGCCGACCATCAGCCCGTCGATGGACATTCAGGTCGCCAGCAACTTTGAGCGCTATCTCTATTACCGCGTCGGGCAGGACGCCGCGAAACTGCGCGACCTGATGACCGGCTTCGCCCAAAACAAATCGCTGACCATTCCCGGCACCGATGACCTTTTTGCCGCCGGCGAAGCCGGTACGGCGCAGACGCTGGCGATGATTAAAAAATGTTACGAGAAGGAAGGCTACATTCTCGATCCGCACACCGCTGTCGGCGTCGCTGTCGCTGAGCGCTTTGCGGATTCAGCCGTGCCGACCATCTGTCTGGCGACGGCGCATCCGGCTAAATTTAATGACGCAATCCAGCAGGCGATCGGTATCGCTGCGCACCATCCGGCGCTCGACGCGCTGGCCGGCGCCGAAACCCGCTGTACCACGATTGCCAACGATGAGTTCGCTATTCGCAGTTATTTATCGATTCATGTGCGTTAAGAATCAAAATAACATTGCATCGAAAAATCAGAGGTTGTCTTGAAAGGAGGATGCTAGATGAAGTATCGGATTATCGATCATCAAGGGCCAGCGCATCATCGTGACATTGAAGTCGAGATAAACATAGGTACACCGCCACTAATTGTTCATGTTGAAGTTAGCGATTGGTACCTTCCTTTGGATCAGGCTTTAACGCCGAGTGTTGCGGAACGGATAATGGATTGGGTTTCGCAGGCGGCAGGTATTCGCCACGGATGTGTTGCTTTTGTCGGTAATGAACATGGACAGTATCCCGCTCAGCCAAGGATACTTATAAGAGAAAAATCCTGATTCGTATCCATTTGCAGTTCGAAGTGCCTCCAAAGTACCATCCAACTCGTTATGTGATTGCCGGGCCGAACGGGGCGGGAAAAACGACGTTTGCGCTGCGCTATCTGCCGAAAATGACCGGGTGCCGGAATTTCATCAATGCCGATCTAGTTGCGGACGGGTCGGAAACGGGGTAAGGAGATGGGTGAAATGAGCAATAAAGGAAAGAAGAGTAAAGGTTCGTCCGAGGGTTCCCTTGTCCGCTCGTCGGCCGCGGAATACCTGACCTTTATTGCCGCCAGCGGGAGGGGAAGCGTTGAGGCGGTTTACGCAGGGGAAAATGTCTGGCTCACCCAGAAAATGATGGGGCAGCTTTATGATGTGGATGTCCGGACGATCAGCTACCACCTCAAAAAGGTGTTCTCCGACAGTGAGTTGGAAGAAAATTCAGTTATCCAATATTTTCGGATAACTGCCGCTGATGGCAAAATCTATAATACCCAGCACTACAATCTCGCCGCGATTATTGCCGTCGGCTACAAGGTCAATTCCGAACGCGCTGTGCAGTTCCGTAAATGGGCCGCGGGTATCATCGAATCGTTCACCATCAAGGGCTTTGCGATGGATGACGAGCGCCTGAAAAACGACGGCACGATGCTCGGGAAAAAATATTTTGAAGAGCAGTTGCAGCGCATCCGGGAAATCCGTCTGAGCGAGCGCAAGTTCTACCAGAAAATCACCGATATCTATGCGACCTCTGTGGACTATGATGTCACGGCTCAGGCAACCAAGCGCTTTTTCTCCACCGTGCAGAACAAGCTGCACTGGGCGATCCACGGCCAGACGGCTGCTGAGGTGATCGTCAGCCGTGCCGATGCCGGAAAAGAGAATATGGGGTTGACCACCTGGACGGATGCGCCGAAGGGAAAGATTCAGAAGTTCGATGTCATCGTTGCTAAAAATTATCTGACCGAGCCTGAAATGGCACAGTTGCAGCGGCTCGTTTCGGCCTATTTAGATGTTGCGGAAGATATGGCCATGCGACAAATCCCGATGACCATGCAGGACTGGGAAACGCGTCTGAATCGATTTATCGCGGCAACGGACCGGGAAATTTTACAGGATGCCGGCAAGGTGACGGCGGAAATTGCCCGGGCGCACGCCGAAAGCGAGTTTGAAAAATACCGGATTGTGCAGGACCGGCTGTTTGAAAGCGATTTCGACAAGGCTGTTAGGCAAATCGAAACCGAAGGACTGCTCCCTGCCGAACCGGGGAACGGGCCGGCCAATAAATCTTCCTGCGGGTGAGAAGCTGAAAAAGCAGGCCGCGATACGTACCGCAGGCATCCTGCCTGTCTTGAAACGTGAAATGCTATAGAAACACTATGGCGACCGTTCCTTCGGTAAAAGAGCCGTGAATCCTGATTTTTTTGTGTTTTTTGTGCCCTTTTGCGGCTAGATTCTCCCCCTCAGATTTGAATCCGCGTCTATTCGTGTTCATTCGCAGTTAAAGCAGGAGTTGGTTTAATGAGAATTCTTTCGGGCATACAGCCTTCGGGCAAACTGCATATCGGCAACTATTTCGGGATGATGAAGCCCGCGCTTGAACTTCAAAAAGAAGGCGAGGCGTTTTTGTTCATTGCCGACTATCACGCGCTGACGACGGTAAACGATGCCGCCGCGCTGCGCACGATGGTGAAAGATGTCGCGCTCGACTTTCTAGCTGCCGGGCTCGACCCGGAAAAGACGGCGTTCTATCGCCAGAGCGATGTGCCGGAAGTGCAGGAGCTGGCATGGCTCCTTTCAGTAGTTACGCCGATGGGCCTGCTCGAGCGCTGTCATTCCTACAAGGACAAGCTCGCTAAAGGAATTGCCGCAACCCACAGCCTGTTTGCTTATCCGGTGCTGATGGCCGCTGATATTCTTTCGGTGCAATCCACCGTGGTACCGGTCGGGCGCGACCAGAAGCAGCATGTGGAAGTGACGCGCGATATCGCCGTGAAATTTAATAACCAGTTCGGCGAGGTGTTCACCATTCCGGTGCCGTCCATCCGCGACTCCGTCGCCGTGGTTCCCGGCGTTGACGGACAGAAGATGTCGAAATCCTACGACAACACGCTGGAGATTTTCGGCGATCCCGGCGCGCTGAAAAAACGGGTGATGCAGATTGTCACCGACAGCACGCCGCTGGAAGAGCCGAAGAATCCGGATACCTGCAACGTCTTTGCGCTCTACAAGCTGTTCGCCACGGACGCCGAAGCGGCCGATCTGGCCGCGCGCTACCGTACGGCCGGTTTCGGCTACGGAACCGCGAAGAAAGAACTGCTCGCCAAAATCACCGAACATTTTGCGCCGTTGCGCGAGAAACGCGCCGAGCTCGAAAAGAATCCTGACTTCGTAAACGATGTCTTGAAGAAGGGCGCGGAAAGAGCGCGCGCCGAAACCCGTAAAACCCTTCAGGCCGCCCGCAAAGCGGTTGGGCTGGAATAATGCATATGCCTGATTTACTTCCGAATGAAGAATACAAAGTGAGTCTCGAAGTTTTCGAGGGCCCGCTAGATCTGCTCCTCTACCTCATCAAAAAAGACGAGGTGGATATTTACGACATTCCAATCGGGCGGATCACCACCCAGTACATGGAATATCTCGAGCTGATGAAAATCCTCAATCTTGAGATCGCCGGCGACTTCATTGTCATGGCGGCGACGCTGATGGTGATCAAGAGCCGCCTGCTGCTGCCCGACGAAGCGCGCGGGCCGGTGGAAGAGGATGACGAGGACGATCCGCGCTGGGATCTGGTGCGTCAGCTGGTCGAATACAAAAAGTTTAAAGACGCCGCAGGATTTCTCGGACATCTCGAAGAGGTGCAGGAAAACGTTTTTCTGCGCGAAGGCGAGCACGTCGAACTGGGCGCACGGCCCGAGATCGGCATGCAGGACGTCAGTATTTTCGATCTGATCAGCGCGCTGAATCAGGCTCTCGACCGCGTGCCGCGGGAGGAGCTGAATGAAATCTTTGCTGAACAGTACACCGTCAGCGAAAAAGTGGACTATCTGCTGGAAGCCACGAAGAACGGCAAGCCGCTGACGCTGGGCCGTCTGTTCCGCGGGATGCGCTCCCGCCATGAAATTGTCTGCACCTTTCTGGCTGTGCTGGAACTGATCAAGCTCAACCGTCTGGCCGCGCGGCAGGACAACCATTTTGACGAAATCGTTATTGAACAGGTCGAGGGCGGAGAGCCCGAACCGGTTTTGCAGGAGGAAGAGTCCGTATGAGTGATTTAGAAGTACTTCCTGAACTGAAGGAAATTATCGGCGCGCTGCTGTTTGCAGCCAAGAAGCCGCTGACGTCTAAAGAAATCCGCAAGGCGCTGCTTGATGCGGGTGCCAGCTACGGCGGTCCGTATCAGGAGTTTTCGCAATTTAAAGATGACGATATTCTGGCCGCCATCGAAGATCTTAAGGTCGGTCTGGTTCAGAGCGGATCGGGACTGTGCATTGCCGAAGTGGCGCACGGCTTCCGGCTGCAGAACAAAATCAGCTGCGGTCCGTGGGTGCGCACATTGCTGGATAAAGACCAGACGGCGCGTCTGTCAAAACCTGCGCTCGAAACGCTCGCTATCATTGCCTACCGCCAGCCGATTCTGCGTTCCGAGATCGAATCCGTCCGCGGCGTGGCGGTCGATCAGGTGCTGCGCAATCTGGTGGAAATGCAGCTCGTCAAGGTGACGGGCCGCAGCGAGCTGCCGGGCCGTCCGTGGCTTTTCGGTACCACACAGCGCTTCCTCGAACATTTCGGACTGCGGAGTCTTGAAGAGATGCCCGGCATGGAAGAACTGAAGCGGATGGTTCCGGTTGAGAAAGCGGAACGGACAAAACCTTTCCCTGAAATGGAAAAAGAGTTAGAACAGCGCGAGGAACAGGCGGTAACGGAGGAAAGCGATGAGTCTGGAGAAGCTGAGGAAACAGATTGATGGTCTCGATGAAGAGCTGATTAAGCTCCTCAACGAGCGGATCAAAATCGCGCTCGAGATCGGGAAAACCAAAAAAGAGCAGGGCGGCGAAATTTATGTTCCCTCCCGCGAAAAAGCCGTCTTTGAACGTATCGCCCGGTTGAATAACGGTCCGCTTCCGGAAGAATCGGCGCGCGCAATCTACCGCGAAATCATGTCGGCGGCGCTGGCGCTGGAGAGCAATCTCAAGATCGCCTATCTCGGTCCGCCGGCCACGTTCACCCATCAGGCGGCGCACGCCAAATTCGGTGCCAGCGTGGATTATCATCCGGTCGGCACCATCACGGATGTTTTCAGCGCGGTGGAGCACGGCTCCGCCGACTACGGCGTTGTACCGATCGAAAATTCAATTGAAGGCGCGGTAACGCACACGTTCGATCAGTTCACTGGAACGACGCTGAAAATTTGCGCGGAAATCTATCTGCCGGTGTCGCTTTATCTGCTCGCCTCCGTGCCGAAAGAAAAAATCACACGGGTTTGCAGTAAGCAGGAAGCGATCGGGCAATGCCGCCGCTGGCTCAGTGAAAATCTTTCCGGCGTTGAAATCAACGCGGTCAACAGCACGGCGCTGGCTGCGGAAATGGCCGCCGGAAGCGATTGCGCCGCCATTGCCAGCCTGCTGGCTGCCGAGCTGTACAATCTCAACATCATTGCCGAAAATATTCAGGATGCCAGCGGCAACACGACCCGCTTCCTGGTCATCGGCCGCAAATACGGCGAGCCGACCAACGAAGATAAAACGTCGATCTACTTCGGCATCAAAGACGAAGTCGGCGCGCTGCACGATGCGCTGGATGCGCTCAAGCTCAACGGCATCAACATGACCAAGATCGAATCGCGTCCCAGCCGGAGCAAGGCGTGGCAATACTACTTCTTCGTGGACTTCGAAGGTCATGCGGACGATCCGAACGTTAAAACGGCGCTCAAGGCGCTCGAAAAACACTGCGCGGTTCTCACGGTACTCGGCTCCTATCCGAAGGCGGACGATTGAATTTTCAGGATCGAAGCGGCATGAGTGACATACTGAAAATTTCTGTCGGAGTGGTTGCCTGGAACGAGGAATCCAGTATCGCGCTTGCGCTGGAATCCATCCTTAAACAATCGATCTTCCGCAGCGCGAGAAGTCTCGATCTGGAGTTGGAGCTGATTGTTATCGCCAACGGCTGTACCGACCGGACGGTCGAGGTGACGGATGATTTCTTTACAAAGGCGCGCCGCGAGTTTCCTGAAGGCAGCGCTGTCAGCCTGCGGCTTGAGATTGTGCCGGAAGCCGGTTTTGCCAACGCATGGAATCTGCTGGCGCATACCTACAGCCGGCCCGACGCCGACTTCATCTATTTCGTCAATGCCGATATTGTCATCGACCAGCCTGATGCTTTTGAACAAATGTTGCGCGGCCTGCAGCGGGACTACGCCATGCGGGTCATCTCTCCGGTCGGTCACAAGCACATCGAAGCCGCCAAATGCAAAACGCTCTGCGACCGGCTGAATCTCGCTGTTACCCGTTTCACCGAGAAGAACCAGACGGCGCAGGTTCGCGGGCATTGTTTCTGCGCCCGTGCTGCGGCGATGCGCATGGTCTGGCTTCCGAAGTATTTCCCCGGTGCGGTGGACGGATGCTTTAAGCGGATGATCGTTACCGACATGGCTTCCACGGAAGGCCATCCGTCGCGCATCGGCCTTGCGCGGAATGTCAGTTATACGTTTGAAGCTTATCGCACCTTCCGCGAAATTTATTTCCGCCGGGTTCGTCTCTTCGTCGGCCAGACCTTCATCGAAACGCTTATGCGTCACCTCAAGACGATGCGTGACGAACAGCCGAAACTCAATCTGGCGGCCTATCTGCGCGCACGCGACGAGACCGATCCGTCGTGGGTACACCGCCTCGTACAGCTGAATATCCATGTAAACGGACTGTTCGAGACGATGCCGTCGCCGTGGTTCCGCTTCCGCTTCTGGCAGAATCCAGGACTCAGCCGGTTTAAAAAACTGAGTATGCTGCCTGTGGCGGTTACAGCTTTTATTTTTGACGTTCCCGTCTTTCTTTCCGCCGCGTGGCGGCTGAAAACCGGCCGGGTGGCTGATGTCTGGAAAGATACGCGCAACCGGGAATTGCGGACATAACCGTACTGCGAGGAGATGCCCGTGCCAACCCATACGCTTCAATTCCGTGTCCGCTACAGTGAAACCGACCAGATGCAGACGTTTTACAATTCCCGTGCACTGGAATGGTTCGAAGTCGGCCGCACGGAGCTATCGCGCGCTGTCGGCGTTCCGTATTCGGAGTGGGAACGGCGAGGCATTCTTATGCCGCTGGTCGAGGCGCGGGTTTTCTTCCGCGGCCGGGCTCGTTATGATGATCTTCTCGAGATGAAGGTCACTCTGAAGGCGGAAGGCCGCGCGCGGCTGCTTTTTGAAAATCATATTGTGCAGGCCGAAACCGGCGCGCCGGTCGCTGACGGCTATACGGTTCATGCGATGGTTTCGACGGAGACCGGACGGCCGGTCCGCGCGCCGGACTGGGTGGTTGAGCTTTTGAATAAGGAATAAAAATGGAACGACAGTTTTTGATGGGGAATGAAGCGGTTGCTCTGGGTGCGCTGCATGCGGGAGCTGCCCGCGGAGCCGGCTATCCCGGAACTCCTTCGAGCGAAATTCTCGACGTCTTTAATCAGCTCGGCGGTAAAGCCGAATGGGCGCCGAACGAAAAAGTCGCCGCCGAAGTAGCGCTGGGCGTTTCATTCGCCGGCGTGCGCGCTTTCACCACCATGAAGCACGTCGGACTGAATGTGGCCGCCGACGTGCTTTTTACCGCCGCCTACAGCGGCGTGGACGGCGCGCTGGTTTTTATCGTCGCCGACGACCCGGGGCTGGCTTCCAGCCAGAACGAGCAGGATACCCGCCGCTATGCCGTCGCCGCCGGGGTGCCGCTGGTTGAACCGTCGGATTCGCAGGAAGCCTACGACTTCACCCGCCTTGCGTTTGAAGTTTCCGAACGCTGGAAAATTCCGGTGATCATCAAACTGACCACCCGCGTCTGCCATTCCGGAACAATTGTCATACCGCGCAAACCGGACGCCGATCTGCCGAAGGCGCACTTTGAGCGTAACATTCCGTACCATGTCATGGTTCCCGGCCACGCCCGCCCGGCGCACCGCCGTCTGCGCCAGAAGCTGGCGGAAATTGCCGAGTGGAACGAAAAGGAAGGTCCGAATCAGAAAGTCAAAGGATCAAAGGATCTCGGCATTCTGGTTTCAGGCATTGCTTATCAGCATTCGCGGGAAGCCGCGCCGGACGCTTCTTTTTTTAAAGTCGGAATGAGCTATCCGCTGCCGATGCGGGCGATGCTCGACTTCGCGGCTTCGGTTGACCGCGCATTCGTCGTTGAGGAAAATGATCCGTACATGGCCGATGCTGTGCGCGCCGCAGGCGGCACGATTGAAAGCGCGCCGGAAATGTACCGCTTCGGTGAGCTGGATGTAAGCCGCGTGAAACGCATTCTGGCGCAGGATACAACGCCCGAGGCGGTTCCGCCGCGCGGCAAGCCGCCGCAGCTCTGCGCGGGCTGCCCGCATACGATTACTTTTGAGATGCTCAAAAAGTATAACTGCATCGTTGCGGGCGATATCGGCTGCTACACGCTGGCCGCCCTTCAGCCGCTGGCGGCGATGGATACGCAGATCTGCATGGGTGCGAGCCTCGGTGTAGGGTTGGGACTTCGCCACGTTCTTCCGCGTGAAGAGGCCAAGCGCGTTGTCAGCGTGATCGGTGACAGTACGTTTGTTCACAGCGGGCTGACCGGCCTGGCCGAGATGACCTATAACGTGCCGCCGACCGGCCATGTTCTGCTGATCCTTGATAACGCCACTACCGCGATGACCGGCCAGCAGGAACACCCTGGTACCGGGCGTCTTCTCGATCATACGCCGGCGAACCGGCTCGACTATGAAAAGATTGTCCGCGCCATGAATGTTCAGAATGTCGGAGTTTTTGATCCGGTCACACAGCGCGACGGGTACGAAGCCGCATTGGCGGAAGCTCTTGAGAAAGACGAACTGACAGTTCTGATTGTGCGCCGGCCCTGCATTCTGGCCGTAGCCCGCAAAGGTGTTAAACCCGCAACTCAGGGATAATTTGTATGAACGATAAAGTAACCAGTATTAAAATCGCCGGACTCGGCGGCATGGGTGTGCTGACATCAACGCAGATTCTGGCCGAAGTTTTCTTCCGCCAGGGACTTGATGTTAAAAAAGCAGAAGTGCATGGCATGAGCCAGCGCGGCGGTTCCATCTGCAGCGATGTACGCTTCGGAAAAAAGGTGTTCAGCCCGATGGTTCCGGCGGGCTCGCTGGATTTTCTGGTGCTCTTTCAGGAAGACCAGTTTCCTCTGTATGAGGCGGACTGTGCACCCGGCACCTTGATTTTAAAACCGGCGGCGATTGATCCGGCAAAGCTGGAGAATAAAAGAGCTCTCAACATCGCCATGCTCGGCCTGCTGAGCC
Source organism: Pontiellaceae bacterium (assembly GCA_044224855.1). Classification (GTDB taxonomy): domain Bacteria; phylum Verrucomicrobiota; class Kiritimatiellia; order Kiritimatiellales; family Tichowtungiaceae; genus Tichowtungia. The sequence goes on from JBGAJP010000016.1 coordinate 14,262, forward strand.
GGCATCTGGATGTTCCGGCTGATGCCTGGCTGGAAGTCATTCGTGAAATTCTTCCGGAAAAGCTGCATAAAGTGAATGAAGCCGCGTTTGAACTTGGACGGCAGTCCGCATAGAAACAGGAGCGCACATGGATCAGATAATTCATCCTGAAAGTATTCCGGATTATATGGAGTCCGGTGAGTTGCGGGCTTTGCAGTTGCAGCGGCTGAAAACGACCGTACAACGTTGCTATGACAATGTGGCGCTTTTCCGGCAGCGCATGGATGAGCGCGGTCTGAAACCATCAGATGTCCAGACGCTGGCTGACACCGCCAAACTGCCGTTCACTCAAAAGACGGATTTGCGCGATACCTATCCGTACGGGCTTTTCGCTGTGCCGATGAAAGAGGTTGTTCGCCTGCACGCCTCCAGCGGAACGACCGGCAAGCCGATTGTGGTCGGTTACACCAAAGACGATCTGGATGTCTGGAGCAGCGTCATGCTCCGTTCCTTTGTTGCCACCGGCATGCACGAAGGCGATGTGCTTCAGAACGCTTACGGTTACGGTCTGTTTACCGGCGGTCTTGGCGCGCACTACGGCGCGGAACGGCTTGGCGCGACCGTCATTCCGATTTCCGGCGGCAATACGGAGCGCCAGATTCTGGTGATGAAGGATTTCGGCGTGACGGCGATCTGCTGTACGCCCAGCTATTTCATTCATCTGATCGAGAAGGTGAACGCCAGCGGTATTTCTTTCAGGGAGCTAGGCGTGAAAACCGGCGTGTTCGGCGCGGAACCGTGGACCGAAGCCATGCGCGCCTATATTCAGCGCGAATCCGGCATCAAGGCATTTGATATTTACGGCCTGACGGAAATCATCGGTCCCGGCGTCGGGATCGAATGCTGCGAGCAGGCCGGACTTCATATTTTTGAAGACCATTTTCTGATGGAGATTGTCGATCCGGAAACCGACGAGGTCCTTCCGGACGGGCAGGAAGGCGAGCTGATTATCACAACGCTCACTAAGCAGGCGTTTCCGATGATCCGCTACCGCACACACGACATTACGTCAATCAACCCGGCGCGCTGCGCCTGCGGCCGCACCATCCGCCGCATTAACCGCATCCGTTCGCGCAGCGACGACATGATGATCATCCGCGGCGTTAACGTCTTCCCGTCACAGATTGAAGCCGCGCTGCTGTCGGTTGAGGAAACGGTGCCGCATTACCAGATTCTGCTGACCCGCAAAGGCGGACTCGACCAGATCGAAGTGCAGGTCGAAGTCACCAAAGAAATGTTCGGCGACCGCATCAGTGAACTGGAAGCCATGCAGATGCGCCTGATGCATGCGATCGATCATATTACCGGACTGCGCGTGCCGGTCCGTCTTGTCGAGCCGCACACCATTGCGCGCAGCGAAGGGAAGGCGAAACGGGTGATTGATAAACGCAGCGAAGGGGAGGAAATCCGATGAAACTGAAACAACTGTCTGTTTTTCTTGAAAACCGTCCCGGCCATCTCAGCCGCGTCTGTGAAGTTCTTGCGGAAGCCGGACTCAACATCGTCACTATGACACTGGCGGATACGCTGGAGTTCGGTATTCTCCGGCTGATTATCCGCGAATGGAGCCGCGCCAAAGCGGTGCTGGAAGCCGCCGGTTACGTTGTGAACGTCACCGACGTAATGGCCATCGAAGTTGCCGACGAGCCGGGCGGACTGGAAAAAATTCTGAAGACGGCGGAAACCGGCGGACTGAGCGTTGAATATATGTACGCCTTCGCCTGCAAGCAGAATAAAAACGCGCTGATCGTCATTCGCTTTGATAATCCGGAGCGCGCCGCTGCCGTACTGGCCGAAGCCGGGATTGGAATTTTATCTGCCACAGAATTTTACGCGTAAGGAGAACCTCATGATTCCTAATAAATGGATTGAAACGCTGCCGGTTTACGAGCCGGGTAAACCGATTGAAGAAGTGGCGCGCGAACTCGGGTTTGCCGACATTTCTGAAATCATCAAAGTTGCTTCCAATGAAAACGAACTCGGCCCGTCACCGAAAGCGATGAAGGCGATGGCCGCTGCCACGATGGAAATGCACCGCTATCCCGACGGCGGATGCTTTTATCTGAAAGAAAAACTGGCCGGCAAACTCGGCGTAAAACCGCAGAACCTTCTCTTTGGCAATGGTAGCAATGAGCTGATTGAATTCCTCGGCCACGTCTATCTGGGTGCCGGCACCAATCTGGTCATGAGCGAAGGCGCGTTTGTTGTGTACCGTCTCGTCGCCATGCTCTTCAACGCCAAGGCCATTGCCACACCGATGAAAAAGTTTGCGCACGACCTCGACGCCATGCTGGCCGCTGTTACGCCGGAAACCCGCATGGTCATCATCTGCAACCCGAACAACCCGACCGGAACCATCGTCACGACCGCTAAGATTAAAGCGTTCCTCAAAAAGCTGCCCGCGAACGTGCTGGCTGTATTTGATGAAGCCTATTTCGAATTCATGCCTGACGCTCAAAAACCCGATCTGATCAAAGAAATTCAAAAGGGCCGGGAGAATGTCATTGTTCTGCGTACCTTCTCTAAAGCCTACGGACTGGCCGGACTGCGCATCGGATATGCCGTCGGACACGAAAACCTGATCGGACTGCTCAATCGCGTCCGCCAGCCGTTCAACGTCAACTCCATGGCGCTGACCGCGGCCTTTGCCGCGCTGGATGATGACAAGCATCTCGAAAAAACGCGGAAGACTAACTTCCAGGGACTGGAACTTTTCGCGTCCAGTTTTTCCGCGCTCGGTCTGGATTATGTGCCGTCGTACGCCAACTTCATCCTCGTCAAAACCGGCAACGGACGGCAGGTATTCGGCGAACTGCAGAAAAAGAAAGTCATCGTCCGCCCGATGGACGGCTACGGCCTGCCCGAATGGATTCGCATCACCGTCGGCACTCCCGCTCAGAACCGCGCCGTCCTCAAAGCGCTTAAAGAAGTCCTTTGAGATAGGTGAGGCGTTTTGGTTCGGGGAAGCGTTCGATGGCGTAGCGGAGCATGGTGCGCGGCATTTTCTGGTAACGTGGAAGCAGGAACTTCTCTTCAGCTTTCAGGTCGCGTTTGCCGGTTTCGCGGAGCATCCAGCCGACCGCTTTGTGCATCAGGTCTTCCTGGTCGTTCAGTAGAATGTCTGCAATCGCCAGCGTGTCATCGAACTGGTTCCGGCGGATGAAATAGAGCGTGGCGATGATGGCGATGCGCCGTTCCCAGAGGCTTTTGGATATGGCCAGCCGGTAAAGCGGTTTGCGGTCGCGTTCGAATAAATGCGCGCCGACAATGTCCGCGGCGGAGCCGTCCACCAGATCCCAGTTGTTGATGCGGTGCGTGTTGGTGAGGTAGGCGCGGTAGATTACCGTTTCGTTTCCGCCGCGTTCGTACTGCAAGACCATGATAAACAGCGCCAGCAGACGGACTTCGTGCAGCGGCGACTGCAGCAGTTCGACGGCATCATCAAGTGCGATGTCGCAGTGTTCTTTCGCGACGGTGCGCAGAACGGGAACTTTAATGCCGAGGAAGATGTCGCCTTCGCCGTACTGTCCGGGGCCGGTTTTGAAAAATCCTTGTGCGTGTTCTGCGGCGGGCTTGTTTCCCAATGCTTTCAGCTGATTCGTGATTTTTGTCGCTTCGCTCATGAGAGGAATTTAACCGCGAATGGACACGAATGAACGCGAATTTAACCTCAAGTCTTTCCTTAAATCCGTTCGGGCGTTTCAATTCCCAAAAGCGAAAGACCTTTTTTCAGGATCGCGGCCGTCAGCGCGCAGATGCGGATGCGGCTTTCGCGTACGCCTTCGTCGGCTTTTAGGAACGGGACGTTCTGGTAGAACGAACTGTAGGTCTGCGAAAGATCAAAGAGGTAGTCGGCCAGGACGCTGGGGCGGTCGAGAGTTGCGGCGGAAACCACAGCCGTCGGGAACCGCGTGAGTTTCAAGGCCAGACGGCGTTCGATCTCTTCGCCGATGACGACCGGATACGCGTCCGGGTTTTTGCCGGGGAACTGCGCAGCGTACTTGTCGCGGACGCTGGCGATACGGGCGTAAGCATACTGAAGATACGGCCCGGAGTTGCCATCCATCGCGAGCGCTTTTTCCCAGGTGAAGGTGACGAGGCTCTGCGGATTCTGGCTGAGGTCGGTGTACTTGATCGCGCCGATGCCGACGGCGCGGGCGATTTCGCGCTGCTGAGCTTCGTCCATGTTCGGGCTGGAAGCTTTGACAACTTCCAGCGCGCGGGCTTCGGCTTCGTTGAGCAGGGCTTCGAGTTTGATGACGTTGCCTTCGCGGGTGGAGAAGGTGGCTTCGGGCAGACGCATGAGGCCGAACCAGACGTGAGTGAGTTTGGTCGGAACGCCGAGCTTTTTACAGATGTGGAAGAACTGCTTAAAGTGAAGCTGCTGACGTTCGTCGGTGACGTAGATGATTTCCGCCGGCTTGAATTCTTCGGTGCGGGAAATGACCGTGGCGATGTCGGTGGAGGTGTAATTATAGCCGCCGTCGCTTTTGCGGACGATGGCGATGTTGAGTCCGTCAGCTTCGAGGTCGCAGACGAGCGCACCGTTGCTTTCTGTCGCCATCCCTTCGTTTTTGAGCCGCTCAACGGTTCCGGCCAGCCGGTCGTTGTAAAAACTTTCGCCGCGGTAGAGATCAAAGGAGACGTCGAGCCGTTTGTAAATGCGGTTGAATTCGCTGAGCGTCAGTTCGATAAACTTTTTCCAGAGCGCGCGGTTTTCTTTATCGCCCTGCTGGAGTTTAACGAGTTCGGCCTTGGCGCGATCGCGCCAGGTTTCGTCTTCTTTGGAGAGGTTGTAGCTTTTGACGTAGATGCGCTCGAGCTCTTCAACCGGCGCGGTCTTGAGTGCTTCGGCGTCGGCGAATTCGCGGTAGCCGAGAATAATCAGGCCGAACTGGGTGCCCCAGTCGCCAAGGTGGTTGTCGGCGATAACGTTGTAACCGAGAGCGCGGTAAAGACGGTCGAGGGCGTTGCCGATGACGGTGGAGCGGATGTGGCCGATATGCATCGGCTTGGCGACGTTCGGGCTGGAGTAGTCGATGATGACAGTCTGGTTTTTCCCGAGGTTTGGAAGTCCGAGTTTGGTGTCGGCCTGCATCGCTTCAAGCTGCGCGGCCAGCGCGGCGGTTTTGAGAGTGATGTTGATGAAGCCGGGGCCGGCGATTTCAATTTTTTCGACGAAGTCCGGCAGGACGGCTTTATCGACGAATTGCGCGGCGACCGCGCGCGGATTGGTCTTCAATTCCTTGGCAAGCTTCATGGCGGCTTCGCACTGGCAGTCGCCGAACTGTTCGTTTTTGCTTGGCGTAACGGCAACCGGAATGGCGCTTAGATCAACGCCGGGAAAGCAGGCGGAAAATGTATCCGCGCACCAGGCAGAGAGTTGTGTTTCCAGTGAAGTTGTTTCTTTTTTCATTCTGTTGTTTCCGGGCTGAAAGCAGGGCGGATAAGACCATATTTTAGAATTCAGTTAAAGCGCCTTTTCGTTCTTGCATTCAGGGAGTGGAAAATTAGAGTCCAGTTTCCGGTAAGGGACATGCGGGAAGAATTATTGAAAGGGACGCAAATGGCTGCAGAAAAAAAAGTAACGAAAAAAGCGACGGTTAAAAAAGTTATTGCGGCGAAACCGGCGGCACCGAAAGCTGCTGTGAAAAAAGCTCCGGCTAAAAAAACGGTTGTGAAAAATCCGGTTGTTTCTCAGGAAAAATTTTACGCCATGGTCAGCGAGGCGGCCTATTTCGCCGCGCAAAACGACGGCAACCGCAAGAGTTCTGTCAGCTACTGGATGGAAGCTGAAGCGGCTGTGCGCGCCAAGTTCGATGTAGCATAGAGTTCGTCGGCTGATACGTATAAAACCCCGCTCTGAGAGGAACGGGGTTTTATTTTATACACGCGGCGGTGAGGATGGTGGGCGTTACAGGACTCGAATTTGTGACTTCTACCGTGTGAAACTGTTCACACCTAAAAGGCCGCTTGCAGAACGTTGCAGGGGGATTCATGTATCTACCTTGTAATCAAAACATTAGCGAATATTTATGACTTTTCAAGCAGCAATAAAATCTTTTGAAAAAGATGCTTTTTGATGACCAAAACCCGAAGTATTGCCCGAAGTTTTTTTGCCGCTTAATCCCGTTCACGCTGCGAAAAACAAAACAGTTGCTTGCCGCAACGACTTCAAATAACTTAAAAATGAGAATCAGCCGAGCTGATCAGGAGTGCAGTGGTCGTAGCATTCGAACGGAATACCGAGTTCTTCCGCCAGTGCTTTTAGTGCGCCCAGATGGTCGCCGAAGGCGGTCATCGGATGGTTGGTGTGAACGTACCATTCGATTTTGCCGCACAGCTTCAGATAATGCTGCGGCCAGTCAGGACTGCAGTTGGCCGTCCGCTCTTTCCACTGTGCTTCGGTCGGGACATCGGTGATGCCGCGTCCGGCACAGAGATAGAGCTGATGGTTGCGATAGGAGTAGCGCGCCCAGGTGACAACACCCGGTTTGCGCACGACGACGGAGCAGGTGCCGCCGCCTTTGCCGAAATACATCGGTGTCTGGCGCTCCGACCAGGCGCCTTTCAGTGTCGTGCTGCTGCCCTGTGCGAAGTAGGGTGCCAGTGCGCCGGAATTAACGAACCAGTAAAGGCCGTCTTTCCAGTAGCGCAGGTCGTTGAATCCGGCAGGTTCACCGCCGGAAAGCAGTTTCAGTGTCTGCATGGCCAGCGCCGCGCCGTCGTCGGCCTCGGTTGAAACGACAACCGTTTCGCCGTCGCCTTCCGGGCGCAGCCGGTTATTGAGAATTCCCAGCGTCAGGTCGGTGGCGGGATAGTGTTCAATCCAGTCGAGCTGATCCTGCACGCCCATAAAAGTCAGGCCGTAGCGTTTCTTGAGTTCGAGCAGTGCGAAGTACACCTGCATCTGGAAGATGACCATGTCTTCGGTGAGAACTTTGGCCGGATCGCTGCCCATTTTGAATTCCATGCCGTTGGCTTTCAGGAATTCAAAAGCTGCTTTGGCTTTTTCGACCGGAACTTTTTCCGCCATCCTGGCGAGGCGCAGACCGTCGAACCCTTCGCGGGCGATGCCGAATATGGATAGGAAGTCGGCGTCAGAAATTTTATTCCACATCTGCATGGAACGCGGGCCGACGGCACCGTAAACGGACCCCTTGAGGCTTGCGGCTGTTTCTTTGGCCAGTTTACGGTCGGCGTCGCTGACTTTTACTTTGATAAAGGACGGTAGACCGGGCTCATAAGCTCCTGTGTTGAGGAATGTTTTCAACGCTTCAGCGTATCCGCTGTGGTCGGAGAAATTTTCAACAAAGAGGCGGCTGGTTTTAATACCGACCTGGGAAAGTCCGCCCTGTGCAGCCAGCAGTCCGACGGCACCGGGGAAATCGGGGAGAATACTGCCGAGCATCAGCTTGGGAAGTCCTGCCGGAAGCTGCCACATAGGCGATACGGTAAAGTCAGGATAAGCCCAGCCGGCGATGAAATTAATGAACCGGTCGCCTTTCGCGCCTTTGATGACCTTGAGTCCTTCGGCGACGCTGGAAACAGGCTTGTCCGGATTGAGGACATGCGGAGTCCATCCGCACTGTTTAATGACGGTGATAATTTCCTGAAGCTGTTTTTTTGCGACGGGCCAGACGGCGTTGTTTGCACTGTCACGTTCATCCAGCGGCATATAGATATCGACAATCTTACTCATGGGATTCTCCTTTTGCGCGGCTTCTGATCTGTTTGAGAGTTTGCATCAACTGCGGGTGCTCTTTTCCGAAAAAGTCATGGCATCGTTTGTAGATGGCGAAGAGCTCCCGGTAAACTTTGGCGGCTTCCGGATCCGGCGTAAAGATGCGGGTGCAGGGCTGTGTCATTCTGCTAACCGCTTCGCTGACGGTGTCGAATCCGCCGCGTTTTTTTCCGGCGGCAACGGCGCCGAAGATGGCGGAACCGAGCGCAACGGCCTGTCCGGATGCCGCTGTTTTAAGCGGCAGTTCCAGCACATCGGCAAAAATCTGCATGACAGAACCCAGCCGGCTTAATCCGCCGCAGACAACCAGTTCACTGACCGGAACTTTATTGCTGAGATAGGAATCGACGATAATTTTTGTTCCGAAGGCCGTGGCCTCGATCAGAGCGCGCTGAACCTCTGCCGGTTTGGATGTGAGTGTCAGGCCGAGAACCGTTCCGGACAAATGCGCGTTCATTAAAATGCTGCGGTTGCCGTTCATCCAGTCGAGAGCAACCAGTCCGCTTTCTCCCGGAGCCAGCTGCCCGGCCTGTTCTTCGATTTCTTCGATGGAAATATTTGTAAAATTTTTGGAGAACCAGCCGTAAATGTCGCCGACAGCCGCCTGTCCCGACTCATAGCCGTAGAGCCCCGGCAGGATTCCGTCTTTAACGACGCCGGCGTATCCGTTGAACAGGTGCAGTTTATCCGCCGGAAGCATGTGGCATCCGGACGTTCCCATAATCATGCACAGCGGACCTGCTCCGGAAACGCCCATGCCCGGAACGCCGCTGTGAGCATCAATGATCGCAGCGGAAACCGGCGTTCCGGCTTGCAGTCCGCTCAATTTGGCAAACGATTCGGAAATCGTGCCGGCCTCCGCCCCGGCTGGAACAATATGACTGATGATTTTGCCGTTGAGTCCGGCCAGCTTCGGATCAAGTGCGGCCAGAAATTCTTCCGACGGGTTGCCGAGTTCTTTGCTCCAAAGCCCTTTATATCCTGCGGCGCAGGCGTTGCGGCTGAAAGAGTCTGTCATCTGCTGGACGATCCAGTCGCCGGCTTCAATAAACAGGTCGGCGGCAGCATAAACTTCCGGCGCTTTTTCGAGAGTTTCCCAGCATTTGGGAATCAGCCACTCGCTGGAGATAATGCCGCTGTAGTACTCAAGAAACTTTTCACCGCGTTGATGTGCGACTTTATTGATGCGGTCAGCCTGCGGCTGGGCGGCGTGATGCTTCCACAGTTTTACCCATGCCTGCGGGTTGTCTTTGAACTCAGCAAGTTCGCATAACGGCCGTCCGTCCTTTTTGATCGGGAGGACGGTGCAGGCTGTAAAATCAATGCCGATGCCGATGATGCTGTCCGCCTTTACAGTTTTGAGAACTTCGCGGATCACGGTCAGTGTTCCTTCGAAATAATCGGCGGGGCATTGCAGGGCGAATTCGGGCGGAAGTTTTTTTCTGCTGCCCGGCAGCGTGTCGGTCATTACGCCGTGCGCATAAGCGCAGACGGCTTCGGCGGCTTCACGGCCGGTTTCGCAGTCGACAACCAGTGCCCGGACGGATCCGGTTCCAAAGTCTAGTCCAAGGGCATAGCGGCTCATGATCTTCCTCATTAAATTTGTTTTTCCGTATACTGCAATCAGAAGATTAGATCGCGGAATGCCAGTTTACACATGCATTAAATTATCTTATTTTTGTAGTATCTTATGAAAACAGCATCTTACGAAAAGGTCGGTATTTTTGAGCAGGTGGAATACGCCAACCCCCGGCGCTGGGAACCTCTGGATGAAGACTTCCGGATCAATGCGTTTGGAATTCATGAAATGATGCCGCCGGTGATGGTTGACCGTCCGGCCGGAACGGCGGATTGGCTTTTCATTTTGTTCCATGATTCTGCGACGATTGTGCTTCCGGACGGCAGCCGGCAGGTGGAGCAGGGATCGCTGGTCTGCTGGCCGCACGGTGCGGGACATCAATACGGCCGGGAAGGGGCGGAATGGGACCACACCTGGATTCATTTTGACGGGACGTGGGCTGCGGGAAAGCTGGCCGATTGCGGTATCCGGTGCGGGGCATGTTTAAAACTCCAGCAGCCGGCAGCCATGGAAACCTGTCTGTGGCGGCTGTATACGGAACTAACCGGCCATCAGCAGCCCGATCCGGTCATCCTGAAAAATATTTTCCACAACTGGCTCCGCGAATTAATGCGGGATGCTCAGGAAGGAGAGTCCCGGTTTATTCCGGAAGAAATCCGGCAGGTAAAACAGTATCTTGATCAGCACACACGGCAGGAGATCACACTTCAGCAGCTGGCTGAAAAAGCCGGAATGTCCGTTCCTCACCTTTGCGCACAGTTCCGCCGCTGTTACGGAGATTCGCCTATCAACTATCTGATCGGCCTGCGTCTGAAGCAGGCGCGCTATCTGCTCCTTGACCGCCGGTTAAGTGTCGGTGAGGTTGCTGAAAGGGTCGGCTATGAAGACATCTACCATTTTTCTAAACTGTTCAAAAAACACTTCGGATGCAGTCCCAGGACCATGCGCAATCAGCCGTTATAGAAATCCGGTATAGATTCTGCCGATTTTGTTTTCATTGAATATGCCAGTCTGCTCGATAAATTACCCCCAAAGCGTGTGTCCGGACAGGTCTTTCTGCTTTTTTGGGAATATGAGTGCTAACAGCAGGACGACAATCAGTCCAAGTATTTCTCCGGTGATGCCGACATAATAATTGTCTATCGGGATACGGAAGGCCGGCGGAAGGATGTTCGCATTGCCGATCAGTATCCAGATTTTATAGATGTAAATGACGACGATGCCCGGAATCAGCATCCATGCGTGTCCGATTTTTGTAAAAAGGCCTAATATGAAAATGACTGTTATTCCATTGCCTAGGAAGGCAACGGTTTGGAAAATGGCATCCTGCAGTGTATTGATCGGAATGACGACGAGCAAAGCCGCTCCGCCCATCATTAGCAGCGCAGCGATAAGAGCGGTTAAATGGGCGATTCTCAGATAATGTTTATCATCGCGCCCCGGTTTAAGGTAGCGGCGGTAGAGGTCGTTGATGAAGACAGTGGAAACTGAATTGATGTTGGAACTGAGTGTACTCATGGTTGCCGCCAGACAGGCTGCTACGACCAATCCAGCCAGTCCGGTGGGCATGTAATTCATAACGAGATAGGGAACAATCTCCTCAGCTTTAGCGCCGTTTGTTCCATGGAGGATGTTCATGGCTTTTTCGGTAGGGAAGTATTTGAAGAAAACATAAATTGCAGTGCCGAGGAAGTAAAAGTAGGCCCAGATCGGAATGCTGGTAAAGCAGGATATCCATAACGCTTTTTTGGCATCTTTTACGTTTTTGGCGGTGCAGTAACGCTGAACGACATTCTGGTCGGAGCACATGTAGACGATGCCATTTGAGAGGGTCATCAGGAAAATCACGCTAATGGTTTTTTTTGAGAAGCTCAAATCCCATCTAGGGGGCGCTATACTGCCGTCTTTCAACATTTCCCCTAGAGTCAGCTTGTGATCCGCTAATCCCGTGCGGATAATTTCCCCAAGTCCTCCCGGAACCTGCTGTATGATGAACCCGAGGATTGATAATCCGCCAATAACGAAAATGGCAGTCTGCACCACATCGGTCCAGACGACCGCTTCAATACCGCCGGTGATGGTGTAAAAAGAGACCACGATTCCGCTCAGAGCAATGCAAAGCATCATCGGCCAGCCAAGCAGGGCGTGCATAAGCTGCGCCAGCAGATAAAGGATGGTTGACATGCGCAGCAACTGAGCCGGATAAAACATGGACGATGCGTAAATCCGGGTGGCTGATCCCCAGCGGCCTTCGAGAAATTCATACGCCGAAGTCGTTTTGGTACGGCGGTAAAAAGGAACAAACAGAATGGTTGTAACTAGGGTTGCAATTGGCAAATACCACAGTGTTGCAGAGCGGATCCATGTAGTTTTAAAGGAATCACCCGGTATAGCGATAAAACTGATGGAGCTTATGGCCGTTCCGACCATAGAAATACCAACAGCCCAGGCAGGGAACGAGCGGTTCCCCATGAAGTAGTCTTCTGTGCTTTTATTTTTCTTTGAAAAATACACACCAAATGCTGCCATTCCTAAAAAATAGAGAATGATAACTACCAAATCCCAAAGCCTCATTGTCATTGCTTGGCGCTCCTTCTTAACTTTTTATTAAATCATAGGGGATATTGAAACGTATATTAATGGTGTACCAGTTGTATTGTTATTTGGCAATAGATTTGTTGATGGGTCATTAGCTTAATTGTTGTTGAGGGATGAAAATGCGATGTTGACAAAGACATGCCAATAGTATACCAGAAGAATTCCGTAAGAAATCCAATTGTAAATCATAAGGAGAAGACGATGGTTAATACGATGACAAACCGGTTGATCCTGTGTGTATCGCTGTTGGTAAGCAGAGCTGCTCTAGGGGAATTAATCGCCCGTGACAGTTTCGACTATACGTTGGGAACGGTTGTTGCCGATGGCGGAGTTCTCGGGTCGGCAGAAAACGGCTTTTGTGGCGGCTGGGCGTTTTCGGGGCTCACCGGTGAAGTGGTTGGCAATCTGGCCTGCGGCGGCGTGAAATCAACCGGCAATGCCCTGAAGATTAGTAATGTAACTAATGCGAGTGGATACCTGTTTCGCGGAATGGACAGCTCATTGCCGGCCGGTACGTATTATATGAGCATGGTCTTTTACCGGGACGACACCAACGGCGGCGGCGGTGAAAACTGGAGCTGGACGCTGAAATCCTCTTCCTCGTATACCGCTGGGCCGACTTCAACCAATCTGATTTCTGCAGGCAACACCAGTACTGAGCAGGCCAGCGTGACGGCTTACGGAGGATCCGCTCAGTCAGGAACCGCAACGTACACGGTTACCAATACGGGATTTATGCTGCTTAAGTTTATGATTCAGACGAACGGCTCTGAAACGGCATCTATCAAAATTTTTAATAACGGAGAAGATGTTCCGGTAGTCGATTCCGGAATTTCGTGGGATGCAACCAGTACCGGCAGTTTTTCGGGAGGAGCAGGATGGCGGTTCACTCTGCCGGCATCTATTCCGGTGATGACTCTTGATGAGTTCCGGCTGGGTACGGAGTTGGAGGATGTTGTGACTTCACCGAAAGATACGGTTATTGGTAGCGGCTTGGATGATTATCACGACGTACTTGGTCATACATTTGTGACAACCTGCCGTTATCGCGTATCGGGTGTCAGCGGCGCTTCGAATTGCTATGTCAACGCAAATTCGTATAGCGATGGCGCTGCTGTAAACTTGCAGAGCACAGTTCAGCAATGGTTGGTTGATGAGCTGGACGCGGGTCAGTCGCTTTACCGGTTGCGGTGTGCGAATAATGATGCCTACAGCTTACGGGCTTATGGGGGAACAAACGGATGGAATGTCGGAGATAATGTAACCGTTTATTCATGGAATAACTGGAACAGCCAGAAGTGGATCATAACACCGGATACGAACGGATTGGCACGGATCAGACTGAACACACAGGCGTTGTATATGGATCGGGCAGGTCTATCAAATAATGCACCGGTCCAGTTGTCCAGCAGTTCCGAAACAAAATGGGAAATAGAGCCGGTTGAAAACATCCAGAGTCCGAATATCACGATCGGAACAGACGGGGATATTCTCGCCTCCTTCAAGTATCTTTCGGTCGATACAAACTGCGGCCTGCTGTATGCTTCGTCGGACGGCGGCGCCACGTGGACATTGAGGAAAAAGTTCGATGAGGGCGTGTACGGGCAGACAATATTTCCGCTGAATGGTTCGCTTTATATGATTTACAACGAGCCGATAGGGTGTACCCAGCTGAAGCTGAAAAAAAGCACGGATCACGGATACTCCTGGAGTGGTCACACAATCACCTCTTTCCCGTATATTGTCACCAGCGGAGGCGCGGAAGAAGTGATAGTCAACGGGATTCTTTACTACGCATTTATCGATCGCGGCGGCAGCGGAGGCGGCCAGGGAACATTCCGGCTTCGCGTTGCTTCCTGTCCAACGAACAGTGACCTGACCGTTTCAACCAACTGGACCATTACAGCGCCAGCCGCGTTTCCGTCCTCCCCTGCGGTCAGCGGAACGGGCGGTGGCTGGCTGGAGCCGAACTGTGTACAAGGTCCCGATGGAAAGATCTGGGTGGTTGCTCGCGTGGATAAAGCGGATACAGGCAATGTTGCTGCTGTTTTAAAAGTCTCGACCGACCGGACGACGCTGGAGTTTACCAATCAATATCCGGCGCCAGGAACGGAAACAGTATTTTTTGAAGCCGATTGGGCGGGAAGCAGTAAATTTCACATTTTGTACGATGATGTTTCGGAACGGTATCTGGTAATGAGCAATCCCTATCTTGGCGCGCCGTCCCAAACAGCCGGCATCCGTATGTTCGTAATATACTGGCGCTCTATGAGTCATATGATCTCAAGCATTTTTCTCTGGTCAAGACGCTCGTGAATGATGACAGCTATGAGGACTGGGCGCTGTCGAGCTGGTACACCGGAGTTCAGTATCCAGCTTTTGTGATAGATGGTTCCGATCTGCACTACATAACGCGGACGGCTTACCGCACATTCTGCAATTACCACGATGCGAATAAAGCGGTCTATCACCGGCTGGAAAACTTCCGCGATTATCTGTCGCCGGACGGCGAGGTAGCTTTCTACAGCTTTGACTCCACTAATTATCCGGGCGCCAACTCCTCCAAAATGGGCGGCAGTGACGCAGATGTTTACAACGCGACTTACAGTTCTTCCGGAAAATACGGCGGTTGTCTTTCGTTTAACGGAACAAACAGCTGGGTTGGACTGATGCACCGAGTTTCCCCGAAGCTGCATCGTTCCGGACAGATCTGTGTGTCGGTATGGATGAAGAGCAGTGTCACGACATCTCCCGGCGCAATTATCACTTCGCCGATTAACAGCACAACGGCCGGGTATTCGATGCAGTGCTTGTATGGGAAGATTGTTCTCGGTGGTCGGAGCTGTATATCAGACAGTTTTCAGACGCGGGATTTCAGTCTGCCGCCTTCCGGAACGTGGCATCATCTCGTTGCGCTGTGGGATTTCGAGAATGACGACCTGCGGCTGTGGGTGGATGCGGTCGAGCAGACCGGTACCGGTACGGTTACGTTTGCAGAGAACCGTTATCTCCGATCCGCGCCCAGCGTACAAGATACCGTCGGCAAGAATTATGCGAATACCTATTACTTCAACGGGGAATTGGATGAGCTGCACATCTATCGCCGGGCGTTGAATCAGGCGGAGATCAACGAGCTGTACGCCGGAGAAACGGAATGTAAGTTGAGCGGAAGCTTTGTTCTGAAAAACCGTAATCCTTATTACAGGCTTTTTCTGAGTCAGTTAACAGATGAGCAGCTGAGCTTCAATCGCTGGAATGCAGGAATTAAAAGTCAGGCCCAGTCGTGGGAGCTGGTGCCGCTGGACGGAGGTGTACGGTACTATGTGAAAGCCGGCGAGAACCTTTACCTGAACGGCGGGTACAGCAACGGGGTGAACGTAGCGGTTGTCTACAGTGAAACCGCACCGACGCCGAACAGCTATAAATGGCGCCCGCTGTATCTTGGGAATGGCGAATACCGGTTGCAGAGCGCTGCGGATGATTACCTCCGTGCTGATGGCGACGACGGATGGGATGACGGCGACAATGTGGAGATTCTCGAATGGCAGGGCTGGAACAGTCAGCGCTGGTTCCTGTATCCGCTCGATTAATTCAGAAAAAACTATGTGTATTGAGGGGTTTTTGGAATGAGATTCTTTATTGAAAAAACAACATGGACTGTGCTGCTGGTGTTCTGTTGCATGAAGATGTTGTCTGCAGATGCTGAGTTGCTGGTCTATGAGAGCTTTGAGTATCATTTGGGGGGAACTGTTCAGCCGGGAGGAACACTTGGCGGTACGGAACAGGGGTTCACGAATGCGTGGCTGTTTACCGGGTACAACGGCGAGATTGTTTCTCCTCTCGGTTTTGACGGCATCGAGTCTTCGGGTAATGCGCTGAAAATCACGCGGAATGACGGCGGATCGCTTTTCCGCGGACTGGATCGGCAGCTTCCCTCCGGTATTTATTATACGGGAATGATCTTTCTGCGAACCGATGCAGATAACGGCGGTTACGAGAACTGGTCTCTGCAATTGAAAAGTGATAGTTCTCATGCATCGGGATCCGGATCAACCTCGCTGCTTACCGTTGGAGCAACGAGCTTAGAACTGGCATCATTGAAGATCGGAACCGGCACGGCTCAAACCGGCACAAATGCATATGTCATCGGTTCACCGGTGTTTATGCTGGCCCGTTTCACGATCAGCTCCAACGGGGAAGAAACCGCATCCATGAAATGGTATAATCCGGGAGATGCACTGCCGTCAGATGAAAGTACGATTGTCTGGGATGCAACAGTTTCCGGGGAATTCAGCGGCGGATCCGGGTGGTCGCTGATTCTGCCTTCATACATCGGGTTCATGACTATTGATGAATTCCGGCTCGGAACAGAGCTGATGGATGTGATTGCCGGACAGCAGAACCGAACTGCCGGAGACGGGGATGATGACTATCAAAAAGTGTTAAGCCGCACGCTGCTTGCGGTGAACCGTTACCGGATTAACACCGGGGATGCGTCAAATCAGTTCATCACGGCAGATGTCAGTGCCGGTTATACGAACGGAAGCCAGGTGATCCTTCAGAACCCCAACGTGAAACTGCAGAACCAGCAGTGGCTGTTGGAGCAAACGAGTAACGACGTTTATGCCATCCGATGCGCATATCCATCTCCCGGCCTTTACCTTTGCGCAGATCCGGGAGACGACGGCTGGAGCGACGGAGATCTGCTCCAGGTTCGCGCATGGAGCAATGCAGACGGATTTCTGTGGGTAATTCATCCGCTGACGAACGGGATGGTTTCACTGCAGTTGCAAGATCTTGATTTATACCTGACTCGCAGCAGCTCAATGTTGGGGACTCCAATCACTGTATCTGCATGGACCGGCAGCAGTGAGCAAACGTGGATGCTGGATATGCGGGAAAATGTCCAAAGTCCGTATATCGTGAAAGGGCCTGACGGCAGTCTGCTGGCTTCTTTCAAATATCTTTCCGTGAATGGAAACAACGGGATGCTGTATGCTTCGGAAAACGAAGGGAAAACCTGGTCGTTGCGGCATCAGTTTGATGAAGGCGTATACGGGCAGACGATGTTTACTTTAAATGATGTTCTGTACATGATTTACGGCTCGAATACGGATCCGAATACCTTGAAGCTCGCAAAGAGCATGGATAATGGATATTCGTGGAGCGGTTCGGTAATCGCGGAGATGTCGACAAATATCACCAGCAGCGGATCTGCCGAAGTGATTCACAATGGAATTCTGTATTATGCTTTTACTGATTCAGGCGGATCAACCAGAGGCTGGGACCGGTTTCGTTTGCGAGTCGCCTCATGTTCGATTGATCAGGATTTAACTGAAACGGGGAAATGGACTGTGACGGAGCCGATGGCGTTTCCGGTTTTGCCGGCAGTCAGCCGGACCGTAGGCGGCTGGCTGGAGCCCTGTTGTGCCGTCGGGCCGGATGGAAAAATCTGGGTTGTAGCGCGTGTGGATTCAATAGATACCGGCGATGTTGCGGCCATATTGAAAGTTTCAGACGACCGGACTCAGCTGGAGTTTGAAAACCAATATCCTGCGCCGGGAACGGAAACCGGTTTTATGGATGCGCCGTGGGCCGGAAGCAGCATGTTCCAGATTCTTTATGATGATGTTTCACAACGCTACCTGGCAGTGAGCAGTCCGTATATGGGCGCGCCGGCACCCAACAGCAGCAACCCGTATGTCCGGAACATTCTGGCGCTTTATGAATCTTTTGACCTGAAAAACTTCCGGCTCGTAAAGACACTGATTAATGATGATGCATTGGAAGACTGGGTCCAATCGAGCTGGCACACCGGATTCCAGTATCCGGCGTTCATTATCGATGGCGATACGCTGCGGTATGTCAGCCGTACTGCGTATCGAACCTACCGGGACTATCACGATGCTAATTGCGGTACATATCACGAGCTGAAAAACTTCCGTCAATACCTTTCTCCGGACGGGGAGATTGCTCGCTACTGCTTTGATAATCCGGAGGATCCGGGATACAACTCCGCTAAAATGCGCGGAAGCAGCGCCAATGTGTATGGCGCTGCCTATTCTGCCTCCGGAAAAAGAGGCGGCTGCCTTTCATTTAACGGAGCCGATAACTGGATTGGGCTGATGAATCGCGTGCCGCCAAAGCTTCACCGGGCGAAGCAAGTCAGCATTTCTGTTTGGATTAAGCCCGCGGTCGTTTCTTCTCCGGGAGCTGTTTATACCGCTCCGATTGATGGACTGGCGGCCGGGATTTCACTTCAGCTGCTGTATGATAAAATCATGCTTTCCGCCCGCAGCTGTGTCGACGATGCGCTGCAGGCCCGGCGGTTTGATTTCAATTCCGATGGCGCATGGCATCATCTTGTGGCTCTTTGGGATTTTGAAAACGATACTCTGCGAGTGTGGCTGGATAAAACAGAACAGGCCGGAACGGACCCCGTTTCCTTTAGCCGCAGTGAGTATACCCGCAGGGCGCCTTCGGTCCAGGATGCAATAGGGTGCCATTATAACGGATTGAATTTCTTCAAAGGGGAAATGGACGAACTTCATATTTACAGCAGAGCGCTGTCTCAGGACGAAATCGACGAACTGTTCAAAGCCGGTACCGCTCAGGAAGGCTTTCTGTTTCAATTGATGGGGAGAGTTCCTGAGGGTGATTGAGGCGGCAGAGACAGTTTTTCCAAACGAAGCGTAGACATTTTTTAAAATATTGGTATACTAGCGGTCTTTTAAGTGGCAGCGGAATAGTGTCAGGAGGAAAAATTGAAGATTTTAAATGTCGGGGTTTTTTGGGGCGTTTGTTTGGGGCTGTGTGTCGCCGCAGATGAAATCCCATATCGAAAGCTGCCGCTGCTTGAATCCACAGCGCAGACAATTCGGCCTATTCCAAAAGGATTTACCTCACACAGCTTGCTTCCGTGGTTTGGAACGAATGAGCCGCCGGCACTGCTGGTGATGAATCACAGTAAATATTTTGAAGATAAGGGGCTAATTTTCCGGATCGCTGGCAAAGACGGCCGTAGCGAGATGTTTTCTCTGCCGGCGGATTATCCGGTCTATGACGCCGGCCGCCCCTTTACCGAGCTGGCGGGCGCCGCGTATATCCCGGTTCCCGGTAAAAATGGCCTCTTTGATCTGATTCACCTTGGAAACTGGAATTATTTCATCAACTCCGGAACCATCGGTTCGTCGGCATTCAAAGAATCCTATGAAATTAAATTTGCCGATGGTTCTCCGAAGGACGGAGCGCATTGGGTAGCCGATGTAACCGGCGACGGAATTCCGGATCTGCTGACAGGCGGAACGACTCACCCGAGCCAGAAATTCTACATGTATCCGGATTATCCAAAAGAAAAAGGGCCGTGGAGCGGCGAACCGCATCCGAACATGGGGATTCTCCCCGACACGGATATACAGAACTTCAGGGGTTACGATATTGCCGGAAACTGGATGGGGCTTCCGGTTCGCAAATATCTTTGGTGGGCAAAAGGATCGCTCGATGAAAAGGGCCGTCTTTCCTTCGGAAAATACCGTGAAGTCCGGCTGGGCAGCACGGATTATCCGGTTCAGTGGCAGTGTTTCGGGGACAAAATGCCTTCTGCTGTGATAAATCTGAAACAGGGGCGGTACATCGTTGTTTTCTCTGGAAACAATCTGGCCTATGCCATGCCGATTCGTGGGGAATTCGATGGAGAACTGCGGGTCGGGAAGCCGGAACAGCTTCTGGCGGATAACGGAGGAATGATTCCGTCGGTCAACCACCCGAATGTGGTTGGCGTGGCCGATATGAATATGGACGGACAGGAAGACCTGGTGGTCGGGTCCGGAGGAAACGGGCGCTTCTCAATTCTCAGCGGGGATGCGCCCGGACGGTTTAAGGATCTCGGAAATATTTTCTGCCATGGCGGGCCTTTGGCCGGAGATACGTTGGCGGTTCCCGTGCGTACCGACTGGAACCGGGATGGCTATCCGGATGTCATCATCGGCGGGGGCTCCGGCGAGCTGACGCTCTGGTGCGGGACAGCGAATCCGCTGGTTTACGACTCCTGCCGTTCCTTTAAGACGCCTTCCGGATGGATCCGTCACCGTCCGGTCGATGGAAACCTGCAGGGGAACAACGAAGTGGCCTGGAGCTATCTGCAGCCGCAGGTTTTTGACTGGGACGGCGACGGCAATCCGGATTTCATCACGAACGATAACGAAGCTAAGCTGTTTCTGTACCGCGGAACCGGCCCAGACATCCTGCTTCAGGAACGGGAACGGTTTATGTCGGGCGACAAACCGCTTCCGGTCGCATGGAGAACCCGTCCGGCGGTTGTCGACGGGAAATACGGAGTGGCCGGCGATGATCGTCCCTGTCTGCTGTTTATGAAGTGGGATAATACTTTTGCAATCGGGATTCCGGAAAAACGGGGAAGCCTGAATATCCAGACCATCATCGATCTGCAGGATGAAGACGGTCTTCCGATTGTAATCTGCGGGCCGGCAGGCCTGTCCGGCCGGGCCAAATTTTCGGTCGCGGACTGGGACAATGACGGAAAATGGGACATTGTGTTCGGCATCCAGAAATCCATTCAGAAATTTTTCCGGAAACCGGATCGGGAATCGCCCACAGCCGCCCCCTTCTGGATGCGCAATGTCGGATCAAACGATCATCCTGTTTTTCAGCTTCCCCGGATGATTACCTTCAAAGACGGAACGCCGATTTGCATCAACAAACACAACTTCAATGTACAGCCGACTGATTTGGACGGAGATGGCCTGCTGGACATCATTTTCGGGGATGACGAGGGATTTATGTTTTACCTCTACCGGAAAGAACTGGCCTGGGATGAAAACATAGAAAAAGAAAGAGAAATGAAAACGATGATTGCAACTGCCGCTGCAACAGTCGCTGTATATGCTTCCGGGCAGACCGTATTTACTGAAAACTGGAATTATTCTGCACAGCCTGTTTCCTCTCAACTGGCGTCCGGAGAAGGCTGGGCAGAAGGCTGGCAGGCCGAAGGATATCTGGTCGAGGCTCAAACCGGCAAGCCGCCGAAAGGAGTCTTTGCCGATTGCTCTTCCGAAGGATATCTGGTGATGACCGGCGGCGGACAGTCCACTGCTTCCATCAAACGGCAGCTGGTCAAACCGATTCCGTTCAGTTCGGAAAAAGAAACGGTTTTTGATATTTCAATGGTCTATGCCCGCGAAGATAAAGCCGATAACGGGGGGACAGAAACGGTCAATCTTTTTGTGCTCAGTCCGGTCAGCGGAAAGGCTCTCTGCTCTTTTGGAACAGACTCTTCAGAGGCGATTGTTATCCGCATGGGGGAAGAGAATGCGGCATCCAGCCCTAAGACGATAAAATTTAACGGAAGTTATTTGGTGCAGGCTCAGCTCACGTTGCGTCCCGCCGGGCAGAAGGATGAACTATGCGTTCGGTTTATCGAAGATCCGGCGAGGGAAAAATCCGCTTCCAAGTGGGATCTGAAATTAGAAGCAGACCTGGGCGGAGAGGCCTGGTATTTCCAGCAGGCCATTGCAAAATTTGCCGGGACACTGCTTGTGGATAATCTGACGATGACGGTTAAGTGAACGGGGAGAATGGGTAATGCGAAAAATTATTTTTTTATTCTGGCTGTCTCTGCTGTCTTGCGGTTTTTCCGCAGACTTGGTTCTGCCGGCGCTGTTTTCGGATCATATGATTCTGCAGCAGGGACAGCCTGTCCCGGTCTGGGGAAGGGCGGCTCCGGGAGCAGAGGTTACGGTTCAATTTGCCGGTCAGAAACAGGTCGCAGTGACCGGCGAAGACGGACGGTGGAAAACCGAGCTATCTCCGCTGAAGACATCCAATATCCCGGCGGAACTGACCATTACCGCCGGAGACCAGTCTGTTGTATTGCACGACGTACTGATCGGTGAAGTCTGGTTCTGTTCCGGGCAGTCCAATATGGCGTGGACAATGGATCGAACGGAAGATGCGGGAAACGCAATCGCTGCCGCAAATTTCCCGGGAATCCGGCTGTTTTACACGCCGGTATCCTATACCCGGGAACCGAAAGAGGCGATTCCTTCGCGCTGGTCGGTCTGCACTCCGGACACCGTCAAATCTTTTTCCGGAACCGCCTATTATTTTGGGAAAAAGCTACATGAGGATCTGAACGTTCCGGTGGGACTGATTCTCAGTTCACTGGGCGGAACCAGTATTGATCCCTGGACGCCTCCCTGCGGTTATGAAGGAATTGATTCGCTCAAAGACGTCTATGAAAAAACACAGAACATTCCCGAGCTGTCGACAAAAAATAAATCGCATCGCCAGATTCCAAGCGTTCTGTTCAATGGAATGATTTATGCGCACATCCCGTATGCCATTCGCGGAGCTGTCTGGTATCAGGGCGAGCATGACCACCGCGAGTGGGATCGGTATGTCGATAAAACCCGGGCGCTTTTGAACGGATGGCATAAACTGTGGGGCTATGATTTTCCGTTCTATTTTGTGCAGATTGCTCCGAACAATTATCCGGACAACGACCTGCCGCTTTTCTGGGAAGCACAGACGGAAATCGTCCGGGAAATTCCGAATACCGGTATGGCGGTCGTGAGCGATTATGCCACGCTGGATAATATTCATCCGCCGCGGAAATTTGTTCCCGGCAGCCGGCTGGCGCTGCTGGCCGAGGCCAAAACCTACGGCATGGATGTCGTTTGCACCGGCCCGGTTTTCCAGACATTGGAAAAACTCGATGGAAAACTGAAAGCGAACTTCAGTTCAGCGGATGGATTAACGACCCGCGACGGCAAGGATCCCGACTGGTTTGAGATTGTCGGGAAAGACGGAATCTTTAAACCGGCTCAGGCTTTAATCAGTGGAAACAGCGTTATTCTGAGTTCTCCGGACGTCAAAGAGCCGGTCGGTGTGCGGTTTGCCTGGAGCAAACTGGCCAAGCCGAATCTGATGAACTCCGCCGAACTGCCTGCCTGGCCGTTCCGTGCGGGCGATCTGCCTGAAAGTTCTGCCGTTCCATTGGCAGCATCTCCCGCCAAACCGGAAGAGAAAACTCCCGCTCCGTCGACACCGGTTCCGGCACCGAAGCTGGAGAATCTTACGGAAATGAAGGGCTTCCGTATGATTTACCAGCTCAATATTCCCGAAGATGCATCATATTTTTCGACTCCGCGCTACGATGTGGACAACAGCGCATCAGAAAGTAAGGACTTCAGCAAAATCGCTTATCTGCTTGAGCTGCAGAAACCCGGAGAAGACGTGCAGTATGCATTTGCCTCGATGGATCGGTTTACAGATGACCTGAAAAAAATCGGGTTGCCGGTTGCGTCGAGTAATGCCCGTTTTATGCAGAAGGTAAGCGCTCTGACCGTTCGCAGTAATGTCGCCGGGATTGTTCCCTGTACAGATTCAGATGGAGGGAACATAGAATTCTGGCCGGGAAATTACGGCGGGAAGAACGGGAATCAGATTCCGGGTGCGTCCGACGTAAAACATGATTTCGGGGATTCGACCAGTGACAAAATTCCCGGATACAGCTGCATGCAGGTACATAACTGGAAAGAGAAGCAGACCGTGTTTGCCATTAACCACTGGGGAATGCGCGGAACGGTGGATATCGGCATCGGAAATGCACCGGAAAATTCCAAGGCTCCTGACTGGACCTTTGCAAATAATGCCTCGGAATTTGTTCTGCGGCGTTTAACGGTTTTTGTGAAGTAGGGAGATGATGAAGGCTGTTTTATTATTTTTCGATTCACTTAATATGCGACATTTGTCCTGTTACGGCAGGGCAGATGGGGTGAAAACTCCGAATTTTGACCGGTTGGCTGCACGGAGCACTGTGTGTGATCGCGCCTATGTCGGCAGTATGCCCTGCATGCCTGCGCGCCGCGAAATTCACACTGGGCGCTACAACTTTTTGCATCGTGCCTGGGGGCCGCTTGAGCCGTTTGATGACTCGATGCCTGAACTGATGAAGAAGGCCGGAGTGCACACGCACCTGGTCAGCGATCACCACCACTATTGGGAAGACGGCGGTGCGACCTATCATCCGCGCTATAACACATGGGAGATTGTGCGCGGACAGGAATACGACCGCTGGAAAGGGGAGGTTGCCACACCGAAACTGCCAGAACGGATCGGGAAATGCGATCCATACACCACACCGGATTGGATCTATCAGCATTTTATCAATCGGAAATATATGCCGCGCGAGGAGGATCATCCGCTGGCCAAAACCTTTGCGCTTGGTGAGCAGTTTTTGCGCGCCAATGCCGATGACGAAAACTGGTTCCTGCAACTGGAAAATTTCTGTCCGCATGAGCCGTTTGTGGCGACGGATTTTTACCGGAAACAGTTCGGACTGCTCGACGGCGAGCCTGATGTGTCCTGGCCGCGCTACGGCGCAGTGGAACCGGAGGATCAGCTCGATCGCCTTCAGCGTGAATACGCTGCGCTGCTCGCCATGTGCGATGACTATCTAGGCCGTTTTCTTGATACGATGGATGAGTTGAGGCTGTGGGATGATACGTTGCTGATCGTGACCACCGATCACGGCTTACTGCTGGGTGAAAAGGACTGGCTCGGAAAATGCGGGAAACGCAGCGACGCGCTGGTGCAGATGATCGATGTTGCGCCGACATTGCTCAACGCATTCGGCCTGCCTGTTCCGAAGGATATGCAGGGCATCAATCTTCCCGATCTGCTGTCCGGAAAGGAAACCCGCGAGGCGTGTTTGTTCGGGTCGTTCGGCGGGCACATCAACTGCACGGACGGGAAAACGGTTTATATGCGTGCGCCGGATCCGGATGCAGAGCTTTATAACTACACACTTATGCCGATGCACACGCGCTCCTTTTTTCCCGCGGCGGAGCTTGCGCGGTCGGAACTGATTCCGCCGCTTTCCTTCACCAAGAACTGTCCTGTTTTGAAAGTTCCAGCCAAACCCTTTGCGGAGAATCTCGATAACCGAACGCTGCTGTTCGATCTGGAATCCGATCCTGAACAGCTCCGGCCACTGGATGATCCAGCTCTGGAGCAGAAAATGGCCGGCTGTATGGTTCGACTGATGAAAAAAAACGAGGCTCCCGATGAGCTGTATGCCCGTATGCGGTTTTGATTTTCCAAACATAGAAAACCTCGATGAGAAACGCAAAGTGAATGTACATTGAGGTAAAATCTCCCAAAAAAAAGACAGCGGTATTCCAGTGATGCATGATAAGGTTTTCAGGAGGACTTTACTGTGATAGACCACAGATCGTGAGATCCGGGAAATCCGGAACGGTCAGTATGGAATAGAGGAGCAAGATCATGTCAGGTTCAATGAAAACAAATGCGTATCAGTATATTCTCCAGAAAATGACGAGGGGCGAGCTGGCACCGGGGATGCAGATTTCAGAGCTGTCGATTGCGGCTGAACTTGGAATCAGCCGCAGTCCGGTGCGCGATGCGTTAAGCCAGATGGTTTCGGAGGGTATGGTGGAGCGGGTACCCCGCTTCGGAACCGTCATCAAGAAACTTTCAGTAAGAGAGCTGTCAGATCTTTACGGTCTGCGCGTGGCTCTGGAAGGATATGCTGCCGAGCTGGTTGCGCAGGACATTTCAGAAGCGATGCTGAAAGAGCTGGAAAAAACCTGTGAAGAAATTGGAGGAATTGCTCTGGAATTGAAAAAATCCGGTAAGGATCAGCTGACGCCGGAAATGCTGGCGGAAGTCTCCCGTCTGGATATGAAATTTCACCTGATCATTCTCCGGGCGACCAGGAACCGGATGCTGCTTAAAAGCGCATATGACACCCGCCAGATGGTGCGGATATTCGGTATCCAACGGGTTGAAAGTTTCAATTATGAGTATGTCCACGGAGTCTATCAATACCACCTTGGTATTTTTGAGGCTATACAGGCCCGGAATCCGCAGGAAGCCCGCAGGCGGATGACAGAGCATATTAATTTCAGCCGGGACGGCGCTTTGAAATTTATTGCTGAACATCAGCAGCAACAGCAGCAGGACGACTTTGACCAGATGGCCGAATCACTGCTTTCGGCAGCGGAACAATAGAGGAGTTGAATGAACCGGAGCGGACAGAACACGGCAGTAGGAATAAGCAAGCGACCGAATGTGATTTTCCTTTTGTGTGACGACATGGCTCCATGGGCTTTCAGTGCAGAGAATCCGGATGCCCGCACACCAAATCTGGATCGGCTTTGCCGGGAGGGAATTCGGCTGAACCGGTACTTCAGTTCGTCGGCGGTTTGCAGCCCGGCGAGGGCCTCCCTTTTGACTGGCCTGTACAATACCGAGACTGGTGTTCCGGATATTCTTGGCGAAGATGACACGGGATTGGAGGCTGATAAACCTTCCTTTGCTAAAGAATTCGCAAACGCGGGTTATTCCACAGCCTTGTTCGGCAAATGGCATCTCGGGCATCAGGATCGGCAACATCCGACGAAACACGGTTATCAGACGTTTAAGGGGTTCCGGATCGGCGCTGTTACCTCTAGAGATCCGGTGGTCGAAATAGATGGTGTTGAGCAACGGGTCGAAGGATATACCTCCGATATTCTAACTGATTTTGCACTGGATTTTATCGGGCAGCAGGTTTTGTCCGGCCAGCCTTTTCTTACTTCTGTTCATTATTGGGCTCCGCATGCCAATCAGGGGGTTCTGACAGAGAATGATCGGACCTGGCATCCGCTTTCTGAGGAAGACTGGAAGCATTTTGAAAACCTAGATCCGGAAGTTCCGAATCCCGATTATCCGAAGCTGGACATTCACCGGGTTAAACGGATGACTCGCGAATACCTAGCCAGTGTTCACAGTGTGGATCGGAATATCGGACGGGTGCTGACGAAGCTGGAGGATATGGGAATTGCGGATGACACTATTATTGTTTTTTCTTCCGATAACGGTTTTAACATCGGCCATAACGGGATCTGGCACAAAGGCAACGGCTGGTGGATTCTTACCGATAACCGAGGAAACCGTCCGAATCTATATGATAACTCGCTGCGTGTCCCCTGTATGATACGCTGGCCGGGTAAACTTCCCTCCGGTCAGGTTAACAGTCGGGTGATCAACAGTATAGATTGGTATCCGACGCTCATGCAGATGTGCGGTCTCGGCAACCCTTCTGACGCTCGTGTCCACGGCCGTAATTTCCTTCCTTTGCTTCAAGGTAAGAGCATCGATTGGGACGACGACCTGTTTGCGCAGTACTCAATGTGGGATTGGAATCAGGGCGGGGCTCAGTTGCGTGCATACCGGACGCTGGAATGGAAGATTGTGGTCGACTTTAAACACATTGTTGAAGACGAGCTTTACGACGTCAAAAACGACCCTGAAGAACATCGCAACCTCTGGAATGATCCGTCTCCGGCGGTTCAGGAGGCGAAAACGACTCTTCTGCGCAAACTGAAAGACCGGATGCGGATCATAAACGATCCGCTTTTTTCCAATGAATGAGTTGACATATAATGAATGAAGAGATAAAAAACAATTGCACTGGTATACTACACGAATACCCATGGTGGATCGGTGGTTAATAAACAAGGAGAAAAAGATGAAGATGAGTCAAAGAAAATGGTCGAAATGGTTACAGTATGTGGCAGCTGTCAACGTGGTTGCTGTGGCAGTGTCTGTACAAGGCGCATTGATTGTCAGTGAAAACTTCGATTATACGTTAGGTTCTGCGATTGCAAGTGGAGGAACACTTGGAACCGCTGGTACTGACGGCTGGACAAACAGCTGGAGTTTTTCAACCTATACTGGTCAAATTGTAAGCGGATTGAGCATGTCGGGAGTCGACTCTTCCGGAAATGCGCTCAAGGTGACACGGAACAACACCGGATATCTGTATCGCCGGTTTGATTCACTTACAGCGGGAACCTATTACTTCAGTATGCTGTTTCTTCGCAGCGACGCGGCAAATTTGGCTTCGTCCGAAAATCTTCTGCTGCGAATTCAGAATGAGACCGGATCAACAGCTGCAACCGGCTGGGATGTGGCGATGGGAACCAGCAGTACGGAAGGATCGTCTGTTTTTTTCAACGGCGGATCAGCAGTGAACGGAACGGATGTTTATACGTGGAATGACACCGCGTTTATGCTGGCAAAACTGACGGTCGCTGCAAATGGGGATGCAACGATATGGGAGTCGATCTACAAGGCCGGGGATACGATTCCGACCGATGAGGGCAGTATTGTCTGGGCCGTTACATCCAGCGGAAATGTCGGAACGACGGGTTTCGCCGCTGGCTTGCAGTTGGTTCTGCCGTCCGGCATCGAATCGATAGCCATTGATGAGATTAAGGTGGGAACACAGCTTGGTGATGTTATCCCTGAGCCAGCGACGATTGGCCTTCTAGGTGTTGGCGTATCGGTCGCAGTGGTTGCACGGCGCATGAAGGTAAATTAATTAAACTGTTCAACAGCCCCGGTGGAAACCACCGGGGTGCGTTTATGAAGGGAAAAAATGAAACCCGCGTTTGTTAGTTTCGTGTTACGTAGCACAGTTTTTTGTTGTGGATTAATGCCGCTTTTTGCACAGGGAATTCTGATTGCTCACGAAGGATTTGATTATCCGCTAGGGATATCGATTTCAAGCGGGACGCTTGGATCAGCCGGGGCCGACGGTTGGACAAATTCGTGGAGCTTCTCAACATATACAGGTGAAATTGTTAGCGGATTGAATCTTGCTGGGGTTTCCTCTTCAGGAAATGCACTCAAGGTGACGCGAAACAACACAGGGTTTCTCTATCGCCGGTTTGATTCCTTGTCTGCGGGAACTTACTACATGAGCATGATGTTCCTTCGAAACGATGCTGCGAATACAGCTTCGGGCGAAAATCTACAAGTTCGCATCCAGAACGAGACGGGATCAACCACCTCAACAGGCTGGGATATTGCACTGGGAACTTCCAGTACCGAACAGTCGTCCATTTTATTCAATGGCGGAACCACAACCACCGGAGCGGCGGCGTATGTGTGGAATGATATCAATCTTATGCTTGCCAAAATGACAGTGGATGGTAGCGGCAATGCTTCCGTATGGATGTCTATTTACAGTGCTGGAGATACTGTGCCGACAGATGAAAGCGGAATTGTCTGGGAAGTTTCAAATACTGGAGATGTCGGAACGACGGGATTCGCTGCTGGTCTGCAGATGGTTATACCCTCCAGCATAGAAGCCATAACAATTGACGAAATCCGGGTGGGAACAACGCTGGGTGATGTGGCAAATCCACGTAGGCTGCGCCTGGTTATTTTGCATTAAACGTTAGGGTTTCTATTTTTCCATGTACGGGAGATCTGTCGGCAGCAGATTGATAATTCATTCTCATCAACTACATACCGGGTATTATCTAGTGAAAAAGCTAACCTTATTTTTAGCAACAGCAGTGTCGATTTGGATGTTGCAGGCACAAGCTGCCAGTCTGAATGAATGGACGTTTGAAAAAGATACTGCCGGACGGACATTGTCTCAGGCCGATAATTCCGGTTCTGAATCGGCAGTCTTTGCTGCTGGAGGCTCCGGATTCCTTTTAACGGACGGCGACGGAAATTTGACATGTACTCATACAGGCAGTGACGTAAACGGTATGTGGTCGGACGGGGCGATTCTGGATGCCGATGTAAATAATGTCTTGTCAGGCAGCCATTATTTCCGTTGCGACCTGAATTATGACCTTTCCTCTGCGGGGCGTATTGCGGATTTTGCTTTCGGACTCTGCATTATTGACAGCTCCGGCACCAATGTGGCCGGACTAATTCTTGAGCCCGAATCGGAATCCAATGTACCTGCCGGGCGCGCCGTGGAACCTGTAGCCCCGGATTTAGCTTGGGCCGGGAAAATATCCGCGATTGTAAAAGTCGATATAGACAGTCAGACGCTATCGGCCTGGTATGACCTGACCGGTACAAACCGGTTTGATGAAAACAGCCCTGCGGTTACGAATATTCCAATCAGCCTGACCTCAGTTGATAAATTGCGTTTCCAAGCTACCGGCGATATCCGTCCGGCCGGCTCAACGGATTATGCTGCGATGGATAATATCCGTACTGCTTCTTCTTGGGATGAAATTGTTACTCCTGTTTCTGTTCCGTTAAGTGTGCATCCCCTCTTTCAGGATCATATGGTTTTGCAGCGGGATCGGGAGATTCCTGTCTGGGGCCGTATTACGCCCGGGGCGGAGGTTACGGTGACCTTGGATGGGATAGCAATCGCAACTGCGGTTGCCGATGCAACCGGAGGCTGGACAGCCAAGTTGGCAGCACATGCTCACGACGGTGGGATGCCGCATGTTGTTATTGTTGCTTCTTCCGGAGAGGCATCCATTGAAATTCACGATGTTGTGTTCGGAGAAGTTTATCTGGCCTCAGGGCAGTCCAATATGGACCGGAGCATATATGCCGCGTTGATTCCCGGGCAGGAGGAGGAAAGGGCTGAGTCCTCTGCTTATTCTTTGATTCGCCAAATAGCGGTTGCCAGAACCAACTCGGTTACAGAATGGGATCAGCCGTTGCTTCGTTCAGCGTGGGTGCCGTGTACGCCGGAAACATTTCTAACCTTTTCGGCAACGGCGTATTTTTTTGCGAAGAACATCTATTTAAAAACCGGTGTACCTGTCGGCATCATCTGGTCTGCATGGGGCGGGCAGGGCATCAACCGTTTTCTGAGTCCGGAAGGGGTAGAGCAGGTTCCGGAACTTGCCGGTATCAGACAGTACCAGGAGCAGGGCGGGATTACCGATCTGTACGATATCTATAATGCAATGATTGCACCGTTGATCCCATACGGAATACATGGCGCAATCTGGTATCAAGGTGAACATGATGCCAACGACGGAGACATCTATCGGAACAAAATGCTGGCGCTGATGCGCGGCTGGCGCTTGAACTGGGGACAGGGGAATTTCCCATTTTATTATGTTCAGCTGGCGAATTTGAATACGCCGAATGACTGGCCCGGGCTTAGAGCGGCGCAATTCAAGGCGCTGTCGGAAACGAATTCCGGCATGGCTGTTGCGATTGATATTGGCGACGACGCGAACATTCATCCTCCCAATAAACAAGATGTCGGGCGGCGATTGGCGCAATGGACACTGGCTAAAGACTTTGGTTATGATCTTACCTGCAGCGGGCCGCTGTACCATCAGGTGGTGATCGAGGACTCCCGGATCCGGGTGCTTTTCGATTATGCAGAAGACGGACTGCTGGTCGGACAGAAGAATAGCACTAATCCCGTTGTGGTCGTTGATGAACCGTTGCAGAATTTCGAGGTTGCCGGATACGATCGGGTCTTTGTGAACGCATCGGCGGTGATCGACCGGGACAGTGTCGTTGTTTCTAATGCGGCAGTAACATCTCCGGTGTACGTTCGGTACTGCTATGCCAGCGCACCGACAGGATCGAACAAACTCTACAATGCGGCCGGGTTGCCGGCCGCGCCGTTCCGGACGGATGAGTTGTGCAATCTGAATGTAAAATCCGGGAGCGGGACTGCGACTAAACTGATTCCGGGGGCACAGGTCGTCATTACGGCAGAGGCTCCGATTGCCGGTAAAGTATTTGACCGGTGGATAGGCGCTGATGATGAAGTGAACGACCTGAATGCGGCGACGGCAACGGTCACAATACCGTCCAATTCACTTTATCTGATCGCAACGTACCGGAGTACAAATGCTCCGGTTTATACGCTGACAGTCAACGGAGGATTCGGCTCCGGCACCTCGCAGTCTAATTCCATTCTGAATATTACGGCTGCG
>JBGAJP010000017.1:0-44257 GCA_044224855.1 Pontiellaceae bacterium
TCGGTACGCCGCTGCAAACGGCAGCCGGCCGATAAGAAATCATAGGAGAAATTGACACCCGTCAGACGGCGGGGTAAATACCAAAAAGGTGCTGCGGTTTTCGACCGCCACCCGCCGCACTTTTCGACCGGCGTTTACACTGATCGGATTTCGAATCCGCGAACAGGACAAGCTGGCCTACAACCGGTTCGGCTCTCAGCCGTTAAATCGACGGTTGCAACAAGTGACGCCAGAACTTGGGCGTTAACGGAGTTTTCCAATGGCTGGAGGCATCTGCGCTGGCACCCAGCTGTTTTTCCAAAGATTAAAAATTACCAACCTGCGTGGTCTCGTCGATTAATTCAGCACCTGTTGGATATCGTTGGCAGAAGCGGTCAATGCGACGCGAAACGTGTCGGGTGTTATCAACGTTCAGGTCGTCTTCCCCCGTTCAGAACCTGATGTAACTCGGTTTTCCATGCCGCGAAACCTTCAGGCGAAGCATAGTCGTGCCGGACGAAGAAAAAGTTGTCCGGGGGATTGTTTCGGTACGGATTCCGCCCCTGGTCGCGAATCAGCGAAATGTCCTGTTCCACCGGCAGGAACGCCTCGCGGATCAGTCGAATATTTTTCCGGAGTTCTACCTCGGAGGCAGGAATCTGCCAGAGATAGGTTGCATCGGTCTTATCCAGAGTTTCCAGCGCAAAGAAGCATCCCGCTTTACCGGAAACAAGACAGACAAAAGCGACCGGCTTTTTCTGTATATGCAGCTTCATCAGATCGCAAAGATGCAGTCCAGAAAGGTGCTGCATGTGTTCAGAGTGTTTTAGCCGCTTTATCATCAACAGGTCATTGATGAATTGCCGATCCGTTGGTTGCAGCCCAGAGCCCCTTTCTTTTTCGAAAAGCTCATCCACCGTCACAAGGCCGTCTTTTTCTTCGGTTGCCCGCAGTTCCCGCTTGATGTACCAATACCTCACGGTATCCAGTAAATCAGAAGTAATGGCTGCAACCTCCGTTGATGCAGCATCAACGGAAACCACCTCCGAACCATGACAACGGATAGTCGCCGTCACCTTCACCGACTTCACCTTCAAGAAGTTCTTTAAATACTGCTTAATCGAATCAAACTCAGGCTGCAGGAAGCTGTTTTCCACCTGCATTTCTAGTTCCACGGCTTTGAGTGTTCCTGGGACTGGGAGCCAGCTTTTGAAAAATGCGGCCCCCTCGGCAATACGCATATTGTAAAACGGAAACTCAAACTCCCGGACATACACGGTATCGGGTTCTGCGACCGCTGCCGGATGATCAGGGAGCGAACTTTCGGGGTTTGGTTGAAAAAAACTAGCTGGACGGCGGGATGTGTAACCGAGTGATCCGGTATCTTTGGTGCGTGCCCCCGTATCTGTCAGGCGTAATAAGCGAGGCGTATCCGTGCCGCTCAAAAGAAGCTGAGTAATGCAGGAAACATCCACCCGCTGACTCTCACGCCGGTAGCGGTTGTGCGGATTGAACTCCAGAATCGTGCAATCTAGAGTCCCATTTTCAAATGCGTTCACTCGTGCAAGAACCTCAATAGGAACATCTTTTGGGGCATACTTCCGCAGTGTAGCCAGATTGATTTTAATCGCATTGGCGAACAAGCAAGAGCCATCAGAGAAAAACGCCCCCTCGGCCTCTAATCGCAAGATAATCTGTTTCCCAGAAGAGAACATTAAATGTCACCAGCCAGATTCGTAAAGGCAATGTCGCCCGTGTTGTTGATTTCGTGTGGATTTTTCACAATCTAGGTGTCGTTTTGATTTGGAGTCAATAGCACATCTGCTCTCGGAAAATCACAAGCCGCGCACTTTTTGGTATAAACTGACAAGATGATCTATAGTCAAGTCCAGTATCGGTTCATACATGAACGAATTGAGATGGATGTTCGAGCTGACCGTAATGCTGACCTTCTCTAGAGTGTGCAGTTCTGGGGCAGAAGGGGCCAGTGTCCTATACTCGCCTAAGAGGGCTCCAAACTGATTTTCTTTTTGACACCAAAAGTTTGCGTCGGACTTCAGCAGCCGCAATTTTTTTGTCAAAAACATTTCCGCAGACAGGCGTATGGCAATAGACAAGAGCACTTTATCTTCAAGATTTAAGCCCGTATGATTGCTCTGCGTACTTATTTCCTGAGCCTTAGAAAAAATCAGATCCTTTACCGGCTGCGTACTGGATGTATCGTGTGTGGTGCTAAATAAACGGTTGTAAATATCCAGATAATGCCCCACAGCGATTTGGCATGTGTCGGATTTCCAATGCAGCAGGCTTGTTAGTTTTAAATAAT
Organism: Pontiellaceae bacterium; assembly: GCA_044224855.1. GTDB lineage: Bacteria > Verrucomicrobiota > Kiritimatiellia > Kiritimatiellales > Tichowtungiaceae > Tichowtungia. The sequence continues at coordinate 2,306 of JBGAJP010000017.1, forward strand.
CTGCATCAGTGTCTCCTCTGGTGTACTCGATCAAATTCCGTGTAAAGGGGATGGTGGCGCAAAGAATGCAGTCGTCGCTCGCCACATGATCCTTTAATTTTCCGATAAAGTAGTTTTTTATCCCATCGGCTTTTTGCAGCGTGATGATTTGGCCATTTCTGCTCGCCATCAGACATCTGCTGTATGGAACAAAGCTGTTGGCGAGCGATCTGAAAAAGTCAAAATTGTGAGTCAGGATGATTTGATAAAAACCCCTATCTGCACAGAGATCCCGTAAGTATTGAACAATCGCATGCTTATTTTTGTAGTCGAAAGAGTCGGCAACATCATCAATGACGAAGAGGGTTTCCTTTCCGGACAGTTTTCGTGCTTCTACCTCAAAGATGAAATTGAGGAGATAAAGCGCTCGTTTTTCGCCCTGACTCAGGGTTTTCACCTCGGATCGCGACCACTCGACCGTATCGGCTCCATCCTTAAAGGTAAACTTAAGCCGGGCATTTTCTTTTCCTAAGGAGGCTTGCGACTGATTGGACACCGACAAGGTAAACGGCATATCAATAAAACGGTCGTTGAACAGACTAACGGCAGCTGTCCACCTCGGCGCATCCTGAGTGGCAGCTCTTTCGATTTCCACAAGCTCCTCTTTGCTTTCAGAATACGCCGCTACATACGCCTTCCCGTCCGTGCTATTTTGAATGTAGTATGCCCAGAGTTCTTTGCGGAACTGGGTCTGGGTTCCGGGCTTAAGCTTCTCAAGAAGAACTTCAACTTGAGTTGAATCAAGCCGCTCGATGAGATCCGTCAATGCCTGGGTTTGAGCATTTTTGGCGAGACTCATACGGAGCTTTTTGAGCGTTTCATCAGCATCAATCTTGGAGTGAATCGCTTGAATCTTCTGATCCAGCTCTGCCTTATCAACGGAACCGGTCTCACCTTTTAAATGAACCCGATGTCCTCCGGCAAAGAATCCCTGCTTTTCCAGTGTTGAGAACGACGCTTCCGCTTTTGTCGGATTAAATATGCCCTTCTGATAGATCGTTCCTGCTTGACTGAAAAGTTCTTGATATCGCGTGTTAAACTCGTTTGCTTTGGAAATAAATTCCTGACTTTTCAGAACCTCCACGGCTTTGGGGTCAAAAATCACGGCATATTCGTAGATTCCTATGCTGTCATCAGTCGCTTCGCTTAGGGCCTTCTCAACACACTCAGGAAAAATGAGTCCTCCGAAATCCCGAACAACAGCTTGTTCAATGTCGGCTTTTTTTAGCCGTGATACTTTCTGGAGGGTATTGATTAGTTTGGTTTTTAATTTTTCAAGGTCGAGCAGAAGGCTGTCATATCTGGCTTTTTTCTCTGGGTTGACAAGGATGTCGGTCATGGCCGGGCTGTCTGCGCTGATATCAAGTTCTGCTTTGAGAACATAGAGGGCATCTTGAGGCAAGGCAGTGCCATCTGCTTCCACAATGTATGTTGATGTCCTATTGTATCGTTCCTCTTTTGGCGACTCTCCTCGGGACAGCGCATCAAATGTTTTGGCAAACGATGACTTCATCAGACCGTTCGGCGCATAGACAGCGTAAGCCTTTGATTTAGGATCCGCCGTACTGGTCTTAAATGAAAAATCATGATCGAGAGCTCGTATGCCGTAGCAGTTTTTTAGACTGATTTTTAGTTTCTCCATATATCTCCATGTTTATGGGGATAAAAAGTTTGCGCAACATTCATGAGGTGTTGTTGGAAGAAAGTTGCCTACCAATCATTCTCGATATCTTCGCGAGGCCGAATGACTTTATCTCCGAACTCAATCAGTTTATGCGGCAGACCGTTTAGCCGGACTTCAGTTTTTTCTGCGGAGGCGCTTGTCGCAAGAATCACTTGGAAGTCTTTGGGTCGAACTTCAGCTATGGTTTTATACAGCGCATCCGAGCTGGCTTCACCCATCTTCTGTTGCTCTGGCTCGTCAAATATAATCACCCCCCAGTGATTTCCATTATGCTTCATTGAAGAAACAAGCAAGCTGAGTGTGTATGCCCATATGAGTCGAATGTTGTCGCTTGCTGATGCGCCGAACGACACCTCAAAGTCATCACACACAGGCCTGTAGTTTTCTTCGGATATACTCAGTCGAGAAGTATTGGAGCTTCTATATCCGAATGCCTGAATAAAATTATAGAAATTGTCTGAAAAATTAGAGAGAACCACCCGGTCGTTGTCCGAAAAATAATCTTTCGGCAAATTACTCTGTTTCGCCTTAGCTTCACCCCACTTAAGAGCGATGGCTCTTAAGTGCTCTATCTGATCATTGAACTCATCTCGAATATGCTCAAATTTAGAAATCTCTTCCTGTAAATGTACTTGTTCCCGAATAGCAGCAACCGAAATGCTTTGATTCTGCAAAAGATCAGATCGAAGATCTCTGATTGTCGCTCGCAGATTCGCTGCCCTCATTGATTCCTGCTCAGTACTTGAACGCATGCGTCCAATACGCTCTTCACATCCTTCCCGGAGGAGGCCGATTGCTTCCAGCTCAGACTTCAAGAACTTGATGTTGTCGTCAATCGACATCACCGCCGAATCTGTTGGGAGCAGACTGTCGGCAACCGTTTGGTTGCATGTTGGGCACAAGTGATTTGTAATCAAAAGATTATTATCGGCGCCATACTGCATTAACCTTGCAATATCGTGATTCCGTTTAATGTCATCCCTGATGAAGCTCTCTCGGTCGGCCAGCTTCTTTATCTCATCTTCTTCACCGACTAAGGCGAAACGCTTTTTAGACAGGGCGGCTTGACAGGCCAGAAGTTGAGATTCTTGCGCATCAAGCTTCGCTTCAAGTTGTGGATTATCAGCGCTGTTTTCTCCACCCGCAGAGTGCAATTCGACATACTTGGAGCGTTTGGCGATTAAAAACGCATCGAGAGATATTTCTTTTCCGTCGAGCATAATTGAAATCCATGGCTCATCTGTCAGTTCTGCCGTAGGGCTTGGGGGGATTCCAACAGCACGTCCAACCGCCTGATGAGCCAAGCTGATAAGTTGATCTCTCTTTCTTGTCCAAGCATCTCGGATACGGAAGAGTTCCTCGTGGACTTCGATTCGCCTTTTTTCGTTTTCGATCACGCCAAGGCCAAGGATGTATTCAAATGCGATTTTGGAAACATCTTTGATTCCAAATCCTTGTCTCAGTGACGCTTGTATCCCGCTCCATCCCCGAATCTGCTCAATGAACATCAGCGGTATGATGCATTCCATATAGAGAGGGCCGTCATTTCCTCCAGATCGCCGAACCCTTGGGAGTTGCAAGTTTAGAAAATCAGCCAAGAAGAAATGAAAACCTCGTTCTCGCTGCGCAGAACCTTCCACCTGAACATAATACGGATCAATACTGTATGTTGTTCCGGCGGGACCAGTTAAATGAGGGCCGCGCACAACCTCGATAAGATGGGGGTCACGCTCTCCGACAATATATCGGCGAACGGTGACAACTTCTCCTTTGTCATTCATTATTTCCAATTCTACGAATGACTCAATAACCTGAAAATCTTTACCCTGATAGTTTCCTCCCGAATGCAGTACAGGCTTGGTCGCCTCGACGCCTGTTTTGCCCACAATAAGCTCTAGCCCCAACGCGTAGTAGATTCCATTGATTAGAGAGGATTTCCCGCTTGTGTTCTCTGCGCGGATAACATTCAGTCCATCTGAAAAACTAACTCTTGCGCCATAAGGACCCTGATCCGTCCAGATTGAAATTTTGTAAGCATTAAAGTGCAGTTTCATTTTCCCTCCAAATCTCGTGCCAACTTCACATCTGAAATTTTTGTTTTAATCCGCTTTAAGAACGACCAGTCTTCCCATAGAAGGGAGCCTGAATCAGCCAGAATACTGTCAGCAAATTCGTTCCCTTTCGTAGTCAGTGCATACTTTGAGTTACTGGTTATGCTGATCAGCCCTTCTGCATAAGCATACTTCAAGGCGAGATTGACCATTGGGTCGAGATGGATGATTTCCAGAGAAAAAACATTCTGATTCCTAGCTAGAGTTTCGACGTAGTCACGGAGGTCAGGACTTTTGATAATCCAGTTAAAAAAGTGCAACTTGAGCAGAGAAGACGTCCCCGTTTGACAGTTTAATCGCAAAACCAAGACAATTAGCGCAATTCGATAAATCGGACGTAATGATGCAGATAGCGACTTGGGACGTGTTTGGAAGCTAATGGCCTCTATGGACTCGAACGGGAATTCAGTCATTTTCTGCCTCCATACTCGACGGAAAATCCAAAGGACATCGACTTAGCCAATCTGCAATGGCTTCGGAAGAAAGCCGCTTGATCAGAGCACCATCAAATTTTGATGAATAGTTTTTTGAAAGCTCTGTTTCGTAACTATCCAGTGTTGATTTGAGCAATGTGCCCGGCGGTTGTGTGGACGTTAGGGACTCAACCTGAAGCTGCGCCTCCTTGGCGTCTTTCAGGCGTGAAATGGATTTAAATGCATCGGGATACCCTTGGCATAGACCCTCTAGCTCTTGTTGTCCAAGTATGTAATCCTTGGAAATTCGCTCAAGAAGAATTTGTTTTCTGTCTTCCGGTATTTGGATTTTATCCAGCTTGCGTCGAATGTTCCCAATCAGATCATTGTCGGCGTTGATAAAGCTCGCGACGGCATGGGAATCCGGTTCATCATATGACGGTTGAACTCTGTGGGTTCCCGTGCCCAGCACGGTCTCCCTCTCAGGTATATAGTCATCTTCTGTTCGTATATAGATTTTAAAGTGCGGTTCGAAAGCTGAAGCGCCAACATCTCGAACCTCCGCTTCCTTTCCGCGACAATGATCGTGTAGATGACGGCTGTTAAATTGTGGAGTCAAAAAGTGCCATTCCCGTATCATGCCAGCACCTAGTGCCTGTATCTTCGATGCATTTTTTATGAGTTTCTTGATGTCTGTACTGATCTTGTTCCGTTGCTTCTCATAGAGATCCTTTCCGCTCGGGTTTTCATCTGGACAATAGCACTGAAAAACGACCCCGGAACGGGTGAATCCTTCTATACCTAGATCACCCCCAAATTGAGCGGGAACCTCTTGGTAGTCGTTATATTTTAACCGAAGAAGCTTCTGGCACCACTGTTCCCATTGGTCGCCGTCCATCTCGCCAAGACTCATTTTCATATCAGACTCCTAAATTGTCCCCGACTGGCGGCGTTGATGAGGATATCAAGACACGAACTGAAAAGTCTGGCCGAAAACAAACCCATGTTCATCCTGCCCTCAATCGTTGTTCGCGCCACGCGAGTGCCTGTTGTTTGGGGGCGAATTGTTTTTGTTCGGGGGAAAGGATGCTTTTGCCGTCGAGGCCGATTAGCGCTCGTTGAGAATCCATGCGATCATCAATGTCTTTACGGACGTGCCACAGGTTGTCCGAGCACGGGAAGATCAATTCCTGATCCATGGACCAGTGATGGTTCTTGCAGAGGGCCATGCCGTTGCACGGATCGTCATCATGAGAAACGGCGAATGGGATGATATGCGCCGCATCCACCAGCGAAATGCCATCAAATAAGATGCGCAGTCCGCAGGCCGCACATTGGTAATGGTATGCCCGTTTAACCACCCGGGCGAATGCCAGGTCACGAACGGCTTCATCATCTTCTTCTTTGACGCAATCCGGCTCTTTGATCTGGCCGCGCAGAACCTGCGCATAAAGACCGGCACCTTCTTCCTGATCGGCCAACCTCATCAGTTCATTATGCTTGGACGGAAAATAACGGCAGATCAGCGCCTCACGAATTTCCTGCCGCACAGATGACTGTTGCAGGGCGGCAAACAACTCGTCATCGAGAAAGGCATATTCCACTACAGACTGAAGCTTCCGGGGGCCGCCGGGGTCGCTCAACGCGGCGCAAACAGCCTCCTGGCCTGAAACGGGCCGGTGATGCCAAAACGGGGAACTGCGCAGGTGGAAAAACGGAAGGATGGGGGTGAAAGAATCTGCATCGGTCTTCACAACATCGAAATAACGGCGAAAGTGCTCCAGCAGTTCCGGGCCGTAGACGATTCGGTTGTCCTCTGCGTCACCAGAGGCAATCAGATCAATGACTGCCAGCATCATGATCGCTTTGTGCGGACTGACATGCCCATTTTGCCGATTCATCCGCAGTGCAGTCAGTTGGTCTAAGTAGTTCTTCATATATCCCGCCGTGAGCTTCCAGAATATGGAAAGTGTTTCTAGCGGATTTTCTGGACGCTTGGAAGCTCAGCGGCGGTTATTTTCGCTATCAAGAACGGTGGCCTTTTCGGATGCACAGGGGACGAACAATCGCTGCCGCCAGAGTTTGAGTTCGCCGTGCTGTAAAGAATGGTTACCATCCGGGAAAAACAGGGGACGAAGGCCGGGGAGAACGGAGAGCGAACGGAGAATATGCCGCGATGCGGCAGGGCAAAGTGGCAGGGTTCAGGTGGCAAGTGGAGATGGAGAACCCGGGAATACCGCTTTTATTGGGCGAAAACGGGCTAAAAAATCAAAAAGCGAACCCGGTCGGAGTTCGCTTGATTAAATGGTCGGTGCGGCTGGACGGCAATACGAACCGTTTCTCCGGTCAGGTTATCCAATCAGGTGTCCGTTCAGGATAGCAATGCGAACCTGTTCTCCGTCCAGTTCGCAACAGAGTTATGGACATTGGGCAGGATGGCGATGCGAACCTGTTCGCTGAAAGTTCGCAAGGAATCCGGCTTTAGGGGGCTCAGCTCACTCGATTTCAGGATCGTACTTACAATTGCTGCCGATAGTTATATGGAGACTGACCGGTTTGTTTTTTAAATGCCCGGCTGAAGGCCGGCAGGGAGCCGAATCCGGATTGCTCGGCGACATCTGCGATCGAAAGGTTTGTTTTGCGTAAAAGGGCCATGGCGCGGGTTAGCCGGTAGTTTTTTATATAGCTCCCCATCGGAATCCCGGCTGTTTGTTTGAACAGTGTGCGTAATCGAGATTCCGATACGTTCATAGCCTGTGCCAGCCGGAAGGCCGTGTACGGTTTTTTCTGCTGAAGAGCCATCAGTTGGTTAACGGTGCGGATCAGGTTGTCGCTGGGTTCAGGCAGAACCTGTGCGTGAGAGGATTTTTGGTCCTGCTTCAGGTTGGCCAGAAGGCTGATTAGCGCGGCTTGGAGTAGTTCATCCTGAGATTCAGAAGAATTGTTGAGCTTCCATTCCTCCAGCAGTACTGCAAGAGCATCCATGGTTTTGCGACCAAGGTTGACGGTTGTGTTGCGCAATGCGGTCAAAAAATCTCCGGCCGGCATTTCAAATGTGCAGAACAGCCAGAGCAGATCATTGGATTCGAGCTGGCCGAAGTGATGAAACTGATAGGGATGAATCAGTAGAGCCTGTCCGGGGGTAAAGTGCAGGCTGAGGTGATCGAGATGTGCATAGCCGACTGTGCGTAGGTTGAACGCCAGTACAAAGCGGTGGTGGGAGCGGTTCTGCAGATCGTTCTGCTGTAGCATTTTTTTTGTTTTACGCGAAAACAGCAGCAGGTTGAACGGGACGGGCAGGGTGCTTTCTCCCCGGCCCGCAAAATAGTTTGACGGAGCTTTCAGTGCCCGGCTGACAGCTTCGATGGAGTTCATTTATGGGCATATTACTATCAATAAGAAAGTTGTCATTAAAGTTAAAAAATAACTAAAAATGTAAAAATATTGATCTTTACGGTTTATGTGCTTCGGCGCATGGTTTCATGCAGGATTGAAAAGGAGTCTTGTCGATGCGGTTGAAAATTAAGCCAGAGCTGGATCCAGGATTTGTGCCGGCCGTTTTGTGGAACCGGACTTATGAGCAACAGGCTGCGGATGTGTCAGACGCTCGCACGGTAACTCTTGGGCTTTATCGGAACAACACGGTCGTTGTGCGCAAGACATTGCGGATTCTTCCGGATCCGGAGCACAGCTTTATCTATGTTGAACGGATGGTGAAAATGATGCTGTGGGCTGTCGGCGGCAACCGGATTCTTTTTGATGGGCCTGAAGAGCTGTTTGAGCGGTTGAAACAACACTATTCCGAGTCGCCGACCGGCCGGTTCGATTCGCAGATCATCGGCGAAAAAATCTATAATCACGCGATTCAAATCGAAAAAGCAACGGAGGGTCAGATCCCGGAGCCGGTGCAGGACGGTATGGCGCTGGGGCGCCATCTGGATGGCTGCCGGATCGGATTTGATCTGGGAGGCAGCGACCGTAAATGTGCCGCTGTGATGAATGGTGAAGTTGTTTTTTCTGAAGAAATCAAGTGGGACCCTTATTTTCAAAACAACCCGCAATATCATTATGACGGAATCATGGATTCGCTCCGGCGGGCGGCGGAACATTTGCCGCGGGTGGATGCCATCGGCGGCAGCGCCGCCGGCGTTTATGTGAACAACGAGGTGCGCGTGGCGTCACTGTTTCGCGGCGTGTCGGCAGAAGAGTTCGAAACGAAAGTACACCCTATCTTTAAGCAGATCCGCAAAGAGTGGGACGATATTCCTTTTGAAGTCGTGAACGACGGTGAAGTAACGGCGCTGGCCGGAGCGATGTCGCTCAATGACAACGCAGTCCTGGGTATTTCAATGGGAACCAGTCTTGCCGCGGGTTATGTCACACCGGAAGGTAACATTACCTCGTGGCTCAACGAGCTCGCTTTTGTACCGGTCGATTATCATAAGGACGCCCCGGTGGATGAGTGGTCCGGGGACACCGGATGCGGCGTACAGTTTTTCTCTCAGCAGGGTGTGGCGCGCCTGGCCAAAGCCGCCGGGATAATGTTTCCGGAAAAAACACCTTTTGCCGAGCAGCTTGTCGAAGTGCAGCGGCTGATGGCTGACGGCGATAAGCGCGCCCGGAAAATTTATGAAACCATCGGCATCTGCTTTGGGTATACCCTCGCGCATTTTGCAGACTTCTACGAATTCCGCCATATACTCATTCTCGGCCGTGTGACCAGCGGCGAAGGCGGAGCGCTGATCATCCGGAAAGCCGAAGAAGTTCTTGCCGCAGAGTTTCCGGCATTGGCCGCATCGGTTCAAATCAGCATGCCGGACGAAAAAATGAAACGCCACGGGCAGGCGGTTGCCGCAGCCAGCCTTCCAGAGATCGGAGGAGAAAAATGAATCCGTACATTGACTACGTGAAAATGCTCAAAACGCAGTTTGAAACGTCCAAAGAATTGCCGTTGGGCGGTTTCAACTCTTGTCCGTCGGTCAAGTTGCCGCCCGATGCTCCCAGTGTGCTGCTCTTTTCGCCGCATCCGGACGACGAGTGCGTCACCGGTTTGCTTCCGCTTCGTTTGATGCGCGAAGCCGGAATGCGGATTATCAATGTTCCGGTCACGTTCGGCAGCAATGTCGAACGACAGGCGGGACGTGCTGAAGAACTCAGAAACGCCTGCGGATTTCTGGGCTGGGAAATTTATCCGCGCAGCAGTTTTCAGGCATTGGAAAAAAGTGATGTTGTTGAGATTCTGAAAACTGGGCAGCCGGCCGTAATTTTTGTTCCGCATTCCAAGGACTGGAACTCGCGGCATATTTCCACCCATTTTCTGGTGATGGATGCCCTGGCGGAGATGCCGGATGATTTTGCCTGCAAGGTGATCGAGACAGAGTTCTGGGGCGCGATGGATGACCCGAACCTGATGGTCGAGGGCGATGCACGAATCGTGGCGGATCTGGTCGCGGCGACCTCTTTCCATGTGAAAGAGGTCGAGCGCAATCCTTATCACCTGTCACTTCCCGCCTGGATGCAGAACAACGTTCGGCGCGGCGGTGAGCTGGTCGGCGGACAGGGCTGCGCGGTTCCGGATTTCACCTTTTCCACGCTTTACCGTTTGCGCCGCTGGGAAAACGGAAGGATTTCTCAAACATTGGGAAAAGGACACATGTTGCCAATGAAGGGTAATTTAAAGGAGGTTCTCTGATGGAAGTGATTATCAATAAAGATGCCGTAACCGGAAGCCATGCTGCCGCCCGCGTGATTGCGCGGCTGATTCACAAAAAAATAACCGCCGTTTTAGGGCTGGCAACCGGCAGCACGCCGCTGATGCTCTATAAAGAGCTGATCCGTATGCACCGTAAAGAAGGCCTCGATTTCAGCCGTGTTACAACGTTTAACCTCGACGAGTATGTCGGGCTCCCGGCCGATCATGAGCAGTCATACCACCGTTTCATGTGGGATAATCTTTTCAGTCACATCAACATCAAGCCAGGAAACGTGCATATTCCCGATGGAATGACTGATGACGTTCCAAAATTTTGCGAAGCCTATGAACAGGCGATTGTTGATGCTGGCGGTATTGATCTGCAGGTGCTCGGAATCGGATCCGATGGTCACGTAGGTTTCAATGAACCGACCTCGTCCTTCGCATCCCGCACCCGTATTAAAACATTGACGCGTCAAACTGTTGCGGATAACGCCCGCTTTTTCGGCGGAGACGAAACTCAGGTGCCGCATCACTGCATCACCATGGGAATCGGCACTATTATGGATGCACGCATGAATCTCTTGCTCGCATTCGGCGCAAACAAGGCGGATGCTGTGGCGGCAACTGTAGAGGGTTCTGTGGCGTCCATTATGCCAGCCTCCGTTTTGCAGCATCATTTAAATGCTAAGTTATTCATCGACGAAGCCGCCGCCTCCCGGCTGAAGTTGACGGATTATTATCGCTGGGTCTATGACAACAAACCAGTTTGGCAAAAGGACGCATAGATTGAGAGAGGCGATAAGTATGTCAGAAAACGTTATTTATTCATTGGGATGCGGAGACCGTTTCGGTCATCAGGGGAAAGCGCAGTTAACCGCCTATATTGAGGCGAGAAAGCAGGGCATTACTGTCTGTCCGGTTTGGAATAAATCCAATCGTGAGCACAAGACTGTTCATACCGAACCGCTTTCGCTTCGCATTGAGGCGGATGCCGCTGTCAAAGCTCTTGGCTGGGACAGGAAATATTTTGTAGATGCAGATCATATTTCATTGGCGAATGTGGATGGATTTATCGACGCTTCTGATTTCTTTACGCTGGATGTGGCTGAAGCGATTGGAAAACCTGCGGCACAAAGTGATGTAGATAAGTTTGTCGCATCAGTGGAAAATCTGACCGGTGCAATCGAACTGCCGGGGCTGTGCGAAAAACTGTCGGTTACTGCCGATGATGTACGTCGGATTGCCGAGCACTATCTCTATGCTGTGCAGGAGGCCGGGCGGATTTACCGGCATATTGCCGGGAAGAAGACCGATGCATTTGCCGTTGAAGTTTCCATGGATGAAACGGACGAGCAGCAGACGCCGGTTGAAATGCTTTTTATCCTGGCAATGATTGCGCAGGAAAAAATTCCGGTAGACACCATCGCTCCGAAATTCAGCGGCCGGTTCAATAAGGGCGTTGATTATGTCGGAGATGTCGCGCAGTTCGAAAAAGAATTTGAGCAGGACGTCGCAGTTCTGCGTTTTGCGGCCGAACAGTTCGGTCTGAAAGAAACTCTGCGGCTGAGTGTTCATTCCGGCAGCGACAAGTTTGCGATTTATCCGGCGATGAACCGCATTATCAAAAAATACGGAGTTGGGCTGCATGTGAAGACAGCCGGAACAACCTGGCTTGAAGAGGTGATCGGACTTGCCGAAGCCGGCGGCGACGGACTGGCTGTGGCGAAAAAAATTTATGCCGGAGCGCTGACCCGTTACGATGAACTGGCCGCGCCGTATGCAACGGTGATTGACATTGATCCGGAAAAACTTCCGTCCGTCGAGACAGTTAACGGCTGGAGCAGTGAACAGTTTGTGAACGCCCTGCGTCATGAACAAAACTGCCCGGAATACAACTCAAGTTTCCGGCAGTTGATTCATGTTGCTTATAAAGTGGCTTATGAACTGGGCCACAAATTCTTTTCTGCGCTTGAGGCACATCGTGATATTGTTGCCCGGAATGTGATGCACAATCTGTTAAACCGGCATTTGATCCCGATTTTCGGGGCATGAACTAACCAATGGTGGCGGCTATTAGATAAACGCGAGGATAATCAGGCCCGGCTTTTTCAAGCCGGACGAGAAGCGTTTTCTTACCGTTGGTTTTGACCGAAATTTCAACTAGGCCATTTGTCAGGCGCACAGTTTGTGATTGATCGTTGACGGTGATCTTTAATGAACGGGCGGACTGTGGATCTGCCTCGAGAATCAGCTTGGCCTGCGGGGTTGGCGGCGCCTTGAGTTCAAATTCAATATATCCATTCGGGAACACCCGGTTGGCGACGATGCGGGCCGGGCGTCCATTGTGCAGATGACTGTGACTGGCGTGCATGTAGCGTCGGACACGCCACTCATCCGTAATGGCACCGAACGGAATGACATCGGAGACTCCGCTTTTAAGTTGCCATCTGTTACGGCCGTTCCATTCGGCGGCGTATTCGTGCAGAAGGTTTTTGATAATGGCCCACAGCGGTGCGGCGTAGACATTTTTCAAAGGATTTTTCCTTGGAGACATGGCATGGTGGTCAATCGCTTCCGACTGGGGCTGTGAGACCGGGATAGATGTCATTTCCTTTTCGGACAGGTATTGGGCAAAGATGGAACTGATGCTCTCAATGCTGTCGATGAGCGATTCTGGGGTTTCATTACCGGCTTCCAGGTCATCGAAGTACGCACAAACACACTGGCAAAATGCACGATAAAACCAGGCGACTTGCAGAGCGGTTTCCCACTCTTTCTGAGCCTGGAGGAACTGTTTCGGCATAAGCTTAGTTTTTAGCTCCTCCAGCTTTTCAAGTTGCCCGGTTGCGATCTGAACGGCCTCATCTTTTTCCATGAGGATGTGTTTTCGCGAGGCTGGCGTATTGTTTTCGCTCAGGATGGACCAGATGCCGGACTGCCATTTGAGAGGAACGTCCTCCTTGAACAGGGAGAAAATCCCGCCGGCTTTGATCCACTTCATGTCTGGGTCGAGTGGGAACATATGGAACATGACGTTGCCGTCAATAAAGTTGATTTTTTCAACAGCCCGGATGCCCTGCTTTGTGATTTCTGTCATTTCCTGCAGGCACTCCGGCCAGTGCTGCTCCGCCCATTCCTGCCAGATGACCTCTGATGTTACGGCAGGATCGTCAATGGCGCGGTGGTAAGCGTACAGGTTGATTTCATAGGCCGAGTTAAAGATGGTGTTGGCAATTCGGTCGAGGCGCAGCGCAAAACGGTGCACGTCTTTGCTTTGCGCTTCGCGGACATAGTCGACGATGCGCTCGACGTTGGCGGCGGGCAGGTAGCCTGCGCCGAGAAACTCACCAAGACAGTCACATTCCGCTCCGACGGTAGTTCCGGGAATTTTTCGCAGAAACGGATTGGCAGGCAGAAACGGTACGAAGTCATAAGGTGTGATTTTAGTTTCAATCTCAAAGGAGCAGTGCTCGGCCGCTCTGGCTGCTCCGGCAAGAATATCTTCGTAGTCCTGAGCAATCGACCCGAACGATCGCAGAATCAAGCGTTTGTTATGCGCACCCAGCTCATTGCAGAAGGTTCCCACAATATGAGCGACCACTTTTTCAGGCGGATAACGATCCGGGTTCGAGTTGTGAATGACGGAGTAGTCGGCTTCGGTGAGCGTGAGAACGAGACCGTCGATATTAGGAACGGCGGCGAGAGCTGCGTTGATTTTCCAGACAATCAGTCGGGTGAAGGCCTCGCCCAGCAGGTTGAATTCATCGTTTTCATCGAGCAGGTCCGGAACGGCCTGGGTCAGTCCGTCGGGAATCATGATTTCGCGGTGCCAGTAATAAACCGGGCGGCCAATCCGGTGGGCCATATCGATGATGGTGTTCAGTCGTGTCCGATTCTGCTCGATTCGTTCATGATCAAGCCGGGCGGAAACTTTTGGGAAATCGGAGTAGGTGATCAGCCCGTCCAATCCGCCGTAAGGATTGTGGCATTCTCCGCAGATTTCAAAACTGTCGACGCGATAGCGTTCGGCGTGCTGAATGACCTTCCTCATATAGGCCGGGTCGAGCTGGACGGGATGCATTAGCGACCAGCTGATTTCCTGGTGGTTACTGTCAAATGTGTGAGAGGAGCTGTGGCAGGAAATGCCCGGCTCATATTCGCTGAAAGATGACTGATTTTGGTGCACTATTACTCCTCTTCGTGTGAGACAAAACCGCGTTCCCTGCGGTCGTAAAGGACGCGTGCGGGTATCCCGCCAGCACAGCTGTATGCCGGAATGTCTTTCACGACGACGGAGTTTGCACCGATGATGCAGTGATCGCCGATGGTTACGCCTTTGTTGATAAACACGTTGTCGCCGATCCAGCAGTAATTGCCGATCACAATATCTTCCTCCACCCGGAGATTGGTGGGTCTTTTCTCGCTTGCTGTAGTTCCTTTGAGTGGATTGTGCGTGCGGGCCTTGATGCTCACCCGGTTTCCGATCGCGCAGTATTTCCCGATAACCACTTTTGAATTTTCACCGGCGTAAACCTCTCCGGAGCGGATTCCGGATCCCTTGCCGATATAGACGTTTTCATCGAGATAAATTCTGTGGGCAAATTTGACCGACGGGTCCACGTGGGCTCTGTTCCTCATTTCCCGGTTGTTGTATTCAACGGCCAGAGTTCTAAGCCACTCGGCCATTTTCCCCAAAGTATTCAACGTTATCTCATGCATTGCTGACTCCGTTTCCGGATCTTTTGTTCCGGTTTTGCTGTTGCGCCCTCCGGGATCCGCTCGTTATTTCTGATGAGACTTATACTCATTAACGTGCAATCGCGTCAATATAATAAACTAGTGTTATTCTTTGAAACGATCTGGCGCCGGCGGTTTGTTGTGGTTATAATCTCCAAAACATGCCATTATTTAATAATTTATTGTTGACTTGATGGCGGGGTGGGCTGTTACATAAAACGCTAGTTATATGTGTTTGCCTTTTTTGGCACCGGTGCGGTCAGGTTTATGAAAAGAGGATGATATGACATTTGTTTCCTGGGTTGTGTTTTCTGTCGTTTTGGCAGTGCTGGTTGTCGTCACCTTATGGAGTCGACGATTTGTAAAAGATGTTGCGGGGTATTTGGTGGCAGGCCGTAAAACGGGATTGTGGCTGGGCCTCAGTAATAATTTTTCCGGTGGGCTAGGGCTGGTAACGATTGCTTTAGTTGCGCAACAGGGATTTGCAAACGGACTGGGTTATGTGTGGCTGATTTTAGTCCAATCAATGCTCGCAGTTGTTATTTTCGGTTTTTTCGGGTTCGGAATTCAGCGATTGAGGGCATCCAAGGCAATGACCCCTGGACAGTATCATGAGATACGCTTCAGTCGCGGAGTACGGCTGCTTGTGGGAATCGTCTGTGGCATTGGCGGAGTTCTCAATATGGCGATATTTCCCATTACCGGAGCCAAGTTTCTGACTTATTTCCTTGGCTGGCCGCTCACCTTTTCCGCGTTCGGCTTTGACGTGCAGACCGTCAACTTTCTGACTGGCACGATGATCTTTTTGGCAATCTATTTTGCCGTGGTTAGTGGACAGGTCGGCGTCATCATTACAGATTATCTGCAAAGCATTGTGATCGCGATCGGGCTGTTCGGCTTGATTTTTATAATCTATCGGGAGCTGGGAATGGCATTCATGCAGCACGCGTTGGATGTCCATATGGGCGAATCCGCATATAATCCTTTGACCTCCTCCCGTTATGGATGGCAATGGTTTGTCTGGGTTTCGGCAACGGCAATCTGCGCCCCGTTCTGTTTTGGACCGGCCATGTCCCGATACGCCTCCGCCACAAACAGCAAAGTGGTCAGATTAACAGCCTTGGTTTCGTCCCTCCTCACTAATGGAAAAACAATGTTGATGCTTATACTGGGTGTCGCCGCACTGACTGCTCTTGGCAGCGCCGTACCGGACGGAATGGTGGATCAGGAATACAATCTTGTTGCCACCCCTGCGTATATCAGAACACTTGCAGGACCGCTGATGATGGGAATCCTGTTCAGTGCATTTGTTGCAGCCGATGTGTCCACCAACGACACCTATTTTCTGTCCTGGGCCGGAATCTGGGTGAATGATGTAATCTGTCCCATGTTGCCGAAGCCCATGACGCCTCGCATGCATCTTTTGGCTTTAAAAGTGGCGGTGGTTCTGATCGGTCTCTTTCTTTATTTTTTCGGAATATTTTACACGTTGGAAGGCACTGTTCTGGAATTTTTGATGCTGACCGGAACGATCTGGCTTGGATGCGGGATTGCCATGATTTTCGGTCTGTACTGGAAACGCGCCTGCACTTCCGGAGCGTATGGGGCAATTCTCACTTCGCTGATTCTGCCGATTGTGCATCTGGTGCTGCAAAAAACCTGGCCAGCATATAAGGAAGCGGTGGAATCAAAGGTTGCCGGTCTGATCACAATAGGGCTATCCATTCTGATAATGGTGGTTCTTTCGCTGTTCAACCGCCGGCCCGCCCGTTTTGTGGACTATTCGACAGTTGTAAAAGAGGATGAGGCGCACGGGCTTAAATATCAGGGAGGACAGGCATGATCTGGGGAACGTTTACGATGTGGTATATAGCGGTCGGAATAATTGCCACGGCGATTTTTACCGTCTGCGCCCTGATTGGAGGAGCTTTCGACCTGGTTTTCATGCTGAAGGAGCTGCTGCAGCTAGGCGCGGATGAATCGGATGACGGCCGTGTGCCGGACTCTCGATAGCCTTTACTGAAGGGTGTATAAAGATGAAGCACAGAAATGCTGTACTGATTATTGCGGATGACTGGGACCGGATTTCCCGTTGCTACGGCAATCCGTTTATTCGAACCCCCAATATCGATCGTTTTGCACAGAAAGCGGTTGTTTTCGACCAGGCGTTCTGCACGACACCCTCCTGTGCGGCGAGCCGGGCATGCATCCTGACCGGTCGTCACTCGCATACTCATGGACAGTACGGGCATTGTCACGGGAGAGAACCGTTTCGGACGCATGAGGACATGGTAACGATTCCTCAAGTGACAGAGCAGGCCGGTTTATTCAGCGGCATCGTCGGCAAGTCGCATGTCGCTCCCATGGAAAAGGTGTATCCCTTTTCATTTGTCGAATTGGGCGACCTGTATAAGCCGCATTTGATCGGAGAGAGAGTCGACCGGTTTTTCGAGGTGTGCGGAGACCGCAATTTTTACCTCCATGTTGCTTTTGGTGATCCACATCGTCGCGGCTCCGACTGTGGATTCCATAATGGGTTTGAGATTCCCGGGTTTGAACAGCCCCGATACGGACTGGATGAAGTCATGGTTCCCGATTTTCTGCCGGATGAGCCGGAGGTGCGGCAGGATCTGGTTGAATACTACGAGGCGGTTTCCCGTTTTGATCACGGAGTCGGACTGGTGCTAGATGCGCTGGCGAAAGCGGGCCGGGAGGAAGACACAATGGTGATTGTCACCAGCGATCACAGTATGCCATTCCCAGGTGCGAAGGCGTCGTCGTTTGATACCGGACATCACTGTCCGCTGCTGATTTTCACTCCGGAACTCAGAAATAAAGGCGGACGCCATAATGCGCTGATGAATTGGGTGGATTTGGCTCCGACGATTTATGACTGGTGCGGATTGACCGGCCCGTCCGACCTGCCGGGCCGTTCTTTGGTGCCGATTTTGGATGATCCCGATATATCCGGCTGGGACGAAACGATTTTGTCGCACACATGCCACAGCGTAGTTGACTATCACCCGTACCGCATCCTGCGCAACCGGCAGTACAAACTGGTTTATCACTGCGCAGACAGCGGGGGACCGTTTTTGCCATCCGACCTGTTCCGTTCAAAAACATGGCAGTGCGTGAAAGAAAAAAATCTCGGAATCATGGGACAACGGCCGACGGAGCGGCTCTTTAAATGGAGTCCGGTCGAGCTGTTCGACATACAGGCAGATCCTTTCGAAACGACGAGCCTCTCGGAGCTTCCGGAATACAGCCGGAGGGTCGAAGAGATGCAGGCACGGCTGCTTGATTTTTGCGCGGCGACCGGCGATCCGTGGCTGGAGATGGCGTTTCAGCGGGGACACTTTACGGCAGACCTGAAAATGCAGCAGGTGATGAAAAGCCGGAATGAAAAAGTTTAAGAACGAAAAGGAGAAGAATAATGAAAAAAACAGTAAAACGGATTATCTTGGCGGGATGCCTGATGGCGTCGGCAGCTTTTGGAGCGGGTATAACAGTCAGCGATGTGACGGTTTCTCCGGAGAATGGGGTGCTGGGCGATATTCTGGAAGTGAGCGGCAGTTTTAAATCGAAAGATGCCGTGGATGCTGTGGTTGTCTTGTCTCAAACCGAGAGTGATTTTTTCCGCAAGAAAGCAAAAGCCGGCGCTGGTCTGGAAAAGACCGGCGATAATGAATATAAGTTTTTTCTCAAGCTTTCCACGCGCATCAAAGGAGCCTATGTAGATGCCGGTGAACACATCCTGAGAATGGTGGTTTTGGATGCTGCAGGTGCCAAAATTGATAATGTGGTGCTTTGCCGCATTGATTTAAAGAAGGCGGAATAAACAGGACCGGATTGTATACAGAAGAGGAACTCACTATGAAAAAAGCAATCGTATTTTCCCTGATTGGAATGTTTGTGCCGTTGCTGCATGCAGGAATTACTCCGAAGTCGGTGGAGGTGTTCCCTGAAAAAATTTCTTTGGGTGACGCGATTGAAGTGTCGGGAAGCTTTTCCTCGCCGGATGCTGTTGATGCGGTCGTTGTTCTGTCGCAGACTCAGACCGATTTTTTCCGTAAAAAGGCGAAAGAGGGCGCCGGACTGGAAAAAACCGGACCCGGCGAATATACATTTTCGGTAAAATTGTCCACCCGTATCAAAGGCGTTCCGGTTGATACAGGGGAGCATATTCTGCGCATGGTGGCTCTGGATGCAACCGGCGGAATAATCGATAATGTTGTTCTTTGCAAAATTACGGTTCATGAACCGGATGAAACACCGCAGGCTGCCAACTCCGTACTCGAACAGGATTACTCCGAGATCCAGCGGATTGCTGCGGAAACCAAGCTGCCGGATTATTACACGGATAAGGATCTTCTGGCGGACAATGAGAAACCCGACTGGCTGAATTCGGATGCGGGACAGGCCGATGTGGTTCTTCCGCCGTGGACGCCGGTCGGCGTGGACGGCATGAAAATTTCCGTCTGGAACCGGACCTATACACTGGGGGCAGGCGGACTGCCGGCAGACATTCTCACCGGTGGGCATCCGCTTTTGCAGGCGCCGGTGCGATATGTGTTGAGGGTGGACGGGAAAGAATTCAACGGGCCGTATGAAAGCCGGGTGCTTGAGAAAAAAGATACAGGTGTCACTCTGGTATTTAAAGCGCAGGCCGGAGGCGTTCAAATCCGGACGGAAGTATCGGCGGAGTATGACGGACTCTGTCAGTTTGAAACCAGGCTGACACCGCTGGACGGTCCGGTATCCGTTGATGAATTTCTATTGGAAATTCCTGTCCGTGCTGACCGGGTGGAACATTATACCCACAGTACTCTGGGAACCTTTCAGCCGCAGAAAAAGGACAATCCGGATCTCTACATTCTCAGTTTGGGTGATAGCGGTGCAATCGTTCCGGGAAGTAAGGTTATTCCATGGACACCGCAACTGTCACTGGTCGGTCCCGAAAGTGGAATATGCATCGGTTTCCTGAACGACAAAGACTGGAAGCGGGTTTCGGACGACCAAATGATTGAGATCAACTCGGAAAATGAAACCGTCGCCGTTCGCGCCTGGCTGGTTGCCAAACAGACCAAACTGACCGAACCGCTGAAATATGAGTGGTATCTGCAGGCGCTGCCGGCACGGCCGGTTCTGCCGTGGGATGAATACACACAGTTCCACAGCCATCAGAAAAAAAACGCGGAGGCCTATCTGGAGCATTTCCAGGAAGTGGACGGCGTCGCACCGATTGACAAGGCCATTGCGGAGGGACTGAAGACTATCATCGTTCATCAGGACTGGACGGAACTGCAGGGGCACATGCGCACCTATCAGCCGGAGCGCGCCCGCATGCTTCGGGAGGTGGTTGACGCCGCGCACAAGCGGGGACTCAAGGTGGTGCTGTACGCCGGAACGGAACTTTCTGCCGCCAGCCCGGAGTGGAAGCAGTATGCCGATAAAATTCTGAAGATTCCACTCTGGGGGGGGCGTCCGCGCGGAGAGCCGAAGGCCGTCTCCTATCGTCCGTGCAGCAACCGGTATTACAACGACATGCTGGTTCACCGGATGCGGGAAGCTATCCAGAAGTATGATATTGACGGCGTTTTTCTGGACGGCCATCCGAACATGGGCCTGTGCATGAACACCAACCACGGACACGGGTATGTTCAGGATAACGGGCAGGTGGCCGGCACTTCCTATGCGCTGGATTCCCGCGACCTGATGCGCCGCATCTACACACTGTTCAAATACGAGTGCAAAAAAGACGGACTGGTGATTGGCCACGGTGGACTCTATACGCCCTCGTTCGGCTTCATGGATATCAACCTTGTCGGCGAAACCGAGGTCTATGCCCGCAAAATCAATCCGTCGCTCAAACTGCAGGAGCTGATGTCGCTGGATCATTTCGAATCGAGTTACAGTCCGGCAACCTATGGCGTTCTGCCGCTGTGGATGTCGAAATCTTATCATGGCGGATTGACCTATGACGAAAACACTGCGGTTACGCTGGCGTTCGGCGTCATGCCCCGCGTGGCGTATGCTGAAGTAAAAACCGGCAGCTGGGATCCCGCGTTCGAAAAATTTGTCGAACTTTCCCGCCGTTCACACAACGTGTGGAAACTGTTCCGCGCCTTTAAACCGGTAGACGGGGATCTCGTGTCCTATCGGGAGATACCGGCATACTGCACGGTCAATCCGGAAATGGACGCACTGCACATCGTGAGCATGCATCTGGTCAAAGGAGACCGCGCGCTGGTTATCGCCTCAAACCTTTCGGAGGACAGTGAAAAGGCTGAGCTGTCGCTGAACCTGAACGCAATGGGTTTCACCGGCAAAGTGGAGGCGACCGATCCGGAAACCGGAGAGGAAATAGATCTGTCGAACGGCAAGCTGACCGTCAAAGTTTCCGGCGGCAACTACCGGCTGATCCGTATCGACAATGTCCAAAGGTAGGGTTAACCACAAATAAACGTGAATAAAATTTTGTAGGCCGGGTGAGGTCCCCCGGCTTACAGAATTTGTTAGTGCCAGTCAGTGAAGATTAGTGGTTTCAGAAAAGGCCTTAGGCTTTAGGCGGCTGAGTACGATATCAAAAATCAATAATCCGGCAGCGTTGCGCGTATTCGGTAAGCTGTCCATGATCCCCACCGGGAACAACCATGTATTCTATATTCCGGCCGAGTTCTTTCATCCGGCGCACGAACGTTGCGGAATGCTTTTCGATATTGACCTTTGTGTCGCTGTCGCCATGAAGAATCAGATACGGGATATCCGGCATCATCTCGGCCTGGTGCAGGGGAGAACAGTGCTTCATGCCATCTTCAATTCCGGCGGGTTGGCCGGAAAATGCAAAACGAACGGTTCTGGGCAGATCCGGGCGTTCGGTTGAGTGGTACGGAAGATCGCATACCGGACACAATGTGTAGCATGCGCTCGGTGTCCGTCTTGCGTAGCGGGTGTAAATCAGCGCGCTTAATCCGCCCATGCTGTTGCCGGTAGGGAGCAGGGACGTGCTTTCGCTGAGTTTGAATTTATCGTAAACCGCGCTCACCAGGTCTTCGACGAATGCAAGGGCATCGTCATTCATCCATGACCACGGACCATAATACGGGTAAACGGTCAGAATGCCGTGTGATGCCAGCTCCAGGTCGAGAATTTCTGCCGGGTCTTCAGTTGTATATTGCCTAATCCGTGAAAAGAAAGGCAGACCGCTTTGATCTCTGAACGGATGCAGCTTTCGGTCGTCCAGGCATGAACTCATGCTGTTTCGTATATCCATGATATCTTTCCTTTCCTACTTTTGCGGCCCAAAGCCTTATATCTTATTTATCAGAACTATTGTATTAAATTTAGATTAACCAATACGATTATTGTAAAAATCTAAGAACATTAGTGTTGATCGATTAGCGGTGGCGTGGTATTAATCGGTTTCGGTGTGATGGGAATTCCAATTAAACAGCAAAGGGAGGTCAGGTATGAACAGGTATGGATTCATGCGTAATTTTTTCCAATGGCTGATGGTTTTGGTGCTGTTGATGCTCCCTGTCTCCCGTGCGGCGCTTGTCTGGCATACCGACTTCGAATCCTATGCGCCGGGAAGCGAAATTACCCTCAATGGAAGCGCTGACGACAATACATTCAGCGCCTACGGCGGCAGCGCGGCGCTGGATCCGGTTGTGACGGCAACCAACGGCGCGGCCTATGGAATGAAGACCGGTCTTTGCGGAAGATGGACGTCGGAAATCTGGAGTTCAAGCAAGGCGATGACACTCGCGCAGGATGCGCTCGCGGCATATACCAACGGCTCGGTGCTGGTCGTAAGTTTTGACCGAGTTCGTCCTTCTGACAGCGGCAGTGCGCCTAATGTGCTGGCGGCGTTTGTCGACAGCAGCGGAACACGCATCGGCGACAATGCTGCGATTATCGACAGCCAGATCGGCGCAGGAAATCCCGCCCGCATTACGCTGGTTATGAATCTTGCCGGGCCCGGTTCTGAAAACGGCATCGTGCTGCCCGGAACGCTCGGAACACTTTATCACCAAGAATACATGGTATATGCCAGACTGACAAACGGCACTTATATCGCCGGCGATAAGCTTGAAATATCGGATGCTGAATCGGTCGCCGGATTTATTTTACAGCAGCAGCAGGCTACGGCAGATACCTATCAGCTGCTCGACAACTTCGGTTGTTGGGATTCTGCGGGCGATCAGGTGAACGGCGTGAGTGTGCTGGAGCTTGGATTTGGTGATATGGTGATGCCGATGTCGTCATCAATGATTTGGCGTGCAGGTTTTGAATCGTACGATGCAACAGATGACGTTGTCATGAATGGTACGGGCAATGCCGATACGTTTACGTCTTTTGCCGGAAGCTCCAGCTATCTTACGCCGTCACTCAAGGCTATTGATGCTTCCGTTTACGGACTGACAAATGGATTGGCAGGCAAAGTGACGTCATCTACGGCATTTACTTCGACTAAGCATATATGGGTAAATCAAGCGTCGCTCGGTTCATTCGGTGACGGCTCGGTTCTAGTGTTGAGTTTTGATCGGGTGAGACCTTCGGATACAACCGGTGCCAATGTTCTGGCGCAATTTTCAGATGCGAATGGTAATCGTCTTGGAGGCTGCTGGATGACTCTGTTGGACAGCGCGTTCCCGGGTTCGACCAAACAGGGGCGTGTTACATTGGCGGTGAATTTAACCGGTTCAGGCGTTGTGCTGCCGGGATCACTTGGGACGCTGCCCGACCGGACAGTTGCAATCTATGGGAAAAACATTTCCGGAAGTTATGTAGGACTTTCGACGGCATCGGTATCGGAAATCAATCAAATCACCGGATTTGTTTTGGACCAAACGATTAATGCCAATACACCGGGGATGTATCAACTGTGGGATAATTTCGGGTTCTGGAGTTCACAGAATGCGACGGTGAACGGGACGAATGTTCTGGCGCTGGATTTCGGGGCGATTCCGTTACATACGGATTTTTACGTTGAACGGTTCGAAATCGGCCCGGAAACAATTTATGTCGGAGATGATGTCAATATCAGCGGTACACTTCTAGCAAGTTTTGCTTTTTCTAAAGTCAGGATCCAGTCCAAAACCGATCCGACTGATTTTATGGCTGATATGGTTTTGGGAACGGACATTATTCAAGTCGGTAATCGTGATGGGCATTACAGTTTCTCAGTTGTTGTTCCAACGGATGGCACAGACGCCGGAGCGCACGCAATGGAAATGCTCTTTTTGGATGCCAATGATGGTGTAGTCGGTAAGGGAGATGTTCAGGTTGTTGATATTCATGCCTTTCCCGCACAGAACACATTCAATCTCGAAAAATTCAGTGTAACGCCGGATCCAATCTATGTTGGAGATGACGTGAAAGTCAGCGGCGCGTTCCGTGTTAATTTCAACTGGAGCTATGTAAAGATTCAGTCAAAATCCCAGCCGACACTGTTCAGTAAAAAGCTCTATACAAATGCTGTGCAGTTTGTCACGGATGGACGACCGGGTCATTATGCCTTTTCTGCCGTTATGTTGATGGCGACGAATGTCAGTCTCGGTGATCATGTGCTGGAAATGGAATTCTATACGACCAACGACGTGAAGATTACGGAACAGGATGCTGAAACGGTTACGATCAATGAAATGGACAGCATTGCGATGATGGAGCGCGACTACGAATATCTGGAACAGGTCAAAATCGACTATCCCGGACCCGTCTATACATCGGAACAGCGCGACTTCAGCTGGACCAATACGACCGCCGGCTGGAGCAATGTGGTGCTTCCGCCGTGGACGGCAATTACCAACAGTTATCTGGACATTTCAACATGGAACCGGCTTTATAAGCTGAGAAAAGCGAACGCGGGACTTCCGACATCCATTGAAGTGGGCGGCGATGATCTGCTTACATCGTCCATAAAGTATACCTTGACCGTCGGCGGCTCGACGTTTGATGGAATGACGTCCTACAGCTACCTCGAAAATACGAATACAGAAATCAGCGCGTTGTTTGAGGCGACACACAACGGCGTGAAAATTTCCACCATCGCCACGGTGGAATATGACGGGTTCTGTCTGTATCATACCGAGCTGACGCCGGTTTCCGGAACGCCGATGATCAACAAGTTCACGTTGGAAATTCCGACGGAATACGCCGACATGCTGTACTACAACCACAGCATATTGGGCACGATTGAATACCAGAAGGACAACCCGGACAACTTCATTGCCTACACTTCAGGAACCGGCGTCATCGGAACGGGAACCAATAGTTTCCCATGGACTCCGCAGATTACGTTGTCCGGAACGAACCGGGGAATTTGTGTCGGATTTATTGATGAACGGAACTGGTCCGGCTCTGCAAGTGATGAAATGATCAAGATCATTTCATCCGGAGATACCGTTACGCTGAAGGCTCAATTCATCGGAGCGAACATCAGCCTGACCAATACGCTCAGCTTTGACTGGTATTTTCAGGCACTGCCTGCACGTCCATTGACGTCCTGGAGCGACTACACCAAGTTCCATAGCCATCAGGAGGGAAATGCAAAAGCGTATAATGTATATTTTTCCGGAGGGACAAATGCTCCAATTAATACTGCTATTAACGACGGGCTACAGCTCATCATTATGCATCAGGCGTGGACCGAACTGCAGGGGTATCCGGGAACATTTGAGGAGGATCTTGATGGCTATCTCCGCAATACTGTGAGCAATGCGCATGCGAAGGGACTGAAGGCTATGCTGTATGTCGGTCTTGAACTATCCAGCGCCTGTCCGGAGTGGGATGAGTATGCCAACAAAATGGTCAAGATGCCTTTGGTAAGAGGACAATCGCGCACGGCACCGGATCCGGAAGCGGTTTCTTTTCGTCCGTGCGGAAACAGCTATTACAATGATTTTGTGGTCCACAAAATCAGAGAATGCATTACTAAATACGGCATAGACGGCATTTTTCTGGATGGCCATGCGGGAATCGGCGTATGCTGCAACACAAACCACGGACACGGTTATATCAAGGCAGATGGGCAGTGGGCGGGAACGTCCTATGCCCTGCAAACAAGAGAGCTCATGAAACGCATCTATACGCTCTTCCACTATGAATGCAAAACCAATGGATTGATTGTCGGGCACGGCAATCTGTTCAGTCCGTCCTTCCCGTTCATGGATGTGAATTATGTGGGAGAATTCGAGGCATATGCCCGGCAGATTCATCCCGAATTGAAACTGAACGATTTCATGAACTGGGATTATTTCGGAGGTCTCTACAATCAGGACGTTTATGGAACGAGAGTGTTGTGGATGTCCAAGCCGGACATGGGCGGGTTTACCTATAATCAGGATACGGCGATAACCATGCAGTATGGAATTATGCCGCGGGTAACCTATATAGAACTGGATGCGCCGACTCAGGAGGAGCAGGACCAGATCTCGGCGGAAACGCAGTGCAAGGTGCGCAGCCATAAGATGTGGAAGCTGGTTCGTGACTTCAATCCCGGCGACGGCGTCTGGATTCCGTTCTGGGGAGCTGGCCCATATTGCGCATGGAGTCCGCCCACATCGAACGATGCACAGGTAGTCGGAATGTATCTGGTCGAAGGTGACCGGGCGCTGCTGGTCACATCGAATATAGAAACGAATTCCGTCAACGTGACGTTGACGCCCAATCTTTCGTCAATGGGATTCAGCAGTCCGGTTTGGATGTCGGATCCGGAGAGCACCAATGCGCCGGTTGCACTTGGGACGAACATTCAGGTGAATGTTCCCGGGGAGAACTACAGGGTGATTCTGCTCGAAAATTAACAATTTAACCAATGCAGACAGAGATGGGCCGGCTTAGAATTGCCGACCCGTCTGCTGATTTAGAAAGCCTTTCTATGATAAGGAACAGATTGCAACGGTTGGTTTTCCCCGTCGTTGCGCTTAGTAGCCTTCCACTTTTTGCAGGAGTGTCGCTGGAATTCGTTGAGATTTCTTCCGATAAAATTTCGATCGGGGATGTGGTTGAAGTGAAAGGGAAATTTCAAAGCACCCAACCGGTTGACGCAGTTGTAGTTCTTTCGCAGCAGCAGGTTTCGTTTTTCCGCAAGAAGGCCGGGAAGGGGTCCGGACTGGATTCGCGCCAGAAGAATGAATACGAATTTTCCGTCAAATTGCCTACCCGGATCAAAGGTGTTCCGGTTGAGGCCGGCGAGCACCAGCTGCGGCTTGTCGTACTGGATGAGAACGGTGATAAAATAGATAACCTGCCTCTTCGTGAGATTACCGTGGAGCAAGAAGTGGTGGAGGCTTCGGAAGGTGTGACAGAGCTGGAAAACGATTTTGCCCGGATTGAAGAACTGACTCGTGAGACAAAACTGCCGTCCTATTACACCAAAACAGACCGGGACGGTTCCGCTTGGCTGAACTCGGATGCAGGCCGGTCCGATGTGGTGCTTCTTCCGTGGACGCCGGTTCAGATAGACGGAATGAATATCTCGGTTTGGAACCGGACGTACGGGTTCGGGGCAGCCGGACTGCCGGAAACAATTTCCATTGCCGGAACAGGTTTTCTTCAGGCTCCGATTCATTATGTGCTGCGGGTCGACGGAAAAGAATTCCGCGGCGTGTATACGAACCGGGTGGTGGAGCAGAAGGAGCCCGGTACAAAAATGATTTTCAGCGCCTGTACCGAAGATCTTCAGGTTCAAACCGAAGTCTCTGTGGAATACGACGGTTTCTGTCTGTTTAAGACGGTGCTGACCCCGCAGGCAAAGAATGTTTCTGTTGATGAATTCCTGTTGGAGATTCCGGTCTGTGCGGATCAGGTGAAGCATTATGTCCACAGCGTACTGGGCACATTCCAGCCGCAAAAAAAAGACAACCCGGATCTCTATATACTCAGTCTCGGCGGGAATGGACTGCTGGCGGACGGCAAAAAGACACTGCCGTGGACACCGCAGATTTCACTGGTTGGGCCGGATCGCGGAGTTTGTGTCGGTTTTCTGAATGATCGGGACTGGCACGGTGCGGAAGACGATATGATCGAAGTCGATCCGACAGGTGACTCCGCAGTGATTCGCGCCCGGCTGATTACTCAGAAAACCAATCTGGCTGGGCCAGCAGTTTATGACTGGTATCTGCAGGCCCTTCCTTCCCGTCCGAAACTGCCGTGGGATGAATACACACAGTTTCACAGCCATCAGGAGGGAGATGCCAAAAGTTATCTGTCAAGTTTTGATAAAAACGCGGCGGCCATGGATAACGCAATAAAGGCCGGATTGAAAACCATTATTGTTCATCAGGGATGGACCGAACTGCAGGGATATCCGGGATCATACGACGAAGAACGCAACCGGATTCTGCACAAAGTTGTCGAACAGGCTCATAAGCGGGGGCTGAAGGTGGTTTTGTATGCCGGGCTGGAAGTGTCCGCTGCCGGTCCGGAATGGGCTGAGTATGCAAAAGATATGTTGAAGATTCCGCTATGGGCCGGGCGCCCGCGGACGGAATTTTCGGCGGAATCCTATCGTCCATGCAGCAACCGGTTCTACAACGATTTTCTGGTGCATAAACTGAGAGAATGTATCAGGGAATACGACATCGACGGCGTGTTTCTGGACGGCCATCCGAACATGGGACTGTGCATGAATCCCAACCATGGGCATGGGTACATTCGGGACGACGGGCGGATTGCCGGAACCTCGTATGCCGTGGAGGTTCGGGATCTGATGAAGCGCATCTACACGCTGTTCAAAGTTGAAAGCGGCAAGGACGGTCTGGTGATCGGCCACGGCGGACTCTATACGCCGTCGTTCAGCTTCATGGATATCAACCTCGTCGGTGAAACCGAGGTGTATGCCAAAAAGATCAATCCGTCTCTTAAGCTGAGCGAATTGCTGCCGCTGGATTATTTTGAGGCGATATATAATCCCGACACGTACGGGGTACGGTCTCTCTGGATGTCCAAACCGTTCAAAGGCGGTTTCACATTTGATCAGAATACGGCGGTGACGATGCAATACGATGTCTTTCCCCGCGTCATGTATACGGAGCTGGATGCGACAACACCTGCCGCCCTTGAAGCACTGCGTGTCCGTACCATGGATCAGGATCGTGCTCACCGTCTGTGGAAGCTGATGCGAGAACTGGATCTCACGGACGCAGTTCATGTTCCGTTTGCGGAGATGAATTCATACGGAACCGTTTCGCCATCCATGGATCCGCAGCATGTGGCCGGGATGTATCTGTGGCCGGGAAAACGGGCGCTGATCGTCGCCTCAAATCTGGATGCGGAAAATCGCGAGTTCGGTTTTAGGCCGGATTTTGCTAAACTGAATTTTAATGGCGACGTCCGGATTTCCGATCCCGAAAGCCGGGAACCGCTCGATACCAGGGACGGTGAAATTCATATCGACGTGCCGGCGGAAAACTACCGGCTGATCCTGTTGGAAAATAAAAACTGACCACGGGAAGATGATGATTTGCAGGTTACACAGATATCAGGTCATCGTGATGGGTCTTTGCATGTCGGCCCTGCTGCCGCTTCGTGCGGCGCTTCTCTGGTGCGCGGACTTCGAATCGTACAGCTCCGGCGAAGAGGTGACTCTGTCCGGTGATGGTACGGTGGACACATTCACTTCGTTCGACGGCAGCAGCAGTGTGCTGGTGCCGGTGCTGACGACGGTTGATGGCGGCGGCTATGGGTTGACGAACGGCCTTTGCGTCAAATGGACATCGTCGGAATGGAGCTCGAGCAAGGCGATGATGCTGAATCAGGTGTCCGTCGCCGCATGCAGTAACGCTTCGGTTCTGGTTCTCAGCTTCGACCGCGTGCGTCCCTCCGGCAGCACGGGCGGGTCCAATGCGCTGGGCGCATTCAAAGATATTTACGGGACACGCATCCGAAACAATGTGTATGTGCTGGATGATGAAATCGGTGCCGGAGTGCCTTGCCGGATTACGCTGGTCATGAACCGCTCCGGTTCCGGGATTGCGCTTCCCGGATCACTCGGGACATTGGGCGATGGACAATACACCATTTATGCAAAAAAAACGGATGGGAGTTATCTTGCTGGAACCGTACTCGACATGTTTTCTGCGAATCCGGTCGGCGGGTTTGTTCTCCAGCAGCTTCAGTCCACGGCGGGCGCATACCAGTTGTTTGATAACCTCAGTCTATGGAACTCGTTAACGAACAGTGCCGGGCAGAGCGTTCTCGAATTTAATTTCGGCAGCACGCTTTCCGGTGCGGAAACCGGTGATCTCCAGATTCAGAAGCTGACGCTGGAATATCCCGGCCCGGGTTACACCGCGCAGCAGCGTGAAGCGGTCTGGATCAATTCGACGGCGGGCACTGCAGACGTGGTTCTGCCGCCATGGACGCCGGTGCAGCTCGACGGACTGAACGTTTCGGTTTGGAACCGGATTTATGAACTGGGTGACAGCGGACTGCCGTCCAACATTGTTACCGCGACCCGGTCGCTTCTGAAGATGCCGATGCGATATGTGCTGCGGACAGGCAGCGGCACGTTTTCTGGCGCTTATACGAATCAGGTTCTGGAGCAGAAAGACACGGCGGTTTGTATTCTGTTTTCCGCGGTTTCGGACGGAGTGGAAGCCCGTACAACTGTTACGATTGAATATGACGGATTGTGCCGTTTTGAAACCGAGCTGATTCCGACTGGTGCCGGTGCGGTAGTTGAAGAGTTTTCTCTGGACATCCCTCTGTCAGCGGAAAACCTTGAGTATTACAACCATGGCACGCTGGGAACCTATCCGTTCCAGAAAAAGGATAATCCGGATCTCTATATCCTGAGTAATAACGGCAATGGACGGATTGGAACGGAGACCCTGACGTTCCCATGGACGCTTCAGATGACTCTGTTGGGGCGGGAGACCGGTCTTTGTATCGGATTTAATGATGAACGGGATTGGCACTCTCCGGCGGATGAAATGATCGAACTGATTCCGCAGGGTGACACCGTGACGTTTCGGGCAAAGATGATTTCATCGCCGGTCAATCTGGCGGAAACGCTGAACTACCGCTGGTATCTGCAGGCGCTGCCCGCCCGCCCGCAACTTCCCTGGAATGAACTCAAAGCGTTTCATAACCATCAGGAGGCGGATGCGAAAGGGTATAATTCGCATTTCATAGAAACAAACGGGCATGCTCTGATTGACGACGCCATTGATGTCGGCCTGCAGATGATCGTTATGCATCAAGGCTGGACCGAACTGCAGGGATATCCGGGAACGTTTGATACGCAACTCGACCAGTATCTGCGTACAACGATCGCGAATGCGCATGCCAAAGGGCTGAAAGCAGTTCTTTACCTTGGCCTCGAGGTTTCCACTGCCTGTCCGGAGTGGGATGAGTATGCCTCAAAAATGGTGAAGCTTCCGCTGTGGATGGGGCGTGAGCGGACCAGTCCCGCAGCGGCGGCTCCCCGCCCGTGCAGTAACCGCTATTACAATGACATGCTGGTGCACCGGCTGCACGATCTGATCAATGAGTATGACATCGACGGCGTGTTCCTGGACGGACATCCGACGCTGGGGTTGTGCATGAATACATCGCATGGGCATGGGTACACGAAACCGGACGGCACGTGGGCCGGTACGTCCTATGCTTTGGAGTCGCGTGATCTGATGCGGCGCATTTATTCGCTGTTTCATGATGAGGTTAAAACCAACGGCGTAGTGATCGGGCATGGCGGACTGTATACATCGTCATTTGCATTTATGGATGTGAACTTGGCCGGCGAGACGGAAGTATACGCCCGGGCGGTCAATCCGGCTCTTAAGCTGAATGATCTAATGTCGCTGGATTATTTCGGCGCGTTGTATAATCAGGATGTTTTCGGTACCCGGCTTCTGTGGATGTCTAAGCCGGACAAGGGTGGCTTTACATACGATCAGAACATGGCGGCAACGTTCGCCTACGGAGTGCTTCCGCGCGTGTTTTATCCGGAGCTTGATGCGCCGGCTCCGGCAGCGCTGCAAGCACTGAAAAACGAAACACGGGACATGCCGCGCAGTCACGAAGTGTGGAACATTCTGGACAGGTTTGGTCTTTCGAATGCGGTGCACATTCCGTTTTGGGAAATAGAATCATACTGCAAGGTTTCGCCGGAGCTGAGCGACACGCTGGCGGTCAGCATGTATTGGGCGGAAGGAGACCGTGCGCTGCTGGAGGTCTCCAACCTTTCTGCGGAAGACGTACAGGTGACGCTGCAGCCGCAAAATCAGAGTCTCCGGTTCGGTGCCAATGTGCAAATTTGGAATCCGGAAGCTGCGGATCTGCCGGAAACATTGTCCGGTGGCGTAGATCTCAATGTGCCCGCGGGAAATTATGTATTGGTCATTTTAGAAAATATTTCCGGCAGCAGTGGATTTTTATTCCGAATCATAGGTCGGCCGGCAGATTGACCAAAAAACTCAAACAACAATAGTGTTGATCGGAATGTCGATTTTTGGTATCAAATTATCACGATAATATACCCAGTTTAAAATCGTTGTTTTAATGAGATAATTTAGATTTAGCGTGTACTGTAACTTGAAACAGAACAATTTTTGTAAAACAACAGTGTTATTTGGTGAAGAAAGGGGAAAATGAAAAAAAATAACTCGATAAAGCGGCTGGTTTTGAGTTGCGTGCTCATTTTATCAGTCGAGTGCACTTTTCCGGCCAGAGCCGCACTGGTGTGGTGGGCGGACTTCGGATCTTACAGTGTGGGCAGCGATGTCACGTTAGATGCTTCTGGCAATGCGGATACATTCACTTCGTTTACAGGATCGAGCAGTCTGCTTTCTCCGGAATTCAAGGCCGTTGATGGCTCTTCGAACGGCCTGACCAGCGGGCTGTCCGGTAAATTCACATCGTCAACGGCAACGACGACAGCAAAACAGATATGGGTGAATCAGGCTGACTTGGGATCTTACAGTGCCGGATCGGTTTTCGTGCTGGGTTTTGATATGGTTCGGCCCGGCACGACTCCCTTTTCCAACGTTCTTGTAGCACCCGCAGCGAGTGATGGAGTGCGCGCCACGGCAGGCTTTTTGTCGCTTTTGGACAATGCGTTTTCTGGCTCAACAAAAAAGGGCCGCGTGACATTGGTTGCAAATTTAACAGGTGGCAACATCACTCTGCCGGGAACGCTCGGAACGCTGGCTGACGGAATGGTTGCCGCCTATGGGAAGGATGTGGCTTCAGGAGAGTATGTGGGTTATGTGACGACAGAACTTACTTCCAGCTCGGTCGCCGGATTTATTATCGATCAGCCGATCAACGCCGTCACCGGCGCGGGCATGTATCATCTGTATGACAACTTCGGAGTCTGGGATTCGGTCACCGACAAAGTGAACAACGTGAACGTTCTGGAGCTGGATTTCGGAACACTTCCTGCCAAACGGGCGGGATTGAGTCTTGTTGTAATTTCCACGGCGCAGTAAGGAGAAGACAGGAAATGAAAAAGAAGATTGAGCCAATGGAAGGCGGTGTCCCTTGTGTTGTCTGCCGTGTGGCTTCCGGCATCAGGGGTGAAAAACAATAGTTAATATCTTAAAATACTTTCACTAAAAATAGCCTGTAAATTTTAATAACATTAGTGTTGTAAAATAGAAAAATTTATTTCATGCTTCATCGCAGATGAAAATAATGATTTTGCCGCGGAAGGTCCGCGGTGAAAAAAAACGAAAGGAGACGGAAATGAAGGATAAGCAGTTGCTGAGGGGAATGATTGCCGTGCTGGCCACCGTTGCGTTGGCCCTTCCGGCCGGTGCCGGAATTGTCTGGCAGGCGGACTTTGAATCTTACAGTGCGGGTAATAACGTCGCGCTAAATGCCACAGGTGATGATGACACCTTCACTTCGTTTCAGGGAAGCGGTTCTGGGTTGACTCCTTCGCTGACGGTCGTGGATGCTTCCGCTTACGGATTGAATATGGCTGGCAAATTATCTGCGATTCCAACGACAACGACTAAACAGGTCTGGTTGAATCAGGCGAGCGCGGGCTCATACGGTGATGGGACCTTTCTGGCATTGAGCTTTGACGCGGTTAGACCTTCCGATACCACTCCCGCCCAGAACATTCTGGCGACATTTGCAACTGCTGACGGTACGCGTGCTACCTCAGGCTTTATAACCCTGCTCGATAATCAGTTTACTGGTTCAACAAAGAAAGGACGTGTCACTCTGGTTATGAACCTTACCGGTGCCGACGTTGCTTTGCCGGGAACGCTCGGAATGCTGGCCGACGGTATGGTTGCTATGTATGGAAAAGAGGCGACCTCCGGGCTGTATGTGGGGCTTGCAACGACGACAATTTCTGACGCCAATACCATCACCGGCTTCATTATTGACCAGCCAATCCCCGCAAATACGGCTAATATATATCATTTGTTTGATAACATGGTTTTTGTTGATTCCGCTTCGGATACAATCGGCGGGACCAATGTTCTCGAGCTTGACTTTGGAACAGCCGTTGTGCCTGAACCGACCACTATCGGGATGCTCGGAGTAGGCGCTTTGGTTGCCATTCTGCGCCGCCGACTGATGCGTTAATATAATTCTCACGTCTGTAAAAAAGCCCGGCCGTTATGCCGGGCTTTTTCAGTGACCGGATTCGCTTAAACCTTAGGCGGAGCCGCAGTGGACTGGCGGATCTCCAAATGAGGCTCGATATATTCTTTCTCAAACGGAACGGTGCGGCTTTCAATAGATTCCAGAAGTCGCCGGGCTCGGCGGACCCCCGCATCAAAATCATCAAAGCATATAGAAGTGATTCCAACCGGTTTTCGTTCGGTTAGCGTTGCATTCCAGCTGACCAAAGACATGTCTTCAGGTAAGCGAAGCCCCTTTTTCTCAAGAAATTGAAGCACGCCCTGTGCGGTTTGATCTTCACAGACAATCGCGGTCGATCGTTTTTTTTCGCTTACGATTTCTTCCGCAATACGGAACCCTTCAGCGTCATTGAATATTTTTTGTGTGTAAATGCGAATTTCAGGAGAAGGGGAGTGCATCTGAGTGGCCAGCCGCACACCGTCTCGGATCAGCCGCGCAACCGGATCCTCCGGTCCTTTCGTAATAACCGCGATCCGCTTGTGTCCGAGTGTTGTCAAATGATTCAGAGCCATGAGTGAGCCTGCCGTGGAATCATCGGCAACGGTGATGACGTTAGGTATATTCATCTCGTGGGCCAGAACGATTGGAAAAAACTCCGCAAGCTGTTGTACCGTGGCGGGTTCGACCTGCTGAGTGAGAAGAATGATACCATCTACCATTTGAAGAGCGGGAATGCTGAGAATGCCGTTCTTTCCACAGGAAGAAAGTAACGGCATGGAGGTCTCAGCATTATCCGAAGCCAGTTGATTAATGGCGAAAATGCTTAAGTGCCGGTTCGCTTCAGCCAGTGCCGTGCCAATGCCAGCGATAATCTGCGCCATACGCGGATGGGCAAGGTGGCGGGAGTCATGCAGCATGACACCAACATTGCCCGTGCTGGGTCTGCGGGCTGAACTCGTGACAAATCGCCCCTGTCCGCGCTTTCCGTAAATCAGGCCCTCCCGTTGCAAATCCTTCAAATGGCGCTGAATAGTTGCCGCGCAGACGCCAAACTCCTCTGCGAGCTCTTTTTCTGTCGGAAGCCGTTCGTCAGGTTTCCAGTAATTATTCGTGATCCGGCGCCGGAAGATGTCGCTAAGGGATTCTCTTGATCTTTTGGAATTTTTATTAGCGAGAAGAGTTGGTTTCATTAAACGAGATGATAACACTATTATTATTTTTAACAATTCCGATTTTGCCGCCGAAATGGGCATGGAGCCCTTTCTGAGTGGAAATCCATAAGGACTGCATCGAATAGCACGCCGTACCTGAACATGGAACCGCTACAGGAACAAGCAAACCGAAACTGACGAATGCGTAAAGAACCAAAATACGATTTATAAAGGAGGGGGAAATATCAGAAACCCAAATTGCAGAACTTAACGTACACCGTTACAGAAGTTTTGAGCGAATCGGTGGAAATCCGCGCAGTTTTTTATAAACTCGGGAGAAGTAAAAAGGATCATTGAATCCGGCTTTTAAGGCGATTTCCTGTACCGAACTTTCCGGCGACTGGCGCAGGTATTCCTCCGCCCGCCGGATGCGCGCTTCGTTCAGGTGCTGTGTAAAGGTTTTTCCCGTGATCCGCTTGAGCTGATGGGAAACCGTCGAAATGCTTTGTCCGGCAGCTTGCGCCGCGTCCCGGATGCCGACGGATTCATGCAGATGTTCTTCAATGAAGGCTAGAATGCGACCGACGGTCTGTTCGCCCCGGACAGTGACGATTTCTTTTGTGATGATGTAGTCAACCATCAGTGAAAAGAGGCCGAGAATGTGATCCGCCTTTTCCCTGCTGAAGAGGGGCAGCTGACAGAACGCGGTTTCAAGTTCATCCTGGATCCCTTTTAATTTTGCGAGGGAAAGGATCCTGGGGCGAATTTCGCCGGACGTTCGAAATTGTCCAATCATGGCGTATCCGGCGAGCTGGCTGCCGATGTAAAGCGGAGCGACAGCTTCCTCGATGCCAGCATGGCACCGGTAGCTGACCATTTTCCGCATGTGGGTGCACTGACGGCACATTTCTTCATCCATGTTGAGGCAATGGTTTTTTCTGAAGAGCCGGTTTTGGACAAGTCTGCAGAAAAGAGCTTCAGGCCGGTTCAATCCCCGCCGGATGATTTTCCCGTCAATGGAATAAAAGACGATGGAGATGTCGAAGGCTGCGGAAAAGTTGTCGAAGATCGACTGGATTTCATCGCGCAGAATAATTTCGAGGGCGTGTTTCATCTGAACAAAAATACAATTTATTGCAGAATTGTCCATTACTTTGCAGTCGGCTCCATTCACGTTTTGTCCGCCGGTGCTATGGTAGAGACGGAAAGAAAGACGCAAACCAAGAGGAGCAGAGGATGAGCAGACGTGTGAAGGTTGGAGTGATCGGATTGGGCTTTATGGGGACAACCCATTTCAGTATTTACCGCAGCAGTTCAAAGGCTGAGGTGACGGCGGTTGCGGATGTCGATCCGGTAAAACTCAAAGGCGATATCAGCTCAGTAGTTGGAAACATCGGCGGCGGCGACAATTCAAAACCGCTCGACCTTGAAGGCGTTAAAACCTTTACTGACGGTATGGATCTGATTAATGATCCGGAGGTTGAACTAGTCGATATCTGCGTGCCCGTTTATCTGCATAAACGGTATGCTCTGGCGGCCATTGCCGTCGGCAAAAATGTGCTTTGTGAAAAACCGCTGGCCCGTACAAGCGCCGATGCGCAGGAAATCGCCGCAGCGGCTGAAAAGGCAGGAGTAAAATTTCTGATCGGCATGTGTCTCCGCTTCTGGCCGGAATACCATCACGCACTGGAGACCGTTCAGTCCGGCAAGGCAGGGTCGATTAAGAGCGCGACTTTCAAGCGTGTATCTCCGGACATCAACGGTAACGGCTGGCAGAACTGGTTCATGAACTCTAAACTCAGCGGTGGCGCGATTCTGGATCTGCATCTGCATGACGTGGATTTTATCCGTCAGCTGTTGGGAATGCCGAAATCGGTCACAGCTTTCGGTGCCAAAGGAATTCGCAGTGACGCAAACGGTGTCGATCACGTAATGGCCTGCTTCGATTATGGCAACGGTACGCTGGTGACGGCAGAAGGCGGCTGGGCTCCGGCCAAAGCGACACCGTTTGAAATGAGTTTTCAGATCGTCTGCGAAAAGATGACGCTCCGTCTGGCGGGTGACGGCTATTCCGTCATTTATGAAAACGGTACCGTAGAAAAACCGCAACCGGCCAAGCCGGGGCTGCCGACCGGCTGGCATACCGAGATCGACTATCTGCTTGATTGCATTCTCAACGACGTAACCCCGGACATGCCGCTGACTGAAGTGGTTGAGGCCATCCGGCTGGTTGAGGCGGAACAGGAATCCATTGATAAAAACACAACAGTTATACTCTGAAAAAGGAAAGAACATGTACAAAGCCATTAACTACTGGGTTCTCGGCGGATTCGACGAAAAAAAAGGACCTTACAGTGCAATCAAAGATACCTCCGATTGGGGTCTGGACGGGCTTGAAATTACCGTGGGTGACTGCATTCCGGCAGATATCACAGAGGAGGAGTGTGCCAGAATTAAGGCAGCCGCTGTCGCCGCAAAAATCGGACTTCGCACTTTGGCATCCGGAAATTATTGGGGTTGCTCGTTGGGTTCGCCGAACGAGACAGAACGGTTGGCCGCTGTTGAGTTTACCAAAAAATATATTCAGATTGCCGTCTGGCTGGGAGTTGAAACCATTCTGGTTGTTCCGGGCGCGGTGGATGTGGCGTGGGATCCGTCCCGGCCGGTAATTCCTTATCAGCAGGTCTGGGATCTGTCGGTGAAATCCCTGAAAGAAGTTCTTCCTGCAGCCGAAAAAGGGGGTGTAAATATTGCGCTCGAAAATGTCTGGAATAAGTTCCTGACCTCTCCCGTCGAAATGAAAATGTACGTCGATCAGTTCAGTAGCAAAAACCTCGGTGTCTACTTTGACACCGGTAACTGTATGATTGCCGGCTATGCCGAGCACTGGATTGAAATCCTCGGTAAGCGGATCAAGGCGGTTCACTTGAAAAACTTCAAACGCGAAGACTGCGGCGGCGTGCTTCATGGCTTCGGCGACGACCTGATGAGCGGCGATCTCGACTTTGCCGCCGTTAAAGCCGCACTGGAAAAGTATGTTCCAGACGCGCCGGTGACGGCAGAAATGATTCCCTTCTGCCGTCTGCCGGACCTCGTTCTTCCGGATGCAAAACTGGCTGAAGATACCGCGAAGAAGCTGTTGACGGCGATTTAACCCGGAGCCATAAGTTGAATCCGCCATGGAACAAAACCAACACTCAGGCTGTCCTCCTGCCCGGCTTTTGAGCCGGGATCTCAGCCGGATTCGTGTTGCTGTGGTCGGATTGGGAAAAATGGGTTCTTACCACGTTCAGGCCGTACAGCAGCTGGCGAACGGTGAATCCGAGGAATATTACAAATCCGGACTCGGCGCGCAGACCAGCAAGCTGGAACTGTGCGGATTGTGCGATCTGCATCCTGATAAAGCCCGGAGAATCGCCTCAGACATACCTTGTTTCACGGATATTCAGGATCTACTGACAAAGACCAACCCGGATTTGGCGGTTATCGCCGCTCCGACCCCGACTCATTTTGACCTGGCGTTAAAGTCCCTTGAATCCGGCGTACACACGTTTGTGGAAAAGCCGCTGGTTACAAAACTTGCTGAATTCAGGCGGCTGACCGAAGCCGCTGCTGGTCAGGGGTGCCGCCTGATGTCGGGACACGTTGAACGCTACAATCCGGTGTCCATCAAATTGTGCGCCATGCTTGCGTCGGAACAGATTCATGCAGTCAGCTATCGCTTTCAGCGGAGTCAGCCTCACGACGAACGTATACTTGACGACATTGTCTCCGATAAGATCGTCCATGATCTCGATCTGGCCCGGTATTTTTTCGGCGTCATTACCGGTTATAGCCTACTGCATTCTAAACAGATCGCGAGGCAGACGCAGGAAGCAACGGTTCTGCTTCGCCACGCTAACGGTATTGAGGGGACTCTCTTTGTTTCCTGGCTGCTTCCGGACACCCGGCGATGCCGTGAAGTCCGTATAACCTGCAAGGACGGCACCTTGGTCGTCGGAGATTTCGCCGGAAAAGAACTGCGTATAAATGAACAGCTGATTTCCTGCGCTGTGCCATCCTGGGTTAAGCCGGACAACAATCAGATCAAAGACGAGCTGGCTGATTTTGTTGCCTACTGCATGGTTCCTGATCCGGAACTGCCTGTTTTTAAGCCGCTGCTCCAACCTCGGGAGATCGAGGCCTCAATTGCAATCATCGAAAAACTGATCCGGAATATAGGCTGTGACAGAATTTAAAATAGGTGTTATCGGAGATTCATTTCGCGTACCGCTGCGCGAATCGGTTGCGATGGCTAAGAATCTGGGCGCAGACGGAATAAGCTTTTATGCGGCAACGAAGGATCTGAGCCCTGAAATCCTGATGCCGAAGCAGCGCCTTGAGTTTAAGAACTACTGCACAGATGAGGGACTTGAAATCGCTTCATTGGTCGGAGAACTGGGAGGATATGGCTGGCAGCGGGAAGAGGAGAATGAATGGAAAATACCGCAACTTAAACGTATGGTAGAGCTTGCCGTGGATCTCGGAACAAAAATCATCACTACGCATATCGGCGTTATTCCTGCAGACCGCAACAGCCCGCGCTATGCCGTTATGCTTTCAGCCTGTACCGAGCTGGGGCGTTTTGCCGCAGATCACGGGGTTTGTTTCGGAATTGAAACAGGACCGGAGCCTGCCGAAACGTTGCGGACATTCCTTGATGACCTGAGCGAGCCCGGCATAGGAGTTAATCTCGACCCTGCGAATCTTGTCATGATAGTGCAGGATGACCCGATTCAAGCCGTTCGCATTCTGTCTCCGTATATCGTTTCAACTCATGCAAAAGACGGACGTAACCTGCAACCATGCGATCCGGAAGAAGTGTATAACGCCTTTGCTGAGGGCGGCTTTGATGCGCTTGTTTCTCGTACTGGACAGCTCTTTGAAGAGGTTCCTCTAGGGCAGGGCGATGTCCTCTGGAAAGACTATCTGGCTGCCTTGCAGAACTGCGGGTATGAAGGCTATTTGACTGTTGAACGAGAAACCGGTAGCAACCCTGCTGCAGATATCAGCGATGCCGTTTTTTTTATTCGGCGTCTTATGGGCACAGCCCACCCGGCGCATTTGTCATCCGGCGTTTATACATGAGAAGGGATTTATGCGATCTGCCAGAATCTTGCCTGCGATTGTCGTTTGCGTGGCTCTTATGCTGACCGGGAATGCGGACGATGCTCTGCCGACCAATGGTCAGGATAAAAAAGTTGTCGCCTATATTCCAAACTGGATCGATCTGGAGACTTTTTCCAAAACCATTGACTACGGGAAGCTCACTCATATCATAATTGCGTTCGAGAATCCTACGAACGACACCGGGGTGCTTTCTTTCGAACCAAGTGATGCAATTCTTATCGAACGTGCCCACGCCGGAAATGTCAAAATTCTTGTCTCCATCGGCGGGGGGGCGGCGGCTGCCGATAAAGTACTGAAGGCTCGCTATTTCAAATTGCTCTCGGATGACCGGCGATCGGCTTTCGTCCAAAAACTTGCTGACTATGTTGAGAAACATGATTTCGACGGCCTCGATGTGGATATCGAAGGGCCGTCCATCAACGAGGACTATGGGGACTTCATCGCCGACCTTTCCGCTGCATTGAAACTCAAGGGGAAATTGCTCACGGCGGCTCTTTCTCAAGGATATGACTGCAACCGTGTGCCGGATGCCGTTTTGAGCCGGCTCGACTTTCTCAACATCATGGCCTATGACGCCACGGGTCCTTGGGCGCGGAAGAAGCCCGGCCAGCACTCATCACTCGAGTTTGCGCAAGCGGCTGTTAAATATTGGACCGGCCGCGGTTTGATCAAATCGAAGGTGGTGCTTGGTGTGCCTTTTTACGGTTACGGTTTCGATGAGGCCTTCCGGAAGGACGGCTATTCCTATGCCGGCATTCTGGCTGCCTATCCGGAGGCCGGGCAATTGGATCAGGTTGGAAGCACGATCTGGCACAACAGCATTCCCACCATTGTCGCCAAAGTCCGTTACGTTCTCAAAGAAGACCTCGGGGGCATCATGATCTGGTCTCTCAATCAGGACGTGAAAGACAGCCGGTCTCTGCTTTCCACGATTCACGCCACGCTGACCGCTCCGTGAGATGTGTGCTCAATCTTACACTGGTCGGTCTGATTGCATGCCGAAAAATGGCGGTTATGGCCCCAATCTGCATTTTCGGAGAGAGTTATTGTCCGTCCGAATAGTCTCCTTTTTGTATGAAACAACCCTGAATTAACATTCATTCAGGTTGTTTCGGTTCTATTCCTCCTGAAACAACCCCTGTTTTATCTCGGATGATCCGGATCGCAGATAGATCCGGTAGGGACGGTGCATGGCATTTCGTTGCGACGGATCACGCTCATAAAATAACGGAGGTTCAGTTTCAGATTCGACGTCGATAGAATGGCTGAGAATCCGCACGGCCATCAGCGTCCGAAGTCCACTCCGATTACAGAGCTTCATGAGTCGGGAAAGCGTTAGAGGATAGCGATAGCAGTCACGGGTTTCATGGAGTTCCGCATAGTAATACCGAACTTTTTCCAAAAC
>JBGAJP010000084.1:0-6129 GCA_044224855.1 Pontiellaceae bacterium
CAAGAAGAAAAAGAAATCCGATGACGAGGAAGAAGAGCAGACGCTGCCCGTTTTTGAAAAAGGCGAAGCCGGTACGCACGAACCGTCGGTCCGCGAAGGGAAAACCAATCCGCCGAAGCATTTCACGGAAAACTTGCTGCTCGGTGCGATGGAAGCCGCCGGCAGATTTGTCGAAGATGAAACGCTGCGCGAAGCGCTCAAGGAACGCGGCATCGGAACGCCTGCCACCCGCGCGGCGATTATTGAAACACTGCTTCAGCGCGGCTATATCCGGCGCGAGAAAAAACTGCTGCTTGCTACCGACATGGGGCGCTGTCTGATCGCGCTCATCCGCGACCCGTTGTTGAAGTCGCCGGAAATGACCGGCGAGTGGGAAGAAAAGCTCAAGCAGATCGAGCGGCAGAAACTGGATGCCGGTGAATTTATGAAAGGCATCAGCGAGTACATCCGCGGACTGATTCAAAACAGCGCCGCCGGACGGCTCGACTCCGCGCGGTTGGGCTCTTGTCCGCTTTGCGGCAAAGAGGTGATCAAGGGCCGCACCGCCTACGGCTGCTCCGGCTGGAAAGAGGGTTGCGCGTATGTTCTTTCACCGGATTACAAAGGGCTGTCGCTGACGCCGAATCAGATTCAGGTTCTACTGCAACTGCATATCCTGCCGTATTCCGTGCAGATTGAAGGCGAGCCGCGTTTATTGATTCTGTCTACCCAGGGCCAGCCGATGGACTTGATCCTGCCTTCCGCCGACCGGCAGAAAAAATAGAAATATAGAAATCAAAAACGGTGGATTCGTAGAACGGTACGTGCCCATGAGCGCAGGGCGACAGAATGGACGCTGTTATGCTTTAGGTATTACTGCGTTAAACCCTGCATCTCCAATTTGGAGCGCCATGTTGTAAAGGACTTCACTTACCATTGTTTGAGGAACCTTAAAATTCCTCCCATACGGTTTGACTTCCCAGCCTTCCGATAGTGCCTTTTCAGCCATTCTTTGGATCGATCCGGGAACAATGTTGGCCGCTTGTTTTTTTGAAACGGATTCGCGCATGTAGTATGCTGCCGCATCTTTTGCAGCACGCCAGCAAAGACTGTAAATTTGGGCCACAGAGAAGTCGTTCAGTAGTGACTTAATAATCTGAGTGGTCTTCTCTCCGATTGAAAAATCAAATCCATGTTCTTGAAGAACAAATTTCAGATATTGGAAACTTTCCTGCAAAGCTATTTCTTTTCTTAGAAGTAGACTTTGATTAACCCACTCTTCACTCCAGCTTTCTTTTGCACGAAGAACAGATTCAATTTGAGCAATGGCAGCATTTGCAGTCTGGTTGTCGGATAAAGGAAGTAGCCAGTGTACTTGAAGAGGATAGAAAGTTAACGAATCGGGCGTGTCTTTATTTATTTCCAACGAATCTGTTCTCGAGCCCGGATGTATGCAAATTAGTCCGTTTCTGTAGAGCTGTCTAAGAATTTCCAGATCACTATCACTCGTAGGCGAAAGTTGACGTTCGTATGATTCTCGAGGAAAGAGATATTCTAAATCCTCAGACATTCCGACCCTGATCAGGCTGATGAAGTAAATTGCATCGGAAAATGAAAAGCAGGACGGATCTAGTCCTGATTTTCTCTTATTTTGATATTCATC
The DNA here is from genome assembly GCA_044224855.1 of Pontiellaceae bacterium. GTDB lineage: Bacteria > Verrucomicrobiota > Kiritimatiellia > Kiritimatiellales > Tichowtungiaceae > Tichowtungia. The sequence continues at coordinate 1,643 of JBGAJP010000084.1, forward strand.
ATCTAATATTTTATATTTTCTTTCGTTTTCAGTTTCAGCCAGTCGCTTGCGCTCCTCTCGTTGAATATTGACACAAGTGTTACAGACCCATGAATCCCACGAAAAATAATTCTGGTTTGTAGTAAAGTCTGTTCGTGTTTTGAAAGGGCGAGGTGCGCCACAATTGCTACAGGCAAATTGTGTTGAATAAGCGGTGCAGTTTTCATCAACCAGTTTTTTAAGCTTGGAGGTTGATATCTTAAAATGCGCTGCAAGTTCAGACGTTTTATGTGCGAATGAATCCGGACCCGCAGGCTCCCAATACAAAATACACATTTCTTTCAACACACGGTCTTCAGTATAGATATCTAAATTAATATTCATGGCCATTTTGATTTCCTTATCAATTCCAGTATTAGATGAAGGATTACTGCGTTGAAAACGCGAGGTTTTTAGCCGATTTTTGCGAAGAGAACAATCTTCTTAAAATTGTTTCGCGGCGGCATATTCCACGGCAACCTGGAAGGTTGCGATACGTACCGCCGGCATCCTGCCGGCCTTGTCCCGAACAAACTGACGCCGGTATTACCTGTCCGCCGGGGCGGAAACGCGCGCGGTGTTCGCGTTTCACTTGCCGCGCCCAGCGGACGCGGCTACAGCGGTGGGTGCGGACGCTGCCGCGCCTGAGTTGGACTATAGCCTAAAGCCTATGGCCTAATGACTTTCCTTCTTATTCCAGGCGACAATGCATTCGTCGATGGACAGTTCGTAGCGCCGGTTGCAGAACTGACAGTGAATGGCGACGGATTCTTTTTTCTGCACGAGCTCCATCCGTTCCGGAATCGGCAGGGTGCGGACAACCGCTTCCATTTTTTCGCGGTTGCATGGACAGACGAACCGCGGAGCGGGGCAGGCTTCCATGTGCAGACCGGTAAAGCTCGCGTCTCCGTCAATCAGTGAATTAGCGATCGTTTCAAAATAGCCGTCGGTTTCGCTTTCCCGGCTGAGCAGTTCGCGGAACGAAAAGCCGTCCATCCGTTGGCGGACGCGTTCAAAGTGTTCAAGATCGGCTCCCGGCAGTGCCTGAATCATCCAGCCCTGACAGAGCCGGACGGGATTTTCCGGATCGGCATTGAAGCCGATCATCGCGGTAAGCCCGGTTTCCACCTGGTCGCTGATGCAGAAGTAGTAGGCCAGATCTCCGGCAACGTCATGCAGGGAAACCGGCGCGGTACCGGAGTTAAGGATTTTACCGGCATGCGAAGTGACAACCTGCAGATCGCCGATATCGCCGTACAGCTTATTCAGGTCGTCATCTTCGAGGTTCAGCTGTGCCGGTGAAATAAAGCCCCGGACGGTTCCGTCCTGACCGGCGTCCGCCACGACGGTGCGCAGGATGCCTTTATACTTCCAGCAGGCATTCAGGCGCCGGCCTTCTGGAAGAATCGTCGCCGCCAGCAGTGCGCCGGTGACCGCACGGCCCAGAATGTGAGCGGCGGCCGGGTCGCAGTTGTGCTGGAGAATGATCTCGTTCACCGCTTTCGTCGTCACCGCATAGGTGAAAGCAATGTCGAGACCCTTAAAATGTCCTTTGATCAGCAGATCGTCCACGGTAGTTCCTTTATTTCAAAGGCCGGAAGGGTAGCAGTCCGCCGCTAATCTGCAAGCCTCGGAAGAATAGTTTCCAGTTACTGACATAATCTGGTAAAGAATTATTATGAAAAAGAATGATAACAATTCTTCACCCATTCTGCTACCCCACGGAAACTATCGGGAACTGCTTTCCTATCAGAAGTCCGAAGTAGTCTATGACTTCACCTTCCGGTTCTGCGAACGCTTTCTTAAAAGAGGCGACCGCACCATTGATCAAATGGTACAGGCGGCCCGCTCCGGCAAACAGAACATTGTCGAAGGGAGTAAAGCCTCAGGAACCTCCAAAGAGATGGAGATCAAACTGACGAATGTGGCGAGGGCCAGCCTTGAAGAACTTCTGGAAGATTACCGTGATTTTCTGCGGGTTCGGAATTTCGTAATCTGGGATAAAGACTCCAAAGAAGAGCTGTATGTTCGCAAGCTTGGAAATAAGCCCCATTCGACCTATGAGACCTATCGAGAATTCGTTGAAACCCGTTCACCGGAGGTTGTCGCCAACATCGCCATCTGCCTCATTCACCAGACCAACTATTTGCTGGATCAGCAGATTCGCCGGCTCGAACAGGACTTCCTAAAATCCGGCGGACTGCGCGAACGCATGACCCGTGCCCGCATCGACTACCGGAATGGCCATCACGGAGAAAACTGAATCCGTCTTATCTCTCTCATCAGTCCCATTTTGGTCTTTTCATTGACGGACAACAGGCTGACGACTAGCCTGACAGGCAAATTTTATGGATGAAGCAGTTGAAATTTATACAGACGGCGCGTGCAAGGGAAATCCCGGGCCGGGCGGCTACGGCGTGGTGCTTCTGTCCGGCGGCCGGAGGAAAGAGCTTTCCGGCGGATTCCGTAAAACCACCAACAACCGGATGGAACTGCTGGCCTGTATCGAAGGACTGCGCTCGCTGAAGCGGCCCTGCACCGTGGTGTTGACCAGCGATTCAAAATATGTGGTGGAAGCCATGAATAAAGGCTGGGCCAAACGCTGGCGTTCCAACGGCTGGGCTGGAAACTTTCCCCGTCCAAACCGGCGAAAAATTCCGATCTTTGGAGGCAGCTCCTTGATTTATGCGGCGGCCACCAGGTCAGTTTTAAATGGGTGCAGGGGCACAACGGCCATCCCGAAAACGAGTGTTGCGATGTGCTGGCCGTGGCGGCATCGCAGTTGAAGGAACTGCCTGCCGATCTGGCTTTTGAGAACAACGTCCTCGTGGACGATCTTTTCAGCGGAACGATCCCGTCCGGTTCCGTCATTTCATGATTTGACTCGCCGCCGGTTCCCCGTATCCTGCCGCGCATGAATTTTGAACGTAAAAGCGGAGTTTTACTCCATATCACCTCGCTGCCGGGCCGCTGGGGAATGGGCGAGCTGGGTCCGCAGGCGCGGGCTTTCGGAAAATTCCTTGCCGAAGCCGGACAGAAGCTCTGGCAGATTCTGCCGACCGGCCCGGTCGGCTACGGCTATTCGCCGTACTCATCGCTTTCAGCCTTCGCCGGGAACCATCTGCTGATCAGTTTCGACGAATTGATCGAAGAGGGATTGCTGACGGAAAAACGGCTCGCAAAATTTCCGGCATTCAATCCGCATCAGATCGACTTTCCTGCCGTGATCGAAGCCCGCGAAACAATTCTATTCCGCGCCGCCGACCGGTTTTCAGCGGATGCCGGTTTTGCAGAATTCCGCGAACGCGCAGCGGGCTGGCTTTCCGACTACGCGCTGTTTATGGCGATTCGCGCAACGCACAGCAACCGTCCGTGGACGGAATGGCCCGCCGGACTGCGTGATCGTGATATTCATACGATGGAAAAAACGCGGAAACAGCTGGCAAAGCGGATCCGCCGTCACGAAGTCCTTCAATACCTGTTTTCCAGGCACTGGAAAAAAACGGCAGAGGCTCTTCAGCCGCTCGGGATTTCGATGATCGGTGATATTCCTATTTTCATGGCCGGCGATTCCGCCGATGTCTGGGCAAACCGTGAACTGTTTTTTCTGAATGCTGACGGCACACCGTCGGTTGTCGCGGGCGTTCCGCCGGACTATTTCGCCGCCACCGGCCAGCGCTGGGGCAATCCGCTCTACAACTGGGCGGCGCACCGCGAAACCGGTTATGCGTGGTGGACGGGCCGGATGCGCCGCATCCTTGAAATGACGGACATTGTCCGCATCGACCATTTCCGCGGCTTCGAAGATTACTGGGAAATTCCGGCAGAGGAACCGACGGCAGTCAAAGGCCGCTGGGTAAAGGGTCCCGGACTCGAACTGTTTCAGGTGCTTGAAAAAAATCTTCGCCGCGATCCGGTTCGTGGAAAAAGTTTCCGGCTGGACGAGCATGTCATTGCCGAAAATCTCGGACTCATTACGGAAGAGGTTGAAGCGTTGCGCGAAGCGTGCGGTTTTCCCGGCATGTGGGTTCTGCAATTCCGTTTCGGCGCAGAGGATATGAACCGCGCAGGCTATCACCCGGAAGGAATTGAGAAAAACTGGACGGTTTATACCGGTACACACGACAACGATACGACGAAAAGCTGGCTTAAGCAGATTGATGATGGCGAGCGTCAGCGTATCCGCGAGTATTTGCATGCGGACGGTGCGGCGACGTATCATGATCTGGCTGAACTGGCGCTGCGCGCGCCCGCCAAATGGGCGGTTTTGCCGATGCAGGATGTGCTGGGACTTGGCGGCGCAGCACGGATGAATATGCCGGGCACGACGCAGGGGAATTGGGGTTGGCGGTTTTCGGAGGATATGGTAAGCCCTGACACCGTCCGCTGGCTGAATGATGCAGTGCTACGGAATGGAAGATAAAGGAGTTTTGAAAAATGGATACGGCGACGGTTACAACAGTTGTTCA
>JBGAJP010000018.1:0-41358 GCA_044224855.1 Pontiellaceae bacterium
CAAAGGGAATCCTCACATCTTGGCGGCGTATATTTTCGCGATAATTATCACAATACTTTTCGCTATTTTGGTTGTCGATCAACACGCTACAAACAGACGTATCGAGATAAATGAAAGCCTCGGTAGATAATTTATGAGGAGCGCTTTTAGAACGGTAGGCTTACTTTTCACTGTTCCCCATCTGATAGATGGCGGGACAAAATCCATCGGTAAACATTTGCAACACCCCGCTGTCCCTTGCCCCGCTTGCGGCCTTTTCGCATAAGCTGAATCAGCCCCTTGCGCTTGTGCATGATGTCTATTAAACGGCGGCCTTGTTCATCGTATTTCAAACCCAGCCTTAAACGACATTGCTCAGCTGACAAGGCAAACTCTCCATCAATCAAGGTTTTGTCGCGTTCATTTTTTGAGAGGTCGCGGCAAATCCTGAATAGAGCTTGTATTTGCGGATCAATCATCTGGCTATATGCGGCAAGCTCTCCGGGTAAAAGCTCGGCAGGATAATTTTTAAAACAGGCCCGCCATTGGTTCTGAGCATCCTGCATATGCTGTTCTATCGGGTCGGTGAGAATCCCCGCATGATGCCAGTAGAGCGCTTCAATAAACGCCATTGCTACGGACTCAGCGACGGCACGGAACAGGAACGGAACTACTTTTTGCGTTATGGTGATATTCCGCTGTCCCTGTTGGATGTAAAAATTCTTTTCGACCAGTGCGCGGTATAGTGCGAAACAGTCGCTTTTCTCAAAATGCGCTATGAACTCATCCGCTCGTTTGCCACGTTCAACAACAGGGTTGTTATGTAGAGCCTGTAGAGTCTGTAGAGAAGGTTTGTCTATATGCTCTACGTAACATCCTTTCTTCTCTAACCACGCCACGAGCTCTTTTTTATATACCCTCCGGTCAATATGCCGGATTTTTTGCAGCTGGCCGGTCTTGCCGTTGATTGCTCCGGGCATCCTGAAAAGGAAATTGGGCGCGGTAAGTGTTCCTTTGCAGGCATCGGGAAGCGCTTTTTGTATCGCCTTGGCTATGCTTCGCCACTCAGTTTCTAAAATATCTTCAACTAGACGCCATACGAGATGCAGCGACTTACCGCCCGAAAAGATTACCAGCGTAATCGGAACTTCACTTTTTATTTGTTCGACAATCTCAAGCTGCGCATCAAGCGGCAGTTCATCAAACTCAGCCACAAACGTATGTGACCTATGCAAGTTGGTCAGTTCGCCGGTTGCGTCTGATTTGAACCCATTCCCTGAGCAGTAGGATTTGAGCAGTTCAAGCTCAAGCTCTTCCGCACGGATAAAGGTCGGCGTGTGCGTCGGCTTATCTTTCAGAATAATGAGCTCTTCATCATCCCATAAAAGGCAGACCGAAGGCGTATTTTCATAAAAGGCAGTAGCCATGATTCACCTCTGCCTCAGCGCGTTGCGCGTTGGTCTTTTCAGGGTTCAAAAGTTCAAAAACATGGTCATGCTGTTTCATTGCCGCGCCTCTTGATACGGGCGCTGTGCGTATAGCGGGCAGGCCGTCGCGGTGCATTCTCGAATTGCCGCAGTATCACCCCAGCAGCACTCTAAACATTTTGCGGTTATGGCTGAGCGCAAAGACCCCCCGTAGGCCTTACGGAAATGGTTTATCTTGCTTGGATAGTCTTCTGATACCTGTTGGAGCATCTTTTGCTGTTTGGCATCGAAAACGTGCGGCTCAGGTTTACGGTTTTGGGTGGGTTTCATTAAACCGTTACCCCCTGAAGCAGGCTCAACACTTCCCGCCTGTCATAGCGCACCGTTCGGGCGGTCAATCTGATTGGGTGAAGTTTCCCCGCCTTGTCGTAACGCTTCAATGAAAGCGGGTGCAAGTTCAGGATTTTTCCGGCCTGTTTTCTGGTCAGTGTTGCCGGTGTCTCCGGTGCCGGGTCATTTAGCGCAGCAATAATTCGCGCCTGCTGTGCGTCGGTTGCGTCCGTGATAACGAGGGCGGTTCCGGCTTTCGTGATTTGTGTTTTTTGCATTTTGTGTCCCCTTATGTTTTGAACGGCACCCCGCCGCTCTTATTTTGTCTTCTCATTTTCTTGTGACTTTAGTTGAAAGTCAAATATGTCTACACAAGACAGAACAGCACTTAACTTTGTGGAAATCTCTGTGAATATTTCCGTGGAAAATATCGCAATTAATCACGTCTCTAATGAGTGCTTCGCTCCGCATGGTCTGTCTCCTGTTCTTTTCTGTTTCCAATGGGCCATAAAAAAAGCCCGTACCTCTTTTTGAGATACGAGCAATTTGAAGCAGTGCAGAACGAATGTCTAATTTGTGGCAGGGGCGTTAATTATTTTGTTATTACCCCTTCTTCCGATGAGAATCGCCTTGTTGGGTTTCCCTTATCAAGGGGCGAACATCGTTAATTGGAAATCCCTGCTTCCTTAAAGCGGGATCATTGAAGAGTATTTTTATAAAGCATTCAAACAGCCCTCCCTGCGTATCGGTTGGCTGTATGCCATAACTGTTTTGAAATTCGGAATATATGCCGCCGATAATCATCCGTCTTGCTTCACAGATCATGGTTTCGGGTCTTCCTCCCGCCGGGGGAAAACGGCGAAGTTGCTTTTCCAGTGCTACTGAAATTTTTCTCTCCATTTTTTTACAACTTAGCGGGATGTCGAACGCTTCTTTAAGGGACATCAATAAAACATATTTATCTATTTCGCAAAGAGCGGTGCAGGCAGAAACAAAGCGCCGAAACGGGGCTTCTTCTTTTATCAGCAGATACATACGTGAGAACTTATCAGAAAGAATAAAGAGCGCTTGGGAGGCATGGCCAGATATTGCCGAAATTTCATCTTCGGAAAGCGTATGCCGCGCTTGCGCAACCAGCTCGGACAATTCCTTAATCGTATGGGCAGACAAATCAACCTCTGGTAGAGAATTAATCCAAATAATATCCTCAACGAGGTCTTCAACTCTCTCTTTAGAAAGCCGGTTGTCCGAAACCTTATTTACGTATTTATAAGCGGCCTGTACATTGGCTCTGTCTCCGTCCGGACACATTTCCGTAATGATTCGCTCATCTTCGAGGGTTAGGACGTACTCGGGCGCCTTTTTTTCCTTTTTGCTCATTTTTTACCACCGGTCAGTTCGGCTTTGATTTGTTTCCAGTTTTTGGCAGTCATGCTTTGGAGTTTCTTAACAATCCACGCGGGCACGGGATCGGCGGGATCGGTTGCCTTCGCTGGTTCGTCTATTTGCCAAGCCTTGGCGGTGTGCAGGGCGGTGGCTTCGTTTACGTGCAGATAATGCGCGGTCATGGCCGGGTTTGCGTGTCCGATAACATTCTGAATCACCCCTTGCGGTGTCCCGGCGGCGGCGTGCAGTGAAACCCAAGTATGGCGCAGGCTATGGAAGCCGACTTCCAGAACGGCCCGCTTTCCGGTGTATTCTTTCTTTCCGGTTTCGGGGTTTGTAATGAAGCCGGTTCCGGCTTTGTGCGTTTGAAAGCCGCAGGCTGTGAAGTGTTCCTGAATCTCGTTTGAAATATCCGGCTGTTTAACGGGACGGCCTTCGGCGTTGCGGTAGTTGTACGTTTCTGCGTATCCCGGCAGAACGTATCCCTTGCGCTTATTCGGCGGTGTTTCTGAAAGCTTTTGGTGCAGGGCGGCAGGTATGCCTATTAATACCGGCTTCCTTCTTTTTGCTGTCTTGTTCGGAATCCGTTTGATCAGTCCACGGTCAAGATCGGTTTCCCCCCAAGTCAGGGTGCAGCAATCCCCCAAGCGCAGGCCGGTGAAGGTGCCGATATAAAGCAGGGTTTGCAGTTCGCCGGTCGCGCTTTCAAGCAGGGCTTTTAATTCGGCAATGGTCAATTCCCGGCGGCTTGCCGTCTTCAAGGCTTTGCGGCGTATCTTGTCGAAGGGGTTTTCTTTCAGTCCGGCAACATCAGCCAGCACGCGGAAAAACAGTTTTAAAAAGGCGGTGTGCTTGTTGTAGGTGTTCGGGCTTGCCGTTTCTCCGTTCAGCGTTGCGGCGTAGTCTTGCGCGTGTTTCGGGGTAATATCGCGCAGGCTTTGAACATCCTTTGCATTCTCTGAAAGCCACGGCATAAATCCTTTTTTCCAGTAGGTTTCATAATAGCGCAGAGTGTCCGGTCCGGTGTCCGGTCGTTCAGGGCTTTGCAGGTAGGCGTCCCAAGCGTCGGCAATCCGCAGAAGCGGGGCGGCGGCATCGGTCGCTTCTATCCGTTCAGTCCCGGCCTGAACAAGGGCGGCGGTCAGTGATTGAAGTTGCTCTTCCCGTTTTCCGGCCCGCATAGGGGCGGTCAGGCGTTTGCGTTCGGCTTCGGCTTCGCGCAGGTCGGTGATCGGTTTGCCGTCTTTCCCGGTGAGGCATTGCCGCGTTCGTTTGCCCTGAACGGTGTATTGAAGCCAGAAAACCCCCGCTGTTTTGCTGGTCGGTGGATATTCCCGGCCTTGTGCGTCGCGTTTATAAAGCCGTCCGCTTCCCTTGGCTGATCGTGTCTGCTTCTTTTCTTTTCTCATGGCGTCCCCCGTTACTTTGAACTACTCCAAAACGTGCCGAAACGGGGGAGAATAAACAAGATAAATCCACCGTAAGCCACAAGCAAAACATCTAAATTATTGTAAATAAACAGTTTAAGCTATGAAAAAAATAGTCTCATAATCTCTTGGTCCTCGGTTCAAGTCCGAGCGGGCCCACCATCTAAAACTCTATGCTCTTTCCGAAGGGCGCTTCTTTATTTTACCGGCAAGAAGCTGTGCCGGACAGGCCTTGATTGAAACCCTTTGCGAGGGTAAGTTTCAGAGATAAGGAGCGGAACGATGAAAGCAGATATCGGATTGATTGGCTTGGCGGTAATGGGTGAGAATCTTGTTCTCAACATGGAAAGCAAAGGCTTCAGAGTCGCAGTATTCAACCGCACCGTTGAAAAAGTCGATGCGTTTATTGCCGGTCGCGGCGCAGGTAAAAACTTTATCGGCTGTCACAGTATCAAAGAGTTTTGCGCGAGCCTCGAGCGTCCGCGGAAGGTGATGATGCTGGTCAAAGCCGGGAAAGCGGTGGACGATTTTATTGAACAGGTGCTTCCGCATCTGGAGCCGGGCGACATTATCATCGACGGCGGAAACTCCTACTTCCCCGATACCATCCGGCGCTCCAAATATGTTGAAAGCAAAGGGTTGCTCTATATCGGTACCGGTGTTTCCGGCGGTGAAGAGGGTGCATTGCTCGGCCCGTCAATTATGCCCGGCGGCTCTCCGGCCGCATGGCCGGCCGTGAAACCGATTTTCCAGAAAATCTCTGCTCACACCGAAGCGGGCGAACCCTGCTGCGAATGGGTCGGCGAAAGCGGTGCCGGACATTTCGTTAAGATGGTGCATAACGGCATCGAATACGGCGACATGCAGATGATTTGCGAAACCTATCAGATGATGAAGGAAGGACTCGGCCTTTCGAACAAAGAGATGCACGATGTTTTCGCGGAGTGGAACGCGAGCGAGCTCGACTCCTATCTCATCGAAATCACGCGCGACATTCTCGGGTATAAAACGCAGACCGGGGAAGCGGTGATTGATGTCATTCTCGACACCGCCGGCCAGAAGGGTACCGGAAAATGGACTGCTGTTTCCGCCCTCGATCTGGGCCAGCCGCTGACGCTGATCGGTGAAGCGGTTTTTGCGCGCTGTCTCTCTGCGCTCAAGGAAGAGCGTGTTGCAGCCTCGAAAATACTGAAAGGCCCCCAGGCGGAATTTGCCGGCGACAGAGCCGCTCTGATTGAAGATCTCAAGCAGGCGCTGTATGCCGCTAAGATTGTTTCATATGCGCAGGGCTACCAGCTCATGCGCGAAGCGGCCAAGGAATACGGATGGAAACTGAACAACGGCGGCATCGCACTCATGTGGCGCGGCGGTTGCATCATCCGTTCGGTGTTTCTCGGCAAGATCAAAGAGGCGTTTGACACGAACCCGGATCTGGTCAACCTGCTGCTTGCTCCGTTTTTTACCGCCGCGGTTGAAAATGCGCAGGCCGGCTGGCGTCGCGTCATTATGAAATCGGTCGAGCTCGGCATCCCGATGCCTGCCATCAGTGCGGCGCTGGCTTATTATGACGGCTACCGTGCCGCGAGACTTCCGGCGAATCTGCTTCAGGCTCAGCGCGACTATTTTGGCGCACACACCTATGAACGGATTGACCGGACGCGCGGCGAATTCTTCCACACCAACTGGACCGGACGCGGCGGCGATACCGCGGCCTCAGCCTATATGGCCTAATGCCGTTTGCGGATGATGTCCAGCCTTGTCTTTCACCGAGGTTCATGCGTTTTCGGTGTAAGAGGAGATCGCCGCTAGCAGTCGTCTCTTTGCGCAGAGCCATCAATTTTCTACAAATAGACGGGGCGCTTTAAGCGGCAGGCGATCCGGAACCGGGTAGTAAACAAATAAAACGGTTGGCCGGCATCTGCCGACCAACCGTTACACAGCCGGAAGGCTCTACTTTTCGTATTTTTCGAAATGTTCCAGCATCATCTGCTTCAGATCCTTTAAGGCATCTTTATATTCCGGATTGTTCTGCTGACTGACCGTTTCGAGAGGATCTTTTTCGTAGTCATACAGTTCAACAGCTTCCAGCAGCGTTTCATCAAACTTCTGCGTGCTGTGCCAGTTGTTTTTCATCCACATGACCAGCCGGTAACGGTCTGTGCGCAGCGCGTATCCCATCCGTTTGCCTTCACGCGGATACTGGCTGACGGAATATCCCTTAACTTTTGCCGATGAATCTTTGAGAATCGGAACCAGACTGACACCTTCGAGCTGTTTCGGAACCGGCAGAGCCGCCAGCTCGCACAGGGTCGGGTAGATGTCCACAAACTCGGTCATGCTCTTGGTTTTCTGTCCGGCTTTGTATCCGGGAGCGGCGATAATTAACGGTGAGGCCGTGGCCTGTTCGAAGTTGCTGTGTTTGCACCACATGCCGTGATCGCCGAGGTGCCAGCCGTGATCGCCCCACAGGACAATAATCGTATTTTCAGCCAGTCCGAGTTCGTCGAGTTTGTCCAGCAGTCTTCCGACCTGTGCATCAATATACGAAACACAGGCGTAGTAACCGTGAATTACCTTTTTCTGATCTTCCTTCTCCAGCGGGGTATTCCACCCGTCCGGAATGTCGGAGTAGCTTTTCAGTTCGCCCCACTGGTGATACGCAAATGCGGGGGAGTTTGCGGCTTTCTGCTGGAACGGCGACAGTTTAATACTGTCGCGGTCGTACAGATCCCAGTATTTCTTCGGCGCGACGAAGGGCAGGTGCGGTTTATGAAATCCGACCGTCAGAAAGAAAGGCTTCCGGGCTTTTGAGAATTTTTCGAGCAGACCGATATTGTACGTAGTCTGCGCTCCGTCGGCATACGCATCGTCGGGAATATCCAGACATTCCGTTGATGGCATCGCACCTTTTTGCGCCATCCATTTGAAACGGACTTTCCAATCGTTGACATTAGCTTTCTGGAGTTCCCCGTAAACTTCCTGCTCTTTCTTGCCCTGATAGAAACATCCGTCGTGAGCCGGTACCGGAAATCCGGCGGCATATTTGAGATCCTTGTCATCACGAAACGGAATGGACCAGGAAAGCGGATCCTCATTTTTCGATCCGTGCATGACTTTTCCGCTTCCGGCGGTTTCATAACCGTGTTCCTTGAAATACTGCTGCATGGTGACGGCGGACGGGCAGACCGTGCGCAGATCGGTTTGCAGATCCCACACTTTGGTGGAATCCGGCCGGAGACCGGTGAACATGCTCATGCGGGAAGGGGCGCAGATCGCCTGCTGACAGTAGTTGTTCAGCATCACCGTGCCGCGCGCGGCCAGCCGGTCGATGTTCGGTGTTTTGATTTCATCAAATCCGTAACAGCCGAGTGCCGGTTTCAGATCGTCAACGGACAGAAAAAGCACGTTCGGCTGTTTTTCAGCTCCGGCGTTCAACGTAAACCCACTCACGGCTCCGGCGACAGCCAGCGCTTCAATCGCATTTCTGTATTTCATGATGGCATCCTTCTGATTAATGCCGGAATCAAACCGCAAAACCGTTTCCGGGGCAATCTGCGTTCTGTGGAACATTATTCAGCATCACAGATGATTATTGTTCCAGCGCATCGGTCTTTTGAAGCCGTCCGGCTTCCGTTATCTTAAATGACTCACACTGCTGAAAGGATAATCCATGCTTTCGAAACGGATAACCATTTTATTGTGTGTCGCGCTTTTCCGGATTTATGCCGTCGCCGGCCAGCCGGTTCAGGTTGAGCCGTCGCGTCCGGAGATTCTTTATACCGGCCGTTTCACGGACGATTACCGGTTCGGCTGGAGCGGCAGCCGGATTGAGACGGAGCTGGAGGGCGCGTCGATCAGCGCCGTGCTGGAACTGACGGGCGGAAAAACTGCCGGCATCACCGCTGTGGTAGACGGGCAGGAAAAAGTTTTAATTGTTCGGCCCGGTCAGAAAATATATCCGCTGGCCGAAGGGCTGGAATCCGGAAAGCGGCACCGGATCGTTCTCTTCAAGCGCAGTGAAGGTTCTATTGGAACCGTGAAATTCGGCGGCTTCCAGCTGCCGGACGGCGGCGGGCTTTTCAACGTCGCGGCACCGGAGCGGAAGATGCTGGTAATCGGCGACTCCATCACCTGCGGCTACGGCAATGAAGCGAAGACCGTCGAAGAGGGCAACAGCGTCGAAAACGAAAACGGCTATATGTCCTATGCCGCCATCGCCGCGCGCGAGCTGAACGCCGGCCTGATGATGGTCTGCTGGTCGGGGCGCGGGATGTACCGCAACCGTCAGGTGCAGAACGATACGGCTGAAACTGTACCGAAGATTTTTGACCGCACACTGCCTGCGGAAGAGACCCCGCTATGGGATCACAGCCGGTTCATTCCGGACGTGGTCGTCATTAATCTCGGCACGAACGACATGAGCACACAGGGCGGCAAGCCGCCGCTCAGCAAAGAGGATTACATTGCGGCATATACGGCATTCATTGCGCGAATCCGCTCGCTGGCTCCGCACTCAAAAATCATTCTCAGCATCGGGCCGATGGCCTATGAACCGGCGAGCAACTGGCTGCCGGAAATCGCCGCGCAGTTTACCGACGTGACCGTTCTGCTCTACGCCAGACCTGCCGGTCCGGAAGACCGCGGCGGCCACTGGCATCCGAGTGTTAAAAAAGACAAGACAATGGCTGTCGAACTGGTTGCCGAAGTGAAAAAAATGACCGGCTGGCAACTGTGAATATTGTTCCGCGCCGACCGGCTTCCGGGAATCCGGGCGCTGTGTATGATGAGGCATAATTAAGGAGTTTTTATTATGAATTATACCTATGACGATCTTGCGCGCATGATCGACCACTCGTTGCTGAATCCGACGATGACGGACAAAGTTTTTGAAGCGGGTATTCAGGTTGCGCTCAAATATCGTACCGGCAGTGTCTGCATCCAGCCCTATTATCTGAAACGCTGCGCGGAACTGCTCAAAGGCAGCGGCGTTGCTGCCTCCACTGTTATCGGATTTCCGCACGGCGGACATTGCACGGAAATTAAAAAAGCCGAAGCCGAAAAGGCGCTGGCCGACGGCGGGCAGGAACTTGATCTGGTCGTCAATATCAGCAAGGTGCTCAGCGGTGACTGGGACTATGTGAAAGCCGATCTCAAGGCGGTAATCGATGTGACGCACGCCGCCGGGCAGAAAGTGAAAGTGATTTTTGAAAACTGCTATCTGAACCGGGAGCAGAAAATCAGACTCTGCCGGATCTGTTCGGAACTCAAAGCCGACTGGGTGAAAACTTCCACCGGCTACGGAACCGGCGGCGCGACGGTTGAAGATCTTCAGCTGATGCTCGATAACGTTGACGAAGGCATTCAGGTTAAAGCCGCCGGCGGCATCCGCGATCTGGATAAACAGATTGAAGTATGGAAAATGGGCGTCACCCGCATCGGCTGCACCCGTACGGCGGAAATGATGGAAGAATGCTGCCGCCGGCTGGGGCTGCCGCCGGTCGATCCGGATTTCGTGTTTCCGCCGCAGAGTTCTTACGCTTATTAACAAAGAGAGATCATTATGCCGTTTAAAAAAGATTTCATCTGGGGTGCCGCTTCCTCTTCGTATCAGATTGAGGGCGGCGCGTATGACGACGGGAAAAAGGCCTCCATTTGGGATGTCTTCAGCGCACAGCCGGGACGAATCAAAGACGGCAGCTCCGGAGAAACCGCCTGCGATCACTATCACCGTTATGCGGAAGATGTCGCGCTCATGCGGCAGATCGGACTGAAGGCCTACCGCTTTTCGCTTTCGTGGCCGCGCATTATTCCCAACGGACATGACAGCGTTGTGAATGAGAAGGGGCTGGCGTTTTACGACCGGCTGATCGACAGCCTGCTGGAAAACGGCATTGAACCGTACGTCACTCTTTACCACTGGGATATGCCGCACGAGGCGCATCTGCGCGGCGGATGGCTCAATCCGGAATTCCCCCGCTGGTTCGAGCGCTATGCGGAAACCGTCGCCGCCCGCTTCGGCGACCGCGTCAAAAACTGGATCACCATCAACGAACCGCAGTGCTCCATCAGCCTCGGCCTTGAAGTCGGCAATCACGCGCCCGGACTGAAACTGCCGATGTCTGAAGTTCTGCTGGCCGGACATCATCTGCTGCTGGCGCACGGCCGGGCTGTCCGGGCGCTGCGCGCATACGCTAAACTGAAGCCGTCGATCAGCTTTGCGCCGGTCGGCACAGTCTGTTATCCGGTTGAAGAAACCGCCGAAAACATTCAGGCGGCGCGCATGGCGACATTTGATGACTGGAACCGTGGCACCTGGGCTCCGGCCTGGTTCAGCGACCCGATCTTTTTCGGCCGCTATCCGGAAGGGGCTCTGAAGCGTTTCGGCAAAGATGCACCCGCGTTCACCGACGAAGAGATGCGTCTGATTTCCCAGCCGCTGGATGTCTGCTCGATTAACTTCTATCAGGGGTATCCGGTCAGCGCCTCTGCCGCTGGCTGGAAAGCGGAGCCGCATCCCGCCGGTTATGCCCGTACAGCCTTCGGCTGGCCGGTCACGCCGACAGCCTTCTACTGGCTGGTGAAGTTTTACCACGAGCGCTATCAGAAGCCGGTGCTCATCACGGAAAACGGACTCTCGAATACAGACTGGATCGACTGCGACGGGCAGGTGAAAGACACGACGAGAATCGATTATCTCCGCCGTCATTTGAAACAGCTGGAGCGGGCCGCCGATGACGGCATTCCGGTAAACGGATATTTTCACTGGTCGCTGACCGACAATTTTGAGTGGGCAGAAGGGTATCTTCAGCGCTTCGGCCTGATCCACATCGATTACCGGACGCAGAAACGGACGCTCAAACAGTCGGCGCACTGGTACAAAGAAGTGATCGCCTCCAACGGCACGATTCTTCATTAGAACAAAAGGTTCATCATGCGCCAGGCGATGAAAAAAGTGCTGATGGACGCCTACCGCCATCCCGCGGCAAAACGCTGTTTTTATTCCTTTAATATCCGCCGGACCGGCAGCGCAAAGCTGGATGCGCTATCTTTCTTTGACTGGACGCCCAAGCCGTCGGCTGATGTTTCGGACAACACCACCTGTCTGTTCCCGCTGGCGCTGGGATGTCCGGAGACGCGCACTTCGGACGGCACGATATGGGTCAACCCGCTTTTTGATGACGAGGAGGAGGAGTTCAATCTTCTGCTGCCGGATGTCCGGTCCGGCTTTTCCGGCCGAATCCTTAACAACATCCGGCAGCTGGTCGCAACTCTTCCGCCGGGCGTGTTGATCCGCGAGCCGGATATTCAGTCGCCGCTCGGAATCGCGGAACTGTTGTGCGGACAAAACCTCTATACTGCGCTGATTGAATATCCCGAAGCGGTCAAAGCGATGCTGGACAGAATCACAGACTTTGAAATTGAATTCATCCGCGCTGTGCGGGAAGCCGCCGGAGAAAAACTGAACGGCACCTGTTTTCCGCCTGTCTGGAACAACCGCGAAGGAACGCTCTGTTCAGATGACGCGCTCACACTGATTTCTCCGGCCATGCATCTGGAGTTCAGTCTGCCGTACGTGAACCGGATCGCCGAAGCCGTCGGCCCGCTTTTCTATCATTCCTGCACCTGGCGGGCCGAGCATCTGGAAAATATACGTAAAGTCCGCAACGTGCGCGCTTACAACTGGAATCCCGGCAACTCCATGGATCCGCACATCATCATCAGAGAATTTTCAAGCCGCGCCGTGCTGGCTCCGCACATTTACAGCGGCATGTACAAAGCGGACGACGCTAAAAAATGGGGCCCGTTTGCTGATGACACCGAACTGCTCCGCTACATGCTCGACGGCATGCAGCAGAACACCACGCTCTACTTCTGGCTTGGCGGATATGAAAACAATCCGGCGATGATTGAAAAGCTGTACGCCGTATTCGATGAATACGGCTTCACGCCCGCGGCTCAGGGATTCTGCTGATAATTTTTATCCGAGCGTCACCTGCACCGTGACGGTCGATCCCGCTTTGGCCAGCGGAACGGTGTTCCCGGTGAGTTTCCTGCCGTCGATGGTCAGCTGTTTAACACCTTTGCAAACGCCGTTCGGATTTTCGACGGTGATGTGGTATATCGCGCCGCGGAACTGCCGGGTCACCTTGAAGTTTTTCCACTCTCTGGAAATGCACGGATCAATCATTAGGCCGTCGTAGCCGGGTTTGACGCCAAGGATCCCTTGTACAGCGACCACAAAGCTCCACGCGGCGGTGCCGGTCAGCCATGAATTTTTCGCTTCGCCAGGCGTCGGCGCGTCGCGTCCGGCGGTCATCTGCGCATAGACGTAAGGCTCGGCGCGGTAGATGTCGATTTTGTCCTGCTTGGCGG
The DNA here is from genome assembly GCA_044224855.1 of Pontiellaceae bacterium. Lineage (GTDB taxonomy): Bacteria > Verrucomicrobiota > Kiritimatiellia > Kiritimatiellales > Tichowtungiaceae > Tichowtungia. The sequence continues at coordinate 12,923 of JBGAJP010000018.1, forward strand.
ATGGACAGATGGAGAGATAATACTCCAGCGCTTTGTCGCCTTCGCCGAGCAGGCACCAGCCGAGATGCACCCATGTGTTGTTGTGGCTGAAGATACCGGCATTCTCCTTGAAGCCCGGCGGATAGCTGGAGACTTCGCCGAGCTCAAGGTGATAAGTGCTGTACGGCGGCTGTTGCAGAATAATTCCGTCCGGCGTGAAAAGATATTTGTCCACGCTCTGCAAAGCCTGTTTCGCGCGGCCGTTGTCCGCGCCCGCGCCGCCGAGCACGCACCAGCCCTGGCTTTCAATGTAGATTTTGCCTTCTTCGCAAACCTTCGAGCCGACCGGATTGCCGTTGGCATCGAAAGCGCGGGTGTACCATTCGCCGTCCCATGCCTGTGTTTCAACGGCTTTCAGCATTTCGTCATACTGTGCCTGAACGATCTTCTCTATGCCGAATTCTCCCATCCAGTTGTAAAGCCTGGCCAGTTCGCGCGCGGCGTAGAGGAACAGACCGGCGATCATCACGGATTCGGCGGTTGAGCCTTTTACATCGCCTGCACACTGGAAGCTTTCGTTCGGCTCGGTAGAGAAGCAGTTGAGGTTAAGGCAGTCATTCCAGTCGGCATGGCCGATCAGCGGCAGCCCGTGCGGCCCGCGGTTGCGCATCGTGTAAGCGATGCTCAAATCAAGGTGGTGCCGGATCGTGGCGGTTTTTTCCGCGACATCGGCGTAGCCGACTTGTTCATCGAGAATTGAAACGTCACCGGTTTCTTTAATGTAGGCGCAGGTGCTGAGAATCAGCCAGAGATGATCATCGTAGAAGTCGCCGCCGATCTCGGCGTTGCCTTTTTTGGTGAGCGGCTGGTACTGGTGATAGCAGGTGCCGTCGGAAAGCTGCGTGGCGGCGATGTCGAGGATGCGCTGGCGGGCGCGCTCCGGAATCATGTGCATGAACCCGAGCAGATCCTGATTACTGTCGCGGTAGCCCATGCCGCGGCCGATACCGGTTTCGTAGCCGCTGGCGGATCGCGACAGATTGAACGTCGCCATGCACTGCGCCGGATTCCATGCGTTGACCATGCGCTGCAAATGTTCGTTCGGACATTCGACCGTGACTTTGGCAAGATGGCTGTCCCACACTGTCCGGACGTTGGAAAACGCTTTATCCACGGCTTTCATATCGGCGTATTTCGACAGGATGGCCCGGCCTTTTGCCTTGTTCAGCACCATCGGCTTTTCAAACTTCGGCAGATCGCCCTGTTCGACATAGGCGAGAATGAAGGCGAAGGAAGTTTCTTCGCCGGCAGCGAGCTTGAGATGGATCTGGTGTGAGCCGACCGGGTTCCAGCCGCAGGTTGAACTGTTCGTTGCCTTTCCGGACATGGGGACTTTCGCGTCGTGCAGTCCGTTGTGAACGCCGACGAAATCGTCGCGCGAGATGTCGAAGCCGTCGATTTTACGGGTGCAGCCGAAGAGTGTGTAATGGTTGCGCCGCTCGCGGTATTCGGTTTTATGGTAGATGGCCGAACCTTCGACTTCCACTTCGCCGATAGAATAAGTGCGCTGATAGTTGGTCATGTCGTTGAGCGCTTCGAAGAGGCAGAACTCGACGAAAGAAAAAAGCGTCAGGTCTTTGGCTTTGCCGCTCTTATTGCGGACGGTGGTCTTCCAGATTTCCAGCGTTTCGCCCGGCGGAACGAAAAAAAGGATTTCGACTTCGACACCGTTCTTCTCTCCGGTGATCTTTGTGTACCCAAGTCCGTGGCGGCACTCGTAATGATCGAGCTTTGTTTTGACCGGTTTCCATCCGGGATTCCAGACGGTTTCTCCGTCGCGGATATAAAGGTAGCGCCCGTTGGGATCCATCGGCATATCGTTGTAGCGATAGCGGGTGAGCCGGCGCAGCTTGGCATCTTTCCAGAAGGTGTAACCGCCGCCGGTGTTGGTGCAGACGCCGAAAAGTTCTTCCTGACCCAGATAGTTCAGCCACGGAAGCGGCGTGTCCGGGCGGTTGATCACATATTCTCTTCTCTGGTCGTCGAAGTATCCGTATTTCATTGAGCATTCTTCCTATGTGTAATTAACGGGAAATCTTCATGCGGTTTTCGCGCCACTGCTTCAGCTTTTCTTTCTCCCAAGGCGGCGGCGGAGTCAGCCGGACCAGACCTGCGGGAATAACGGAGGCGTTTCTAATGCGTTCCGTCAGCCGCGCATCCAGTCCGGTGATCACCGGCTGATATTCCGGATCGGCCGCGAGATTATGCATTTCCGCCGGATCTTTCTGCCGGTCATAAAGCTCGGTCATTTCCGGTCCGCCCTGTTTCCAGCGCGAGTACCGGTACTGCGCAGTGCGCAGCGAATATCCGCCTTCAATCTGCATCAGCGTGTCGTTCCGTAAAACGGTTTCCGGATTTTTCAAAAGGGCGGCCTGGCTGATGCCGGCGACCATTGCCGGAGCCGGAAGACCGGCGAGATCGCTGAGCGTCGGATAGAGGTCGATCATTTCAAACAGGGACGCAGTCGTTTGTCCGCGGGTTTTCATGCCGGGCGCGGAAATGATCAGCGGCAGGCGTCCCGAATTTTCAAACAGCGTGTTTTTCTGCCAGTAGTTGTGCTCACCCAGATGATAGCCGTTGTCCGACATGAACAGCACAATCGTGTTTTCGCGCAACCCCAGTTCGTCCAGCGCAGCAAGCACGCGGCCGACCTGCGCGTCGAGAAATGAGATCGCGGCGTAGTAAGCCTGAACAGCTGCTTTTGCTTTATCGTCGGAGATACCGATTTGCTCTTTGTGGGCGCGCAGACTTTGCGCGGCCGGTTCCGGCAGCGTTTTAAAATAGCCTTCAGGAATTTCGGGAACGGTAATTTGCGCGGGATCGTACAAATCAAAATATTTTTCCGGGGCGACAAACGGCGTGTGCGGCTTGAAGAGTCCGACGCCGAGAAAGAACGGCTGCCCGGCCGCTGCGTATTTTTTCATCAGCTTAATTGATTCGGTTGCCACCATGCCGTCGGTGTGCTCTTCATCTTTTCCGTCCGGGTCGGCGTACCAGCTTAACTGAGCGCCGAAACCGGGCTTTCCGCTGACCGTCTGAATCCGGTCTTCGATTTCTTTATCGCGTCCGCGCGGATTAATCCGTTCATTCCATGAAAGCACATCGTCATGCCCGTCGGTGCCGATCGAGGAAGGATTATCCGCATGGAAAATTTTACCGACGCGTGCGGCGGTATAACCGTTGTTCATGAAATGCTGACTCAGTGTCACTACTTCCGGGCAGTAGTCGCGCAGCATGGCGCGCAGCGGGGCCAGGCCGGTCTGATCCGGATAGAGTCCGCTCATAATGCAGTTGCGCGATGGTCCGCAAAGCGGGTAGTTGGCAATGGCGGACTGAAACAGCAGGCCTTCTTTTGCCAGCCGGTCGATGTTCGGCGTCTTCACCAGCGGATGGCCGTAACAGCCGATATTGTCGTTCAGGTCGTCCGTTATGATAAACACCACATTCGGTTTTTTTTCGGCGGCCTGAATTATTCCCAAAGGCATCAGCGCCGTGCAGATGGCGAGAGCATTATGTTTTTTCATGGGCACTTCTCATAACGACCGTATTTGCGCGCGCAGGCCAAAGCGTGACGGTACGTTTCCAGAGTTACGGACGGCGGAATCGAATGGTCGGAATGGAAAATGCAGCCGCGGCTTTCTTTTTCGCAGAGAACTTTTCTGCGGATTTCCTCTTCAAGTTTTTCCGGATCGCCGGCTTCGAACAGGCGGGTGTCGATGTTGCCCATAAAACCGATCCGGTCGCCGTACAGCGGCTGGAGGCGGGTCACATCCATGCCGGCCTTGACTTCCATGGCCTGAAGCATATCGATCCCGGTTTCCAGAATACCGCCCATCAGCGGTTCGACAAAACCGCAGGAGTGAAAAATGACCGGAAGATCCCGGCTGTGGAAAAAGTCGATCAGCCGTTTATTGTGCGGCAGCACCAGCTCTGCATACATATCCGGGCTGATAAACGGCCGCCCTTTGAACCCGATGTCGCCGTACAGCCAGATCCCGTCCGGCTTTCCGACGGTTTCGAAAATATAACTCCAGGCTTCGATCTGCTGGGTGATGAAGCTTTCAAACATATCAATGATCCAATCCGGATCGTCGAGCATACCGATGCACAGTTCCTGATGTCCGCTGTAGTTCTTGCCGATTTCAAAAACCTCGATGCCGTTAAAGGCGCAGAACAGATCATTGTCGCGGGCTTCTTTAAGCACGGCGGAAAGCAGACGCTGATCGATCCGGAGAGGGTCAAACGTGCGCACCTTTTCGCGGAACCGTTTGCGCCAGACTTCCCCGCTGATGCAATCAAAGGCGATGTGTTCCGGAATGCCGGGGTTGTTCCTAAACCGCTTCAGAACGGCACCGTTTCCGTCTTTGGCAATCCGCCATTCCGCGGTTTCTTCGATCAGTTCGTTCTGCCCCGGAAAGGCTTCGGAGCTGTTGCCCCAGCAGGAAATCAGGTCGAGGCCGAATTCTTTCCAGGCCGGTTCGCCGGCGGGATAGCCCTGCGCAATCCACGAAGGGATGGTGGTTTCCCAGAAGGTTTCTGCCATACCAATGCGGTCCGGGGTTTCTCCCCGCAGGATTTTTTTTATTCGTTCCTTTGATGTCATATCAAATGGCCCCGATGTTAATGGAAGAAGTGATGCTTTCCTGATAGCCGATGCGGATGGCTTTTGCGGTTACCGTCAGCGCCTCGCCGGAATGTATGCGCAATGGTTCGGTGTAGAGGTTCCAGTGAGAAGCAAACGGATCGGTTTTATAAGCGATGGAAGCTCCCTGTGTGGCGCTGATGATCTGGAGCGCGGCGGGAGCAGGAATCCGTATTGAACCGTTGGCGATGGTTTCGCCGTAATCCTCGGCGCTGATCGGAATAAAGACCGGCGCGGCGGTAACGGGCTGTTTGCCGTCGGGATACCAGCGGCGGATCATTTCAAATTCAGAAATTGCGCCGAGGTCGCCGGTTTCAGCAATCCAGTTGTCGAGCGCGCCGCGCAGACGGACAAGTTCGGCTTTATGCGCAGGCGCTTTTGCCAGATTGTTGATTTCGTACGGATCGTTCAACGTGTCATAGAGTTCTTCAACCGGGCGCGGACACTGAAAGAAAAGTTCCTGCGTTTCATCCAGTTCGTTCGTCAGATGCATTCGCCACAGTTCCTGCATAATCGGGTTGTGATACAGGTAGGGGGTCCAGGCAGTGATGGACTGCTGCGGATACCAGTTGCGGATGTATTTAAAGCGCTTGTCGCGAACGGCGCGCACGCGGTCGTAAGTTTCGTCATGCCGATCTCGCGAAGCGAAGATGTATTCCCGTTCCGGCGCAGCCTGCATGCCGAGAAAAGCCCGCCCCTGCATGTGGCAGGGGATTTCAACGCCGGCGAGCGAAAGAACCGTCGGGCCGAGATCGACCGTGCTGACCAGCTGTTCCGAAACCGTTCCAGGCTCGATGCCGGAAACTCCGCGGACAAACATCGGGACATGAATTCCTGCGTCGTAGGGATAGCGCTTGCCGCGCGGCAGCGGGCCGTGGTCGCTCCAGTGAAATACGATCGTATTTTCTGCGAGCCCGTCGTCTTCGAGCTGTTTGAGCAGTTTGCCGAGGATGCGGTCGTTGTGTTCAATCCGGGTGTAAACACGGGCGATGGTTTCGCGGACTTTCGGCGTGTCCGGATAGTAGGGCGGAACCGTCATGTCAGCCGGATCGAAGGTGATTTCCGGAGTGTTCTCCGGCCACATCATGCTTTCATGCGTGTCGTTCAGATTGAAGACGGCGAAGAACGGCTGATCGGGATCGGGCCGGTTGCGCCAGTGCGCCGTGTCGCCGAGTTCGTCCCACGCGGTAACCGGCGGATTAAACTGATAGTCGGTCTTCTTGCAGTTGGTGCAGAAATAACCGGCGGCGCGCAGATATTCCGGAATGCATTTCACATAGTGCGGAACAACCGTTTCGTATGGTGTTGGTAATTCAGGCATTTCCGGGCAGGTGTGTGAAGTGCGCATATGATGCGTTCCGATGGAGGTCGGATACATGCCTGTAATGACGGCCGAGCGAGCGGGCGCGCAGACGCCCGCTGTCGAAAAAGCGTTCGGCCAGCGGCAGCCTTCGGCGGCCAGCCGGTCGAGGTTCGGGGTGCGCGCAACGCGGTCGCCGTAACACCCGTAAAACGGAAAGGTGTCTTCAAACGATATCCAGAGAATGTTCGGGAGTTTGCTCATGTCAGAATTCTTTGCTGATTTCCTTGTGGAGGCTGTCAGCGAATTTTGCGGCACCTTCCGGATTCAGATGATACGGATCAATCAGATCGGCTTCCGATGTCAGCCGGTCGCCGTCGATCAGAAAAATATTTTTGTCGCCGGTTTCATGCCGCTTTTTGACGGCGTCTGAAACGGCATCGCGGAACTGCGCGATGGTTGCGTCGCCGGTTTTCGGAGTCTGCACTTTGGTGCAGATCGGCCGGATCATAAACAGTTTGGCGGCAGGATGGTATTTCCGGACGGTATCGATCAGCTGATTCAGATCGTCACGGTATTGATCAACGGTTTTCCCGCTGGTCCAGTCATTGACGCCGATCAGCACAGTGAACAGATCAACCTGTTTCCAGTCCTTCAGCGTCTGCGCAATCGGCAGGGAAATTTTAGCGCCGCCGACCGCCAGATTGAAAAGCTCAACATCCAGTTTCTGCGCCAGCAGGAATGGAAACGTCTGGTAGGTTGCGGAGCCCTGGCCGGTGCCGTGCGTGATGGAATCACCAAGAGCCACATACACCTTGCGTTCCGGCTGCTCCATCTCAAGCAGTTTACCGCCGTCCGGCAGATCAATTCCTGTAAAAACCGGATTCGACCAGCTCGGCATAATAATCCGGAAAGTGGCCGGTGTTCCGGGGTTCGGATTTTTCACTTCGACCATCTGCTGAGGCTGGGTTTTGGAAAAATAAAATTCCTTCTGCCGCTTGCCGTTCACGTCCGCCGCAAACTGTGAATCCCTGCCGGGCGGCACGGTCGCAACCCGGAAGTGCAGCTTCGCGGACGGAGCGGCTGTGCGGAAAATAATCACCGCGCCGGAGGTGGTGCGGGCGCGCATCGGATCCGCCTGCCACTGGCCGTAACCCAGTTTCAGCAACTCTTCCGGAAAGCGCAGCAGTTCGACGCCGTTGCTTACGGAATGCGTATATTTTGCTCCTTCAATGCGGATGGCCGGATGATCCGGAGCAATATGCTCTGCCCGCAATGAGGCCGCCGAAAGAACGAGTACGGATAAGAGAAGTTTTTTCATTTGTATTCCTTTATGCAACGTAGGGGACAAAATCACCGTTCAGTTTCGAGCCGTTGACTTCAACGTCATACGTTTTTCCGTTACGGCGGATCGTAATCTGATAACGCTGTCCGCGCAAATGGCGTTCGACATCAACGGTGAACCACTCAGCGGGCAGGCAGGGACGGATGTGGAATCCGTCATAGTCGGGCTGGATGCCGGTCATATATTCCAGTACGGCGCGGTACATCCATCCGGCGGTGCCGGTGATCCATCCGCTGATCGATTCGCCGGAACGTCCGTTCTGCGGGCCGAGATACTGGTTGGTGAAGGCGTACGGTTCGCAGCCGGAAACCGTGGAAGGATGCGCGGCGGAGTCGGGCATGACTTTGCGGAAACTGCGCAGTGCTTCGTCCGGACGTCCGGCGGCACAGTCGGCGACAATCTTAAAAGCGGTTCCGTGACAGTACGGCGTGCAGTTCTCATACATGCCGGGCAGGATCATTGAAAGGCGCCCGGAGTTCGGATCTTCTTTGGTGTATGCCGGCGTCAAAGTGAGCGAGCCGTGTGTGGATTCCAGCGGTCCGTCGATGGCTTTCAGGCAGTCCGCACGGCGGCTGCCTTCCGCAAGACCGGTCAGCAGTGCCCACGTTTGCGTGTTGAGGTAAATTTTACCTTCTTCGTTTTCATGCGATCCGACCTTGTTGCCGAAGTCGCTGTAGCCCGCCAGATACCACTTGCCGTCCCAGCCGTGCTGAATCACGGCGGATTTAATTTTTCCGGCACGCTCACCCATTTCGCCGGCGAGTTCCGGTTCGTTCAACACCTTCTTAAACAGCTCTTCCATCAGCGTCAGGCTGTAGTAGAGCGCCATCGAGGTCCAGACGCTTTCACCTTTGCCTGCGCGTCCCATCCAGTTGAGCGAATCATTCCAGTCGCCGTCGTGGGCGAGTACGAGTCCGTGCGCACCGGTGTCATCGGAAAGATGGCGGACAGACTGGATCATGTGTTCCAGTACAGTGCCTTCGCCGCCGTCCAGATAAGGCGCTTTGGCGTTCAGGAATTTCAGGTCGCCGGTTTCTTTGAGATAAGCGGTAACGGTCGGCGCGATCCACGTCGGCCCGTCGGAATAGTTATGCGGCTGAAGCGGCATCCAGCCGCGGACGGCCTGTCCGCTCTTATACTGATGCGCCAGCGTTTCGAGAATCTTGGCCCGCGCCAGTTTGTGATTGAAGGGCAGAATTCCCCAGGCATCCTGAAGCGTATCGCGGAAGCCGCGCGCGCCGTCGCGGCCGAATTCGGCGCAGAGCTGGATCTGCTGTTTGGCCCAGACGTTGACAAGGCGGTTGATCTGCTCGTCCGGTGTCTGTACGTGGCTCTTGCCGATCATGCCGGTTTTTTCGCGGCGCAGTTTTTTCCAGGCTTCCGAACGGTATCCAGCAGGCATGATTTTTTTGATCAGACGTGCGGCCTCTTCTCCGGTATTGAAACTGCCGAGCAGCACGGTGACTTCGCCGGTTGCACCGGCTTCCAGCTTAACCGGAATCATCATCGCGCCGGCGAGCTGCTCGCACCAGGCTTCGCGGCAGGGCATGACTCCGTCGATCAGACTTTCCGGAGCGGACGGTGTTCCGTACGGGCCGAGGAAATCACGGGCGCCGCCGCACCACTGTTCAACGGTGCCGTCGGTGGCGACGAAAGCATTGTAGCGGTCGTGCGGACGCTCGTCTGACGTGTTCCAGCTCAGCACGGCGCGCAGTTCAGGTGAATAGGTGCTGCGCAGATAGGAGAACGGACTGCTGAACGTGGCGTAGCCGCCGATGGCCCACTCGATGTAGGGAGCCAGCATCAAATTGCGCGGTTTGCGTGTGGCGTTGCGAATATTGAACTCCCAGATTTCAACCGGTTCATCGGGCGCCAGAAACGAAGTGGTTTGGCAGGCGATCCCGTTGGCGCGCATTTCATAAACCGAATAGCCGAGACCGACGCGGGCCTGATAGGTCGACTTTTTCGGTTTGGCCGGCAGCAGGCCGGTGCTCCAGAATTCGCCGGTATCGCGGTCAACCAGATAGAAATGGCGGCGGCCTTTGGAGATCATCCGCACACGGCCCTGCGGGTGGTTGAGCAGCATCGCCTGATCATTGAATACGCCTTCGCCGCTGCCGAACTGGTTGTGTCCGGAAATCATGAAATCGTTCCAGAAAAAATTAACCTGCGGACGCGGAGGAACTTCCGCCTCTGTGATGATGTACTCGCGGTTGTCTTTTGAAAATTCACCGAAGGATTGAGCTGCCATGATTCTATTCCTGATATGCCGTACCGATGTTGTCTTTGACGATCACCTGCCGGCCGTTACGGCCGAGATCCACCAGCATTTCTTTTTTAAAGCCTCTGCTCAGCACGTTATCTTTGATGATTGCCTCTTCGAGTCCGCCGTAAACGATGCCGTAGGCGGGCGAGAGGTTTTCGGACGGTCCGGAATTCGGATCGTCGCGACCGACTTCGCAGAGGTTGCCGGTCAAAACCAGACCGTGCACATCGGTGCAGCGGATCTGCGAAGAGTCATACAGGCCGCTGCCGCACCGTTCCGGTTTGCCGTTGCGGTAGAAAATATTGCCGGTGGCGGTAACCTGCGAGGTCGGCGTGCCGGCGCGGCTTTTAAGATCAAGGCCGGGGCCGCCCTGACGGTCGAAAAAGTTTCCGTTGATGATGAAATGGTCGCCGCCGCAGATTTCGATCCCTGCACCGAAATTCCATTCCACCCGGTTGGCGGTGAAAGTGACCGAAGCGCTCTTTTCGCGTGCCGCCAGTCCCGCTCCACCGTTACCGGTGAGCCAGCAGTCCAGAATGAAACCGTCCCAGCCTTGCAGGGAAATTCCGTCGCCGCCGTTATGGGAAATCATGCAGTGCCGGATGCTGTAGCACCAGACGCGGTTGAGAAAGGCACCGTGGCCGGAGAAGGCATCGATGCGGCAGCGCTCGATGCGGAAGCTGTTTTCTTCGCCGTGGCCGCCGTAGCCGGCGTTGTTGACCATGATGCCATGGACATTTTTTCCCAGCTCACCGCCGTCGAGGCTGAGTCCGTTCAGAACCGATCCCTGCGCCCGGGTTAAATCCATCAGACATTCCGCTTTCGGATCGTTGAGCTTGAAGACAGCTCCGCCGGTGTCGCGGAAACTCCACGCCGGATTTCCGAGCAGTCCGCTGTGCGGCGGAATGCGGAGGGTGGATGTCAGATAAACCCCGTCGGGGACAAATACGGTCGAGCGCGTGGCGGCGGCTGTATCCAGCGCCTTCTGGATCATCTGGGTGCAATCCGTTTTGCCGTCGCCGATGGCGCCGAAATCGAGAAGATTGTGCATGGTTATTCCTGTGTCTTTTGAATGCCGTCGAGCAGTTTCTGCCGAAGGAGCTTAAGCTGGTCTTTATATTCCGGATCATGGATCAGACTGCGCGTTTCGAGCGGGTCGGTTTCATAATCGTAAAGTTCTTCGTAGGCCGGAGCTTTCTCTTCCGTGTCCGGATTGAGAATTTCAGTGCGTTTGAACCAGCCGGTGTAGCGGTAGCGCTCGGTGCGGACCGAGTGGCCCATCATGCCGTCGCGCTGATACTGGCTGAAAGCGGCGTTTTCCCATTCGATCGACGGATTTTCCATCAGCGGCTTCAGACTGCGGCCGTGCAGTTTCAGTTTGCCGGGCTGCTGCGGTGCCGGGATACCGGCCAGATCGCAGAGCGTCGGATAGATATCAACGAACTCGACGACCTGTTTGACAACGGTTCCGGGTTTGGCGGCGTTCGGGTAACAGATCAGCAGCGGGGAGTGCGTGGCCTGTTCGTAGTTGCTGTGCTTGGCCCACCAGCCGTTATGGTCGCCCAGATGCCAGCCGTGGTCACCCCACAGAATGACGATGGTATTTTCCGTCTGACCCTGATTTTTCAGTTCGGTCAGCAGCTGACCGACGAGATCGTCAACGAAGCTGACGCAGGCGTAGTAGCCGTGAATGAGTTCGCGGGCCTGTTCGGGCCCGACGAGTTTGTTCTTCGGGAAATCACCGTAGGCTGCCAGTTCCGTTCCGGGTGGTGTCGGTGCAAATGAAGGCGCGTCTTTCGGATCGGTACGGGTTCCGGTGTAGTTCAGCAGACCGAAGTCGGCCATGTCATAGAGCTTCCAGTATTTTTCGGGCGCGTTGAACGGCAGGTGCGGACGGTCGTAGCCGACGGCCAGAAAGAACGGTTTGCCGGAGGCCTTCTGTGCGGCGGACAGTTTTTTAATCTGCTCAACCGCCTGCAGTGTGATATTGCCGTCTTTAGTAACTTCGTTGGAACAGACGCCCCGGTCAGTCAGCGAGACGCGGATGTCCCAGAAGTTTTTCTTCTGAGCCAGCAGCCTGTCTTCGGCTTCGCTTTTGCCCGGTTCAAAATAGCGCTTTTTGAATTTGGCGTTGAAGTAAGTCCCGTTGAACGACTTCTCCGTGTCATTATTGATCACGTTGCGCCCGTCGAAAACTTTGCCCATGCCTGCCATTTGATAGCCCTGCGCGGCGAAATGCTGCGGGAGCGTGATGACATCCGGCATGATATTCCGGATTTTTTCTTCCAGATCCATGATCCGCGTCGTGTCCGGCCGAAGGCCGGTAAGCAGAGATGCGCGGGTCGGGCCGCAGATCGCTGCCTGACAGTAGGCGCTCTGAAAAAGACAGCCGGACTGCGCCAGCCGGTCCAGATTCGGTGTGACAGCAACGGGATCGCCGTAGCAGCCGAGTACCGGCTTGAGGTCGTCGACTGCGATAAAAAGTACGTTCGGCTTTTGCGTCTGTGCCATGCCCGGCGAGAGCATGCCGAACGCAGAACCGGCCGCCAGTAGAGAAGCTGCTTTTATTTTTTTCATAAACTCTGGAATCCCTTAGATCCTTTAAACGATGCCCGATCGGCCTTCCGGAAGCGAATCGTACGTTCTGGAACAATATTCACGGAAGCGCTTTTCATTGCCGGGTTTCCGACCAGGCCTTGACGTAATCCACTTCCATTTTGCCGGGATACTCGTTCGCATTAATGTTTTTAAGGTTGTCGTTTCCGCTCCAGCCGCCCATTTGCAGGCAGAGGATCAGGTAACTGGGAATGCTGCAAATCCGGTTGGTTGCAAACACGCCTCCGGTGGATTTTCCGTCAAAGTAGAACTCGATGCGCCCCGGTTCCCAGTACACGCCGTAGGTGTGATATTCCGCGACGGTATTTCCAACGATGTAGAACGGAAAATTAGTACTTTGATGCGCGGCATAATATCCGTCCCAGTGAAGCGCGCTGTGCAGGCGGTACGGATCCCACACGCCCAGCCATTCAAAAACGTCGATCTCCATGCCGCCGTCTTCGGTGGAGCGGTTATTGGCCTGCCACGCATCTTTGATTTTCAGCTGTGTGTCGGCCGCGTAGTTGATGCCGGCATAACTGCCGCTGCGGACGGCGGCGTCGGCCGCCGGTTCGAGCGGCACGCCGTCGAGAATCAGTTGCGGGCGGCTGGCGGGATCGGTTGCTTCGCGGCTGTAGAGGGAAAGGGTTTGGCCCTGCTGAAACGTATCGGCCAGACAGAAGCTGACTTTTTTATCTCCGGCGAGCTGCTGATTCACATAGCCGGTGAGATCATAACGAAGTTCCTGTCCCGCCGGCGCGACCGGAATCCAGTCGTGCTTCAGCCAGAGCGGATTTTCCATCGGCATATTTTTCCAGGTGATCGTGTTTTCCGACCAGTTGTCGGGTGCAGGGAATACGTTGAGGACGGTTGCTTTGCTGAGGGCTGCGGACGTTCGCAGCTTCAGTTCAACTTTGTTGAACGGGACTGTACGTCCGGCGAGATCGAACTGCATCCAGACTTTATAATTTTCGTTGGTGTCGCCGTACCACGCGCGGTCGGGCATCGTCCAGAACGCAGGCCACAGGCCGACTTTGGTTTCGTAACGCATGCGCGCTTCGAAATAGCCGTAAAGCTGGCGGAAATTTTTATAGGTGGAAATCGAGGCCGACGACCAGTCGTTGGAAACGCCTTTGAGTGTTGCTGGAATTTTTGCGGCGCTGATCGTCAACACTCCGTTGGAGACAGCGCACCGGTCGCTTGCCGTGACAGCAAAGCCGTTGAGTCCGCCCAGCTGCCATTTGGAGCCGTCCAGTTCCGTGCCGTCGAAGTTGTCCTCAAACGTAGCGATCCATGTTCCGGCAATCGGCGGAGCGGCCGGAGCGGTGATGGCGGGATCTTCGGGAGGTTCAAAAGGAGTTACGCTGAGATCATCGTACCAGACGTCGCCGGTGCCGCCGGTGATGAGCAGCACCTTCATCTTCGCGGCATTTGTCGGCACCGTGACGATCTCGACCATCTGTGTCCAGTCGGTTCCGGCTGCGAAGCGGGTTCCGCCCGCTGTGACAGAGCCGAGGTTGACCCCGTTCATATCGCGGAAATTGAGCGAAACTCCGGCGGTTCCGGTGTAATTCGTTCCGGTTTTTATCCAGCCGCTGAAGCGGTATTTGCGGCCGCCGGTAACGTAGAAAACCTGCGCCCCGGCGTAGCTGTCGGTTGCCGTATATTGCAGCGCGGCGCTTCCGTTGTGTACCGGGCTGCTGACAAGAATATGCTGACCATCCTGGCTCCAGCCGGTATCGCCGTTTTCGAAACCGCCGTTTTCCAGCAGTTCCAGCGGAACCGGCTCGGTGACCACCGGAACACTACCGGCGTACTGGATTTTAAGGCGCACAAATCCGGACGGTTCCGGACTGCCGAGCCGCAGCGTCACCCGCTCGGTGAAACCGTTGGTTTCGGCGATCGGGCTGCCGACCGTCGAAACGAGACCGGTCGCGCTTTGCCAGAGTCCGGTTGCCAGCGAACTGCGGAATTCGAGCGAGTAGGTGAGATCGCCCGTCTTGTAATCCGCACCGGAGCCGCCTCTGTGCCGGGAATAGGTGATCAGGAAAGAACCGTCGCCGTCAATCCGTCCGGCGACAGGGTGCGGACTGACATGATTCGGGTCGCTGCCGGTGGCGAACTCAATCAGATTATTGATGCCGTCGCCGTCGGGGTCACTGTCAGCCGCCGCGTTTCCGCCGGGGAGGGAGTGGGAGAGCGCCCAGCCCGTGAAAGTAACCGTCTGCGGCGCAGGGTCGGGCAGAACCGTTTTGACCGTCAGATTGCTGAGCGTGATTTTCTGCCGGTTGGTCCACAGGTTTCCGGAGCAGTAAAAATAAACCTCGTTGAAGGTGGTTACAGAGGCCGGAACAATGTCGGGTTCGACGGTGATGGTATTGCCAGCCGTGTCGACCAGCGTTCCGGCGGCGGTCAGGTCGAGTCCGGCGGCGAGATCCGTTTTTTTAAGTGTGAAGCGGAGGGTGCGCGGTACCGCTTCCAGACTCAGCACATCAAACCGTCCGAGATTTGAATCGCCTGATTCGCCGAAGATGGCCTGGCTTGTTCCGCCGGCCGGCTCGAAAGCGGCGTAATAGGCATAGGACAGATCGCTGTTGTTGAGGCCGACCCGGAACGTACTGCTGTCGTCAGGGAACGGTCCGCCAGAAACGGTGATGTCGAATGAAACGGAAACGGTGTTGCCGGTTTCCGAGAGCGCTGCTCTGGACGGCAGCGCGGCGGTCACCTGCGAGTTTTTCGCGGCGGTGATTTCCAATACACCGTTTGTCAGGGAGCTGACTGCACTGCCGGAATCACTCCAGACCAGATCGGCGGCGGAATACGTCCGTGTTTCAGCGGGAGTACTGAGCGCGGCTCCTGCCGTCAGCAGAAGCGCAGGATACAGATGTTTTTTCCATGAGCTCATAAACGCTGCCTGTCATCAAGAAGCCGCTGTTTCAGTCTGTCGTAGTTCACATCCTGAACTGCAACCTGATTATCAATTGCAAAGACGGCCGCCGTTGCCGCTGATTGTCCGAGAATCATGAATACGGGTTCCATGCGGATGGAGCCGAAAGCAATATGCGAGGCAGATAGGCTCCACGGCACCAGCAGATTGATGCATTCCGATCGTTTAGGCGTGATGGCGCGATACGCTATCGGGTACGGGCCTGCCGGGGGAATTTCAATATTCCCTTCATTGCAGACCGCTCCGTCAACGACGGTTCTTTGGCAATGGTGGGAGTCCATGTTGTAGGAGGCCAGCCCGATGGAATCTTCCGCAACGACCTGACGGGTGCAGTTATGTTCAGTCATCACATAGTCACTGACCATTCTCCGTCCTTCGCGGATGTAGAGCTGATGGGTCCATCCGCCGGTTGACAGGTATTCATCGCGCGGAAGACCCCATGTCCCGAAAATCTGCCGGTGCTGAGCGGGAACCCGCGGATCGTTCTGAAGGAACCACAGAACGCCCATCTGGTAGTTCAGGTGTTCCTGGAATATCCGCTCCCGCGTTTTGTAATCCCCGTCCGGCCATTGATCCGCGCCGCCGACATAGTCGATGAAATAAACGCCGCCGAAAAGATGGTGGTTGTTCGTGTCCTTGTTGAACTTGATCCGGGGATCCGCACCGGATTCAAACAGCCGCGCCATAATTTCATATTGCATGGGATCATAAACCGGCGGTTTCGGAAACGGCATCGGGTCGGTTTGCGTAATCCACATCCGGAAACAAAACGCCTGTATCCGTTTGTCGCCATCACCGGGGGTGCCGGGGTCTGCATTGATACGGGGGAGCAGCCCGCTTTGCGGATCGCCTTTAACCACGTATGGATCAATACGCACCTTAAAATTCTGCCCGCCTTTTCCCGGCGGCAGAATACCGTTATATTTTTCTCCGTAAACCGAAGCCGCTTCTCTGCCGGCGGTGTACGAAACCCCGGCTTTGGCCATCAGATCGCCTTCATAGGTGCAATCGATATATTGTGCCGCCTGCACTTCCAGCCCGTTTTGCATCGTGATGGAAACGATGCGGGAGCCGTCTTTTTTTACCGACGCAAGCTGGCAGAGGAAACGCACATCGACGTTCTCCTTCTTCAGCATATCCAGAAAAACCTTTTCCGCGGCAGAGGGACTGAATTTCGTCTGCCCGGCCTGATTGTAGAATTCACGGGCGATGCCTCCGCAAACATCCGGACTTCCTCCGTCAGTCTCGCTAAGTCCGCCGCTGGTCAAACCGCCGATGTGTTTGCCGAATTCAAGCAGCACGACCTTCCTGCCCATACGTGCCGCCTGCACGGCGGCAACGGCACCGCCGCTGGTTCCTCCATACACGCAGATATCACATTCCAGAACGGCAGTCGCCGTTCTGTCCTGCGGATAATAGTAACGCAAGCCGGGTATTGCCGGGTCAGGCAGGCTGTTTATATCCGCTGCCGCAGCTACTGCAAAAGGAAGCGGGAGCAGTGCGGCGGCCAGCACAGCCGGAAGAATATTAAATTGCGGCATAATTCATCGTCCTTTGATTATCTGAAAGTAACAGAAACGTTCTTCCGGAAAAATCCTGTCCGGCTGGAACAATATCCCGGCAGTGACATAAAAAAGGGGCGGAGATGAATCCGCCCCTTTTTGCAGGTCAGCCGGACTTACTGTTTGGTACCTGACCAGGCTTTTATGTAATCCACTTCCATTTTCCCGGGATACTCGTTGGTGTTGATATTGGCAGGATTTTCATTCCCGCTCCAGCCGCCCATTTGCAGGCAGACAATCAGGTAGCTCGGTACACTGCAAACCCGGTTGCTGCTGAAGACTCCTCCGGTGGACTGGCCGTCGAAATAAAACTCGATTTTTCCCGGCTCCCAGTACACGCCGTAGGTGTGATATTCCGCAACCGTTTCTCCAATGATGTAAAACGGGAAGTTTGTGCTTTTGTGAGCGGCATCATAGCCGTCCCAGTGCAGTGCGCTGTGCAATCTGTATTCCGGCCAGATTCCTAGATATTCAAAGACATCAATCTCCATTCCGTTGGTAAAGGTGGAGCTGTTATCGCGTTGCCAGGACTCTTTCAGGATCAGATTGGTGGAGGTGCCGTAATTACTGCCGGCGTAGGAGCCGGAACGTACATAGGCGTCGGCTGAGGGGGCCACGGCTGTTCCGTTGATAACCAGCTGCGGCCGGTTGGTGGCCGCAGCGGACTCCCGGCTTCCTAGGTTAATCTGGGTGGCCTGATAGAAGGTATCGCACAGAACCATGCTGGCCACCTTGTCTCCGGCCAGCTGCTGATTGATGTAACCGGTCAGATCGTAGACCAGCTCATCACCCGGCAGCGGCTCAAATCCGAAGTCGTGAATCAACCACAGCGGATTTTCCACCGGCATATTATTCCAGGTGATGGTGTTTTCCGCCCAGCTGTCGCCGACCGGGAAGATATTCAGGCTCTTGTCGTTGGCGCCGGTGCTCAAAACACGCAGGGTCAGTTCGGCATTAGTGACCGGGCCTGATATTCCGGTAAGATCGAACTTGAGATAGGTCTTATAGTTTTCGTTTGTGCTCCCGTAAAGGCCGCGGTCCGGCATCGTCCAGAACGCCGGCCACATGCCGACTTTCGTTTCATAGCGCATGCGGGCTTCAAAGTATCCGTAGAGCTGGCGGAACTTTTTGTAGGTGGAGAGCGATGCGGAAGACCATTCATAGGCTTCACCTTTGAACACCGTTGGAACCGGCGCGGCGGTTATGGTCAGTACACCGTCCGACACGGCGCACCGTTCGCTGTCTGTTGCGGCAAAGCCGTTCAGTCCGCCGAGCTTCCATTTATTGCCGTCCAGTTCTGTTCCTGTGAAGTTGTCTTCAAAGGTGGCGGTCCATGTCCCGGCGATCGGCGGATTTGCCGGTGCCGTCATGGCCGGATCCGCAGGCCAGTTGGTTTTGACTGCGCTGAGGTCGTCATACCAGGCGAGACCGGTGCCGCCGGTCACCAGCATGACTTTCATTAATACGGCGTTGGTCGGCACCTGAACAACCTGTGAAACTTCCGACCAGTCCGTTCCCGCCGGGAACCGGATATTTTCCACGAGAACATTGCCGAGATTAACGGCATTCATGTCACGGAAATTAAGCGAAATGCCGGCTGTACCGGTGAACCCTGCATCCGTTTTGATCCATCCGCTGACGAGATACTGACGGCCTCCTACAACCGGAATGCTTTGAAGCCCGGCATAGGTGTCAGTCGCCACATACTGTAATGAAGCACTGCCGCTGTGTTTAACGTTGGTGACAATGGTGTGCTGACCGTCCTGGCTCCAGCCGGTATCTCCGCCTTCGAAGCCGCCGTTATCAAGAAGGTTGGCACTTTCGACGGAAACCGAGGTGGTTACACTGACGTCATCAATGATAAATCCGGGGGCTTTCATGCCGGAAAAATAAATCTGCAGGCTGTCGAAGGTGAAGTCGGAGGAGTTTGTCACAACAGACCCGGTTTTTGTAAACGTCGAGCCGCCGATCCAGCTGACGGTATAGTCCAGCGTATTGGTTGCTGTGCGGGTGACGGTGAACGTCATGGTTTTCGCTGTCAGATTGTTCGTGAACGTATTAGCCCACTTAGAACCTTCAGTTGACCCGTTACGGTTAAACCAGGATGAAGACGCCGCAGTGGAGCCCGGATTGATTCCGAGTGCGGAGTAACTGCTGTCGGCTGAGTCTGTGAACCGGAACTGAACTCCGGCATTTACGTTGGTGATGAACGTAAGACGGTAATCCATGGTGACGGAAATGAAGTCGCCTGTTCCGAGCGTGACCGGCTGGCTGAACAGTTTGGTTGCACCCCGGTTGTTGGATGTGGTGACGATTGTCAGCGCATTGCCGCCGATGCCGGCATCATTCGTGACGGTAAGTGTTCCGCCGGAGTTGGTCCACCCCGTTGTCGTCCCGGCCGTGAAGTTTTCGTTTAACAGCACCTGGCTTGCCGAAGCCGTTAGCGCCGTCCCGATGAGAAGGCTCATGAGAAGAGCCGCCGTTTTTATCTTCATCCTGTTTCCCTTTCTGTTTCCGGATCAGTGATCCGTTGTTTTCTCTGTCTGCACAGACTGTTTTGTTTACGCAGCAAATCGGCAAAGTCACAGCCGCTCGGACAACAGGGAAAAAGAGCGGTTTTTCAAAAGCGGCACGGTCTTTATCACGGACGTTCCGCGCCGGAAACTGAAACGGTCTGGAACAATATCCTGCCGGCGGAAATAAAAAGGGCGGAGACAACTCCGCCCTTGGGAATGCACCGGATTTCCGGATTAAAGTTTTCCGCGCCGTGCTTCGAGCTGGCTGCGGATCTCATGCATTTTGCCGCGGGTCAGCGGATAGAACCAGAGCAGGACGATGGATGTCATCCAGAATCCGACCGGCAGCAGAATATAAAACAGCAGCATTTTGTGAACGACTTCTGCGGGCTGGATTTTCCCGGCGTGAACATCGAAGCCGGTCCATTCAAGGACAAAGCCGGAAAGTCCGGCGGCGGCGGTCATGCCCATTTTAAGGAACCAGGAGAATCCGGAATTGATGCTGCCTTCACGGCGGCGGCTGGTTTTTGTTTCGTCATAGTCCGCGACATCCGCCTGCATGGACGGAACGATCATCCAGAGCGCGCCGACCACTCCGGCGTAGAAAACCGTCGGAATAATTTGGAGATAAGGATATTTCGGTGTCAGGCAGATAATGTTCAGACCGGCACCGACGAAGCCGAGCGAAAGAATCAGCATCAGCGCCCATTTTTTATCGAGCCGTTCGCAGACCCATGTCCAGAAAAAGATGCTGAACACTCCGGCAAGGAATCCGGCGGTACCTTTCCATCCCTCCATCACAAAGGCTTTCGAGAGTTCGCCGCCGCTGATGTAGTAGATATTGATGTACTGTCCGAGCTTGCTGACAATGCCCATACCGAAGACCTGAAAAACCACGATGCCGATCAGCAGCCAGAACGGTTTGATCGATGCGGTTTCGCGCAACCCCTGCATCAACGGTGTTTTCTGCTGCTTCTTCGTTTCTTTTTCGTAGTAGCGCTCTTTGATGAAAATCGCAGGCAGTATGCCGAGGATAATGACGAGAGTATAACAGCCCGAGGTGCTGACATGGCGCATGCCGTTGACAATATCCGCTTCGCCGGTTGCCGGATTGGCAAATAATTTACTGGTGGCGATCGCCAGCACCCAGCTGCCGATCAGTACACTGCACTGCGAAAAGAAGGCGCGGAATCCGGCAATGCGCGTGCGCTCGTCATAGCTCGGAGTCATTTCAAGCATCAGGCTGTAGTAGGGCATTCCCCATACGGTGAAGCTGGTGAAAACCAGCAGACCGAGGACGGTGATATAAATGATGATGCCGGTTTCACCCCACTGGGTCGGCGGACGCCAGAGCAGCGGCATCAGCACGCCGGTCAGGATGGCGCCGATGAAAACGTATGGACGACGACGTCCCCAGCGGGTGCGGGTGTTGTCGGAAACGTTGCCCATAATGGGATCGGAAATCGCATCCCACACGCGGTACGCCACCAGAATAAGACCGAGGATGCCGGGGCGGATGCCGTAGCCGATATTGAACACCGGCATCCAGAGCACGGAAGTGGCCAGCCCGACGGTCAGCCAGTCGAGCGGTCCGCCCGCGCCGTAGGCGATTTTCCGCCAGAACGGGACGCGGTCTTCAGGAGCGATGCGTGATTTGCGGTTTTCCATACGGGAGCCTTTCGTGCGCCGGATTAGTTGGTGCGGATGATTTCATACGCCATGCAGGTCTGTTTATCCTCTGCAATGGTCTGGACGGTAAATTCGATCCGTTTGCTGTCCGGATTGACCGAGAAAGGAATTTCGCGGATGCGTTTTCCGCTCAGATTCAGCGCGAAGACCTGAATATTGCCGGCTTTCGCTTCGTTCGGAACGGCGAGTTGCGCGGAGGCCCGTCGCACCAGCAGCGGCAGGGTTCCCATCGTCTCCTGTGTTTTCATCGTTTCATCGGCAAAGCGCATGTTGGAGTTGAGAACGTTACCGAGGTGCAGCACCAGCAGCCGTTCCGATTTTTCCAAGGGTTGGGAATCGAGCGCGGCGCAGAAAACGGTGGAGGGCTGGCTGAAGCCGGTCACAAAGTCCTGATCCAGTGAGCGGCTTTGCAGAATCAGCGCAATGCTCTGCGGAGTGCGGGCGATAAAGTTGCCCGGCTTTTCAATTTCCACCGTGCAGCCGGACGGCTCTGCGCGGTAGCGGTTCTGCGGTTTATGGCTTAAAAATTCTGCGTTCAGCCGTGCGGCGTTACCGGACGGTTCGTAGACGCTGCCGATGCGGTGAGTCAGCCCGAGAAGAGAGGCGTTTTCGGGAAACTCAACCGGCTTGCCGTTCGGGGTGGCCGCGAAAGCGGACTCGTCGGTGACCGTGAATGTTTTTTCATCGGTGAGTATCGGCAGATCGTTCCGCTGCCAGAGACAGGCAATGATATATTCGGAAAGCAGGTTGACCGGATCGTTCACCGTATCAAAGCCGCGGATGACCGGGTCGTCACCTTTGTCGTTCAGAATACCGTCGTCCCAGTTAAAGCGGATCAGGCCGTCCCAGCCTTGCAGGGCGGCGTAGGCGCCCATCAGAGGACCGCCTTGACCGCGCCACGGATTCGGAAAGCAGAAGTTGAATTCGCTGACGATAAACGGCTTGTCCATTACACGCGTCAGGAACAGATGGCGGGGAACATAGGCCAGATCGTTGGCGGCGTTTTTCTGCGGGGAGCGGATCGGAAAGCTCGTCGGACCGCCCGACCAGGCCGGGTGATCCCAGTAGCGGTGATTGTCGACATAATCATATTTCGAGCGCAGGACGGTTTGCGCCTGATAGGTCTTCCAGTTGTTTCCGCTCAGCAGCGCTTTGCAGCCCAGCTCTTCTTTCAGGAACCGGCTCATTTCGCGGTCGGCCGCCAGATGTTTTTCCGTCAGAAAGCGGATGAACAGTCCCGGTCTGGATTTTTCATCCGGTTTCAGCGCATTCTTCTCACACCATTCAGCAAAAAGCTTTTGCGTCAGCGCTTCGACCTTCTTATTTTCCTTATAGAAATCGTAGAGGGTGTCCTCGTTGACGGGGTTGATCGAAAAGAGTGCCGGGTCTTCCGCCCAGGTCATGCCGGTGTAGGGATTTTTGTGGGTCAGCATGTCGCGGGCGAATTTTTTCCACTCGTCCATCGCCTCCGGCAGCAGCGGAACCAGCGCCTTGAAACCCTGGAAAGTGGTTTCAATGTCATAGGCGGCAAGCGATTTAGCCTTGATGCGCCGGATGGTGAACAGGTCGGTTGCGATGTAAATCCCCTGTTTTTTCATGCAGTGGAAGAGGTAATCGAGCTGGTCGAGACGGGTCGTGTCAAACGTGTAGGCCGCAGGGCGCCACCCGCCGGTGATTTCCACATCGTAGTGGTGAATCCGCAACGTATTGTAACCCATCTGGCGGAAGCGCAACGCCAGCGCTTCCGCTTCCGGTTTGGAGATGAAGTTGGCGCTGAAACAGAGATTGGCTCCGAGAAAACGGACCGGCACGCCGGGTTGTTTTTCAAATTCGAAGTGACCGTCTTTGGTTGCGAGCACGGCACCGTGCCTGCCTGCCGGCGCATCTGCCCGGTCCGAGAAGTCGAGCGCGCTGCCGGGCTCAATAGTCCGGTCCATTTGAATGGGCTGCCAATCTTCGCCGGCCGAAACGGTGTATGCGGCGAAGCTGCCGGCGGACAGAAAACACAGCAAGACGATTGCGAATAGATGTTTGGACATACGGACAAACTCCTGATTTGAAATTACCAATACACCCTTGTCAAAACCGGCTCAATCCGCTTTATATGAAACCATATCCGGAGCATTGAACATGGACGAGAAAAACAATGTGACCTTACGCGATGTGGCCGCTGCGGCCAAAGTGGGACTGGCGACCGCTTCGCGTGCGCTGCGCAACGATCCGGCGACGGCGCCCGGCACCTGCGCACATGTAAAACAGGTCGCGGCCAAACTGGGCTACCGGCCGGATCCGGGAATGAGCCGTCTGATTGAACGCCGCTGGCATGGACGTCAGACCCGGGACGGTTTTAATCTGGGTTTTATTTATAACGGAACGCTAGCCGAAAGGGCCCAAGAGCAGTATCGGAAATATAAAAATGCCGCCGCCGTGCTGGGCTATTCGGTGATCGCCGAAGACATTTCAGAATTCAGCAATCTGCGGGGACTGTTAAAGCGGCTCGACTCACAGGGAATTAAAGGTCTGGTTCTTTCTCTGTTGCCGAGCGTTCCGTTCGATATCGCGCCGGTTCTGAAAAAATACGCCACCGTAAGTCTGGGGCTTTCCGCCTATAAGCCCGAGTGTCCGGTCATTATGCACGACGAGTTTTTCTGTATGCAGACGGCCTGGGAAACGCTGCACGAGAAGGGCTACCGCCGTATCGGACTGATTCTTCCGGACTATCCGGAATCAGCTTCGACCAATCTGCGGCTTGGCGCGGCACTGGTCTGCAAGCACCATACGGCGGCGGCCGACCGCATTCCGATTCTGTTTCTTAAGGACGGCCCGGAGCTGGATTACAAAAAATTTGAACAGTGGATGGCTAAAAACAAGCCCGATGTGCTGCTGGGAAACTCGCACGACCGCGTGGCGGAACTGAAAAGCCATGGGTTGCGTATTCCGGGAGACATTCCTTTTGCCACTAACAATCTGTGGGATCCCGCCGAGTGCGGGAAGATCGCCGGCTATTTCCGCGACAACCTCGCGCTGTTCGAACAGGGAATCCAGCTGCTCCACATGATGATCCGTTCCGGCACGGTCGGTGCCAGCCGCGCCAGTCTGATGGAGCTTGTTCAAGGACGCTGGATTGACGGGGCCAGCCTGCCGCCGGTCAAAGGCTGATTCTTACGGCTTTATAAACGCGCCGGTTTCCTTCCGCCAGGCGCGCACTTCCTTCAGCAGCCGGGCAGACTGTTCCGGCTGCGCGGCGGAAAGATCAGCGGTTTCATACAGATCGGCGGCGATGTTGTAGAGCTCGACGCGGTTTTCACCGTAGAAATCGAAGAGCTTTAAATCACCTTCGCGGATCACACTGCAATTGATGTCGCCGGTATTGTTCGGTCGCGCTTCCGGTGAATGCCAGAAAAGCGGGCTCGTGCGTTTCAGCGGGCCGTCTTTGAGCAGTCCGGCATAACTGACGCCGTCGAGATGCTGTTCCGGTTTCAACGGAAGTCCCGCCATTTCGAGCAGAGACGGATAGTGATCGGTTCCGGTGACAGCCGCATCCGACACCATTCCCGGTTTTGTAACGCCGGGCCATTTCACAATCAGCGGAACGCGAATGCCGCCTTCATAGCAATGTCCCTTGCCCGCCCGCAGCGGCAGATTGCTGGTGGCCAGCGGCTGCCGGCCGGTTGCGCCCCGGTTGGAAAGCCCGCCGTTGTCGGAGGTGAAAACGATGATCGTGTTTTCAGCGAGGCCGAGATCGTTCAGCGTTTGCAGGATGCGCGCCAGGCTCTCGTCCATGCTTTGCAGCATAGCGGCGTAAACTGCGTTATCCTGATGCATTTTTGTGGTACCGTCTTTTGCAATGTAACCGGGATCATCCAGTTTCATCTGTTTAAGTTTTTCGTCGTACCGGGCGGTGATTTCCGGTTTGGCCTCCAGCGGAGTGTGTACGGCGTAATGCGACAGATAGACAAAGAAAGGCTGCCCCGATTTGTTTTTCTGATGCTGTTTCAGAAATGCAACCGTTTCATCGGTCAGGCGGTCGGTCAGATATTCGCCCGGACGTCCGCTGTCCAGTCCGGAGATATTTGCCTCGGTTTTATGGCCCTTCTGCCGCACCTCGTTGTAAGGGAAAAAATACGAGGGCGGCGCGCCGGTGTGGCCTCCGGCGATGTTGATGTCAAAGCCCTGATTTTCCGGCTGCTGTTCCGGCTTTTCTGACAGATGCCATTTGCCGGCGAAGAACGTCGCGTAGCCCGCCGCTTTGAATGCTTCCGCCATCGTGAACTCGGACGCCTCCATCAGATCCGTGCGTCCGGGATTCCCTGCGCGGGCGGGAAACTTTCCGGTCATAAGGGCATAGCGGGACGGGCCGCAGCGCGGATGCGCGCAATACGCCTGTGTAAAACGCACGCCGTCCTGCGCCAGCCGGTCGATGGCCGGTGTTTCGTAGAAAGACGATCCGTAACATCCGGCATCTTTCCAGCCCATATCATCGACAAGGAAAAATAAAACATTGGGTGCCGCAGCGCCGGCCGCAGCGGCCGAACTAAGCGCACACACGGTTGCAATTTGACGCTTCATTTAAACTGTTCCGGATGACGGGCTTTGATGAGCGGAACCGAGTCGCCTCGTCCGGTTTTCTTCAACCGTTCGCAATAGGCGGGCAGATCGGTTTTTGCATGACAGGGCGTTTCGCGCAATACCGTTTCCAGCGGATCTTCGGTGTATCCGGCAGGCATGGTTTCCATCATCTCTGCGTGCCAGCAGTCATATTTCACGCGGGCGATGGCTGCGATATCCGGAAGCTGTGCGATCAGATTGGTTTCTTCGCGCGGATCATCGTTGAGGTTGAAGAGCATTTCTTCGTCAAAGTTATGGTAGCCGTCATGCCAGGTGCGGATGTAGAGCCAGTCGCCCCAGCGGACAGATCGCTGGCATCCATGGGCGCACTGTCCAAGAATAAGTTCTTCGCGTCCTGTGTCTGAACCGCTTGTGACACCGCCGGCATAACTGCGGCCATCCCAGCTTTTGCGCGCCGGTTTGCCGGTCAGTTCGGCCAGCGACGGCAGGAGGTCGATGTTGTAATGCAAACCGCAGTCTGTTTTTCCGGCGGGGACTTTGCCCGGCCAGCGGATGATCATTGGAATTCGATTGCAGGCCTGATCGGCGGTCGCATGTTCGGCGTACAGGCCCAGCTCGCCGAAGTTTTCGCCGTGGTCGGAGCTGACAATGATGACGGTGTCTTTCAGCACGCCCTTTGTCTCCAGTTCCGCGAGAAGAATTCCGACGTGGTCGTCCATATAGCGGATGCCGCAGTCATAGCCGTCGATCAGCCGGCGCATTTCATCCATGTTCGTAACGTGCCCGGGCTGGCGCGGGCAGTTCGGCGGCGACCAGTCGCTGTACATGCCGATATCCTGAATGGTATGCGGGCCGGGAATTTTCATGTGCCGGTCGATCAGTTCCTGCGAATACCATGCGGGAAGCGGATCGTTTTCAAACGGATTGCCGAATCCGGCGGGAGCCCGGTACGGTGTGTGCGGATCCCAGTAATTGACGTGCAGGAACCAGTTTTCTTTTTCCGCATTCCGGTCCATCCATTCGATAACCGCCGGAGTGACTTGCTCAGCTGATTCCATTCCCTGCAAGCCGGTATCGTGAATTTCGCGGAAGCCTGCATAAAAACTCCACAGAGCATGGCGGGCGCCGAATCCGCCGATATAACAGGTGTGCAGTTTAAGTTCTGCCGCCAGCCAGCCGGGCAGGGAGTCGGTGTAAAGCTGATCGCGGAATCCGCGCGTGGCTCCGTCGAGCCGGCGGTCGGCGGCGGTGCCGCTGTGGTTGACCGCTCCGTTATGAATCCCGAACTGCCCGCTCATCAGCGCGGCGCGCGAGGGCAGGCAGGGGGCGTCTGACGTGTAGTAGTTGCAGAACCGGGTGCCTTCAGCGGCGAGCCGGTCGATGTTCGGCGAGGTGTTGCGGTGATAGCCGTAACAGCCCAGATGATCCGGGCGCAATGTATCAATATCCAGATACAGGATACGCATATTGCAGTCTCAGTTCGTGGCGAAAGAAATCAATCGCAGAACAGGTTGCGGTGCTGTGGGAACTGAAGAGGTTATAACGGCATTATCAATGATCAAGCCGTCGCACTTTGAGGCGCTCGTGAATGCGATTTGCAGGCGGTCAAAGGTGAAGTCGGAAAAGTTTGTCACAATTGCGCCGGTTTTCGTAAAGGTCGGTCCGCCGGCCCATGAAACTGTATAGGTCAACGTGTTGTCTGCATTGCGAACAACCGTAAACGTCATTGTTCTGGCGGTCAGGTCGTTGGTGAAGGAGTTGGCAAACTTGGCGCCTTCGACAGCACCGTTCCGGAGAAACCAGGATGACGAAGCGGCTGTCGATCCGGGATTAAGTCCGAAACCTGAGTAACTGGAATCCGTCGAGTCCATAAAGCGGAACTGCACGCCGGCGTTTACGTTCGTGAGATATGTAAAACGGTAATCAATGGTGAGTCTGACAAAATCTCCGGTACCGAGCGTTATTGCCGGGCTGAAAGTTTTAGCTGCATCCCTGTTGCCGGATATGGTGACGATATTCATCGCGTTGCCGCCGCCGATGCCGGCATCGTTGACGACCGTAAGGGTTCCGCCGGAGTTGGCCCATCCGGTGGTAGTTCCGTCGGTAAAGTTATCGTTCAGCAGAACGGAGTCGGCGGCCTTTGCAGCAGACACTGTGAGTGCGGCGATCAGGAACAGAGCAGATGTTCGTACAGTCATGCTATCTATCCTCCATGAACTTTGTTGTATCAGCAGCGGAATGAAGGGAAAAAAAAGGAGAGGCGAACCTCTCCTTTTCATAAAACCGGATTTATATCAGCCGTTCCGGCGCATGCGGCGGAAGAATATAATTCCGGCCGTCGCAAAGCCCAGCAAACCGATTGTTGCAGGTTCAGGAACCGAAGTCGTTACGACGACGTTATCAATCAGGAATCCGGGGGATTTGATGCCCTGGAAATAAATCTGCAGGCTGTCAAATGTGAAGTCGGACGGGTTGGTTACAACCGCGCTGGTTTTCGTAAAGGTCGGGCCGCCGACCCAGGAAACCGTATATGTCAACGCATCGGTTATTGTGCGCTCAACTGTTAAGGTCATTGTTTCGGCGGTCAGGTCGTTGGTGAACGTGTTGGCCCACTTGGCACCTTCGGCGGCTCCGTTTCTGATAAACCAGGAAGATGAAGCCGCGGTCGATCCCGGATTAATGGAAAGACCTGAGTAGCTGGCATCTGTTGAATCCAGGAACCGGAAGCTCAAGCTGGCGTTTACATTCGTTATAAATGTAAGGCGGTAATCCATGGTGAGGGAGATAAAATCGCCTGTACCGAGAGTTACGGCCTGACTGAGTGCGGTGGATGTGCCTCTGTTGTTGGATGTAGTGACAATTGACAGCGCATTGCCGCCGCCGATACCGGCATCATTAGCAACAGTTACAGTGCCATTACTGGCCGACCAGCCGGCGGTGGTTCCGCTGGTGAAGTCGTTGCTGAG
>JBGAJP010000019.1:0-41267 GCA_044224855.1 Pontiellaceae bacterium
TGTAGACAACATCGCCATAAAATCAGATCATTCCGTAGTTCCTGAGCCGGCAGCGCTTACTCTGATCGGGCTCGGTGGGGTCGTAGCACTGGCTGCGAACCGGTTTGGCCGCAGAACCCGGTAAATGATCCGGAAAAATTCCTCAATCCCGAGATTGAGAAAAACTATCCGAAAAAGGACTATCATCGGATATTTATAGGTGAAGTGATCCGGGTGCTGGTCGCCCGCTGAATTTGCAGTCAGGAGATTTTGATGTCCCCGCAGAAACCTTTTATGCCGCTGGAGTATAATTACAGCAGCAGCCGTCCCGTTCAGACGCTTTTCAACCTGATCAACCGTTCCTGGCTATATTACGTTGCCGCCATCCTCGTACTGATCATTAAACATTCTCCGATGTGGGCGATTCCGTTTCTGATTGCCCAGGTGATCAACACGCTGGCTGAACCGGCCGCGTTTCCCGCCTCTCAAACCGTGCTGTATTTCGTGGCGGTGACGATCCTGATTATTCAGAACATTCCCACGCACACACTTTTTGTCTCCATGCTGAGCCGCGTAGGACGCGACCTGGAGCGCACCCTGCGCAGTGCGCTGGTGACACGGTTGCAGCAGCTCTCAATCGCTTTTCATGACCGCACCGAGACCGGGCGCCTTCAGGCCAAGGTGCTGCGCGACGTCGAACAGGTGCAGATGTTTTTTATGCAGATTGGCGATGCCGGTGCGATGGCCGTGCTTTCGTTTATCTTCGCTGTAATCGTGACTGCTGTCCGCCAACCCCGGCTGCTGATTTTCTTCTTTCTGCTGCTGCCGTTAATCACCGCACTGCGTGCGATATTTGAAAAGCGCATTCGCGAGCGCAATACCGCCTTCCGTTCGGAGATTGAACAGATGTCTGCGGACGTGACGGAAATGATCAACATGATTCCGGTGGTGCGGGCGCACGGACTGGAAGATGAGGCGGCCCGCCGGATGGTTGCACAGTTCGGCGCGGTCAATGAGCGCGGACGGCGGCTGGATGTCATCAACGCCATTTTCGGTTCCTCCGCTTTTGTCGTATTTCAGCTTTCCATGGTGCTGGGTCTGATGGTGATGAGCTGGTTCTGCCGCAAAGGCTGGATCACCGTCGGCGATATCGTCCTTTATCAGAGCCTGTTCAGCATGATTGTGATGAGCGTGTCCCAGCTTTTGAATATGTACCCGCAACTGGCCCGCGGCGTGGAGTCGATCCGCTCTATCGGCGAAGTGCTGGAGTGTCCCGATCTGGAACATAACCGCGGCCGGCGCGTGGTGGAATCCATGACCGGCCGTGTACAGTTTGAAAAAATGTCCTTCTCCTATGAGGGCGGCAAAGGCACGGCGATAGAGGATTTCTCGCTCGATGTGAAGCCCGGCGAATGCATTGCGCTGGTCGGTCCAAGCGGTGCCGGAAAATCCACACTTATGCAGCTGCTGGTCGGCTTCCGCCGTCCTCAGCAGGGCCGCATTCTGTTTGACGGGCTGGATATGGAAGAACTTGATATGCGCACGGCCCGCCGCTTTATTTCCGTCGTTCCGCAGGAAACCGTTCTGTTCTCCGGGTCAATCCGTGAAAATGTCATTTACGGCCTGTCTGATGTCAGCGATGCCCGGCTGCGCGAAGTACTGGCCGCCGCCAATCTGACCGAGCTGATTGACAGTCTGCCCAAAGGACTCGACACCCGTATCGGCGAAGACGGCGCGCTGCTTTCCGGCGGGCAGCGCCAGCGCATTGCCATCGCCCGGGCTCTGGTCCGCAATCCGCGCATTCTGGTGCTCGACGAAGCCACTTCCGCGCTCGACGTTGTTTCTGAGAAAAAAGTGCAGGAAGCGATCGACCGCGCCGTTCAAGATCGCACTACCTTTATCGTGGCACACCGCCTTTCCACCATCCGCAAGGCCGGCCGCATTGTTGTGATGAAAGACGGGCGGATTGCCGAGGTCGGCTCCTACACCGAACTGATAGCCCGCCGCGGTCTCTTTTTTCAAATGCAGCAGCTCCAGACGCTGGAATAGAGTTATACGGGTACATGAGTGCTGATGTGTGTGCTATTCTCCCCATCTTCCTGTTTCCAATGACCGGGGAAAAATGGCATATAAGGCCTCCAAGGTTTTAAAAGCGGAGGATGAATGAGCAAGACGGCGGTATTGAATCAGATTGCGTGGGATGAGTTCAGCGGATTGAGTCCGGTCGCAAAAGCTCCATATTTCCAGTCCGGCGGACAGGTTTACCACGCGCTGGTTGCCCAGCAGTTCAGCCGCCCGATGCTGGAAGACCTTTGTTCGCTGGCAACCTGCGTCCGGCGCATTGCCAAAACCCGCGAAGGTAGCGCGCTTCTTCAAACCCAGCTGTTTGATAAACGGGCCATGCTCTATTTCGCCCAGCCCTCCAGCCGCACCTATCTTTCCTTCTATTCCGCCTGCCAGATTATCGGCATGCAGACGATGAACGTGCGCGACAGCTCGACCTCCAGCGAAGTGAAAGGGGAGTCACCGGAAGATTCTGTGCGGACGTTCAGCTCCTACGCCGACCTGATCATCATGCGCCACCCGGCGGGAGGCTTCGCCGAACGTATCGCGTGGATGCTTTCCAATACGCACCGGCCCGTGCCGGTCGTCAACGCCGGTTCCGGCAAAGATCAGCATCCGACCCAGGCATTGCTCGACATCTACACGTTGGCGCGCAGCTTTGAAAATATCGGCGGCATCGACGGCAAGAAAATCGCTTTCGTCGGCGACTTGAAACGCGGACGTACCGTCCGTTCGCTGGCGTGGCTTCTCACACAGTACCAGGGCGTCAAAGCCTACTTTGTTGCACCGCCCGAATTGCAGATCGGCGACGACATTCTCAAACAGCTCGACGCCGCAGGTATGCCGTATGAAATCAGCCATGACTTCGTCAAAGTGATTCCGGAAGTGGATGCCATCTACATGACCCGCATCCAGGATGAATGGGACGTGGACAACGAAAGCAGCAAGATCAACACCTCGTCCTACCACTTCACGAAAAACCATTTGAACATACTCGGAAAAAATTCCGTTATCATGCACCCGCTGCCGCGCCGCCTCGAAATCGACCCGGCGGTCGACAGCGACCCGCGCGCCGTTTACTGGCGGCAGGTGCGTAACGGCATGTGGATCCGCGCCGCGCTCATGCTGAACATCTTCGGCTGCGACGGCGTTTTGCGCGACTATTGTAAGGAGAAAAAAATATGAAGCACCTCATCACATTCAAAGACTGGAGCGCGCAGGAAATCCTCGACGTGCTGACTCTGGCCGCCAAAGTGAAAGCCAAACCGCAGAAATACGCGGACGCCCTGAAGCAGAAAACCCTGCTGATGATTTTTGAAAAACCGAGCCTGCGCACCCGCCTGTCGTTTGAGATCGGCATGACCCAGCTCGGCGGCCACGCCATCTACTACGACATGAGCACGTCACCGATGGGCGGCGGCAAAGAAACCATCGAAGACTCCATCAAGGTGATCAGCCGCATGTGCGACATTGTTATGGCTCGTCTGTTCCACCATGAAGACATTCTGAAAATGGCGGAACACGCCACGATTCCTGTCATCAACGCGCTGACCGACGAAAGTCATCCCTGCCAGATTCTGGCCGACCTGATGACCATTCAGGAAAAGAAGGGCACTCTCAAAGGACTGAAGCTGGCCTATCTCGGCGACGGCTACAACAACGTCACCCATTCACTCATGCGCGGCTGCACCAAGCTGGGCGTTCATATCAGCGTCGGCTCGCCGGAAGAACAGATGCCCGCCGTCGAAGTCACCGAACTCTGCGCGCAGTACGCTCAGGAATCAGGCTGCGAACTGGTCGTCACCGATGATCCGGTTGAAGCGATTAAAGACGCCGACATCGTCTATACCGACTCCTGGATGAGCTACCACATTCCGAAGGACGAAGAAGCTGCGCGCATCAAACTCTTCACTCCGTATCAGGTGACTGCCGCGCTGATGAAGCACGCCAAACCGGATGCCATCTTCATGAACTGCCTGCCCGCGCTGCGCGGTGCCGAGCAGACCGCCGAAGTTATCGACGGCCCGCAGTCCGTCGTCTTTGACGAGGCTGAAAACCGGCTCCACGCCCAGAAGGCGGTTATGCTTACGCTTTGTGGTGCTGTTTAAGGAAAATCGTGCGGCTACTGATTGTCAAAACCAGCTCGCTGGGCGACCTGTTCCATGCGCTGCCCGCCGTTCACCTGTTGAAAACCGGGCTGAACGCGGAAATCGATTGGGTCGTCAATAGCGGCTACGTTTCGCTGGTGAAGTGCTTCACTGACGTTGATCGGGTTATTCCGTTTCCGCGCAACAGTCTCCATACGAATCTGAAAAGCTTCCTTTCCGATCTCCGGAAAGATCACTACGACTTCGTCGTCGATATGCAGGGGCTTTTAAAAAGCGCGCTGATCGCCCGCGCCGCGCGGTCGCACAAACGGATCGGACCGTCGTTCCACCGCGAATTCGCTTATCTGTTCTACGACCATGTGGCCGCTGAACGGAACAAGGAGCGCCACGCGGTCGATGAAAACCTCGATGTCCTCCGCTTTCTTGAGCTTCCGGACGGACCGGTGCAGTTTCCGGTCGCATTTCCGCCGCCGGTGTTCACCGGCCAGACATCGCCGTTAAAAGTTCTGCTTTCTCCCTGTTCACGCCACGCGGCCAAAAACTGGCCGGTCGAGCGGTTCGCCGCTGTCGGGAAAGCGCTGCACGAAAAACACGGCGCGATGCTGTATATCTCCGGCGTTCCGGAAGATGCGGATACCTGTAAAAAACTGATGGAACTGCTTCCGCCCGGATCGGCGCACAACCTGTGCGGAAAAACCTCGCTGGTGGAACTCGGCGGCGTCCTGCAGGCCATGGCTCTGGTGATTACGGTTGATTCCGGCCCGATGCACATGGCCGCCGCCGCCGGAACGCCGACGCTCGCTATCTTCGGCCCGACCGATCCGTTGCGCGTCGGCCCGTACGGCCCGCAGCACCGCGTCCTGCGCAACACCACGGTTACATCCTATTCCAAAGACGACCTGCAAAGCATTCTAGGGGTGTCAGCCGAAGCCGCCATCCGCGCGGCAGAGGAAATGCTGAAGCCGGTATAGTATACGGAAGCCGGATTAGATTTCGATGCGCTCGGAGAGTACGCTTCTTCCAAGAAAAACTTCCGCCAGCCGGTCGAACCGTTCGGTTTGATCGGTCGTCAGAAACCGCCGGTTCTGTTTGCGGCTCAGGACCGACTCCACTTCCGAATGTCGTTGCAGGTAATCGTCCAGCCGGTCGGCGACGAGACCGCCTTGTTCGATTATTTTCACCGGCTCCGGAACGATGGCGCGGATTTTGGCGTAGAGCAGGGGATAGTGCGTACAGGCCAGCAGCAGGGTGCCGATTTTTCCGCCGGCGCTTTTTTCCAGCGTTTGCCGCCAGTATTTTTTAATGAAGTAGTCGAGTCCGTCCCCGTCATGTTCTCCGGCTTCAACCAGCGGAACCAGCATAGGGCAGGCCTGCTGGATCAAGCGCAGTTCCGGAGCCAGCTTGGCGAGTTCGAGCGGATAACTCATAGAGTCGACCGTTCCCTGCGTTGCCCACAGGGCAACCTCCGGATTACCGGATGCTGGCAGCAGGCCGGACAGCGCTTCGACGGACGGGCGGATAATTCCCAGGATTTTCCGGTCGGGGTACTCGACCGGCAGGATTTTCTGCTGCAGGTTGCGCAGAGCTTTGGCCGATGCGGTATTGCAGGCAATCACGATCAGTTTGCAGTCCCGGGCGAACAGCTGGTCGATGCATTGTTTGCTGAAGTGGAAAATGGTCTCAAAGGAACGGTTGCCGTACGGCGTACGCGCATTGTCACCCAGATAAATGTAATCGTATTCAGGCAACCGTGCGGAGATGTCTTTGAAAACAGACAGACCGCCGTAGCCGGAGTCAAAAATTCCAATTTTCATAGCCGCGCAATATGGGCTTTTCGCGGCGCAATGACAATCCGCGACACCCGGGTAAATTGCCTCGCGGTCCGGGGCGGCTTTTTCCGCTCCTGCGGCTTTGCCGGAGCCGGATGCTGTGGTAAAAGCATCGCCTTACAGAAGGATTTTTGAATGACCGGAACCTACCATATCTGGACGATCGGCTGTCAAATGAACGAGGCCGATTCGCGCTACCTCGCGTCGCAGCTTGAAGCGCTGGGCTTTAAGGAAACGCGGCTGGCGGAGCATGCCGACATCGCCGTGCTCAATACCTGCGTGGTGCGCCAGCAGCCGGAGGATAAGGCTGTTTCCAAACTGCTGTCGCTCGGCGATACGAAAAAAAATAAGCGCCGAATGATTATTGCACTGATGGGCTGCATGGTCGGCAAGCGCGAGGCGGAAGATCTGGCGAACCGGTTCCCGTTTGTGGATGTTTTTATGGCGCCGTCGCAGACGGATGCACTGATTGATTATGTGCTGAGCCGGGACGAATACAGCCATCTCGACCGCTCGCAGATTGAGCTGGCCGACTACCGGCTTCCGGCGGTCAGCCGCGAAAAGGCGATCACGGCGTTTGTGCCGATCACGCTGGGATGTTCGCACGCCTGTTCCTACTGCATCATTCCGTACCGACGCGGCCCCGACCGCAGCCGCAAGCCGGAAGAAATTCTTTCCGAAGTGCGCTCGCTGGCCGGGCAGGGCGTCAAAGAGGTGACACTGCTCGGGCAGATTGTTGACCGCTACGGCTTCGACCTTGGCGATGGCAAGAATCTGGCGTGGCTTCTCAGAGAGGTGGCAAAAATCGACGATATTCTGCGCGTCCGGTTTTTGACCAGCCATCCGTCGTACATTGACGAAGAACTGATCCGCGCCGTGGCGGAAACAGAAAAAATCTGTCCGTACTTTGAACTGCCATTTCAGGCCGGGAGCGACCGGATTCTCGAATCGATGCGGCGCGGCTATACGAACGTCGAATACCGGCAGGTCGTTTACAATATCCGTAATATCATTGCTGAGGCTTCGATCAACACGGACATCTTCGTCGGCTATCCGACCGAAACGGAAGCCGTTTTCATGGAAACGATGAACCTCTACGGCGATCTCAAGCTTGATCTGGCGCATATTGCGAAATATTCGCCGCGTCCGCGCACCGTTTCCTCCAAAATGCCCGACGATGTTTCCGACGTCGAAAAAGAGAGTCGCGCGGAGCGGATCGACGAACTGGTTGGAAAAGTGATGGGAGAAAATAACGCACCGATGCTTGGAGCCGTTGTCGAAGTACTGGCCGAAGAATTTCAGGAAAGCAAAGGCCGTTGGCGCGGACGCACGCCGCAAAACAAGCTGGTTTTCTTTGAGCACGAAAGCGACTGCTGCGGCCAGTTGGTGAAGGTTAAACTCGACTGGACCGGCCCGTTCTCTCTGATCGGCCGAGCCGTTTAACAGGTGGAACGCGACCTCCGGACGCGTTCAGCGCATGAACTTCTGCTTGAACTCCCTGCCTTTGGCGATGATTTCTTCTTCGCCGTCAACATGCCGATTCTGCATCAGGATTCTGCCGTCGCAGATGACGGTGTCGATGCAGGAACTGTCTGCGCTGTAAACCATATCGGCGATCAGGTGATGTCCGGGAACCAGCCGTTCGTTATTCAGGTCAACGAGCATACAGTCCGCCAGCGCGCCTTCGGCGATGAGGCCGCTGCTGAGTCCGTAAAATTCCGCACAGGCGCGCGTTCCGGCGTACCATGCCGCCTCGGCGGGCAGGGCGGTCGGATCGCCGGTAAAATGTTTTTCGAGCAGTGCGGCCGTCTTAATTTCCGCGCCCATGTCGAGGCAGTTGTTCGATGCCGCGCCGTCTGTGCCGATGGCGACTTGCATTCCCGCGTTCACGGCGTCGGTGAAACGGACAATGCGCGGCGGCGACGTTTGGCCCGAGGAAGCCGATGGAATCAAGATATTCCGGCGGGCGCATGCCGTGTTTGGCAATGCAGTCGGCAATTTCCTTCTGCGTTTCGGAAAGGTGGATGTGAATCATCAGGCCGTGCTGAGCAGCGAACTCTTTGCACCAGCGAAGCGATTTTTCTGAAACCGTATAAATCGCGTGCGGGCCGAGTTGGAAAATAATCCGGTCACTGTAGCGGGTGTGTTCTGCAAAGAGCTGTTCGTTCTGAGTAATCTGTTCCGCCGCTTTGGCCGGATCATCAAAATCAATGAAAACGGCGGAAAGCGCGGCGCGCATACCCATCTCTTCGACGGCGCGGGCTGTGCCGTGCCAGAACCAATACATATCGTTGAAGAATGTGGTTCCGGATTTGATCATTTCCAGGCAGGCCAGCCGCGCGCCGTTGTAAACATCTTCTTCTGTTACTTTACTTTCAAACGGCCAGACGTGGTCATTCAGCCAGGCGTGGAGTTCGATGTCGTCGGCATAGCTGCGCATATACGCCATTGCCGCATGGGTGTGCGCATTGTGAAACGTCGGCAGAATCGCTTTATTCCTTCCGTCGAGAATGATTTCAGCAGAGTGTTCCGGACAGTCGCCGATTTTCTGAATCCGGTTTCCGCTGATGAACACATCAACCGGCCGACCGTTGTGCTGAATCTGTTTAATCAGAATACTCATGCACTTTCTCTTCCTGCGGCCTGAAACCTTTTATCGTACCGGCCCGTTGGAGCGGGCGAGCAGGGCTGCGAATTCCTTTTCCGGCATCAGCTTTTTCTCGCGGACCAGTTCGGCCAGCGTCTTACCGGTCTTGAGACTTTCCTTCACCAGCTCGGCCACCTTGTCGTAGCCCAGTACCGGATTCAGAATTGTCGGCAATCCGGCGCTGTTCTCGAAATATTTACGGCAGACCGCTTCGTAGGCCGTGATGCCGCGCACGCATTTTTCGTCCAGCGCCGCGCAGACCCGCGTCAGAATCCGCATCGATTTGACGATATTGGTGCCGACCAGCGGCATATGCGTATTCAGCTCCAGCTGCCCGGCCGAACAGCCCATCATCACCGCCGCGTCGTTGCCGACCACCTGCAGACAGGCCATATTCGACGCTTCGCAGATGCTCGGATTGATCTTGCCCGGCATAATCGAAGAACCCGGCTCGACCGGCGGAAGCAGAATTTCGCCGAGACCGGTATTCGGCCCCGACGCCAGCAGGCGCAGGTCGTTGACGATCTTGTTGATATCCAGCGCCAGCATTTTCAGCGCGCCGGAAAACGCGCCGAGGTCGGACAGAAACTGCGTAATCTCAATCCCGTTGGCCGCGGCGCGGTACTGCTGACCCGTTGCTTCATTCAGCGCCTTGATAATATCCTCGCGGAACGCGGCGGGCGTGTTGACGCCGGTACCGATAGCATTGCCGCCGATGCCCAGCTCGTGAATATCCATACAGGCGCAGGCGACGCGGCGTTCGGCTTTGCGCAGGGCGTTGGCCCACGCCGCAAACTCCTGACCGAGCGTCATCGGCACGGCATCCTGCAAATGAGTCCGTCCGGTTTTCCAGACGTTCGAAAATTCATCGGCCTTTTTCTCCAGCGAATTGATCAGACCGTCCAGAGCCTGAAACAGTCCGCCTGACAGCTCGACTGCCGCGACGCGGATCGCCGACGGAAAAACATTATTGGTCGATTCGCCCATATTCACATCGTCGTTCGGGTGAACTGTCTTGCGGTCGCCGCGCTTCCCGCCGAGCGCTTCGGCGGCGAGATTGGCCAGCACTTCGTTGACGTTCATATTGCTCGACGTGCCGGAACCGGCCTGAAAGACATCAATCGGGAACTGGTCGTTATATTTGCCGCTCAGCACTTCGCCGCAGGCAGTGGCGATCGCGACCGCCTTTTCGTGCGGAAGCAGACCGAGCTGGGCGTTGGCGGCGGCGCAGGCCTGTTTCAGCTGAACAATCGCGTAAATCAGCTCCAGCGGAAGCTTCTCGCCCGCCATATGGAAATTTTCAATCGACCGGCAGGTATGCACGCCGTAAATCGCGTCGTCCGGTACATTCAGTTCGCCGAGGGAATCTTTTTCTTTTCTCATGGGCGGTAGTTTTAACCGTCTTGGCTCCGGATTGAAACGCAAAAAATCTGCCGGATGGAGTATCTTGGATCGCATACTTGAAAAGTCTGTTTCGGTTGGCTACAACAGTTTTCGGAGGAATGCTATGGCGAAAATCAGACCCAGCGGTGGCTACCGGGAGACCTGCAGTTTTCAAACCTCAACCCTGATCTATGACGCCACCGTCTGGTTTTGCGAAAAGTTTATCGATCCGCGCTCCCGCACGGCGGATCAAATGGTGCAGGCCGCCCGCTCCGGACGGCAGAATATCGCCGAAGGCAGCCGTGCCGCAGCAACCTCTTCACAGACCGAACTCCGGCTGGTGAACGTCGCCCGCGCCAGCCTTGAAGAACTTCTGCTCGACTACGAAGATTTCCTGCGCCACCGCCGCCTCGCGCAATGGGCCTCCGACAGTGCCGAAGCGCTGGCCGTTCGCAATGTTCCCCGAAAATTCCGCGATCAGTCCAATTCGTCCAATCTGACCGATCTGTCCGATCAAGAACGCTGGACGCTCTATTCCCGCTGGCTGGAGCACGCCGACCCCGCTGTGCGGGCCAACGCCCTGATATGCCTGATTAACCAGGCCAATTATCTGCTCGACCAGCAGATTGCCGCGCTGGAAAAGCAGTTTATCGAAGGCGGCGGCTACAGCGAACAGCTCGCCACTCAGCGGTTGGCCCATCGAGCCAAAAATAAAAATGATCCGCCGGATATGTCCAATCCGTCAGCGCAAATTCCCTCTTGCCCGAAATGCGGAAAACCAACCGTACTGCGCACCGCAAAAAGCGGCAAAACTGCCGGTAGACAATTCTGGGGCTGTACCGGCTATCCCGACTGCAAAGGCGTCGTTAACATTTGACGAAACCGTCCAATCCTCACGATCTGTCCAATCAGCCAAATTCGTCCGCCAATCTGACGGTGGAACGCGACCGCCGGGCGCGTTTTACTTGTCCTGCAGGAGGAAGCGTGCTCGGCGATCACGCTCCACCCGGAGCTTCTCTTTGGCGTTGGCTTGCCAGCCCCTGATACCGGCTCTGTGTTTTATTTAGATAAATTTTCTTTCAAACTGAATAGTGCAAGTATCGCCGTTCCGGCAACGATAACACTAAGCGATATTGATGAAATAAAAAGCCAGCCAAGAATAGCAGGCGTATAGGTTTTACTTAGAAACCAGATCAATAGGGATATCAGTGATGCTAGTCCAGCCCATACCAGGGCAACCAAAATTCGATATTTGAGGGCCCAGTATAGTTCCCAGTCGTAAAGTTCTCTGTTTGCACTTTCAACTGGAGCTTGGAGCTGGAACGACAGGTACACGATGAAGCTAAATATTGCGAATGGAATCACTGGGATGAATTCCCAGAGCTTTTCGTCTGTTTTAAATTTTTCACCTATAAAAATAAAAGCCTGCGGAAAATATAAAGCAATTGTTCCGGCAATAAGAAGAATAAGCATTTCCGGTGAAATGACGACGATGCGGAGCAGTTCTGTTAGTTTTTTCATTTTCCATGCTCCATATGGCGATCCTTTTCGATGCGATCGAAAATTTTGGCGGCTTCTACTAACAACTCTTCAGCAATGGGTTCTTTGTCAAAGCTGAAGTTACGGTTGGTATCGGTCGTTTTGATTATGACAACTGAGCCGTTTTGGATACCTTTGATGTGCCCTTTTCCGTAACCATCTGTTGCCATTAGAATTGCTGCATCACCAATTGGGATTTCTCCTTCCGGTACATATGGCGATTCTTCTGTTTGATTTGCCACGATTGAAACAATCTCTGGAAGTGCGGTGTTAATCGGATCAGCCGATTTTGAATCTTCACGAACAATCATTTGTCCGGTACGACGATGCTTAATGTATTCGCGTAAAGGTTTCCATAGGGGTCCGAAGCATGGATTCGGCGGAACAACTTCTGCTGAAATGCGATAAATTCCAGATAAGCTTTGGAGCTTGGATGCGAATGTTTTTAAATCGGCAATCAAGTTAAGCTGACAATCAACAAAAAAATTAAGGTGTGTTTCTTCAATTATTCGAGAAAAACGATCTGTGAAATGCCATTCTTCTATTTGTCCTGCCACGCGCAAGAAAGCCACCCCTTGATACTGTGGAATGTAAACAAAAGGACTGGATGATAGTAAAAGGTTCGGCTCTTGCTGTACCAGTTCTGCGCGCTTTTCTGGGTCAATTATGGCAACTTCAGCGTTTGGGCTATATTTTACGAGGCGACCAGCGATGTACGGAATACCGTTTGTCTTGAGTTCCTTTGTTTCGATGAATGACCATGCATTTCCATATAGAGTTACAGGCTTGGGGTGAAGCAGAGCGTGAATGACCATTTCCGTTGTGAGATTTCCCATTTTTGATAGCCGTGCTAAATAGTAAATCCCCTGTTTTGTCATGGATAAACCTCTGGTTAGTTTTATTGCCGGTTCTTCAATAATTCCTCGGCATGTCGGAGCGTCACCTTCGTTAAATCTTTGCCACCGAGCATGCGGGCGATTTCTTCGGTGCGTTCGGGGCCTTCTAGTTTGGCGATGCGAGTGAAAGTGCGGCCGTCCTGTACTCGTTTGGCGACGGCAAAATGTGTGCTGCCGCAGACAGCGACCTGCGGCAGATGCGTAATGGCGATGACCTGATGCGTCTGGCCGACCTGTGCGAGCTTATCGCCGACGGCGTTGGCGATTTCGCCGCCGACGTTGGCGTCGATTTCGTCAAAGACGAGCAGGGGAATCCGGTCGTGGCGCGCCAGTACGGCTTTGACGGCCAGCATGACGCGCGAAATTTCGCCGCTGGAAGCAATCGCCCGCAACGGCCGCATGGATTCTCCGGCGTTGGGCGCGAAGCCGAATTCAATTTCGTCCATACCGGAAGCGGCCGGTTCGTCGAGATCGAGAAGCTGGACTTCAAAGAGACCGTGTTCAAAGCCGAGGTCGCGCAGTTCGGTGGTAATGGCGTCGGCCAGTTCGCCGGCGACTTTCTGTCGTTTCTTGCGGAGGATGCGTCCGGCTTTTTCGGTTTCCACCAGCGCGGCGGCGCGGTCGGTTCCGACGGCGGCGCGCTGTTCGTCGCGGCTCTGTAAATCTTTAAGCCGCGCTTTCCACTCGTCGAGTTTAGCGAGAATTTCCGGAACGGTCGGCGCGTGTTTGCGTTTAAAGTTCCGGTAAAGCGCGAGCCGTTCGTCGAGGAACTGCAACCGCTCCGGCCCGGCGTTTACATCTTCGACTGCGCTTTGGATGGCGGCGGAGATTTCCTGCGCGGTGCGCGCCGCACCTTCGAGTTCTTCCGCCCAGGCTTCGGCATCCGGCAGATATTTGACGAGCTGGGTGCAGGCTTTGCGCGCGGCGGTGAGTCCTTCGAAGGCGGAATACTCCGCTTCGGTCAGTCCGCCCGCCGCCGTTTGCGCCAGCTCAAGGATGTTCTGCGCGTTGGCAATCTGTTCGTGTTCCTGCTGAACCGCCGCTTCGTCCTCTTCGGAAATTTTTGCTTCTTCGATCTCTTTGACGCGCCACGCCAGCAGTTCGATCTGTTCGGCGAGACCGGAGTCATCGAGATTGGAGAGTTCCTGGAACCGTTTGTCCAAGGTTTGGAAGGCTTTATATTTTTCCTGATAGGCCGCGCGGTCAGCGGCCAGCTGGCCGAAGGCGTCGAGGATGTCGAGCTGGGCACCAGTTTTCAGCAGCGACTGGTGGTCGTACGGGCCGTGCATATCGACCAGTGCGTCGCCGAGCGTCTTGAGGACGGGCAGGGTGACCGGCGAGTCGTTGACCAGATTTTTCGAGCCGCTTTCGGTGATGGTGCGGCGGATAATCAGCGTACCGCCGTCGCACGGCGGCAGTCCGACCGATTCCAGCGCGGCGTTGACCGGCTCCGGGTCGGCGAGTTCGAAAACGGCTTCAATGTTGCAGGCGGTTTCGCCGGTGCGGATCATGCTTTTGTCGGCCCGCTCGCCAAGTAGCAGTCGGAGCGCGCCGATCAGAAGGGATTTGCCGGCGCCGGTTTCGCCGGTGATGACGTTGAGGCCGTTTTCGAACGTGACGGAAACGCTGTCGACCAGCGCGAGATTACGGATGTTCAGACGGCTCAGCATGTTGCGCATCTTTCCAGTTTCGTCCTGTTCCGACAAGCGGGAAACATGAAAGCGCGTTAAGACTAAAGGCCGGCTGGAAGCCGGCTGTACAGATTAACGTATTGCAACCGTTCCGTTGCCTTGTCCCATTGCTGCAGGGCAGGCTAACCAGTGGTGCCGATTAATTGCAGAAATTCGGTGCGGGTGGCCATCTGCGAACGGAATGTTCCGTGCATCGCCGAGGTGATCATCTTGGAATTCTGCTTTTCCACGCCGCGCATCATCATGCAGAGATGCTGGGCTTCAATCACTACGCCGACGCCTTGTGCGCCGACTTTATCCATGAGTACATGGGCAATCTGATTGGTCAGCCGTTCCTGAATCTGAAGCCGGCGGGCGTACATGTCCACTACGCGGGCGAGCTTGCTGACGCCAATGACTTTTTTGTCGGGAATGTAGCCGATGTGGCATTTGCCTATGAAGGGAAGCATGTGGTGCTCGCAGAGACTGTAGAGCTCGATGTCTTTGACAATGATCATGTGATTGTCTTCCGCCGTGAAAAAGGCGTCGTTGAGCACCTCATCAATGTTCTGATGATAGCCGCGCGTGAGGAATTTATAGGATTCCGTCACGCGCTTCGGCGTGTCTTTCAGACCTTCACGGTCGGGGTCTTCCCCGAGTTCCTTAAGCAGGTTGTAGAACAGGTTTTCCATGAATATTTTTACTGTTCTTTGACTGCCTGACGGCTCTTGTACAGGAACAGCCCCAGCGATGCAGCCGCCACGATAATTCCCGCCGGATAGGCGATCGCCGTTGACAGTTTGAATCCTTCAGGAGCGATCAGGATGTACGTTGTGCAGACTGCGGTCATGAACGTTGCGGGGATTGTTGCAATCCAGTGGTTCCGTTTAATTTTGACCATGTACATGGCGGAGGTCCAAAGCACGATGGCGGCGAGTGTCTGATTCGAGAAACCGAAATAACGCCAGACCACGCTGAAGTCCATGCGGCAGATGAACCATGCGGCGACGAAAAGCGGGACGCTGATGAGCAGGCGCTTGCCGATGGGTTTCTGATTGTATTTAACGAAGTCGGCAATGATCATGCGGGCGCTGCGGAAAGCTGTTCCGCCGGAAGTGATCGGGCAGGCCACTACACCGAGAATCGCAAGAATACCGCCGATTTTGCCCAGCCAGGAGTTGCAAACGGTTTTGACGACCCATGCGGCATTGTCGCCGTGTTCAGCCATGGCCTGATTCAGCCCGGCTGTATTGTCGAAATAGCTCATGGCGGCAGCGGCCCAGATCAGTGCAATGAGTCCTTCTGCGATCATTGCACCGTAGAAAATCTTCCGGCCCTGCTTTTCGGTGGTGATGCAACGGGCCATCATCGGCGACTGAGTGGCGTGGAATCCGGAGATTGCACCGCAGGCGATGGTTATAAAGAGCATCGGGAACAACGGGTAGGTTTCCGGATTGTTATGCATGTTATGCAGAGAGGAAAAGGTCAGTTCCGGAATCGGAGCATTCAGCCGGAAGATCGCCCATAGCAGCCCTGCGGCCATTACAAAGAGAACAACGCCGAAGGCCGGATAGACTTTTCCGATGATTTTATCGATCGGCAGAATGGTTGCCGCGAGGTAGTAGGCGAAAATGACATAGATCCAGAAGGATTTTACACTGACCGGGCCGAAGGACATCGCATTCTTTGTCAGGTCGGTCATAATATCCGCCGGGCCGAGAATGAAAACCACGCCGACCAGCAGAAGGAGAATGACGGAGAAAACGCGCATAAACTGTCTGAAACCATTGCCGAGATAGTGTCCGACGACTTCCGGAATGCTGACGCCGTCGTGACGTACGGAGAGCATACCCGAGAAATAGTCATGTACAGCGCCGGCAAAAATACAGCCCAGAACAATCCAGAGAAATGCAGCCGGGCCGTAAAGAGCTCCCATGACTGCGCCGAAAATCGGACCGAGACCGGCAATGTTAAGGAACTGAACCATGAAAATCTGCCAAATCGGCATAGGAACGAAATCGATTCCGTCTTCAAGACGTACAGCAGGTGTTTTGATTGAATCGTCCGCACCAAAAAGCGTTTCAATGACACGTCCGTATACAAAATACCCGGCTATCAGCAGAACAATTGAGACAATAAATGTAATCATGGTTCTATCCTTTCATGCGTTAATAAATGTCACTTAATATATCAGCTTCTATAAAAATTTGAAACAAGGAAAAGCAGGCTGAATCCAATTAAAA
Organism: Pontiellaceae bacterium; assembly: GCA_044224855.1. Taxonomy (GTDB): domain Bacteria; phylum Verrucomicrobiota; class Kiritimatiellia; order Kiritimatiellales; family Tichowtungiaceae; genus Tichowtungia. Next base: position 16,359 of record JBGAJP010000019.1, read on the forward strand.
AAATGATGCCGCAAATGCTGAGCAGGCGAAGCATACGTCCCGGACGGTCGGCCGCCGGCATAAAACCTGCCGTTACAATCCGGTAATTGATGATTGCAAAGACGGGCGCAGCCAGAAAGGAGAGAATCATTGCCATGTCCAGCAGCACTTTCAGGCTGTTGATGAAGCAGCCGACGATTGCCAGTGAAAGAACCGTGGTAATGCCGATGATCGAGAAATAGAGTGGCTTGAAACGGTTTTTCCACGCCGGAACCATGCGCTGCAGCGAGGAGGCCAGTGCGCGGGGATAACCGTCTATGCAGGTTACAGAGGTGCTGAACATGGTTATAAAGGCGGCCAGTGCCACCACCGGCCTGATCCAGCCGCCGAGCGCCCGGGTATAGAGATTGACAAACTGACGGGCAAACCCGGCTCCCGCTTGAAACGGTTCTCCGGAGCCGAACATAACCAAAGCCCCAAGAGATACAAAGATAACTGCCAGCACAGCGGTGATGATATACCCGATGTGAAAATCGATCTGAGCTTCACGCACTGTCGCTGCGTGAGCGGTTTCCGTCTTCCGTTCAATCATCCAGAGGGATGTCCATGCCGACAGCTCAATCGGAGCCGGCATCCATCCCATCAGTGTAATCAGAAAGAGAATGCCGGTATGGTTCCAGACCGGAGGAGGCTCTGCGGAAAGGGTAAATCCATGATTATACCGGGCCGCTGCGGCCAGTGCGATGATTGTGGCCAGCGTAAGCAGTGATATTTGGATTTTCATTCCGCGGTCGAGCCACTTGTACCGTCCGGCGGCAATCAGTATTACACAGACCCCCAGTACAGCGGCGGTCCATAGGAACGGATGCGGTGCCGTGCCGAAGAGTTCAGACGCCAGAATGCCGGCAATCAGTGAAACTCCCGCGATATTGGCAAGGGCGGTGAGCAGGTTCAGAAGAAAAAAAATGACAATCTCCCAGCGTCCAAGCCGCTGGTAACCGTCCAGAATGGTTTCGCCGGTTGCCGCCGTATAGCGCTGGCCGTATTCGAAGAAGGGAAATTTGAGCAGGTTGACCAAAAGCACAATCCACAGCAGTGAAAACCCGTATTTTGCTCCGGCAGTTGTCGATGCCAGCAGGTGAGAACCTCCGATGGCTGCACCGGCAAAAAGGATTCCGGGTCCGATGCTTTTCAGGAGATTTTTAAAGCTGTCCAGCTGTTTCATGAGGGCGGAGTTTTCCAGTGTTCCGAAAAAACAGCAATTATTTTTTGAATTATTCAGAAGCTAAAGCTGAGTTTGTATCCAGGACAGCAATCCGGCTTTATCCGGAAACCGGCCTTCGAGCTGGGCGTTGTAGGCAAGCTGGATCAAGTCGCCCATTCGCGGACCGGAGGCAATGCCGAGTTCGTGCAGATCTTTGCCGGTAATCCACCGTTCCGGAAGGAGCGGTTCATTTTTCATCTCGTCGGCTTTTGCCAGCAGGAAGTGATAGTTGTCGAGCATCCGGTGACTGCCGGAGCAATCCAGCCGGTGAAGTTCTAGTTCCAGATCGAAGGTTTCCGCACCCATCAGCTTGCGCAGGGTGGATTTATTCATCTTCTGAACATCTTTGAAACGCATGTGGCCGTCGACAGCGGTGACGATCTGCCGGATTTCTTTCACCGGAAGTTTCAACCGCCGCAGAATTTCTTCAGCCATTTCGGCGCTCTTGCGTTCGTGGCCGTGAAAGCGCAGCCGGTCGGCGCCCATAAATGCCGTAGCGGGTTTGCCGACGTCGTGCAGCAGGACGGTGTAGGCTAGGGCGCGCGTCGGATTTTTCATCAGATTGAGCATGATGCAGGTGTGGACAAAGACGTCGCCCTCGGGATGGAATTCCGGTGGCTGCTCCTGTCCGATCATCGGAAGGATTTCCGGAATGATGTATTCCATCAGGCCGAGGTCAACCAGCTCGCGCAGCGCGTCACCGGGCTTGATGCTTTCCGTAAGGGTGCGGGAAAATTCGTTCTCAATGCGCTCAGCGCTGATTTTCGCCAGATCAGGCGCGTGTTTCTGGACCGCCGCGCGGGTGGCCGGTTCAATTTCAAACCCCAGCGTGTGCGCAAACCGGACGGCGCGCAGCATGCGCAGATGATCCTCCGCAAACCGCTTGTCAGGGTCGCCGATGGCGCGGATGATTTTTTTTTCGAGGTCGGTCTGTCCGCCGACATAGTCGATGACTTTGTCTTCGACCGGGTCATAGAACATGCCGTTGACAGTGAAGTCGCGGCGTTTTGCATCTTCTTCGGCACCGCAGAAGTGAATGCTGTCGGGCCGCCGGCCGTCCTGATAACCGCCGTCGGCGCGGAAGGTGGCGACTTCGGTTTCGGTTCCGTCCTGTACAACGACGATGACACCGAAGGCTTTGCCAACGGCGACGGTTTTTGGAAATAGCTCTTCGATCTGATCGGGTGTGGCGCTGGTGGCAATGTCGTAATCTTTGGCGACGCGGTCCAGCAGTTTATCGCGCACAGAGCCGCCTGCAAAGAAAGCGGTAAAACCCGCCGTGCGGATTTGCTTCAGAATTTTTAACGCGGTATGCTCACTGCTGTCCATATATTAGTGAGTCTGGAGTGAACCAATGAAAAAGTTAATCCTTTTCTCTCTTCTTCTTGCGGCGGCGTTCCAACTTCAGGCGCAGAGTCCGGCTCCGGCACAAACAGAAGATTTCTGGCAGAAGTCCCTGACGCAGTTCACTGTGGTTCGTACAGGAACGGGATACATGAACGATACAGATTTTGCTGAATTCCTGGATCGCGCGGAAGGAATACATTCCCGGCCCGGCTTTTTTCAACGGTTTACGGCGCGGCCGGTTAAATTTTATGAACACTGGGGCTTGTGGCCCACACTGCTGGTGATTCTGTTCGGCGGACTGGCGTTGAATCTCACCCCGTGTGTTCTGCCGATGATCCCGGTGAACCTCGCCATCATTGGTGCCGGAGCACAGTCGGAGTCGCGCCGTAAAGGATTTGCACTGGGATCGGTGTACGGCTTGGGCATCACGGTTGTTTACGGAATTCTCGGGCTGGCCGTGGTACTGGGCGGCGCGCGGTTCGGCGCGCTGAATGCCAACCCGTGGTTTAATATCGGCATCGCGGCGATATTTCTGGCTCTGGCACTGGCCATGTTCAACGTATTTCACATTGACCTGACAAAACTGCATCAGCATCTGAGCCGACGGCAGGTCGAAGAGGAATATCTCGCGGCATTCAGTATCGGCGGACTTTCCGCATTGCTGGCCGGGGCCTGTGTGGCGCCGGTGGTGATCGCGGTGCTGCTGCTTTCCGGCAATCTGTACACCAACGGCGTTCAGGCCGGGCTGGCGCTGCCGTTCGTTCTCGGTCTCGGAATGGCGCTGCCGTGGCCGTTCGCCGGAGCCGGGCTTTCCTTCCTGCCAAAGCCGGGCCGCTGGATGGAATGGGTGAAGCGCGGGTTCGGCGTGCTGATTCTGATGCTGGCAGTTTATTACGGAACGCTGGGAGGACGCCTGCTGATATCGCGCCTGTCGCCAGCCGGTGGGAAAGATCATCTGGTATTTTGCGACGGCCGGAACACCTGTTTTCACGACATACTCAATGAAGCGTACGCGGCCCGGCAGCCGGTCCTGATCGACTTCTGGGCGGACTGGTGCAAGAACTGCCACGCCATGGACAGCACCACGTTTGAAAATCCTGAAATAAAAGACCGTCTGACGCGGTATAAGGTGCTCAAGTTCGATGCAACGAACTATAAAGAATCGCCCGCCAAAGAAATTCTGGATCACTTCGGAGTGATGGGGCTGCCCACGTACATCATTTTGGAGCCTGTAAAATGAGTCAAAGCAACCGGTGGCTGCTGCCGGTTCCAATGTCTGGAAACTTTTGTTCGGCTTCGGTTAATCTTTCGGGTAGATTTCGTTGCAACCATGACACTTTCACGGAAAATACAATGGATTGTTTTCTCCGCGCTGGGCGTGTACACGCTGTCGATCGCGGCGGTTGAGTTTTTTGTTTCACCCCGCGCCGCGCGTTATTTTTGCACCGACATTATCAGCACTTGTCCGGACTACCGCCATCTGCCGCTTTACGCGATTAACACCAGTCTCTCTGTTTTTTTTCTGTGGGCGGGAGCGGTGCTTTTCCTGATGGCGTGGCGCTGCCTCAAGCAGGAAGAATACGGCGGAAACGAAGAAATATTTTTGATTTCCCAGATGCTCATGTTTTTCTATCTCGGATGCGATGACCGCTTTCTGATTCATGAAGGACTGAGTGATACCGTCGGGCTCAAAGACTGGATGTTTTTTGGCCTGATGGGCGCGCTGGAAGCGGTATTTCTGTTTTGTTACGGAAAACTCTTCAGCCGGAGCCGCAAAGTGATTATTGATGTGGTTCTTGCAGGCATTTTTTTCGGTATCATGTTCGCGGTAGATATCGTGGTTCCGTACAACATGAAAATGCACCTTTCTATCGAAGACCTCTCCAAGCTATGGTCGGCTGTTTTTCTCTTCAAATTCGCGTGGGATACCTGTGTGGAAAAAATTGAAAAACTGAAAGGGTCTTGCATTGAAAATCCGTGAACTGCTTCGCTTGCTGTTATGGCCGATGATCATCCTCTGCCTGCTTGTCAGCGCGCAGGCCTTCTTTGCTCACTACACACAAGGTCTGTCGAAACTGCTTGATTACCTCAACAGCATCATTGATCTGCGGGAAGAGCGCACCCTCGGCACCTGGTTCGAAAGCCTTTTTTTTTCAATCACCGGACTCTCCTTTTTTCTGGTCAGCCGTCATCCGGTGCTTTCGAAGCTGGGCAAAACATTACTGATACTGATGGCGCTCGGCTTCTGCTTTTTGTCCGCCGACGAAATGCTGTCTCTGCATGAATTCATGGGGTACGAGTTTGAGCAGGCCACCGGGATCGTCAAAGACACCCGCCTCGATCAGCGCGGCTATTCATGGGTGATCCTTTATGCGCCGGCCGCCATGGTCGTGTGCGGACTTATTTCCCGATCGTATTACCGGATGACGAAGACATCATGGAACCGGTCAGCCAGCATCTGCTATCTGCTGGCATGGTTTGCGATTGAGCTGGTGGTGCTGTGCGAGATGATTGACGGCTGGAGCATCCGCGAAAAGGTTGATCTATCGGTTGTTCCGTGCATCGAAGAATCTCTTGAGCTGGTGTTCATCATGCTCTTCTACACCGCCAACCTGTTGATCACGGAAGACGCAGATTTATAAGCCGGTCAGGGGGCTAACTTTGTAAGATATTATAATTATAATTTTGACAGCCGACATCTTTTTCAAATAGAACGACAAAGTCTTAAATAAAAGTACAAGAAAGCTATATTTAGCTAGTCATGACATATGTTGAAAAATTGTCGCATGAAATATATATCTATAATTCAAGTGTGGTGCTTGGCATTTGTCGGGTTGTCGATCGCATTGCAGGCAGAAAATCCGGAAGGCGGGTTTCAGCTTTGCCTGAATCAGCAAACTAACGGGATACATCTGGCAGTTAATGCGTCCGAAAATTTTACTAATCGGGTGGAAATCTATTCCTGTACTAATCTAACTGACGGCATCTGGAACATCGCCGCGCAAGATGTTCCGTTTGGCGGAACAAATTCGGCTGCGTGGACTGCAGCTCCGGCAACTGTATGTTTTTTTAAAGCGGGAAATATGGATGTCGATAATGATTTCGACGGCATTAATGACGCTCAGGAAATGTATATACACAAAACATCACCGGATCGGTGGGATAGCGATGGGGATTGGTTGCCGGACAACTGGGAGATAGAACATTCGTTAAATGCCTTAATTTCTGAAGGCATATTGGATTCCGACCGGGATGGGCTAAACAACCGCGATGAATATCAAAACGGTACCAATCCATTTGATGCGGACAGTGATCATGATGGGATGCCGGATTTGAGGGAAGTAAAAAGTAGAACAGATCCGCAGACTAATGACTCCGGAGCTGATCCTGATGGCGATCAGCTGACAAATTATGAAGAATTCACCGCCAATACAAATCCCTTTAAACCGGACACTGATGAGGATGGCATCCCGGACGGGTTTGAAGCGACTTGTGGAATGAATCCCTGCAACCCGCATGATGCTCTGGACGATCTGGACGGGGATATGGTTCCGAATTTTTATGAATATATAAACGGCGGAACAGACCCGTCAGATCCCGCATCGACACCAGAGCCATCAGCTGTGATAAATACAAGCGGGTACGCTGGCACTTTTACCAATATGCAGACAGCGATCAATGCTGTCGCGACCAATGAATACCCTATTATTTTTATTGAACCCGGAGACTATAGTATAGATGCAACTATTGAGCTTTTATTGGCAAATATCCTGATCTATGCCGAACCCGGAACGGCAATACTGGATGGCAGAGGATCAAACCGGTTGTTTAGTGCAGTTTCCGGCTGGCCGATTATTGCCGGACTTACGATGCAGAATGGCTATTCTGCCGATGACGGCGGCGCGATTCATATTTCTGCGGCAAAGCCGGCGGTGCGGAATTGTTTCTTTTTGTCGAACCAGGCAGGCAGAAACGGTGGCGCAATTTATGCTGGCAGCTATGCCTCAGAAATCATTAATTGCGTATTCAACGATAACGAGGCACTTAACGGTGGAGCCATCTACTGTGAGGCATCCGGTTCCAAAATGAAAAACTGTACATGGATTAGCAACCATGCTTTGAACCGGGGAGGAGCCATCTATAATGGTGTTGTGATTAACGGAGTGGCGTGGAGCAACCGGGCAGATGGTGCTGGCGCACAAATCTACGGCACATCGGTTTCTTATTCCTGTGTAGAGGGCGGTTGTAACGGACAGTCCAATATAACCGAGGTTTTGCATTTAGTGTATGGATGGCATCTGACCTCGGCAGATTCCCTTTGCGTTAACGCTGGTAACGCGACAAATGCTGCAACGCACGATCTTGATGGCGAGCTTCGGGATTTTTTACCGGATATCGGTGCCGATGAATGGATGGACAGCGATTCGGACGGTTTGCCCGACTGGTGGGAGATTCGATGGTTCGGCAACCTCAACAGTATTATGAATGGGAATATTCCGGCGGACGATGGCGATGGTCGTTTTTCATATATTCAGAAGTACTTGTATGAATTGAATCCGAATATCAGTGACTGCGACGGGGATGAGCTTTCTGACTATGCTGAAATTTTTATCTATAATACCAATCCCCATATAAACGATACGCCCAGCGTGTCCGTCGGATATACTATTGAGCAGACCGGCTATGAATGGATGGATATTTCACAGACCGGACAGGCAATAACGAATTTCGGTAATCTGGATGATGGCGTCGCTCAAATTTTGTTAGGCATTCAATTTCCATTTTCCGATACAACCTATGCTTCGGCTTATGTCTGCAACAACGGATTTATAAGTTTCGGAGAGCGTTCAGCCGAGTTTGACAATGAGTCTTTGCCTTCAGCGCGGATTCCGGAAAAAGCGCTTTGTGTTTTCTGGGACGATTTTCGGATGGAAAATGACACCAACGCGACGGTTTATATTCAGACTTGCACAAACCAATGCATTATATCGTTCATCGGTATTCCTTTCTGGGACCGAAGCTTAACAAACCGCCTAAGTTTTCAGGCCATTCTGCAGGAAGACGGTTGTATCCGGTATCAGTACAAAGACGCCTCTGGCGACGGATCACTATCGACAGTCGGAATGCAATGGGGTGAGGGAAGCGTCGGATTTTATTCCGGAAATATTACGAATGGCACTGCGCTGTTTCTTTCAAATAGAAATGATGCCGACATCGACTTTGACGGAGTCAACGACGCATGGGAAACAAAATGGTTCGGTAGTCTGGGTGTGGTTGTCAGCGGTCGCGATTTTGCGGCAGGAACCAATCGGTTTACCTATGCAGAATCGGCGTATTTAGGAATCAACCCGAATGTCACCGATACCGACGGTGACGGCCTGTCTGATGTGTATGAAGTGGAGCACGGAATGAGTCCTGTTACTCCGCAGGATTCGGATGGCGACGGCATACCGGATTTTTACGAAACGTCTAACGGTCTGAACCCCGTTGATTCGTCCGATGCCCTGCTTGACCCGGACGGAGATAATTTCCTGAACGTGTACGAGTACCAGCACACAATCCCGTTTAGTGCGTCATCTGTTCCGTCACCAACCCGTTATGTGTCGTTGAGTGGAACACACACAGCGCCGTTCACCAACAGAGCAACTGCTGCAACCAATATTCAGGCGGCACTGGCCGGGGCGAATGCCTATGATATTATTCAGCTGGCGGACGGCATCTACATGGGGCCAGAAAACAGGAACCTGAATATTTCCGGGAAACCCCTCCTGCTCCTGTCAGAAAACGGACCAACGGACTGTATTCTGGACTGTGAAAGCGAAGGGCGCGGTTTTTCTATTATAGGGAGCGCAACAAGGGGATCTGTAATACGGGGAATAAAGCTTTTCAGTGGGTATTCCGCTTGGGGGTACAGTTATAATGACGGTTATGGCGGGGCGATGTACTGTGAAGACACCCAGATACTTTTTGAAAATTGCCGGATTTGCTCTAATGATGCAGATAATCGGGGAGGTGCAATTTGTGGAAAGACAGCCTCGGTAATTTTTAAGAACTGTATTTTTGAGAGCAACGGTGGAAAAAGTGCGGGCGGTGTATGTTACTTCGATGAGAACTCCATTGTAAAAATGCTGGGGTGCACAATGACAGAAACGTTGGGCGACGAGGGGGTTTACTGTTTTGATTCCCGGCTCCTGATTCAGGACAGTTTATTTTCAAACAATCTTTGCTGTACTCTGTATGGGGACTTAAGCTTGATACAAATTGAGAGGAGCCTTTTTTCGGATAATTATGCTCCACACCATAGTGGCGGAGTCTATTTTTATGATACTGACGCGATCATTTCGAACTGCGTTTTCCGCAACAATTCTGTGGAGTCGAATGGGTGGGGAGCTGGAGCTCTTTGTCAAGAGCACACCGAACTTAGAGCGCAGAATTGCCTTTTTTCAGGCAACAGTGCGAAAGAAGGGGTCATCTATGTACAATCCGGATCGACCTGTCTGCAAAATTGTACAATCGTTAGCAACCAGTCTTCCGCCCTCTGTAGATATTTTTCCGGGGATATTACTGTCAGAAACACGGTTTTGTGGGGGAACACATTCGGTTCGTATAATTCTGCCGATGGGCTAGATGTCACGTTCAGTTGCCTTCCAGAGCGAACCGGAACTAACAACATTTTCGAAAATCCAAAACTGATTACAGAAACCGGGGAACTGCTGCCGGATTCTCCTTGTATCGACCGGGGAAGTGACATGGAAGCCTCGGAGATGGATTTGTGTGGGACCCTGCGATGGGATCATCCTTGGCGAAGCAATAATGTCGACTTATCCGTTGCGGATATCGGCATGCTCGAATTTGCAGACAGTGATTCTGATGCCGATGGAATGGGTGACAAATGGGAAATCTATTATTTCACCAACATTACCTTCTCATCCGGTGCGGATGATGACAGGGACGGCCTCTCGACACTGGACGAATACAAACTAAACACCAGTCCGGTTTTGACCGATACCGACGGTGACACCCTGAGTGACAGTGATGAAATCATCACATACGGAACAAGCCCCCTCAGCAGCGACTCTGACAGAGATGGTCTGAGCGATACCGATGAAATTAATACATACGGGACAGATTCTCTTCGAGCTGACAGCGATCATGACGGTTTGCCCGATGGATGGGAGATTGCCAACAGGTTTAGTCCTTTGCTTGCAAACGATGCTTCAACGGATTTGGACGATGACGGATTGAATAATTTGGCTGAATATATACTAGGCACGGACTTTCGAAGCAGAGACAGCGACCATGACGGCATTCCGGACGGCTGGGAGAGTGCGAACAGCCTGAACCCGCTGATTGACGACTCCGCAGACGATCCTGACGGTGACGGATTCAGCAATCTGGTCGAATATCAGGCGGACACCGATCCGCAGGACATGGACCGTGATGACGACGGCATGCCCAACGCTTGGGAAACCGCGCATGGTCTTAATCTGGCCGTTGACGATGCCCTAGGCGATCCGGACGGCGACGGACTGACCAATCTGGAGGAATATAAGGCGCAGACCAATCCTCAGTCCAAAGACACCGACTCCGACCGGCTGGACGATAAAAAGGAGGTCCGGATTTTACACACCAGCCCGTTGCTTAATGACACTGATGGTGATGGTGTGGACGACTGGTTTGAACTCGACCAAGGGCGTGATCCGCTTACAGACGAGTCTGCTCAACCCGCCGGAGCCGTAATGGAAGCTTTGGGTGGTGGTGTAACAGCGATGACTTCCGCCTATTCGGCCTCGATTCTCGCTGATGATTTCGATGACGACGGACAGCTGAATGTGGATGAGCTGCATCGTTATCCCCGGATTGTTATCATGGCTGATACGCATTATCCAAGCCCTTCGCCCGAATTTCTCTTTAACGAGGCTGTCGTTAAAGAAGACACACGCTGGGTATGTGTGGTGGGCAGCGGATCTGGCCCCTTGTATGCGCATGCAAAAGAGTTTTACGGCGAGCCTGGGAGAAAATACGGATTAAATGAAATTCTTGATGTCGCAAATTCGGAGCCCCATCCGGTCTTGTCGAAAGGGGTATGGATCTCTTCGCATTTTTCGTGGAGCGGGGGAACTCCGGGTGTCCCTTTGACCACAAACAGTGCGGGAACATATCTTTATCCTTATGCCTGTACTTATCGTATCGAAACCGCGGTTGCAGGGGCTTGGGGACGGAAGATGTGCCTTAACATCAATGACGACGACGACAATGCAGATGGTATTTCTGACTGCAATGATGATGCAATAAACGGCTCTGCCGACACCAATGACATGGGGCTGGTTGTTTTTAAGCAGATGGTTATTCATCCAAATGCGCCGTCACCGCACATCTATCTCTCTGCATCTCCGGAGGTTCGTCTTTTCAGGGCATCGACCCGCCAGCCGATCCGCGTGTATAGACATGGTGGGCCGTGGTCGGATGAGACCGAAGACATTGGCGATGAGCTTCGCAATGGTGATGTTGCTGTTCTGGTTGAAGGAATTTCGCCGAGTTTAGCTCCAAGCCAGACAGCAGATAATACTGTAAATGGGTGGCCGTATATTCCTCCGTATTATGGTGTTGGCGATCCCACCTCGCAGGGGACGTGGGGTACCTATGTCGGGCTGTATTGTAAAGACGATGTAGACCGTTATCCCTCCTTGGAAAACGACATGATCCGTTTTTCAGTCGAAGTAAAACCCAATATTCATATCATTCCGGACTGGAACCGCGACCGGCAGATTACCGAAGGAGATAAAGGGTGGAACACTGACTTCGCTCCATTCCGATTCTGGATCAATGACGACAATGATGCCGGTGATATCGCCGAAGGTAACAGTGACATTCCGGGGCAAGGCAGTGGTCGCTGGGGCAAATATGCCCACGCCAACTACGAAGATAAAAAAGTCAACGGTCGCAGTGACCTCACTGACTTCTTCCCCGTTTGGCTCGACATCAGCTCGGTGCTGACTAGCTATCCGGTTGGTAGCGGAATTGAATACCGGTTGCGTCAGGCCGACAGTGCATTGCAGTTTATTTATACTGATCTGAGCAATACAAACGCCGGTGATTACCTCATTACCGAAATTGCCTTTTGCGGCCCGGCGTTTTGTCAGAATGTTCGTGATTCGGACACCATAAAAGTCACTGCAGAAGGTATCGTACTGGACTCCGTCTTTCTGGATCGTATTGCGGCCAGTCCGGACAAAGGCGTGCTCATCATGGAGGCTGTCGGGCTCTCAACCGCACCTCTGGTTCTCGAAGTGGTTTCCAATGGCACTGTCTGTGTTAAAACCTAACTTCCCCTGAGCCTCTCCGGTGTCGAACAGATGTTCCGGCATGTCAATCTCCGCACAGACGGCACCGGTGAACTGAGTCGTACAAACGCGCCCATGAATTGTCCTGATACAGAGACCGCACACCATGTATTGGCCTTTGTGCATGGATACAATGTGAATGGGGAAGCGGCACGCGGGGCGTTCTCAGAAACCTTTAAACGATTGTGGCAGACCGGGTTTGACGGGCGGTTTGTCGGGATCAGCTGGTTCGGGAATCCCGATGCATTTTTGACCAATCTGGGGCCGCCGAAATATCATCAAAGCATTGCTCAGGCTTTTGCTGTGGCAGATGATTTTGCCAATGCAATTGCCGATTTAAAACAGAATGTTGCGCCAGTGGTGGACGTAATCGCCCACAGCGCCGGGAATATGGTGGTCGGCAGCGCCGTGCAGGATCATGGTTGTATGTTCCGAAACTACATCGCGCTGGATGCCGCAACGCCGATCGAGGCCTATGGAGCGAATGTCCAGTTGTCGGAGGATGCCAACGGATTTGCTTCCCTGACTGGTTCCGGCTTTAATACCGGCATGGTGTCGAGTGCGTCGTTTGATGAGGGCATTTTCTCCGGCTTTGCCAATTCATGGAAGTGGGAGGAGTATGATGCGCGTCTGCATCCCACCGAATGGTATCGGTTGTTTGAAGGAACGTCCGATGCTCGAAAAAACCTCACGTGGCGCAACCGGTTCCGCAACGTCGGACAGAGCAATCCGACCGGCTACAATTTCTATTCCGGCACCGAAGAAGTGCTCCGCAACTATGAAGGCGCGTCATTAATCCATGGAACGTTCATGGACTGGGTGAAATTTTTTTATAATGCAGCGCCTATGCCCAATGACTTCGATCTTGAAGCGGGCAGCCATTTCACTTCACTCTATGTCTGGGTGAAACAGGAAAAGCTAAAAGGCCGTAAGGATACCTGGTTGCCGTTCTTCGGCGGACTTCCCGGATCGTGGGGCGGCTGGGGCTTCGCCGAAGAAGGGCAGTTTGTGAAAGAATTCCTCTGGACGATCAATCTCTATCCGAAGCCCCCTGCGGAGATTCAGATGCTGATTAACGGAGTAGAGACGAATGGTTTTTGGGAGAGTGTAAAAACCGAACCGCTGTTCCGCAATCAGCCGGAGGCATTATTCGGCCCCCATGCAGGAGATTACCTCACAACCGACAGTTCGAACGTCGCCGGTCTTCGCGGTGCCGCAATCAAAGGGTGCGTTTTCCCGGGCTGGCTGCTGGCCTATGCATTTCCTGCTCTGTCCTGGAGTTTGGGGGGAAATCCGAATTCTGTTTGGGGGGATGATGTCAGGAACGTAGATATGTCGGCACGATTTATGACAGATCCCGTACAGTGGCCGGAGTCGCGTTATTGCTGGTATAACAGTGGATATCGGAACGAATGGCATCACAGTGATTTTAAGGACATTGCTTATCTGCATGTTTACAAATTATACGAAAAGTGGATTGAACTGACGGAGGAATAATTATGAAAAAGCTGCTGTTTTGCATAACGGTGTTATTGATGAATTCCAGTTGCATTTTTGCGGGTTTCCCGACCGCCAAGGTGACCTATCATGTTGTCGACCAGCAGGGATTACCGGTTGCCAATGCAAAAGTTCAGGTCGGATTTATCGAGGCCAGTTCTCGCAGTGTAAAAGGTGTTACGGATACAAATGGAATGTTCGTTGCAGAAGATCTCAGCTCCGGCGGTTCGGGTTGTGTGGCCAAAAAAGACGGGTATTACTGGGGTGGCGGTGGGTACACGTTTAAGTTCAAGGATATTAATAAATTGCGGAACCGTTTTGAGCCGTGGAACCCTACAGTGACCGTTGTAATGAAGGAAATCAAAAATCCGGTTCCAATGGTCTGTATGCGACGTATGAGCACGAGAATTCCTGTTTTTGATCAGCCGGTGGGATTTGATCTGGAGAAGGGGGATTTTATTGCGCCGCACGGTTCCGGCGTTCAGACAGATTTCGTTTTCACCGCCGTGAAGATCACCAATGTTCTGGATGGGGCAACCGTTACATTGACCTTTCCAAACGAACAAGACGGGATTTTGCCGCATCCGTTCGATAAAGAGGATAAAAGCTGGTTCAAGTGGCCCTATGAAGCGCCGTTGGCCGGCTATACAAACCGGTTTTCAAAGTATGAGATGCAATATGAGANNNCGATAATGGATTACTCCCAGTTTTATCCTGGAAATTCTTATAAGGAAAAGCTGACGGAGATTGAAACAGATTGTGTAAAGGACGACGCGATCAACTATATTTTCCGGGTGCGCTCGCAGGTGGATGAAAACGGGAATATGATTCGCGCTTGCTATGGAAAGATTGAAGGCGAAATCCGTGTTTGGCGTACCGGCGGAATCGGGTTTCGCTACTGGTTTAATCCCGATTGGACCCGCAATCTGGAAGATGATCCGAAACGCAACATCAATCTGGATTGATTCATAACCCTTAGAGGGCGTTTTTTCGTCTTGGTTCGGAAGCTTAGTGGCGCTTACCGATACACCAAAGATGTTTGGTTCCCCGGAGGAATAGCTGCCCGTCGGAGACGGCGGCTGACGTTTCGCAGTCTTCACCGAGATCGTTGATACTGATTACTTCCGGAATCGGCCCGGCTTTGATTACGTAGCATTTACCGGCGTTGCCGACATATACTTTGCCGTCGCGCGCAGCAAACGGCGACGACCAGCTGTTGGCTCCGGATACGGCATTGGTATAAACGATCTTTCCGGTTTCCAGTTCCATGCACTGCAGGATTTCGCCTTGTTGACGGTAAACATAGCTTCCAAGCACGACCGGCGAACCGAGGTCACTCTTGTTGCTGAATTTTGTTTTGAGTGCAGTTGCAGTTACATCGCCGGTGCCGCCCGGTTTTATCGTTGCGCCGCCGCGGCCGCGGCCGTTATCACTGTAGATCAGCCCGCCGTCATACGCCGGTGAAGCGGTCTCGCCGCCGAAACTGCAGAACCAGATGACTTGTCCGGTCATTGGATCAATTCCTTGCACCGCTTTTGCGGCAGCGACAATCAGCTGATCTTTGCCATCCACCTTGATCAGAATCGGTGTGCTGTGTGCAAAGCCGGCATCGGCGCGTTCCACGCTGATTTTAAGTTCACCCGTTTTTTTGTCATAGGCCAGGAACCGGGCCTCCGTGTTTTTCTTCGGGTCGTTGATCAGGATCAGGGTGTCGCCGTACAGCAGAGGACTGTTGCCCATGGAGCAATCGAACTCCCAGCTCGGCAGATCCTTTTGCCACACAATCCGGCCGTCCATATCCAGACAGGCGACTTTGCCGGAAGCGAAGGCCGCAAATACATTCGTGCCGTCGGTACATGGTGTGCAGGGCGCACGGCCTGCCCGTTTATCCATATCTTTGCGCGGGCCAAGCGGAACGCTGGTATCCCATAGAATTTTTCCGTCAGCGCGATTGATGCACAGAATATGATGTTCCGGCTTGCCCTGTATACCGGTCGCGACGAACACATAATTTCCGAAAACGATTGGCGATGCAACGGTCTTATCATCCTGCGGCAGTTCCGTCTTCCAGGTTACATTTTCTTCTGCGCTCCATTTGACGGGTAAATTCTGTTCTTCGGTAACGCCGGTTCCGGCAGGCCCGCGGAACCTCGGCCAGTTTTCTGCCCTGCACAACATGGAAGCCGCTAAAACAGTTCCCGTCGCAATCGCAATCCGGTTCAACAGTGACGCATATTTTCTAGTCTTCATTCTTTGAATCTCCTTAAGGCGAGGTCGAGAGGAATTTATAACTAAAGCGCTTTGAGAATGTTCATTACCTGTTGCGCCGCCTGCTGCCAGCTGAGGCGCGCGTTGTAGTCGTCGAAGGCTTTCAGGGCCAGCGGGCGGTATTCGTCCGGATTGCTGAAGAGCCGCCCGATGCACTCGGCATAGCGGCCTGTCGCTTCCGGATCAAAACAATAGCCGTTAATGCCTTCATGCACGGCGGTCGGAATACCGCCGGTGTTTGAGGCGACGACGGGCAGGGCGAAACTGCTGGATTCCGGGAAGATGTGGCCGAAGCATTCGGCACGGCACGGCTGAATCAGGAAGTGCGCTTCGCTGTAGAGCTTTTCCATCCGGGCGCGTTCGTCCGGTTTGGCCGGCGAAAGGAAGCCGGCGCTTTTGATAAACTCCGGAAGGTTCTTCATGTGTTTGGCCGGATCGGTTCCAAGAAAAGTAATCTCGGTGCGGATGCCCTGTGCGTTCAGAATTTCTACGGCTTTGATAGCGGTGTCGCCGCCTTTGCGCTTCCACTCTACGCCGGTAAACAACAGGCGGCAGACGCCGTCGAACGGTTTTTCCGCTACCAGCTTTTCGGCGTCCGTCCGCGAGAAGCCGGACGTCAGGTTCGCGCCGTACGGAACAACTTTCACCTGTTCCGGCGCAGCGCCGTAGAGTTCCATCGCGCGTTTCGCGGCCCAGTCGGAAGCGAAAATCAAACGCGCGCAGTTTTTGACGGCCGCGCGATCCATGTCCTGAAGATCGCGCAGAGTCCGGCGGCAGAGACCGGTGAAGGTTTGGTAATAGTCGAACAATCCGCCGTAGAGAGAGTCCGTCCAGATGGCGATGGGTCGGTCGGTTTTCAAAAAGGCGGCGTGTTTGACTTCCGTGCAGAGCACCGCCTGTGCAGAGCAGTTTTTCATTTTAAGGGAAAGCTGTCTGCCGTAGCCGCGGCTCAGCGATGGTTCCGCCCAGCCGTAATATTTTTTCCGCGTCAGTTTCTGATAGAGCAGAATCCGCGCGGCGGCGGACGGCGAGCAGATGTTACGCAGCGGTGCGAGATAGTGAAATTCACTGGAGGCCGCTTTGAGGTTCAGCGCGATGTTTTCCGCCGCACTGTGAATGCCTACGGCACCGGGCTTGCGCGCTTCTGCCGACTGCCGGACGTCCAGATGATGTGCAAAGGCCAGTTTCACCGGTTGATCTCCCCGCTGGTGGTACGTGTGTCGCGCCAGACTTTCTGGAGCTTCCCGCGACAGAGCATATTAAGCGCCGACAGAAACTGGATGGAGTCGAGCAGGATGTGAATCGCCAGCAAAGGCGCGTACGCCGCTTTTTTTGGCGAGCTGAATCCGCGGAAACGGATAAAGCGGGTGGCGATCAGAATCTGGTAGATGCGGATGTAATCGCGCGTTTTGATTTTGTCGGCAATCAGGCGGCGCGACCAGCCGGGCGCGGTGCGGTTGAGGTTTTCAATCAAAGCCGCCGCATCCGGCGCTTCGTTCTGATGCTCCTGCAGATATTCCCAGATCCAGCGATGGATGATATAGCCCGCGATCTGCCGGCGGTGCGTAGCCAGTACGTCGGGCAGGCGGGTGTAGGCTTCGAAAACGTGCGAGGCGGTTTCGGCAATCACCAGCCGCCGCGCGGCATCTTCGGGTTCGGTGAGGAAATTCGAGACGGCCATTTTTTTAATAAAGCCGTCTTCGACAATAATTCCTTCCGGAATCCAGAGGCGGCGCAGCCATTCAGCACGGGCGCAGTAGAGCTGGCCGCAGAGCTGGCCGGAAGCCGACTGGTTGATGCGGGCGGTATGCATTGAAATCTGGTCGAGCAGACTGTAGTGCTGTTTAAAAACGATGTGTTTGACCGGCAGGTCGGTACAGATAAACGCCTGCGGGCTTTGCTCCAGTTTAGCCAGCATGTTGCTGAGAGTGTCGGGCATATAGATCTGAATATCAGCATCCACCAGAAAAATGACGTCGGTTTGCGGATCAGTCAGTTCGTGGACAAAAACATTCCACGCATTGGTCTTTCCCGGCTGTTTCAGTTCGTGTACCCGCCAGCGAAGGTGTTCCGGATGGTTTAGTTTTTCCACGGCGGCCAGCATGGCTCCCTGTGCAGCCAGTGCCGTGTTGTCGGTGCAACCGTTCGGTACGCAGATAACTTCCACCAGATGCCCGTTTTCCTGCAGGTTGCGGATAAGGCTTTGAGCAAAAACACTGTGGATTGTTGAACGGATGCTGTTTGCTTCGTTCCACGCCAGAATGCCGATGCTTATTTTCATAGATTAAAATTCCGCAGAACGACCGGTACCGGAGGTGCTTCAGAAACTACAGCCGCTGCATAACCGGAATCAATTTCCAATGTCTGGAAAAACCATTTTCCGGACGTTTCAATATTCGGGGAAAACGGCTTTTCGCCGACCGGCACCGCAAAGCTGTTGAGGTCTTTATAGATGCCGACGCCCAGCGCTTTCACATAGGCTTCTTTTTTTGCCCAGATTTCAAAAAATCCGTCCGCCGGGTTTTTGATGGTTTTGAAAAATTCCTGTTCCGCGGGAGCAAACCACCGTTTTGCGATGGCCGCCATATTCAGGCCGTCGCGCCGGAACTCAATATCGACGCCAACCGGGCGTCCGGAGGTAACGGCGATCAGCAGGCGTTCGCGCGAATGCGACACATTGAATTCGAGTTCGCCGCCTTCCAAAAACGGTTTGCCGTGCGGATTGCGACCGAACCGCAGTACGGCAGGCGTGGTGTTTAGGCAGTCCGCCAGAATCCGGCGCAACAGTCCCCGGCCCAGAACAAATCCGTCTGCATCATCAGTTTTCCGGAATTTGGCGGCGCGCTCCAGTTCTTCTCCGGTCAGCAGGCTGCGGCAAAGATCGGTGTCTTTACGGTGATCGGGCAGGTGGACATTCCAGACCTTGATCGACTTTTTAAAAGTTTCCATAATGTTCTTCATCAAAACAGGCGCTTTATATACCATCCCGACCCAAGTGATGCGAGTGCCGGATACTTATGAATTTGAATGCCGACCAGACATTGATTGCCCGGTTTATTGAACAGGCCACCAAACATCCTGATGCCGCCGCCGTCCGCTGCGGTGCAGTTTCCGTTTCCTATGTCGAACTGGATCGCCGATCGCTTGAACTGGCTCAGGTGCTTCGCATGCATGGTGCCGGGCGCGATGTGCCGGTTGCTCTCTGCATGAACCGTTCCCCGGAGCTGATTATTGCGCTGCTGGCGATTCTGCGCTCCGGCAGTGCCTGGCTTCCTCTCGATCCGGTTTATCCGCGCGAACGCCGCATGTTCATGGTTGCCGATGCCGCCGCACCAATCATTCTGGGCAAATCGGACGACTGCCGGACGCTTGCCCCGAAAGCTGTTTTTATTGCACTGAACCAGCCGCTTCCGAAAACCGAACCGGCCCGAATTGAACTGCCGTCTGCGGACGATCTGGCCTATATCATCTATACCTCCGGCTCCACCGGGAAACCGAAAGGCGTACTCTGTCCTCATCGCGGCGCGCTGAATATGCTCGACGATGCTCAGAGCCGCCGTCCGCTCGGTCGCGGCGATGCGTGCAGCTGGTGGACCAGTCTCAGTTTCGACGTTTCGGTCTATGAAATTTTCTCGCCGCTCACGTGCGGCGCGACACTGGTCATCATGCCCGAAGAAATCCGGCTGGATGCAGCAAAGCTGACCGACTGGCTCTGCAAAGAAAAGATCACCTCGGCGTATCTTCCGCCGTCGATGATCGCCGATCTGGAGACCTGGACCCGCGAACATCCCGGACAAAGCTGCTTGCGACGTCTGCTTACCGGTGTCGAACCGATTCCTGAACGGCGGCTGATGAATATCGCTCTTGCTGTGCCGGGACTGCGCATCATCAACGGCTACGGCCCGACCGAAGCGGCGGTTTACTGCACCTGTTACTGCGTGACCGGTTCCGGCGACCCGCACCGCAATACGCCCATTGGAAAACCGCTCGCCGGCGTTGAGATTTATTTATTCAACGAAAAAGGCGAGCCGGTTGCCGATGGCCAGGAAGGTGAAATTTATATCGGCGGCGTTCAGGTGGCGCGCGGTTACCTGAACTGTCCGCGACTGACCGCTGAAGCCTTTCTGGAGACACCGCATGGCCGGCTCTATCGCACCGGCGACCGCGCTGTCCGGCTACCCGACGGCAACCTGATGTTTAAAGGCCGGACCGATGACCAGATCAAGTTTCTCGGCTACCGTGTGGAGCTTGGCGAAATTGAGTCTGCGCTCTGCCGGGTTGAAGGCGTACGCGAAGCGGTGGTTACGGCGCGCGAAGACATTTCCGGTGTTCGCCGGCTTACCGGCTATTACACTGTGCAGGCGGGACGTACACCTGCCGTTGAAAAAATGCGGCAGTCACTCGAACGGGATCTGCCGCCGTACATGATTCCGTCACTGTTTATCCGGCTGACCCATATTCCCCTCACGCCCGCCGGAAAAATCGACCGCAAGGCGCTTCCGCCGCCTGCGCCCGGCGATCTTGAACAATTGCGCGCAGCGGAATTCAGACCGCCGGTTTCAGCCACCGAAAAAACGGTCGCGGAATTATTTTCCGCAGTACTTAAAACCGGCCCGGCCGGATTGAACGATCACTTTTTTATACTCGGCGGCCACTCGCTGCTGGCGACTCAGCTGGCGTCAAAAATCCAGACCGAACTCCGGGTGGACATTCCGCTGAAGGATATTTACGGAAACCCGACAGTCGGCAAACTGGCCGCGCTGGTTGATATGCTCCGGTCCGCCGGAACCGTGTCCAGAGAAATTCCGCTGTCCGCCGGACGGTCTTCGTATCCGCTGACGCCGTCGCAGCGTACCATGTGGATGCTTCATCAGTCCGACCGCTCCGGCATCCTGTCCAACATTCCTGAAGTGATTTACCTGAACGGCCCGCTGAATGTTGATGTGATGGAGCAGGCTTTCAATGAAGTCATCCGCCGCCACGACGCGCTGCGCATGGTTTACACCATGGAAAAAGGCGAGATGGTGCAGCGTCCGCTGGACAAGGTGTATGTTCCTGTCAAACTCACCGACCTGAGCGGGCTGGATGCCGCGGAACGCGACCGCCGGGCGGCGGAAATGCGGCAGGCCAACGGACGCCATGTTTTCGACCTTTCCACCGGTCCGCTTATTTGTGACGAACTGGTCAAACTGGCGACGAACCGGTTCCAGCTTTTCACGAACATGCATCACATTGCTGCCGACGGATGGGGGATCAGTCTGTTTACCACTGAGTTTGCGGCGATCTATGAGGCCTTTCTCAACGGACGTCCGTCGCCGCTTCCGCCGGTTGAACGGCAGTATTCTGACGTTGCGGCATGGATTGATGACCGCATCAAGAGCGGCGCTTTGCAGCCGCAGCTCGACTACTGGAAAGAAAAACTGGCCGCCCCGCGCCCCGATCTGCATTTCAAGCTCGATCACAACCGTCCTGACGTTTCCGCACACCGCGGCGCGCGGCACGCCTTTATTGTTTCTCCCGATCTGACCGGCGCGCTGACTGCGCTGGGCCGGCGCGGAAACGCTTCGCTGTTTATGGTGCTGGCCGCCATCTGGCAGACTCTGCTGCACCGTGCGACCGGCTCGGCTGACATCATCACCGGAACCGCTATTGCGAACCGCAATCATCCGCAGCTCGAAAACATCATCGGCACCTTTATCAACGCGCTGGCATTGCGCACCGATTTCTCCGGTACCCCTGAATTCTCCGCTGTGCTCGACAGCATTCGCCGTACGGCTCTGGAGGCTTATGCCAATCAAGATATTCCGTTTGAGAAAGTCATGGAGGCGGTCGGTGACGGAACGCGGCATCCGGTTTTCCGCAACTCGCTCATTCTGCATAACATGCCGCTGCCGACTAAAAAATTCGCCGGGCTGACGCTTACTGATGATGAAATCGGCAATGACACGTCCAAGATGGATATGCTGCTTTATTTCATCGAGCGTGAAGGGCAGCTCGAAGGGCAGCTGGAATACGACGCCGAACTTTTCGATGCAGCGACCGCCGAGCAGACTGTAGCCGACTTCCTGATGCTGGCGCGGCAGGTTGTTAAAAATCCTCACCGGCAGATCGGTGACTATTTGCAGACCGGCGAGGAAGATGCGCCGACCTGTTTTGTTATAGGCGAAGGTTCGCTCTGCCTGCGCTGCACAGAAGTACTGCGTAAACGCGGCATGCGGGTGCTTGGTCTCATTTCGCCCGACGCGGCCAACCGCCGCTGGGCGAAAGAGAAGGGCGTACCGTGGCATCATCCTTCGGAAGGGTTCGCTGAAATTCTTTCCGGACAGCCGTTCGATTTTCTCTTCAGTATTGTCAACAGCTACATTCTGAAACCGGATGTGCTGGCCATGCCGCGCCGCTATGCAATCAACTATCACGACGCTCCGCTGCCGCGCTACGCCGGGGTTTATTCCACAGCGTGGGCCATCATCAACCGCGAGCGGTTCCACGGCGTCAGCTGGCATATGATGGCGGATGAGGTGGATGCAGGCGACCTGCTGAAACAGCGCACGGTGGATGTGTTCGAAAACGACACCTCGTTTACGCTGAACGCCCGCTGCTATGACGCCGCCATCGAAGCGCTCAGCGAGCTGGCGCTGGAACTGGTCGAACGGCGCGAAGTCCGTACGCCGCAGGATTTGCGGAAACGCACCTATTATCCGCTCCATAAACGACCCGTTTACGGCGGCCTGATCGACTGGAGCCGTCCGCAGGCCGAAACCGATGCGCTGCGGCGCGCGCTCGACTTCGGCAATCAGCCCAACGATCTCGGTCTGCCGAAGGTGCTGCTCGGCGATGACCTGTATGTGCTGAAATCCGATGGCGATATGCTTACGCTGGATGGAGCGCCGGTGGAACTGCACTTTTCCGCTGTCGGCGAAGCGGCTGATTGGATCGTCAATGAGCCGGCATTTTCAAATCTCGGGAAAAAACTGGACGTGCTGAATACCGAACTGGCACGCCATGAGCGGTTCTGGGTGCGGCGGTTCGAAAATTTCCAGCCGTTAGAAATTCCGGCAGGTATTGACCGCTCTGCTCATCGCTATACGCTTACCGACCTTCCGCTGTTTCTCTGTTTCCTTGCCCGCTTCTGTACGCAGGAACAGTTTACAGCCGGCTGGAAAGCAGAAACGACGGCGCCGGAATTTTTTGCCGATACAGTTCCGCTTTATGTCGAACTGAATGCCGAGGCTTTGCTGGCGGATAATATGGCCATTGCGGAAAAGGCGCTTGAAACCTGCCGCAAACGCGGAACCTATGCTCGCGACCTGTTTCAGCGTTTCCCATCGCTGCACAAGTCGCCGGTCTATCCCGTTGTCCTGTACGAAAATGAAGTGCGCTGTCCTGCCAAAGTGTGGGAATACTTCCGTGCTTTCCGGCATAACGCCGACCTGAGCAAGCCGCTTTTTGCTCAATCGGTGTTGACGGTTCGCGACCGTAACGAACTGGAAAAATTCCAGGCTCGTACGCCCGGATTCGGCGAACCCCGCTGTATTCACCAGCTCTTCGAAGCTCAGGCGGAAAAAACGCCGCGCGCAATTGCTGTCGAAGGAATCGATGGCAAACTGACGTATGCCGAACTGAATGCCCGGGCTGATGCGCTGGCGGTTCAGTTGCAGCAACTCGGAGTCCGGCCCGATACGCCAGTCGGTCTTTTTGTGAACCGTTCGCTGGAAATGTGTATCGGCATTCTTGGTATTCTCAAAGCGGACGGAGCCTATGTGCCGCTTGATCCTGATTATCCGGCAGACCGGCTGGAGTTTATAATGCGCGATACCGCCATGCCGCTGATCGTCACGGTTGCGGCGCTCAATGAGCGTTTAGTTGCGGATGGGCGCAAGACGGTCTGTATTGACCGGATTCAAAGCGGCGGTACTAAACCGTCCAGTTGCGTTGCCAACTCCAATCTGGCGTACATTTTCTATACATCGGGTTCCACGGGACAACCGAAAGGTGTGATGGTTGAGCACCATAACGTGGTGAACCATTGTCTGGCTTCGATCCAAACGTACGGCATCAGCGATAAAGACCGCGTCCTTCAGTTCTTCTCGATGAACTTCGACGGTTCGGTGGAAGAACTGTTTCCGGCCTGGGCTTCCGGTGGAACGGTGGTTTTGCGCAGTGATGAACTGTCCAGTTCAGTTTCGGAATTCGAACAGTTTATTGCCGGCCGGAAAGTAACTGTCGTGGATCTGCCGACAGCCTATTGGCACGAATGGGTGCGCAACCTGAGGACGGTACCGGAAAATCTGCGGGCGGTTATCATCGGCGGTGAAAAAGTCTCCGCAGAACTCTGCCGCGTCTGGTTGCAGAAAGGCGGCAACGCGGTGCGGCTTTTCAACACCTACGGCCCGACCGAATGCACGGTGGTCGCCACTGTTCACGAGCTGACCGGCGCGGTTACCGGCGAAGTGCCGATCGGTCTGCCGATCGCCGGCACGGCTCTCTATGTGGCGGATACGCGGCAGCAGCTTGTCCCGATCGGAATGCCCGGCGAGCTGCTGATCGGCGGCGAAGGCGTCGCCCGCGGCTATCTCAACCGGTATGATCTGACCGGTGAAAAGTTCATCCGTAATCCGTGGGGTGAGGGGATGGTCTACCGCACCGGAGATCTGGTCTGCCGTCAACCCGACGGGCGCATCGGCTTTATGGGCCGCGTGGATAATCAGGTGAAGATCCGCGGATTCCGGATTGAGCCGGACGGAATCGCAGCGATATTGGAACAGCACAGCGGTATTGCTCAGGCGGTTGTGGTGGTACGTGACGACCTTTCGGAGCAAAAAGAACTGGCGGCCTATTATATTCCGGAACCGGGCCAATCGCCATCGGTCAGCGAACTGAGAAAGTTCCTTTCTGAAAAACTGCCTGAATACATGATACCGGTCGCTTTCATGGAGCTCGACGAGTTTCCGACCGCGCCCAGCGGAAAAGTAGACCGCAAGGCGCTGCCGTCGCCGGTTAAAAACGTCACCCGTTCGCGTGAAAACTATGTAGAGCCTGTGACACCGCAGCAGAAAACGCTGGCGGAAATCTGGTCGGCGGTGCTTGGCATTGATGAAATCGGAATCCACGATAACTTTTTTGATCTCGGCGGTCATTCGCTGCTGGCTATTCAGCTGGTTGAGCGGATCCTTGCTTCCGGACTGTCGCTGACGGTTGCGCAGCTTTTCC
>JBGAJP010000020.1:0-41094 GCA_044224855.1 Pontiellaceae bacterium
GAACGTCCGTACACCATGGACTACATCCGGAACATGACCACCGACTTCGTCGAAATCCACGGCGACCGCATCCATGCCGACGACCGCGCCATTATCGGCGGCTTCGCAAAGATCGACGGACAGAAAGTCATGATCATCGGTTCGCAGAAAGGCCGCGACACCAAGAGCAACCTCGAATGCAATTTCGGCTGCGCCTATCCGGAAGGCTACCGCAAAGCCCTGCGCCTTATGCGCCTTGCCGATAAGTTCGGCGTACCGGTTGTTACGCTCATCGACACCCCCGGCGCGTTTCCAGGTCTGGAATCCGAAGAGCGCCACATCGCCGAAGCGATCGCCGTCAACCTGCGCGAAATGTTTAATATCCGCGTGCCGATCATCGTCACTATCATCGGTGAAGGCGGTTCCGGCGGAGCGCTCGGTATCGGAATCGGCGACCGCATCCTTATTTTCGAACACGCCTATTATTCTGTGATTTCGCCCGAAGGCTGCGCCGCGATTCTTTTCAAAGACCGCGCCTATGCCGACCAGTCGGCGGAAGCTCTGAAAATCACAGCCCAGCACCTGATCGAAAACAAGCTGGCCGACGAAATTGTGCCGGAACCGAAAGGCGGGGCGCATACCGACCCAAAAGCCGCCGCGGATAATCTTAAAGCCGCGCTTCTGCGCAATCTGGCGGAACTCCAGACGCAAACTTCCGAACAGCTCATGAACGCGCGCTACGACAAATTCCGCGCCATGGGCGTTTTTCAGGAATAGTCCCGGGGGACAGCCGCTAGTACAGCCGGAACTCAGGCGCAGCCGTGGTTCCGGCTTTTTCTTGTATGTGAGGTGAGCCGGATCTACGAACGGATACGTTCTAAGTTCCGGCTCTACTTTCGGCAGATGCTGAATGAAAAGCCGACTGGCGTATTGCCGCCGTCCCGGCGGCCTTGTATTTACCGCGAGCGGGTAACTTCAACGGCGACACTGCGGCAGAAGCGCAGTGCGCCGGGCTTGTCGATGGTGACGGTGGTGCTCTGAACGTGGACATCTTTCAGACAAATTGCCGCGATACCTTCCGCCAGCGACTCAATCAGATGGAAACTGCTGTTTTCCACGAAATCCAGAACCGCCAGCTTGATCGCTTTGTAATCCACCGTGTCGTTCAGCGAATCGCTCGTTCCGGCTGCACGCAGGTCGGTTTCCAGCACGATGTTAATGATGACATCCTGCTTGTTTTTCCGCTCGTCCGGATAGATTCCGATGATGCACCGCAACGCTAAGTCTCTGATGTAAATTCTGTCCATTTTTCAGGTCTCAGGTTTCAAGTTTCAGGTTTCGATCAGGTTTTGTCCGCCGTCGACGAAGATGGTCTGGCCGGTAATGTGGTCGCTTTTGAGAAGATAGAGAACGGCGCTGGCGACGTCGGCGGGTGACGGGCGTTTGCCGAGCGGAATGGTTCCGGCATATTCCCACGCCGGATTATCGCTGTCTTTCGGCGGCGGAAGGATGGCACCGGGCGCGACGGCGTTGACGGTAATGCCGGGCGCGAGGTCGAGCGCCGCCAGTTTCGTCAGCTCTTCGAGCCCTTTTTTGCTGAGCATGTACGGAATGCAGGTGGTGTCGTGCGACGTAATCCGCCGGTCGAGCAGGTTGATGATCTTGCCGGTCTTCGTCTGCCGCGCAAAACCGCGGATCAGCGCCAGCGGAGCGAGCAGGTTCGGCTGAAGCTCTTTCATTACGGCGTTGTAGGTGGCGTCGGTCAGCTTGGTCTGATGAAAGACGGCGGCGTTATTGATCAGAATATCGATCGGTCCGAACTGCTGGGAGGCGCGCTCCAGCAGCGTTTCACACTGCGCCGGATCGCCGAGGTCAGCCTGAATGATATTCGGCCAGAAGACGTCGGCTTCCTTCTCCGAGTTCCGGAAATGGACGATCACTTCCGCGCCTTCAGCCAGCAACGCGTCGGTAATCGCGCGGCCAAGCCGCACCGCGCCGCCGGTTACCAATGCTCTTTTGCCGTTCAGGTTCATAGTGCTGATTCAAAATTTGTTGTCATTCCTGATCCAGTGATTTTCCGGTGAGTTTCTTGTATAACTGTTGTGCTCTTTTTGTACCGCCGTGGAACTTGACGAGGAACTTTCCATTTGGTGTTTGTTTTACCTCCTGCACTTGCCGGTTAGCATTCGAAGGGAGTTGTTCCCAGTCACGCACTTCGTACCAAGCTCCATGCTTAACGAGAACACCCTTTTCAATTAGTTGATCAAGATCGATGGGTGTGGCGAGCTGCTTTACGATTTGGATCATTTCTTCGCGTGAGATATTTTCTGCCATCGTTCCTCCTATTTTCGAGAACTCCAGTGCGAGGCTGAAAGATTCGCCCGCTTTACTTCATTTCCTTGATCCACTCAATGAGAGTCCGTGCACCGAAGAGGGTGACGCCGGGATCCATCCAGGGTTTGGCGGATTCTTCCCAGGCGGTTCCGGCGATGTCGAGGTGCGCCCACGGAATAGTTTCGGGGACAAAGTTGGCGAGGAAGGCCGCGCCGTTGATGGTGCCGGCGGTTCCCGATTTGCTCATGTTCTGCAAATCGGCGAAGGTGCCTTTCATGTCGTCCATGTTTTCCGGCCAGAGCGGCAGTTCCCATAACCGTTCGCCGGCGGCGTCGGCGGTTTTAATCAGCGTGGCGTTCAGTTTGTGGTTGTTGCCGACAACGGCGGCGGCGGTATGGCCGAGCGCGGTGATGACCGCGCCGGTCAGCGTGGCGAGGTCAACGATGGCGGCGGGTTTATGCTGTTGCGCCAGCGAAAGGGCGTCGGCGAGGACGAGCCGGCCTTCGGCGTCGGTGTTTAAAATCTCAATGGTTTTTCCGGCGTGCGATCTGACGATATCACCGGGGCGGGTGGCCTGGCCGCCGGGCATATTTTCCGCCACGGCCAGCATGCCGATGACCGGTGTTTCCGGTTTGAGCCGGGCGACCATCTGCATGGCGGCCAGTACGGCCATGCCGCCGGATTTGTCATAGCGCATCCATTCCATGCCTTTGCCGGGCTTGAGGGAAATTCCGCCGGAGTCGAAGGTGATGGTTTTGCCGATGATGACAACCGGTTTGGCTTTGGGATTGGTGCCTTTGTATTTGAGCGTGATGATCCGGGCATCCAGCGCGCTGCCCGCCGCGACGGCGAGGATGGCGTTGCAGCCTTTCTTTTTCAGCTCGGCTTTGCTGCAGACGGAAAAGGCCAGTTTGTTTTCCCTGGCCATTTTCTGCGCCCAGCTGGAAATCTTCTGCGGCGTGGCTTCGTTGCCGGGCAGGTTGGCGAGGTCGGCGGTGGCAAGCAGCGCCTGGCTTTCGAGTTCGGCTTCGGCCAGTGCTTTGCGGCAGGCGGCGGAGTTTTCGTACGGCCCGGCGAAAGTAAGCGAGAGTTCGCCGCTGCGTTTTTTACTGCCGGTTTTAAACGTGTCGAAGCTGTAGGTTCCCATCGCGGCACCGCGCGCAACGGCACGAACAAACGCTGCCTCAGTTGTTTTGCTGAGTCCTGCGGCGGTGACGGTGGAGAAATTTTTGAGTCCGGCGTTCTTTCCAGCGCGTATGGCGGCGGAGGCCGCGCGTTCCAGATATTCCATGCGGAAGTGTTTACTGTCGCCCAGCCCGGCGAGTACAACGTCGCCGGTTCCGGTCTCGAAAACGAGGGTCTGGGCGTAGTCGCCGCTGTAGCCGGTTTTTTTGATCTGACTGCCGATCCGTTTTGCCAGCTCTGCATTACCACTGAGCAGCGGCTTTTTGTTCTGCACAAAAACAATCCAGGCGTCTTTGGCCTGGGTTTCGAGCGGACGAGCGGTCAGGGTCAGTTTCATCAGCGCAGTTCCTCGGGCAGTTTGGCTTTATCGGCGGGGTCGGCCGGCCAGTGCGGCAGATCAAAGCCCGCTTTGACGATGGCATACTCGATATTTTTCAGGTGGGCGTCTTTGGCGTTGTAGACCACGGTGAGGGTGTGTTTCGCGAAATCAGGACGGATTTCCTGAATGCCGGACACCTGCTGAAAGGACTGGGCGATAATTGCGGCACCGGCCTGTGTGCGGAGCTGGTTGATTTGGAACGTTTCCGTATGGATATCGTTACGGAAGCACCCGGCCAACAAAAGCAGGGCGGTGAGAGGAATCAGTGTTTTAAGAAATGTTTTCATAACGCGGAAAATACAACGGAAACAGGACGCGGGTAAACTTCATAATCCGAGGTCGTTCATCATCGGCAGGGTGTAAACCCGCCGCCAGTTCGGCGGCCTGCTGAATTTTTCGCGGGTCAGCATCATAAACTGATCCGCCAGTTCGGCCGCTTCCGGGCGGTGCGCTTCGTGGATGTCGATGAAGTCGATGTAGCGTTTTTCCGCTTCTTTGAATTTCCCGTTCATCTGAAGCGCAAGCGCCAGGCCGAACAATGCGGAAGGACTTTCGGTTTTCTGCGTGAGCGCTTTACGGTAAAGCACCTCGGCGTCCTGAGGCCGGCCGGCAATCATCAGCAGATTGGCCTGTAAAAACTGCGCGAGGGCGTTGTCCGGATAGCGGCGGCAGATCTTCATGGTTTCGGTGTAGCGACCCTGCTGGTAGCTCAGCGAAGCTTCGGCGACACGGGCGTCTGTATTTAAACTGCGCGGCAGCGTGTATCCAAGATGTACAATCAGGATGGCGAGCAATGCGGCGGCTATGATGCGCAGGTCGGTTTTGCTGATCCGTTTCCGGTGACCCCAGTGCAGAATCCGCTGCCCGGCCGAGGGCGCTTTGGCCGCTTCGCGTTCGAATTCCTCCTGAACCGTAAGGATGAGCGCCGCGGTGACGGGGCCGAGCGCATAGGCCGGCGTACCGGTTGCCGCGCCGCGCGCGGCCTCGATGCTTTCGCGTTCGAACCATGTGGCGAAGCCTTCCCGCGCACGGCGTACAAAGAGCATGAGCAGAGCGCGGGCGCTGTCGGCCGTCCGGAGCGCATCAAAAGCCATGAACTGGTGGATGGCGGGCAGGTGGGCGGTGTCGTCGATTTCGTCCTGTTTCCAGGACGAAGGTTCTTTATGTCCGGGGAAGCCGTGCGTTTCTTCGAAATTTTCGAGTAGAGCGTTCTGTTTTTCGTGATCCAGTCCCCGCCAGAACAGCGGCATAAACGATCCGAAGGACGGTTCGTGAAGATAATGTCCGGCTTTCCAGATATTGGAAAATGCTTTGGCCGCCGGGTCCCAGAAGGTTGTGTTGAGCGTTTGCGCCAGCTGATCCCGTTCCTCCGTGAGCGATTCAGAAGCGGTTTCGGCATGCTGATTTTCTTCGCAGAGGCGCAGGACGGCTTCAATCTCGGTGATCAGCAGGACGGTGAGTTCGGGGGTTGCCTTGCCGCGTTCGAAACTTCTCGGGACGAAAACTTCCTGTTCGTTCTGCCAGGACGGAATACGGTCGCGGTGCGGATCGAAGCGGCGCGCAGCCCATTGGATGTATTTTCGCAGAGCGGGTAGATATTTCCGGAGCAGTGCCGGATCGCGGCCATTCTGCCAGGCCAGCTCGAAAGACTGGGCGATCAACGGCCAGGGCGCGGCGGGCGAGGTCAGTCCGCCGGGTTCGGCCCACGCGGGAAATCCGCCGCTGCTCTGCTGGAGTGACAGCGCAGTCTGCACCAGCTCCAGCGCGATAGACGGATCAATCAGGTTCCATGCGCGGACGAGCGGATAAAGCTCGTTGAGCGAAAAAGTTTCACTGGTGAAGCCTTCGGCGGTGCTCCAGAGTCCGCGGAGTGCGCCGGTTCGTTCGCGCAGACGGATCATCAGGTTTTCCGCTGCGAGCGCGACGGGCGGATTATGGCGCTGGTTTACGCTGAAAAGGCGGCTGATATTCTTACGATCTTCCGTTTCGCTCTGCACGAGCGCGGCGAAATTTAAATCAAGCGCGGCCTCGGCTTTTGCAAGCGCCCGTTCCACGGTGAGTTCGCCGCAGACCAGTGCAAACCGGCTGTCCTGCTGTAAAAGCAGGGCGGTGGTACGGCCGGTTTGTATCCAGTCAAAGCCTTTGTCTTTTGTGATTTCTGCCGCGGCGGTCAGTCGCGGCATTGGCAGACCGGATACTGTGCCGTAAAGCAGGCCGGGTTCCGTCAGCAGGACGTCGATCCGGTTTTTTTCCGGCCGTTTGCGGGTGCTGACTGAAAGGCCGGAGCAGAACAGACGGACAGTGCAGGGTACCGCAGGGTCAACCAGTTGAAGCGTCCACGTTCCGCCGGGTATGGTGATTGCCCCGGAAGCCGCGCCGGTGATGAACGGTGTGTGATCCTCAGGGCCGGCGGAGAAGCGCCAGTTCTGCTTCCATGGAACGTATGGATAATCTGTGAAAATATTTTGCATTCAGCAGGGCGCTATAGTGTCCCAACCGGCAGACTTCTTCAACACCTTGCTTTTGATTTCGCCGCCGAGCGAAAGGCTTGCGCGGACGGTTTCTAAATGGTTATGATCGCCCGCATTCTAGGAATGGAAGGAACGGACTTATGGCAATTTCACGTGCAATAGAGACAGTTCGTAAACTGGTTCCCGATCTCGACGGACGGATCAGCCAGTTCGAAGTCGAAACCTTCGAGATGGATGACGAGCTGATTGTTGCTTTCTGCGAAGAGCTTGTACGGATGACTGCCGACCTGCAAACCGGTCTGGACAAGCCCGATAATGAAATGATCCGCGTGGCGGCACATTCGATCAAAGGAATGGGCGGCACCATGGGGCTGCCGGAGATTTCTGTGCTGGCGCAGGAAATCGAGCTGACACTTCGCGGCGGACAGACGGATCGCTGCACGGCACTTTGCAAAGCACTGATCAGCTGGGCCAGCGACTTTGTTGCCGGAAATCAATGAGCACAGACACGGCAGAAGAACTCCGTACTTTTCCGTTAAGCGCTTCCAAACCCGATCTGGGCGGTAAGGTGCTGGTGGTGGATGATGAGCGTCCCAACCGGCTTTATCTAAAAAAACTCCTTTCTTCGTACGGCTGCGAAGTTATCGAAGCCGTCGACGGCCCGTCGGCGCTCGAACTGTTGCACCGCGAGCGGCCCGATCTGGTTCTCGCTGATGTTGTCATGCCCGGAATGGATGGCTTTGAGCTTTGCGGCGCGATAAAAAAACTCACCGCGATCCGCGATATCCCCGTGATTATGGTGACGGCCAAAGGGCAGATTGAAGACCTGAAGAAAGGGTTCGATCTCGGGGCGATGGATTATATCCGCAAGCCCTTCGACGCGCGCGAGCTGGTGCTGCGCGTCGGTAATGCGCTGGCACTGAAACGCAGTAATGATGCACTGGCCCGCTGGAAACAGCGGGTTTCTCACGAGCTGGAGCTCGCCGGGAAGATTCAGCAGTCGATGTTTTCCACGGAACCGCTTTTTACAGGACCGTTTGAAATCCGCATTAAATACCGCTCTTCGATGGATGTCGGCGGCGATGCGTTTGATGTCATTACTCTGCCGGACGGGCGCTGCTGTGTTTATGTGGCGGATGTGTCGGGACACGGCGTTGCTCCGGCGATGATTTCCTCCATGCTCAAAGCGACGGCCACCGAGCTGATCCGGACGTTTTACAGCCGGGGGCCCGCCTTTATCTGTAACGAACTGCATGTCCGCCTGCGTTCCACTCTCAACAATCCGTCCTACTACGCCACCATGCTGCTGGCACTTTACGAGCCGGAAACCGGCCGGTGGATCTGTATGAACTGCGGGCATCCCGATCCGCTGCTGATTTGCGAAGGGAAAGCCGTTCCGTTTCCCGCCGGTGGCGGCGGCATTCCGGTCGGTATGCCGCTGGGTCCGGTCCGGCCTTTTTCGGAAGAGGATCAGACGGTTCTGGAATCATGCCCCGGCATGAATATTCTGCTCTATACGGATGGTCTTAGCGAAGCGTTGCACCGCGTTACCGGCGAAGAGTGCGGTGCGGAAGGGCTTGAAAAACTCTTTATGCGTGTTGTTGCCGATCCTTTTGCTGTAAACCGTCCCTCCGCATTGCTTGATCTCATTGAAGATGCGGGCTACGCAATCGGCCACGACGACTGTACGGCCATTACGATCCGCATGACCGATCCGTCCACTGTGCTCCTGGAAGGAACAATCGCTGTTGATATGCAGGCTGTCTCTGAGCGCACGGAAGAGATGGAGCGTCTGCTGCTGGAGCGGACCGATGAGGATCTTGCGGCGCGCGTCCGGCTTGTTGCCATTGAACATGCGATGAATGTAGTCGAGCACAGCCGGCTCGGTGCGCACGAGACCATGTGGACGCAGCTTATTCTGGACGAACACGGCTGCCGGCTGGTATTTACAGATCCCGGCCGCGAATGGAATATTTCCGGTGCAAGCGCAACAGAGCCCGGCCTTGATGAATATGCCGAAGGCGGGCGCGGACTGCTGATTACCAATGTTGCCGCCGACTGTGTAGAGCGTTATAGACGCGATTCGCAGAATGTTGTAAGTTACGTGTTCAGGAGGCAGACCGACTGATGAATGAATCCGTATATCAGGCCCGGCGGGAGCTGTTTAAAACGCTCGACCTGCCGGTATCAAAGGCCGACATCAAGCGGCTGCGCTGGCGGCAGCGCAGTCGTCTGCTGGTTTGGGAATGGGCGCTGAGCAGTTTGCTTGTGATTAAACGGATTATGGATGTTGTTTGCAGTCTAATGGCCATCTTCATGCTTATACCGCTCTTCGTGGTCGTGTCGGTTCTGATTGTGCTCGAAGACGGCTGGCCGGTTCTTTATGTTCAGCAGCGCGTCGGGATCAACGGGCGCGTTTTTAATTTCTATAAATTCCGCTCCATGCGCCGCGGTGCCGACCGGCTTAAAGAACAGCTGATGGCGCAGAATGAATCGTCCGACGGTGTGATTTTTAAAATGAAAAAAGACCCGCGTGTTACGCGGATAGGGCGTATTCTGCGCCGGTTCAGCATCGACGAGGCCCCTCAGTTTTTCAACGTGCTGTCCGGAGACCTGTCGCTGGTCGGGCCCCGTCCGCCGATTCCTTCCGAAGTGGCTCAGTACACACTTGAAGAACGCAAGCGTCTTCACGTGAAGCCCGGTCTGACCTGCCTCTGGCAGATCGGCGGACGTTCTGAAATCCCGTTTGAGCAGCAGGTGCGTCTGGATATGGAATATATTCACAGCCGGGGCATCTGGCAGGACATCCGGATTATGTTAAAAACCGTTCCCGCCGTTCTCTTCGGACGCGGGGCTTATTAGTTATAGAACAGGAGAGGTATCACATGAGCGTAGTATGCACTAAAGAACAGGGAATCGGGATCATCACGCTGTCCGGCCCGCTGACCGCCGCCACCGTTGAAGCATTTCGCGAACAGCTTGCCGCGTGGCAGTCCGGTGAAACGGATGTCAAAAACTTTGTCTTTGATCTGTCCGCCGTGGACTTCATGGACAGCGCAGGTCTCGGCTCGCTTATTGCGGCGCTCAAACGTATTACCGAACGCGGCGGCGATATGAAGCTGGCCTGCCTCCAGAAAAAACCGCGCATGGTGTTCGAGATTACCCGCGCCTACAAGGTGTTCGAAATCTACGACACAGTCGAAGAAGCCGCCAAAGCCGCTAAGCAGTAAAAGCCGTTCGGCATTGTGATGAGAGCAGTACTCTATACAGGCGGAAAAAGACCGTGGGCTGAAGTGCTCGGGGAACATCCCTGGGCACTTCTACCTGTCGGCAGCCGTCCATTATTGAGCTACTGGCTCGAACTTTGCATCGATCTCGGGATCACAGACGTTCAGATCATTCTTGGCCGGGATGCCGAATATATCGAAATGTTCTGCGGTAACGGTGAAAAATGGGGGCTGAATATCAATTACAGCTTCGTCCGCGCCGAGGACGGTCCGCAGACATACCTTTCCCGCGATCCGGAACGCTGGAGCGACGGGCTGCTCTATATCGGCGAAGCGATCTTTCCGCGCCGCAGCGCAGATTTTTCACCGGAAAAGCTCAAGGTTCTTCGCGACGGCTGCTTTATCCGCGATGGTGAAAACTGCGCCTTTTTCATCAGTCATCAGCCTGAATCGATTGAGCATTTCATCCGCACCGGACACTGCAATGCCGTGCAATGCGCTGATCCGTGCGGCGGAACAGGGATCTGCCGGACTCCGGATGCCTGCGGAATCGATTTCACCCGTATTCGCGACATCAGCCATTACTACCGCCTGAATATGGAAATCGTCCGGAACGAAATGAGCCGCTACCTTTCCAGCGGTTATTCCTCCCGCGACGGCGCTTCCATCGGCTACAACGTTATCACGCCGCCTTCGGTCACGTTCACGCCGCCGCTGGCGATCGGGAACGACTGCCGCATCGGGGCCATCTCTGTCATCGGCCCCGGCACAGTGATTTCAGACCATGTGCTTATTGATCGCCAGTGCGAAATTTCCGGCAGTATCATCCTTTCCGACACATACGTCGGCCGCAACCTTGAGATCAAAGGGAAAATCGTGGCCGGCAACCGTATTATTGATCCGGAAGACGGAACCTGTCTTGAAATCGAAGATCCGTGGCTCGTTTCCCAGACCCGTCCGCGCAACTATATGCGCGACTTCCTGCGCGGCATCTTCGGCTGGGAGTTTGCGCTGCTGCTGGTCATCCTTCAATTTATCCCGTTTATTCTGTTCTACAGTCTGATCCGCCTGCTTGGACGCGGGCGCTTTGTCAGCCGTAAATGCTGGGGTATCGGCGGAAACGAAATCAGCGTTTCACACTTTCTGACAGCCGGACCGCTTCCGTGCTTTCTGCTTATGATCTTTTACGGTGCTTCGCTGGACCGTTTCCCTCAGCTTCTCAGTGTGCTGGCCGGAAAACTCTGGCTTTGCGGGCAGGTTCCAAAAACAGTCAACGGGAACGGTCTCACGGAAATGCACCGTTACTTCCCCGCTGTTTTCAGCTATTCGGATGCGTTCATCGATATTGATAAACAAATGGAC
The DNA here is from genome assembly GCA_044224855.1 of Pontiellaceae bacterium. GTDB lineage: Bacteria > Verrucomicrobiota > Kiritimatiellia > Kiritimatiellales > Tichowtungiaceae > Tichowtungia. The sequence continues at coordinate 10,938 of JBGAJP010000020.1, forward strand.
GCGCTGTACTACGCCCACACCCGTTCACTGGCCGCAGACCTGCGCATTCTGCGTCACGCGCTTCTGCACCGCCTTATTGAAGGCGAATCGGCCTGCGGAACATCTGCATCGCAGATCGTCTGAGTTTTAGTTTTTTAATAACGGAAACTTAGCGGAGTTTATAAAGCGTTTGGCCGTCGATCACCTCACGGGCGAGCCCCTCATCGCGTGCCACACGTTCAACTTCATCAGCTACTGCATCGGCCACGCGCCGGTCGAAGACCGACGGGATAATAAACTCTTCGCACAGTTCATCGGCGGAAACCAGATCGGCAATCGCGCGGGCGGCGGCCAGCTTCATGCCTTCGCTGATGGCTCTTGCGCGGCAGCGCAGTGCACCTTTGAAGATGCCCGGGAAGCAGAGCACGTTGTTGATCTGGTTCGGATAGTCCGAGCGGCCGGTCGCCATAATGCGCGCCCAGGGCTTGGCGATCTCCGGCATAATTTCCGGAATCGGATTGGCCATCGCGAAAATAATCGGATCTTTCGCCATATTCTTTACATCTTCGCTGCTGATGCAGCCCGGGGCGGAAACACCGAGAAACAGGTCGGCACCTTTCATGGCATCGTGCAGCGAGCCCTGTTCATTTTCCGGATTGGTGTTCTGCGCAAACCATTCCTTAACACAATTCATACCGTCTTTGCGTCCGCGGTAGATTGCGCCGGTCCGGTCAAACCCGATCAGATTTTTCACGCCGGCTGCCAGCATAATTTTTGAGCAGGCCACGCCTGCCGCGCCGACCCCGTTTACGATTACTTTCAGGTTTTCCATCTTTTTTCCGGTAATCTTAAGCGCGTTGTAAAGTGCCGCCAGCGAGACGACAGCCGTGCCGTGCTGGTCGTCGTGGAAAACCGGAATATCCATTTCCGCTTTCAGCCGCTCCTCAATCTCAAAACAGCGCGGTGCGGAAATATCCTCCAGATTGATGCCGCCGAAGGTCGGCCCGAGCAGTTTAACCGTCCGGATGATCTCTTCAGGATCTTTGGTTGCCAGACAGATCGGGAAGGCATCCACGCCGCCGAATTCTTTAAAAAGCATCGCTTTGCCTTCCATCACCGGCATGCCTGCTTCGGGGCCGATGTCACCGAGACCAAGCACCGCCGTGCCGTCGGAAACCACCGCGACCATATTTTTCTTAACGGTCAGTGCGTCGGCGCGAGCGACATTTTCATTGATCGACATACAGACGCGGCCGACGCCCGGAGTGTAGGCAATCGCCAGCGCACCTTTGGCCGCGAGGTCGAGTTTGCTCGTTACAGCGATTTTTCCGCCGATATGCGAACGGAATGTCACTTCATCGGCGGAAAGAACGCGGGTCCCTTCGGCGGCATCCAGCGCCCGGATAATTTCCTGCTGGTGGTCGCTGCTGCGGGTATTAACGACAAAGCGGAAAGGGCTGGTGACGCCTTCGGACAGGGCGGGTACGCCTTCGACGGCGATGATGAGTTTTTCGAGAGTTGCGCGGTCAAGGGTTGATTGAACGGTCAGGTCGATGCTGTAGCTGGGTGACGGATTGATTTTCATAGGGTAACTCCTCAAATTAGCCGCCCATCGTACTGATCCGCCTTCTTCACGCAAGTTTCAACTGTTCCAAATATCGGAAACCAAGGCTTTCGCCTTGAGCTTCAACGGGTTTGGGGTAAAGTCTGCGCTCCATAACGGGGATTTTTATGAAGGAAATAAAGATAGGTATTCTTGGATTCGGCACGGTCGGCGCGGGCGTCGTTGAGGGAATTCTCAAAAACGGCGAACTGATGGCTCAGCGTACCGGTATTTTCCCGAAAATCGGGAAAATCGCCGACCTCGACATTAAAACCGATCGCGGCGTAAAAGTTGATCCATCCTGGCTGACGACCGACGCGCTTTCCGTGATCGACGATCCGGAAATTGATGTGATTGTCGAACTGATCGGCGGCGTTAAGATTGCCAAGGATTTCGTACTGCGCGCGCTGAAAAACGGAAAACCGGTAGTCACCGCCAATAAAGCGCTGCTGGCCGAAGCGGGCCGCGAGCTGTTCGAAGCTTCCGTGAAGAGCGGAGCGGGACTTTATTTTGAAGCCAGCGTCGGCGGCGGTATTCCGGTGCTGCGCGCTCTGCGCGACGGACTGGTCGGCAATCAGATCAAGAGCATGTACGGGATTTTAAACGGAACCTGCAATTACATCCTGACCCGCATGGAACGCGAAGGACTTGATTTTGACACCGTGCTGGCCGATGCCCAGAAACTGGGCTATGCCGAAACTCCGCCGGATCTCGACATTGACGGCATCGACACCGCCCATAAAGCGGTTGTGCTGGCGTCGTTGGCTTACGGCGCGCCGGTTCCGATGGATGCGTTCACGATCGAAGGCATCCGCGGATTGTCGCACCGTGAAATTGAATATGCCGGCGAACTGGGCTATCGCATCAAACTGCTGGCCGTCATCCGCGAAGTGAACGGTGAAGTCGAGATGCGCGTCGAGCCGTCTTTCGTACCGAAAAAGCACCTGCTGGCTTCAGTCAACGACGCGTTCAATGCTGTATTTGTTGAAGGCGACGTCGTCGGCAGTACGCTCTATTACGGGCGCGGTGCGGGCCGTCTGCCGACCGCCAGCGCGGTGATCGGCGATATTATGGAAGCAGCGGCGGGCAAGGGCGGATGCAGCGCCTGGCTGCTGAAGCACAAAGCGTTGCCGGTGCGCGACGCTCGGGATATTTCGATCCGCTGCTACCTGCGGCTGTCGCTGAAAGATCAGCCGGATGTGATCGCTCAGGTCGCGCACGTACTCGGCAGAAACAAAATCAGCATCGCGTCGATCATGCAGAAAGAGCAGAACGCGGGCGAGCAGGTGCCGGTGGTGTTTCTGACCCACAAGGCGCTGGAAAAAAACTATGCCGCCGCGATGGAAGAGATTGAGCGGCTGGATGTCGTGGACGGCAAACCCGTCCGCATGGCTATTGAGGATTTTGAAGGTTGATTTGGAGTTAAGAATGAAAGTAGTGAAATTCGGCGGAACATCCGTCGCCAACGCAGAACAGATTTCGAAGATTGTTAAAATTGTCACGGCTGACGCCGACCGCCGTATCGTGGTGGTTTCCGCTCCGGGCAAACGGAATAAAGCCGACACCAAGGTCACCGACCTGCTGATCGCGCTGGCGAATACCGTCATTGCCGGAAATGATTTTGAGGTCGAGCTGATGGCGGTAGTGAATCGCTACGCTGAAATTCAGCGCGATTTGAAACTGTCAGAAGCCGTCGTCAAAACGATTGAAGCTGATCTGCGCGGCCGTATCACACGGCGCGGTAAAAACGATGCGCAGTTTATGGATGCCATGAAAGCCGCCGGCGAAGACTGCGCTGCCCGCGTCATTGCCGAAGCCTTTACCAAAGCCGGATTCCCCGCCAGGTATGTCAACCCCGGCGAAGCAGGTATGCTGCTCAGCGATGACTTCGGCAACGCGCAGGTGCTTGACGAGTCCTATCCGAAACTGGCCGCGTTGAAAAACAGTAAAGAAATCGTCATTTTCCCCGGCTTCTTCGGCGTCACCAAAGGCGGCGACGTGGCGACGTTCCCGCGCGGCGGTTCCGATATTACCGGCGCGATCCTCGCGGCGGCGGTCAAAGCCGACGTTTATGAAAACTTCACCGACGTGGACTCTGTCTGTTCGATGGATCCGCGCATTATTGAAAATCCTCCGGCCATTGACTGTATGACCTATCGCGAAATGCGCGAACTTTCCTATGCCGGGTTCGGCGTTTTTCATGATGAAGCGATTGTCCCCGCGGTGCGTGCCAATATTCCGATCTGTATCAAGAACACCAACAATCCGTCGGCTCCCGGCACCATGGTTGTGCCGAAACGCGAACCCGGCGAACGAACGGTGGTCGGTATTTCCAGCGCTTCCGGTTTCTGCGCGATCTACATTGATAAATACATGATGAACCGCGAAATCGGTTTCGGTCGCCGCCTGCTTCAGATTCTGGAAGATGAAAAAATTTCCTTCGAGCATACGCCGTCAGGGATCGATAATATTTCCGCGATTCTCTCCTCGGCCAATCTGACTCCGGCGAAGCAGGAAAAAGTTGTCGCGCGCATTAAAGCCGAACTGAAACCCGACGCGGTGCTTGTTGAACATGGCCTCGCGCTCATCATGGTGGTCGGCGAGGGGATGCACTACACGCCCGGTCTAGCCGCCAAAGCCACGCAAGCCATGGCTGTTGCCGGCGTAAACCTGGAAATGATCAATCAGGGCGCATCCGAAATCAGCATGATGTTTGCCGTCAAAGATGCCGACCGGGAAAAAGCTCTCCGCGCTCTTGGTAAAGCCTTCTTCGGGATTTAGAATCTCGCGCAAAGCCGCCAAGGCGCAGAGAAATCTTTCAATTGCACATTGGGGAATGTAGATGCGACGTTTTCGTCGCATCCGGTTGTTCGGGAATTCTCTGCAGTTCCACGAGATCTTAAATCCCGAAGGATGAGAGATCGACGCCGAATTTTTTGAGCATGTCGAGGTAGACGCCGTAGCGTTCTTTAAGTCCGGAGAGCTGGCTGGTGTATTGCGTCAGCTGGTTTTTGATGGCGGCACCTTTCTCGCCGAGCAGGTCGGTCATTCCGAGTCCTTTCAGCTGGGTGGATAGGCCGGCGAGCTGATCTTTTTTGGCGAGGATTGCATCCTTATAGGCATTCGCTGTGGCCAGCAGTTCAGGTTGGCCGTAGTTGGCTGCTTTGGCTTTGATATCCGCGACCGGCTGGCTGAGTTCGGCCAGAACCTGTTCCGGTTTGACCGCCAGAGCGTTCATGGTCTGGGCCGCTTCTTTGGTGACGGCCTGGGCCTTTGCCGCGACGGCTGTCGCTTTTTCGCTCATTTGTGCAAAGGTCATCGGTGTCTGGGGGGCAGCCGTTTCTTTCGGTGCGGCTTGCACAGGTGCCGGTGCGGGTTCTTCTTTTTTGGAACAGCCTGCGCCCAGAATCAGTCCTGCCGCCAATGTATAGAATACAACCTGTTTCATTGTCCGTCCCTTTCTGTTATCCGCATTTTCCGGTACACCGGTAACCTTAGCGGAAATGCTGCCGCTGTACAGCCGGGATTGCGGGCTTCAGAAAACCGCCTGTGGAGGCTTTAAATCCGGAGCCGGTGTGTATATCTTCGAAAATTATTTCCGGAGTCTCTGTTTTATGAGTTTCCCTGCTTTCAGTGTCATTATGCCGGTCTGGAATCGCGCGCATCGCGTGGCGGCAGCGATTGAGAGCGTCCTGTCGCAAACCTGTCAGGATTTTGAGCTGATTCTGGTGAATGACGGTTCTGAGGACGGGCTCGAAGCCGCTGTGCGTCCTTATCTCAATGAAAAAGTACGGCTGGTTTCCATGGCGCATCGCGGTGTCTGTGCCGCGCGGAATGCCGGTCTTCGCGAAGCCAGAGGAACCTTTATCGCTTATCTGGATACGGATAATACCTGGCGTCCGCGCTTCCTCGGAACCATGCAGAACGCACTGAGCGCTTCCGGAGAAAACCGGTCCGTTGCGTATGCCCAGGCCGAAGTGCATGTGCATGGTGATAAACACCGGTTCTGCGGACCCCGGATTGCCGGCGAGCCGTTCAGTCTGCAGGGAATGATGCAGAGAAATCTGATCGACCAGAATACCGTTGTCCATGCCCGCCGCTGCGTCGAGCTGACCGGCGGATACGATGAAACGCTGCGTCGGCTGGTGGACTGGGATTTTCTGGCGCGTTTAACCGCAAGGTTTGAGCCGATCTTTATTCCGGAAGTGCTTGTAGACTACAACTGGGGTTTGGAACCCAACTCAATTTCGCTGACGGAAGATCTTGAACTCGCTACCCGCCAGGTCACCGATAACATAAGGGCCCGTATGACAAATCACGCTGCCGGACAGATTACTATTTGCCACGACATGACCGACTATGTCTGGAACAACGTTTCGCCCGAAAAGTATGATAACTGGCTGCGCATGAGCCGGGGGCCGTATGACCTGAAGGACTTTCGTCCAAACGGTTATCCTTACATGCTTCAGATTGAACCGTCCAGCCGTTGCAATCTGGCCTGCCCGGCCTGTCCGGTGGGGCGGAACGAACTGGGCCGGCCCAAACAGGATATGACGCTGGAGCAGTTTAAAAGCATTATTGATAACCAGCGCCGCTGGCTTCTTTTTGCTGTGCTGTGGGATTGGGGCGAGCCTTTCGCCAATCCGCAGCTTCCGGAGATGATTCGTTACGCCTCAGACGCGGGCATCCAGACAGTTACCAGCACCAATGCTCATTATCTTGGCAACAAGGACTACGTCGCGGCTATTTTAAATTCGGGGCTGACCACGCTCATCGTCGCCATCGACTCGCTTCATGACGCGGATTACCGGAGCTACCGGGTCGGCGGCCGGCTGGAACGCGCGCTTGAGGGGCTTAAGATGCTGGTGGCGATGAAACGCGAACTGGGCAGCCCGACACGGATCAACCTGCGCATGGTGGTGATGCGGCATAATGAAAAGGAGATTCCCAAATTGCGCCGGTTCGCCCGCAAGGCCGGAGCGGATCAGTTTACAGTTAAAACCATGAACCCGGGCTGCGGCGACGTTGCCATGGATGCCGAACTGGTTCCTTTGAATCCGAAGCTGCGCCGTTTCGAATACCGTAAAAACACCTGGGATCGAATTCCTGTCGAGGCACCCTGTGGGCGCGTCATGACGATGGCGAATATTTTTTCCAACGGCGACGTTGTTCCCTGCTGCTACGACTATGATTCCTCGCTGAAGATCGGAAATGCGTTCGAAACACCGTTTACTGACATCTGGATGTCGCCGGCTTACAGAGAAGTACGCCGCCGGATTAACGAAGAGCGTCCATTGCTGCCGCGCTGCCGCAACTGTCACGTCAATTTCAAACAGTCGAAGGCCGGTTGGTATGTCGAAGCGCTGGATTTAACGCTTTTGCGCCGTCCTTTCTGGGATCCGGAACGGTATTTAAGTAAAAAAAATAAACCGGCCCGGCAGAAAGTACTGATGCCCAGTCTGGTATATCCGCTGGCAGTGCCGCTGGCTTCCGATGAGAAAACCGGCTGGAAGCCCCATGCAATTTTCCGGGGCCGGGCGCGCAATGTCCGGCGGCTGGCCTGCCACGCTTCGTCTTTGATGCCCGGACGCAGTCCTCATCCTCCGCACCGGCACGAAGAAGAGGAATTCCTGGTTGTTCTGGGCGGAGAGGTCGATCTGATTTTGCCGAAGGAAAAAAATAACCGGCAGAGAATGAAGGCGGGTGATTTTGTTTATTATCCGGCCGGCTTCCCTCACAGCCTTGAAGCGGCAGGGCAGACTCCGGCGAACTATCTGATGCTGAAATGGTCTAACCGTCATCAGAGAATCGGAACTGCAAGGCTGGGATTCCGGTCCGGTTCGGTAACAGCCGCCGTCTTTTCCGGCTGTTCTGAAGGAGGGTTTTCTCCGAGCCTTTGCTTTGAGGGGCCGACAGGATATCTGAATAAACTGCAGGTGCATCTTTCAAATATTATTCCCGGCGGCGGATATGCGGCGCACCATGATGACCACGATGTGGCGATTGTTGTGCTCGAGGGAGAGGTCGAAACACTTGGTCGCCGGGTGAAGCCCCACGGCGTCATTTATTACGCGGCAGGCGAACCCCACGGGATGAGCAATCCCGGCACGGATCCGGCCCGCTATCTGGTCGTCGAATTCCATTAACGAAACGCGGTGGAAACGTTGATTCAGCAGGGGGATTGGTCTGAAAAAACCGGCCCTGAAGGCTTTAAATCTGCGGGGGGCTCGTATATCTTTCTTCGCTTCCTGAGGGAAAAACCATGAGCAAGAAAAACATAGCCATTTATGACACAACGCTGCGCGACGGCGCGCAGGCGGAAGGGGTCTCCTTTTCCGCGGTCGCCAAAGTGCAGGTTGCTAAACGCCTCGATGAGTTCGGTGTCGCCTACATCGAAGGCGGGTTTGCTGCATCCAACCCGAAGGATATGGAGTTTTTCCGCCTGATTAAAAAGGAAGCCATCAAAAACGCCAAGATCGCCGCGTTCGGTTCAACCCGTCGCGCCAATACGCCGGCGGAACAGGATAAGGGCCTTGCCGCACTGCTGGAGGCCGATACTCCGGTTTGCACGATTTTCGGCAAGAGCTGGCTTTTGCATGTGATCGAAGTCCTTCAGACGACGCCTGAAGAAAATCTGGCGATGATTGCCGATAGCGTCCGTTTCTTGAAAGCACATGGCAAAGAAGTCATTTATGACGCCGAACACTTTTTTGACGGCTACAAGGACAGTCCGGACTACGCGATGGCCGCGCTCAAAGCCGCCGCAGATGCCGGGGCGGATTGTCTCGTTCTTTGCGAAACCAACGGCGGTGCGCTTCCGCACGAAGTGGCGGCGATCACTGCGACCGTGATCAAAGCGTTTAATACGCCGGTCGGCATTCATACTCACAATGACGGCGAGCTGGGGGTAGCGAATGCGCTGGCGGCGGTTCAGGCCGGCGCGGCGCATGTACAGGGCACGATTAACGGCATCGGCGAACGGGTCGGCAACTGCAACCTGAGTTCGGTTATCCCCAATCTGATGCTGAAGATGGACTGTACCTGTCTGGCGAAGGCGGACAACCTCAAGCAGCTCCGTGCGCTTTCGCTGAGTGTTTACGAACAGGCGAACATACGTCCTTACACCAAGCAGGCGTTTGTCGGTGACAGTGCGTTTGCCCATAAGGCGGGAATGCATGTGGACGGCGTACGTAAAGTATCGCGCAGCTTCGAACACATTGTTCCGGAATCGGTCGGCAACAGCCGCCGTATTCTGATTTCTGAGCTTTCCGGCGCGAGTAACGTATTCCTGAAAGCCATCGAGATGGGGCTGGAAATTGATCGCAAGTCGCCCGAGGTTCGCGAAGTGCTCAGGCAGCTTGAACAGATGGAAAAAGACGGCTACGAATACGAATCGGCCGATGCATCGTTTCAGATGCTGATCAAGAAAGTGCTTAAGCAGCACCAGTCCTTCTTTGACCTGAAGAGCTTCAGCGTTACGGTCGATAAGCAGGGCGAAAAACCCGGTTGCCGCTCCGAGGCGAATGTTAAGCTGTGCGTCAAAGGAGCGAGCGTTTCGGCGGACGGTGAGGGCGACGGTCCGGTCGACGCGCTGAATCATGCGCTGCGTGCCGCGCTGGTCAAATTTTATCCCGTAATCGCAGATGTGTCGCTGGTGGATTATTCCGTTCGCATCCTCGACCCGGAAGAAGCAACGGCGGCTAAAACCCGCGTACTGATTGAGTCGAGTGACGGCAAAACGACGTGGGGTACGGTTGGCGTTTCGGAAAACATCATCGAAGCGTCGTGGGAAGCGCTGGTCGATAGCGTGGAGTACAAGTTGTTTCTTGAAGAAGAGAAACGCAGCCGCGAATGAACGCGGATTCACGTGAATAACTAAGCACTTCTTTATTTTAATTTTCCATGGAGATTTTATGAGCGAACTGCCGAAAAATTATGAACCCGCCGGGGTTGAAGCGAAGTGGTATGCAAAGTGGATGGAGGAGAAAGCCTTCCATGCCGTACCCGATGCAGCAAAAGATCCGTGGACAATTGTCATTCCGCCGCCGAACGTGACCGGTATTCTGCATATGGGCCATGCGCTGAATAACACCATTCAGGACGTTCTGATCCGTCAAAAACGTATGCAGGGGAAAAATGCGCTGTGGGTTCCGGGAACCGACCATGCGGGTATTGCGACGCAGAACGTGGTTGAGCGTAAGCTGGCCAAGGATGGCAAAAGCCGCCACGACCTTTCGCGCGACGAGTTTCTGAAGGAAGTCTGGGCCTGGAAAGAGGAGTACGGCAATACGATTGTCGGGCAGCTGAAAAAGCTCGGCTCTTCATGCGACTGGGACCGCGAGCGCTTCACGATGGACGAAGGGCTGAGCAAAGCCGTCATTGAAGTATTCTGCCGGCTCTACGATAAAAAGCTGATTTACCGCGGCAATCGCATCATTAACTGGTGCCCGCGCTGTACGACGGCGCTTTCGGATGAAGAGAGCGAGCACGTCGAAACCGAAGGCGCGCTCTATTACATCCGGTACGCTGTCAAAGATGAAAAGCGTAAGATCACCGTTGCCACCACGCGCCCGGAAACGATGCTCGGCGACGTCGCTGTGGCCGTCAGCCCGCGCGATAAACGCTACAGCGATCTGGTTGGCAAGACGCTGATTCTTCCGATTCTCGGGCGGGAAATTCCGGTCGTTGCCGACGAGTTTGTCGATCCGGCATTCGGTACCGGTTGTGTCAAGGTGACGCCGGCTCACGACCCGAACGACTTTGAGATCGGCCTGCGCCATAAGCTGGCACCGATCAATGTGATGGATGATCATGGCATCATGAATGAAGCGGCGGGGCCGTATGCGGGCCTGGATCGCTTTGAGTGCCGCAAACAGCTGGTCGAAGACCTGAAACACGGCGGGCTGCTCGAAAAAATTGATAAGCACATGCACTCGGTCGGCCACTGCTACCGTTGCTCAACGGTCGTCGAGCCGCGTCTTTCGCCCCAGTGGTTTGTCAAAATGCAGCCGCTGGCCAAGCCGGCCATTGAGGCCGTACGCGACGGACGTATCAAGTTTGTACCTGAGCGCTGGAATAAGGTTTATCTCGACTGGATGGAAAATATCCGCGACTGGTGTATTTCCCGTCAGATCTGGTGGGGGCACCGCATTCCGGTTTTTTACTGCGACGCCTGCGGCCACGAATGGGCGGCCCGTGAGGTTCCCGGAAGCTGCCCGGTTTGCGGCGTGAAGGATATCCGGCAGGACGAAGATGTTCTCGATACATGGTTCTCGTCGTGGCTCTGGCCGTTCAGCGTGTTCGGCTGGCCGGAGCAGACAGCGGATCTGAAGCATTTTTATCCGACCAATACGATTGCGACCGCTCCGGAAATTCTCTTTTTCTGGGTGGCGCGCATGATTATGGCCGGCATCGAATTCATGGGCGATATTCCGTTCGATACGGTCTATTTTCACGGTACGGTGCGCGACGATCAGGGCCGCAAGATGAGCAAGAGTCTCGGCAACTCGATCGACCCGCTCAACATCATTGAAAAATACAGCGCCGACGCGCTGCGGTTCAGCCTGATGATGCTGACCGCGACAGGACAGGACGTTTACATCAACGATGAGAAGTTCGAACTGGGCCGTAATTTCTGCACCAAGATATGGAATGCCGCACGTTTCATGCAGATGAATGCTACCGGTGCGCCGATTGATCCGGACAAGATTGATTTCGGCAGGATGAAGCTCAGCCCGGACGATCAGCATATCCTCGCCAAGCTGGGCGAGGCGGTTCGCAACACCGAAGACAATCTGGCCCGTCACCGTTTCAATGACGCCTCGCTGGCGATGTACGACTTCATGTGGCATCACTATTGCGACTGGTACGTTGAATATTCCAAGAGCGTATTCCGCGGCGAAGATGCACAGCGTAAACAGGAAGTCGAGCAGGTGATGCACTACGTTTTCTCCAACGCCATCCGGCTGCTGCATCCGTTCATTCCGTTTATTACCGAAGAACTGTGGCACGGCATGGGATATAATACGTCCAGCGATTCCATCCAGACCGCGCCGTGGCCGACGGCTCTGTCGTATGAAGAGCTGAGTGCGTGGGGCGTACAGCGGGGCACCGTTGAATATGTGGATGCCAAGCACGACCTGATCCGCGTCGGACGTACACTGCGCACGGATTACAATCTGACGCCGAAACAGCAGGCGAAGTTTTATATCCGCCCGGCGCAGGAGCGTTCCGGCAGGATGCTTCGTGACGATATCGTCTCTGTTTCCTTGCTGCTCGGCGCGGAATCCATCGGGATTGACCGCGACTTCACGCCCGAAGGCGCGATGCCCAGCGGTATCAGCCAGCTCGGCACGGTTTATATGTCCATCGAAGGTCTGGTGGATACCGACGCCGAAATCAAAAAGCTCCAGAAGCAGCTCGAAACTGTCGAGAACGGTATCATGGGAATTACGAAAAAACTCTCCAACGAAAACTTCGTCAGCCGGGCGCCCGCCGAAGTGGTTGCCGGTGAGGAAAAGCGGAAAGCCGAACTGCTCGAAAAACGCGAGAAACTTCAGAAGCTGATTGAAACGCTCGCTGTGTGAGGTTCTGCAATGAGTGAACTTAAACCAAAAGCACAGCGGCTGCCGCAATGGATGCGGCGGCCGATTGCGACGGATCAGAATTTTCCGGATGTGAGCAAGCTTCTGGAGAGTCTTCAGCTGAACACAGTCTGCGCCAGCGCGAAGTGTCCAAACCGTCACGAGTGCTGGAACCGCGGAACGGCGACGGTGATGATTCTCGGCAATACCTGTACGCGTAACTGCCGTTTCTGCAATGTGAATACCGGCCGACCCGGGCCGGTTGATTATGGTGAGCCGGCGCGCGTGGCCGAAGCGGCCAGACGGCTGAATCTGCGCCATGTAGTGATCACCAGTGTGACGCGTGACGACCTGCCGGACGGCGGCGCGGGAGTTTTTGCAACGACCATCCGTGCGGTGAAAGAAGCGATGCCGGAAGCGTCTGTCGAAGTGCTGACGCCTGACTTTGTCATGCATCTCGATACCGTGCTGGATGCCGGGCCGGATGTGTTTAATCATAATCTGGAAACCGTGAAGCGCTTGCAGGCGGCCATCCGTCCTCAGGCAAGCTATGCAAAGTCTCTCGCCACTCTGCGCAAAGCGGCGGAGCGGGGCGGTGTGCAGGTGAAATCCGGTCTGATGCTCGGACTCGGCGAAACCGACGAAGAGATTTCTGAGTGCCTGAACGATTTATATGCAGAGGGCGTCCGTCTGCTGACACTGGGACAGTATCTGGCGCCGACGCGCGAACATCATCCGGTTGAACGCTATCTTTCGCCGGAACATTTCGATAAACTGGCTGCACGGGCCAGGGCAATCGGGTTTGAAGGAGTGGCGGCGGGACCGTTGGTACGCTCTTCCTACCGGGCCGACGAACTGGCGCGCAACAGGGATAACGGCTGATGGCAACTATTGCACAGCACAAGGAAGTGAAGAGAGTCGCCGTGCTGATGCCTGCTTTCTGCGAGGAGCGGACGGTCGGAACAGCCGTTGTAAAAGCACTCAAATATCTGCCCGATGTGATCGTGGTGGATGATGCTTCGACCGATGAAACAGCAGCCCGCGCTGAAGCCGCCGGTGCTGCCGTGATCCGGCGCAGGGTGAACGGCGGGAAAAGCGCCGCACTGAATGAAGGCTTTAAATATGCGCTGGCTTACGGATTTGACGCCGTGATTGCAATGGATGCCGACGGTTTCCATGATCCGGATGAAATTCCCAGATTTCTGGAGGCTTATTACCGTACGCACCTTCCGGTGCTTACCGGGAACCGCATGGCCGATGTGAACCGGATTCCTGTGGTGCGCCGCTGGACGATTCGCGCGATGAGTTACTGGCTGTACCGTTTGATGAAAGTTTATGTACCTGACCCGCCATGCGGGTTTCGCTTTTATCGCTGCGATGTTCTGCCGTTCATTCTGAATGAACGTTCATCGCTTCCGTCTGAATTCGAAACGCTGCTCAATATTGCCTCCCGCCGCATCCGGGTCGGATCGGTGCGTATTACCAAACAGCCCGGACGGCATAAGAGCCTGATTGCGCCGTTCCGGGATGTGATCCGCTTCGGCCGGGTGCTCTGCAAATATTACAGGAAGATGCGCAAACCCCGGAAAACGGTCCGGCTGATTGAAGAAGAACTATAGCGCTTTCGGAGTATTATTTGGATTCAACCGCCAGCCGGCGGGCTTTGCGTCGCCGATGGATAACGATATAGAGGATGATAATGGCGATGCAGCCGGCGATGGTCAGCACGGTGGCGTGACGCGAATACTTTTCAATCAGCTCGCGGTTCTGTCCGGCGACGTAGCCGATGGCTGTCAATACGGTCACCCATATGCCGGCACCCAGACCGGTCCAAAAAAGAAAATGCACCATATTCATCCGGGCAATGCCTGCCGGAAGCGAAATGTACTGCCGGATCACCGGAATCAAACGCCCTGTAAACGTACTGATTTCTCCGTGACTCCGGAAAAATTTCTCGCCCTTTTCAAAATTCTTTTCTGTGATGAACAGGTATTTACCCCATTTGAGCAGTAGCGGGCGGCCAAGAATCAGAGCCAGATAATAGTTGAACAGCGCTCCCAGCCAGCTTCCGATGATGCCCATGAAAATGGCGACCCACATATTCATTTCGTGTCCGGGCACGTAGTTGGCGGAGTTCAAATAAGCCGGCGAGGCCAGATAGCCGGCCGGAATCATCACGACTTCACTTGGAAACGGGAAGCAGGAACTTTCCAGGAACATCATGACGACAATCCCGACGTATCCCCATTGGCCGACAACTCCGACAATCCAATCAATAATATGTTCCATATGACAGATCCCCTGTTGAATTCAGGCGGCTGATTGTGCTTAGACAGGATAAAAAACCAACACTTAATTCCAACGAAAGCGAGATTGTCCGATTCCTCTTTTGACGAAGCTGAGTAAAACGGTTAGTTTTCCAGTATAAAAAGGAGTTGGATCATGACTGATACTGAAATACTCGAAGCGGTAGAGAAAATTTTTGAAGAGGAAATCAACCCGGCGCTGGCCGGACACGGCGGCGGCGCAACGGTTACAACAGTCAAAGACGCCAAAGTTTACGTGGAATTGCAGGGCGGATGCCGCGGCTGCATGGGCGCGCGCATGACGATGAAAAACGGCATCGAACGTCTTCTCAAAGAAAAGATTCCGGCGGTTCTGGAAGTCATCGACGCCACCAACCACGGCTGACGGAGGCCGGTTTTGAACTGGCACATCTTACTGATCGGGCTTTTGATTTTCTGCGCCCGTATCGTGGACGTTTCCATCGGTACGCTCCGGACAATTGTCACCGTGCAGGGACGGACGCGGCTGGCGTTCGCGCTCGGCTTCATGGAAGTCACTCTCTGGGTGACGATCATTTCCACCATTGTAAAACAGATCCACACCGCGCCGATACTGGCGCTGTTTTACGGACTTGGCTTCGCGACCGGCAATGTCGCCGGTATTGCGCTGGAGCGGAAACTCGCTCTGGGCCATGTCGCTCTGCGCGCGTTCACCCGTAAATCCGGCGGCGCAATTGCCCGGCAGCTGCGCACCGCAGGGCAGGTTGTCACCACATTCGAGGGCGAAGGCCGCGACGGGCCGGTGACCGAACTGCTGATTGTCTGCCGCCGCAAAGATGTGAAATGGATTCTCGATCTCATCAAAGCGGAAGATGCCGACGCCTTCTATATCATCGAACAGGCCCGCGAAGTCAGCCATCTCCAGCTTCCGGTCTACGAAGAACCGACCGGCTGGCGCGCTGTGCTGAAGCGGAAATAATGCGCGGACTTGAATGCCTTTGATTAAAGGCGAGAATCGTTTACAAAAAAAATGCAGATTAGTGCGCCAATTATCCACCATGCATGACGATATGCGCGTTCTTTAAACCAATTCTTTTTCTCGTTGGAAGACATTGACTGAAACACATCGCTTTGAAGCCATGCTTTCGGATCTTGAATAAGGCTAATAATGCCTCCAATCGCAAATCCAAAGAACGCAACTGCAATGACGACGGCAATCATATTTTTTCAATCACTCCATCGATGAATCGAACTATAGGAGAAGAGAATGCGGAATCAAGTTCGATGTCCTCGTTTCGGAGACGAGAATATGGTTTGTAGCCGCGATCCATGATCGCGGACTGAACCGAGGTCATGGACCTCGGCTGCAACTTATCGGCATTTGCCATTCTGACGCATTTAAGCGGTTGAAATCCGGCGGGTGTGTGGTACAAATTGTCCCTGTTTAAGCGGAGGATTTCCCTGTGAAATCGAAGTTTTTAGATAAATTGATCGATCGTCTTGAGCGGATGGACGCCGACAGCGTTCAGGCGCAGTTTTTACATCTGGCCCGCGAAAAAGGGCTGATGGAAACGATTTTTCAGGCGATTCAGGAAGGTATCGTGGTGGTCGGGCGCGGCGCCCGTATCCGGTACGCCAACCGCAAGGCGGAGGCGCTTTTCGGCTTTAAGCTCGAGGATGCCGAAAGCCAGCCGATCGCCCGCTATATCCGCGATATTGACTGGGAAAAGGTGCTCAGTCTGGACGGCGATGAGTGGGAACGGCTGGTTCGCCGCGAAATCGAGGTAACCTATCCGGATCACCGGTTTGTGGAATTCTACATGGTGCCGCTTTCGGCGATTGAAGAGCACGAGCAGGGCGCGGTGGTGATTTTCCGCGACGTGACGCGCGAGCGGGAGACGACGGCCGAGTCCATCGAGTCGGAGCGGCTGAAGGCGCTGACGCTGCTGGCGGCGGGCGTGGCGCATGAAATCGGTAATCCGCTGAATGCGGTGACGATCCATTTACAGCTGATGGAGCGCGAGCTGGACGATCTGGCCGATTCCGAGGCGCGCGAAAGCCTGAAAGAGCTGGTCGAGGTTTCGAAACGCGAGGTTCATCGCCTCGACCGGATCATTACGCAGTTTCTGCGGGCGATCCGGCCGTCGCTTCCCGACCGGAAGCCGGTGCAGATGGATCGTCTGCTGGATGAAACGCTGGAGCTGCTGCACCACGAAGTCGAAAACCGCCGTATTCTGGTTGAGCGTAAGCAGGCCGAGCATATTCCGTCGGTTCCGGCCGATGAAGTTCAGGTGAAACAGGCGTTTTTTAATGTAATTAAGAATGCGATTCAGGCGATGGCGGACGGCGGCATCCTGAAGATCAATATCGAAGTGTCGCCGCGGTTCGTGAGCATTTGCTTTGCGGATAACGGCCCGGGGATTGCGCCGGAGAATCTCGGCGCGATTTATGAGGCGTACCACACGACCAAGGCGACCGGTTCCGGGCTCGGTCTGATGATTGTGCAGCGGATTCTGCGCGACCACGGCGGCGAAATTGAAATCTGCAGTACGCCGGAACGCGGCACCGCTTTCACGCTGCATTTCCCGCGCGACGATGTGCGTCTATCGCTCTTGGAAGCGCCGAAGAAGGAGAATAAGGAATGAGTGCGAAACCGGTAATTTTAATCGTGGACGATGAAAAAAATACGCGCGAAGGGCTGGCGCGGGCGTTGCGCCGTTCGTACGACGTACTGATTGCTGAAAGCGGATCTACGGCGCTGAGTATTCTGAGTGAAAAGCCGGTGGACGTGATGCTGAGCGATCTGCGGATGCCCGGTATGGACGGGATGACGCTGATGCAGCGCGCGCTGGCCGTGTCGCCGCAACTGGTTTGTATTCTGCTGACTGCCTACGGAAACATTGAAACGGCGGTTGATGCAATGCGTCACGGTGCGACCGATTTTCTGACCAAGCCTGTGAATCTGGAGCAGCTGGAAATGGTTCTTCAGCGTGTACTGCGCTCCCGCCGGGCCGAAACGGAAAATGTCCAGCTCCGCGAGCAGCTGGACAGTAAGTTCGGGATGGAGAATATCATCGGCAGCTCGCCGGAGATGCAGCAGGTTTTTGATACGGTGCGGCAGGTGGCGGCGTCGCGGGCGACGGTGCTGATTCAGGGCGAGAGCGGAACCGGTAAGGAGCTGATCGCCAAGGCGATTCATCGTCTGAGTCCGCGTAAGAACGGCTCCTTTATTCCGGTGCATTGCGCCGCGCTTTCTTCGTCGCTGCTGGAGAGCGAGCTGTTTGGTCATGAGAAGGGGGCGTTTACCGGAGCGGCGGAGCGGCGCAAAGGCCGTTTCGAGATGGCGGACGGCGGCTCGCTGTTTCTGGATGAGATCGGCGAGATCGATGCCAGCGTACAGGTTAAAATCCTGCGCGCGCTGGAGGAACGGCGCTTTGAGCGTGTCGGCGGGCAGGAATCCATAGACGTCGATACGCGCCTGATCGCGGCGACGAACCGGGATCTTAAGAAAATGGTGGCGGAAGGAACGTTCCGCGAGGATTTGTATTACCGGCTTTATGTGGTGGTGATCCATCTGCCGGCATTGCGTGAGCGCAAAAGCGATATTCCACTGCTGCTGAAGCATTATCTGGATGTGTTTAACCGGGAGAACGGGCGCGCGGTTGAAGGCTTTTCGCCGGATGCTCTGGATCTGCTGACGGCCTATCGCTGGCCCGGTAATGTGCGCGAACTGCGTAATATGGTGGAACAGACGGTGGTGATGTCCCGGTCGCAGCGGATCGGTGTGCGCGATCTGCCGGTACATATCCGCGAGGCGGGCGGTACAGGCGGTTCGGTTCAGATGGAGCGCGGTACGCTGGAGGATATGGAAAAACAGGCCATTCAGCAGGCGCTTAAGGAGGCGGGCGGCAACCGGACCCGGGCCGCTGACAAGCTGGGCATCAGCCGGCGCACACTGCATCGTAAGATCGCGGAGTACGGTTTTACCGAAGTCGAATGAGTTTAAGGTTGAAGAAGCAGAAGTGTTCAAGGATGCTCTGAACACTCATTACCGGAGCGGGAGAAACAGTATGGCAAAGCAACAGCAACCCTTTGAATCGACCCTGCAGGACCTTGTGTACAGCGTGGATGCCGGGCTCGGCCTGAAGATTATCCGCACGACCCTTTTCTGTCTTTTCGTTGTCGGGCTGATCATTATTTTCACCGCCCGTCAGTTCCGCGGATTTGACACCGAGGCGGCCATGGATTACGCGCAGCTCGGACGGAATCTGGCTCAGTCCAACCGCTATATTACGCAGTGCGTCCGCCCGGCGAGTATCGCAACGGTATCAACCCATAGTTTTGACGGCGATGCGCGGATTGACCGCCATCCGGAACTCATTAAACCTCCGCTTTATCCGGCGATTCTTGCGGCGAATTTCAAGTTTTTCAACCTGATCGGCATCGATCTGTTTCCGACCAGTACGGCTTTTCAAGGCATCCGTATCTATCCGGCCGAACAGTGGGTGATTGTTCCGCTGCACCACCTTTTCACCGCGCTTTCCGGCCTGTTTCTTTATCTGCTGGGGCGGAAGCTGTTTTCTCATAAAATCGGTCTGCTGAGCGTATTGACCTACTTCCTTAGTGAAATGGTCTGGATGGACAGTATTCGCGGGACAGGGCTGCCTGTTCTTATGTTCTTTGTAATGGGAGCGACTTACTTTGCGCTGCTGGCAATGATTAACCGCCGGGAGCGTAAACCGCTCTGGAACTGGATGACGTTTTTCTGCCTCTCGATCGGGTTTTCCGCCGCGGCGTTTTTAACGCACTATGCGGCACTTGCGATTATTCCGGGGCTGGCTTTGTTTATCTGGATGATGGGTTCGCGGACACAGCGCGGCGGACATCTGGCGTTCTTTTACATGGCGCTGATCTTTTTGATCGTATCCCCGTGGCTGCTGCGCAACTACCAGCTTTCCGGTTCACCGCTCGGTCTTGCGCCGCACGTTGCGTTAATCGACTCCGCCAAGTATCCGGGTGACTCATTAATGCGTACGTTGAAGCCGGATTTTAACCTCATGGCCGATATCCAGATTGTAAAAGCCAAATGGGCGAAAAATTTCAACGGACTTTATGAAAATGGATTCACTTCGTTGGGCGGCGGACTGCTGATTGCTTTTTTCATGGTAACTTTTTTCTATCGGTTTGTGCGGATTCACGTCCACAACCTGCGCTGGGGAATCGGGCTGTCGATGGTTCTGTTTTTTATTATTGCCTGCTGTTTTGATGAGAAAACGCTGCGGCTGTATCACATTTTCTGGCCGTTTGTAATCCTTTACGGTCTGGCTTTCTTCTCCATCCTGCTCGACCGGCTGGATATCAGCATTCAGCTCTACAAAATGGGGCTGACTACGCTGGTGATCCTGCTGACCGCGCTGCCGCTGATCGTAACCATTTTCCTGTCATCCGCGCCGGGACTGCCGTATCCGCCGTATTACGCCCCGTTTGTTATGCGCGTAAGCGAACTGCTTAAGCCGAATGAGGTGATGTGTACCGACATGCCGTGGGCAACCGCGTGGTACGGGAAGCGCATTTCCATTCTTCTGCCGAAGACGCTCGACGACTATTACGAAATCAACGACTACCGTAAATATATCAGCGGTCTTTACATCACCACTCTCACCAAAGACCGTCCGTTTATTTCGTCGCTGCTCGAAGGATCGGAAAAAACCTGGTTTCCGATAACGATGGGTCGTCTGCCGCCGAACTTTCCTTTGAAGCAGGGTTTTGCGCTCAATAAGCAGGATCAGCTGTTTTTGACCGATACCGTGCGCTGGGGCGCTGACCAGGTGCAGAAACCGGCTGAAGGCGGCGCGCAGCCGCAGGCGCAACCGCAGAAGAAGTAACCGGAGCTGACACATCATGCGCGTGGTTTTTTTCGGATCGGCGGCCATCGGGTTTCCTCTGCTGGAAGCATTGCTCGCGAGCACAAAGGATGAAGTCGTTTCCGTCGTGACACAGCCGGATCGGCCCGCCGGACGCAAACAGCAATTGTCACCATGTCCGGTTAAATCCTTTGCACAGGAACGCGGGTTGCCTGTGCTTTCGCCGGAAAAAGTTAAAGACGGTCTGCCGGAACTGGTTGCTTTAAACGCCGATCTTTTTGTTGTTGTTGCCTACGGCCAGTATATTCCTCCGTCTGTGCTGGTACTTCCGAAGTACGGTGCCATCAACCTGCATCCTTCGCTGCTTCCGAAATACCGCGGTTCTTCGCCGATCCAATGGGCCGTGGCCAACGGCGACACTGTCACGGGCGTTACGATTCTCTATGTAAGTGAAAAAATGGATGCAGGAGACATTATTCTGCAACGCGAAGTGCTGATCGGCCCGGACGATACGTCGGCTATTCTTGAACCGGTTCTGGCGGCGGCAGGTGCTGAGCTGCTCATGGAGGCTGTTGAACAGATCCGGAACGGAACTGTTCAGCGGCGTCCGCAGAGCGAAACCGATGCGACTGAAGTACGCAAGCTTGCCAAGGAAGATGGGCGGATCGACTGGCGCCTTTCCGCCGGCGTTTTGCGCAACCGGATTCGCGGGTTTACACCGTGGCCCGGCTGTTTTTGCGAAATGCCGGACGGTCAGCGCCTGAAAATCGTGCGTGTTGCGGTTGAAGCGCGAAACGGATCGCCCGGCGAAATTCTGGATGTGTCCGGGGCAGGGCCTTTGGTGGCGGCAGGCGGGGGCTCTTTGAGACTGCTCGAGGTTCAGCCGGCTGGAAAATGCGTTATGGACGGGGCGTCGTATTTACGGGGCTATTCACTGACGCCGGGAGTTCGTCTGACCTGATGCCGGCCGCTTTCAGCCGTTCGATCAACTTTTGAGACTTCGGATCAAGCTCCAGAGCCTTTTTCCAATGTTCGACCGCAGCGTTGTGGTCTCCAAGTTTCAAATAGGTATCGCCGAGATGCTCCCATATAGCGGAGTCGTCTTTAATAAAGCTACGGGCTTTCTGCAATTCATGCAGTGCTTCGGCATAGCGGCCCTGCATGTAATAAATCCATCCGAGTGTATCGAGAAACGCGCCGTTTTCAGGATCTGCGGCAAGGGCTTTGTGAATCAGATCGAGCCCTTTATCAAGTTTTTCGCCGCGTTCTGCCCACATGTAGGCTAAATAATTCTGCGCGGCGGGGGTGATGTTTCCACCCAGCTCAATCACTTTGAAGAGGAGCTTTTCTGCAACATCAAACTGAGCGGTTCGTTCATAGAGAGAGGCATATTGGTAATAAAACTGTTCGTTGAGCAGATTGGTATTTCCGCTCTTTTGAACGAGTTCTTCAAACTGACGCGCCGTTTCGATGGCTTTTCCGTATTCCTTTTTCTCCGCCTGGAGCACCATTAGATAGTACAGTGCTTCAGCGGCTTCGGGGCTTAGTGTGTGGAAAACATTCAGCAACTCAATCGCATTTTCTGTGGACACCGGCGTCTGTCCGGTGAGTAAAGAGTTCATGTACTGATTGAGAACAGCCGGATTCTCAGTGTATGTAGAAGCAAGTGTTTTGGCAGCTTCCTCCATGTGACCGCTTTTCTGTGCAGAAACGAGGAAGTTGAAGAGAAAAAACGGATTCGCCGACCATTCAGCCGCTGGTGATTTTGTTCGCACGCGCTCGAAATCGTTATATGCATCATCATAGCGTTCCTGCTGCAGGCGCAGGTACCCCAGCACAATACGCAGGCGGTTGTCGTCGGGATAATGTCCGAGCGCCTTCAGCAGGACGGTTTCAGCTTCCTGATTTTTATGTGCGCCGATGTAGAGAGCGCCGAGTTGTGCATAAAAGAAAACCGGTGCGTTTGACTGTTCCTGTATCTGTTCGTTAAGATGGGTTATCAGCCGGTCCTGCGCGTCTTTCGGCAGTTTTTCTGCGATGTACTGGAGCCAGGCCTCCGGCTCTGTTCCGGTTTCGTTCGCCAGTCGCTCATAGGCAGCCATCGCATCATCAATCTTTCCAGTTGCAACCAGCAGATCCAGTATCTGCCGGGCCGCAAGCAGGTCGCCTGGAGATTTTTCGTGTGCAGTCTCAAAGGCTTTGAGCGCCTCTTCCGGCTTCTGGACTGCCAGCAGTGCAAACCCGAGCTGCTGCCAGCGGCCCGGGGATTCCGGTTCAATATCCAGAGCTTTCTGCAGGAAGCGGATTCCCTCCTCAACGGACGCCCTGGCTTGCGGCGTATTGCCAGCGTCGCGGGCGCTGTCAATGCAGAGCGTTCCCAGCAGGTGAAGCAGTTCGGCGTTTTGGCTTTGCGTTTCTACTGCAGTACGGAGTGTTGCAAGCGCATCCGTGCGCCGGTCCTGCGACAGATAGAACCGGGCAAGAAAAACCGGAGTTTCCGGATGTTCCGGGAATCTGGAGAGTGCCTGTTTAAACAGTGTCTCAGCCTGATCCGGATATTTTGTTAATGCGTAGACTCTGGCAAGCAGAAGGGCCGGTTCGGCGGTGTCGGGCCGGCGCTTTACAAGAGCTTGCGCCAGCCGGACGGCATCGTCCGGCTTCTCCAGTTTAAGCGCAATTGCCACGGCCGGGGCGTAAAGCCGCTCTTCATCAGGATCGAGCCGGATGGCCGTCTTTAAATGATCAAGTGCTGCGGCCGAATCTCCGCCCGTCTCGGCCAGCAGGCCGAGACTGAAATGAGACAAAGCCTCAGCCTGCGTATTTACGCTCAACTGAGGCTTTGAAGGAGATACGCATCCGCTGAGGCCCAGCAAGACACCGAGCACAACCGCCCCGGAAACCCGGATATTGCGGGATGCGCACATGACACTCCCCTTTATAAAAAACTATTTCTTTTTGTGGCGAACTTCACGACGACGTTTGCGCCGTTTGTGTTTCGACATCTTGGTCTTACGCCATTTTTTAATGGTACCCATGTATCTGTTTCCTTTGTGCGCTTATGCAACCACTTTGTTTAAGCCGATTTCAATAATTCCCTCGGCACCGGCCGCTTTGAGTTCAGGAATAATTTCCCTCACCACCGCTTCATTAACTACGGTTTCAACGGCATACCAGCCGGTGTCAGACAGACTGCTTACAGTCGGCGAATGCAGAGCCGGAAGCAGTTTCTTAACCCGGTTAATATTCTTTTCTTCCACATTCATTTTGAGCAGCACCTTGTCAGTGGCATTTAGAGCAGCCGACAGCAACAGTGCAATTTTCTCAAGCTTTGAACGTTTCCAACTGTCGGCCCAGGCCGTTTTGTTGGCGAAAAATTTGGTATAGGACTCCATCAGCGTGTCCACGATGCGCAGGTTGTGCGCACGCAACGAAGAGCCTGTTTCGGTAATGTCTACAATAGCATCCGCAAATTCAGGCACCTTGACTTCGGTTGCGCCCCACGAGAACTCCACTGTGGCTTTTACGCCGTTTTTGACGAGCCAGCGTTCGACAATGCCGACGCCTTCGGTGGCGATCCGCTTGCCTTCGAGATCTTTGACGGACTGGATCGTTGAATTTTCAGGAACGGCCAGAACCCAGCGCACCGGACGTTTGGTCTGCTTGGAGTAAACCAGCTTGCACACATCCTGCACATCCGAGCCGTTGGCTTCAATCCAGTCCAGACCGGCGATGCCGGCATCCAGCATGCCGTTTTCGACATAGCGGCTCATTTCTTGCGGACGAAGCAGGCGAAGTTCGATTTCTTTATCGTCAATGGAAGGAAAATAGGAGCGCGAGCTGCCCGAGATGTTGAATCCGGCTTTTGCAAAAAGGGCATAGGTAGAATCCTGCAGGCTGCCCTTCGGTAATCCTATAATCAGTTTTTTCATTCTCTAAAACACCGTCCATTTCTTGAATAAGAGCGTCGGACTATACGGAAAACTGCCGGAGTCGTCTACCGTTATTTACCCTTTTTCCAAATATTGGAAACCGGCATGCCAGGCTCCGGATTTTTATTACAAACCGGTCAGCTTTTGGCGATTTTCCGCAGGGCTTCAGGATAGGCGATGTGTTCCTGTGCATGGATGCGGTTCATCAAGGTTTCAACGGTATCGCCGGGAAGTACCGGCACCTTGCGCTGACAGATGATCGGGCCGCTATCGATACCTCCGTCGACAAAGTGGACGGTACAGCCGGTTTCCTTGACTCCGGCTTCGAGAGCCTGCCGCCCTGCTTCAAGACCTGGAAAATTCGGCAGCAGGGAGGGGTGGATATTGATGATACGCCCGGCAAAGGCATTGAGCAGGCCGGGTTTGACAATCCGCATGAAGCCGGCGAGAGCGATAAAGTCTCCGCCGTGATCTTTGATGATTTCAATTGCGCGGCCTTCGGCATCGCCATCCAGTTTGGTTTTAAACGGGGCACAGTCCAGGTAGATGGCCGGATGGCCGAATTTACGGGCTCTTTCCAGAATATAGGCATCCTCGACGTCAGAGATGACGCAAGAGACCCTGGCGTTAAGACGTCCGGTCGCAATGGCCTCGGCAATCGCCTGATAGTTAGAGCCCGATCCCGATCCAAAAACGGCCAGATTCAGCATTAGTACGGTTCCTTTCCCTGTTTTGACTGGATTCGAAGGATAAACCGGATTTTAATCTGCTGTCCAATCCCTAATCCGCAGAAAGGAAAATGATGAAGCTTTTTATTAAACCGCATAATGAAACCGCCAGCGAGTTTTACCGGAACCACGGACACTTCCATGACGGTGATGCCGGGCTTGATTTGTATGTGCTGGAAGACATCACATTTGAGCCGGGCGAGACCAAACCCATTAAACTGGGTATTTCCTGCGAACCGGAAGATGGCCGGGCCTATTATCTTTTCCCCAGATCAAGTATTTCAAAAACTCCGCTGAGAATGTCCAACTCGATCGGCCTGATTGACGGCGGCTATCGCGGAGAGATCATGGCAATGTGCGATCACATTAAAGATAAACCTTATAAGGCAGAGAAGGGGCAGCGGCTCTTTCAGCTGGTGGCGACCGACAGTTCACCGATTCACTATGAGCTGGTTGAAAATCTTTCGGAAACTACGCGCGGTGCGGGCGGTTTCGGGAGTACAGGCGCTTAAGCGGGTTTCGTTTTTAAGAGTGAGCCGGCCGGGGCTCGAACCCGGGACCCTTTGATTAAAAGTCAAATGCTCTACCAACTGAGCTACCGGCCCTTAAAAAACGGAGCGCATAAAGTAGATGAGTGCGGCACGGTTGTCAAAAGCCAAACAAAAAAAAGTCTGCTGAAATATTACCACACATAAAAAAAGCCCTTCCGGTAACCGGAAGGGCTTTTTGCCGGGATAACAAGTCCCTGTTATTCCACCGTGACTTTGTAGTAGATCACCGGGACATCGGTATGAGTTGTATCCACGTAGCTGGTTCCGTTTGAAACAATGGCCAGCACCTGGAAGTCCTGCATCAGATCCAGTGTGTACAGCACTTTATAGGTGCGCGAGAGACTGTCATTCGGGGCAGGCCACGAAATGGTTCGTGAACCGTCGGCGCGCTGCTGCGAAACGTTTGCAATAAATTCATCCGTACCGGCAATGGCGTCTCGATCAATCGGAGGGAAGCCTCCGCTTCCGCTATTCGTTGCAACAAATGTTGCCGAGAATGATTTCGACAGAGAATTTGTTCCGGCGGCATAATTGACACCAAACGTTGTACTGTTCGTGACAGAAAATCCTCCATTAGTAAATGTCAGGCTGCGTGCATCGCCGTACAGTGTAACGGTGTTGGTTCCGCCGACCTGAATAATTCCGGAGAACGGTTCAGCAGTAATAACAACGCGTCCGTTTGGCTGAATAAATATTTCCTGATTGGAAATTTCGTTTTTGTAAACACGGACAGTGTTTGTTGTCGTTGTGACCACATTAGTTGTTGTTACGGGGGGCTTTGCCCATATGTTCGTCGTCACGATTGTATTGGTCGTGTAGGTGTAGATATTCGTCAATACGGTCGTTGTTTCGTTGCTCAACGTCGTGCTCTCAAAGACAGGGGTATCCCCAAGTCCAATGTGTGTATTCGGCCAGACGTTGCTTCCAGTCAGAGAACTGTACTGGAAACGGATTGAGCCGTCCCGGTTTAGAATCGCCTGAAAGGTCTGATTACTTCCTCCGCCAGCCTGGCTCATATTCGCCCAAGTGATGATTATTTGGTTAGCATCACCAGAGTATCCAATACCGGCATTTTCATCGAGAACCAGATTGCCCAAATACGGCGCAATAAAGTGATCTGGTGCGTTTGTTTTGGTCATGAACCCGGAATCCCCGAGAACGATCAGCCCATTCACACCGATGAACAGCTGAGTATAGATGTTGCCAAAGAACGGGAGGGGGAACTTCGTTGGTATTGCTTGGCTGTAAATGCCATTTACACTGTTTGTCCATGATGTGATCGGATCCGACCAAATATTCTGCCAGTCATATTTCGAGTTAACATATCGTACATGCCCGTTAGTTTTTGCCCCGAGGTCTGTAATTGTATAGGCCAACGCCACATTACCAGTGTTGATGAGCAATACGTTCGTGTGTGCGATTGAACCGGCGGCGCCGTTGAACATCACAGACGACGGGTTGATGTCCAACCCGGGTAAGGAGGATAACGGAGCAGAAACCACGACGGTAACGGCTACCGTGCTGATTGTGCCGTCGCCCCAGGTTACAAAGGCATTAAATCTGTTTGTGCCTGCACTTTTTTCGGCAGCATTTGCGGTAAATGTAACGACGCTGCTGCCCGGTCCTGCCACAGTCCCGTTTGTAGGAGTATGGGTAACCCACGATTGCGGTGTGAGCAGAACGTCAATTGGAGAGTTACTGGACGAAGCCCATATATTTGTCGGCAAGGCATCCGCTACGTTAAGCGAATTTGTTCCGCGCTGGATACCAACGGCTGCGCTATCGGTCCAGGGGCCGTCTTGATAGACGTACCGAATCTGTCCGTTTTTATACAGCCATGCCTGAAAACCTTTGTTGGCCGGGCTGCTCCAGTAAACCACCAGTTTGTCATCCATCTCCAGATAACGGATGCTGTTTGTGGCTGTGGTTATCGTACCCCAGAAAGGCGCTACGACTGAGTCGCTTCCGAAAGGAAGATCGGCTGCTATATTCGCGACAACTGATGTCCCAAACTTATCGCGCCGTAACGGCTGACGGACATGCTGGTATAATTCGTTCCGTAAAAGGGGAAAACAAACCCGATATTGGTCGTTGCACTACCGTTGCTGTCCCAGTTGATAAAAGGAATTCCTTCGTACCCGAAGGAAACCAAGTTCGTTGTCTGGTTTGTAACAGAATAGGATGTCGCTAATGCACCATCATCGCTTATTGAGAGAAGGTCACTGTCATTTCCAAATTGGTCAGTATCATTGTTCCGAGGCTGTTCCTCCTGCCGGGACGACAATAGTCAAATTGGTGGTAACCACCGAGGGCAGGGCACCTTTAAATACCGCCAGTTCAAATGAATTTGTCCAGATCAGACTGCCTTCCTGATTAGCCACATGGAATGTATAATTAGCTGGCGGCGTATTGGAGGCAATTGTCACAGCATACACGGTCGAGGTTGAGCCGTTTTTTGCCACCGATGGATATGTAGCCGAGGCCGGCAGAATCGTGAATATGACGGATCCGCAGAAAGCCCGTATTGACAACATTGGTCACGGTACGAGAACCGTCATTTGTGCTGGTCACAGTGATGCGGATGATTTCCCCCGGTTCATATTTATTCGAGATCACTCCGGTTCCCGGAACCTGAGTAATACTGTGGCTGTCGTAGCGGATCTGTGCGCCGACAACCACATCCAAGTTTGTTGTAGCGCTGTTTGTTCCTGCGTTGGCCTGAGCCGTAAAAATATACTTATTGTTGGCGTTAGCAGTCAGGATATAGGTGTGTGTGATGGATGCATTGAAATCCAGTGGGGCGGGGGTATTGTTGGAGACAATCGTAAACGAAGCCGGCAGGCCGTCATGCGTTAACGTGGACGTTACATTTGTTGCCAGTCCGCCGCTGTTATGAATGACGACCGTAACGATGTTTGTCGAACCGACTTCCATCACCCCATTTAAACTGTTGCTGACGCTTATCGACAGTTTTGGAGGAGCCTCTAAGTTAGCTGTCGGTTCAATTATTTCGCTCCAGCTTGCAGTATGTCGAATATTATCAACAGAAGCATAGTTGCTCGAAGCTGCCGGGCGGAAATCTCCGGTGGCATGAAACCGCAGGTTGGTAATGGATGACAAAGACGGTATGCTGGCGGAAGCATTGGGAGCGTTTGTATCGAAGGTGCTTGATCCGTTCACGTCGTACCAGACCTTAAGCGTATGCGCGCTCAGATTCACTTCGGCAATGGCTGTTAACGAGCCTGCGAGTGCGAGATTGTTCGTAACCGTGGTCAAAGTACGGTTTGTCGGCACTAAGCTGGTCAGATTGCCTGGATCATAACCCAGAATCAGGCCGGCGGCTTTATCGCCTGTGGCACCTGTAAAATAAACACCCAGCACGGTTCCATTGTCGTTATTGGTGGAGCTGAGATCATAATTCAAATCATAGCGCAGGTAATGTACGCCGGAAGTGGCAGAGGGCAGGGCGGCATTTAGAACGGCCCCATTGGTCCAGACGTCACCTGTTCCGGTATCGTTGCCAATACAGACCAGCGCGCGGTTGGTAGTGAACACCGTACTGCCGAATCCTGTGCTGAACTGTGCCAGCGGACTGTTTGTTCCTGAATTGATTGTATCAGATAACGGGAGACCGTTTACATCGCGCTCAAAAGTCCATTCATTCGAATATCTCGCGGCCGGAACATCAAGATCACTGCTTGCGGCATCAGCAAAACTGTCAGTCATTCGCAGCAGGCTTATACTGGCGGAATCGTCGGAGCCGGCGGGGCTGAAGTCACCGGTTGCCTGAAGCCGCAGTTTGTCGATGGACGGGAGGTTAACGGTAATATTGCTGGCCTGCGGACTGGTTTCTGCCGAAAAACTGCCAGCACCCGTCAGGTCGTACCAGACGGCCAGTTTCTGAGTGGCCATATCTACTTTGGTTATGATGGATACATTTCCGGTGTAATTGGTTCCGAGA
This sequence comes from Pontiellaceae bacterium, assembly GCA_044224855.1. Lineage (GTDB taxonomy): Bacteria > Verrucomicrobiota > Kiritimatiellia > Kiritimatiellales > Tichowtungiaceae > Tichowtungia. The sequence continues at coordinate 40,421 of JBGAJP010000020.1, forward strand.
TCTGCCAGGGGGGTCACAGTCAGGTTGCTCGGGGTGTTTGCCGCGCCAAGATCATACTGCAAGGCGGCGCCGGCGACTTTGGAGCCGGTGGCATCCGTGAAAGCAAATCCGAGCAATGTGCCGCTGTTATTGTTGGTGGCGCTGAGATCGTATTTGAAATCATACCGCAGAAAAAAAGTTCCGGAGGTCAAATTGCTTGTGGTTGCATCCAATACGGATCCGCTGCTCCACATGCCATTGGTGCCGAGGTCATTATTTGTACAGATGAGTGAGCCGGATCCGTCTGTCCGCAGGCTCGTGTCATTGTATCCCGGATTCAGCGCAAAAGACGCAGTACCGGCGGAGTTAAAGGCATTTGAAAGTGTTTTGCCGGCCGGGTCGGAATAGAAATTCCACTCATTAAGGGTGACCGCCTGTGCGGAGAAACCCGCCAGAACCGACACCGTGATGATAAGACAAATCAGTTTTTTCATCATGATTCCTACCTTTTAATCAAATCTTCATTCCCCGGTTCCAGATTAAACCACAAATCCCGCAAAAACAGAAGCCGGAACACACACAGAAACATTGACAAAATATCGACCAAATAGCGCAGACATCTGTTTGAAAAAAAAGCAGCATAGACCGTCTTTTTTTGTATCTTCGCAGTATGTCAGGTTAATAAAAGGGAGGGA
>JBGAJP010000021.1:0-40683 GCA_044224855.1 Pontiellaceae bacterium
AGATTAAACTCTGCATACCAGGCTTCAGGATAACCGGTAGCGGCGGAAGAATAAAAATATTCCTTAGCCAGCGCCTCCGCCTCTTTGATTTCGTCCGGAGACAGGCGCGATCGCATCTGCACCAACTCAGCTTCAACCGCTTCGGATTCGTTCGATGCTGCCACCATCAGCCATGCGTACGCAGCGATCTGACTCTCCGGAACACCGTCGCCTTCCTCAAAACAACGGCTGACTTCAATGCACGCTTCCACTGACCCGTTTTGCGCTGCGAGCACAAGAGTGAAGACCTGACTGGGCGTATGGCGAAAAACAGGACGGCTGATTTCAGATTTTTCTTGGAGGTCCATTTCCCGTTAGTCCTCTTCGCGCAGTTTCTTCATCTCGCTCCCCGCATCCAGTTGCGATTAAGGCCGCTATAAGAGTGAGAAGACGATTCTGTTTCATAGGGTTTCCTATCCAGTCGGGGAGACGGTCATGTTTTTTCACGCACAGCAGACAGCCTGTCGATGATCTGCTGCTCAAGCATCGCCTTTTCTTCAGCCAACAGCTTTCCTTTTGTGGAATATTCACCTATGAACACCGGATTACGCTTCAGGGCTATAATCAAAACTTAAAAGTCGATCGGGATGGAACTATTCCTGTGGCGGGATGCGAGTTTGTGATTGGGATTCCCGTGGTTTATTTCGTTTCAAGTAAGCCAGATTGATGACACAAAGGGCCGCATATAAAAAGGGGTAGAGAATCTCCACAAAATCGTTCGTATTTCGAGATTCCGCAGGGCAACAACTGATCACGACCGCCATGACAATTCCGAACACGACCGCCACGAAAGGTGCGGATTGGTTGCTGGCGAGCGCCTCGAAATGGTTTTTATTTGCAGGTTTCTTAAGATAAATCAGCATGAAAACAGGTGGAATATAAAGCGTGCAAAAGGAAAGTTTTGCCATAAATGGCAAATAGCTGATGAAGTATGATCCACATAGTGTTATCAACCCTATCCATACCAAGTTCATAAGAATAAACGGTACAGAAGAGTCCCGCAAGGAGCCGTCCGGTTTCTTTGACGCGCCCGACTTTTCTTTACTCACAGTCATTCCTTTCATTCAAGACGCTACTCGCAAAAATGTGACCATCTCTGGTTGTCTTAAATTTGCACCATTTCAGTTGTCTGTCAAGCATGTGGTCCGGACGAGCTCAACAGACAGTCCGACCCTCTTTGGTTGGTAGAAAAAGATGCACTGCTCTGGTTGGCTTCCTGTATGCAGAAGCGGGAAGCAGAGATGGTGCGCAGAAAGATCGGGCAGGCTATCCGGGCCTACCGTACGGCACAGGAAATCAGTCAGGAGAAACTGGCTGAACGGGCGGACATGACCCGCAACTATGTCGGCATGGTTGAACGGGGTGAAAAGAATATTTCCGTCGTCATGCTGTACCGGTTTTCCAAAGCTCTCAAAGTCCCGCTGGCAGATGTAGTCCGGAACGCCCGGCTCTAACGGGCGACAGAACATTACGATCAACAGTCTCTGCCAGCTCGCTGCGGTCTTCAAGCGTCCACTGTCTGAGATGCTGGCGGATGCGGGGCTTTAAGAAACGCCTCCAACTCTCCAAGGGCCTTCAAAAGGAGCTCCTTCATTTTTTCGTTCTGATCTCCTTTGATCCGTGAGACAAGGCATTTAATGCCCGAAACCTTCGTCTGCGCCCACAAAAAGGTCGGATCTTTAACCGTTTCTGAGAACGGAGCAGGTAGCGCCTTAGATGGCGCGGGCAATCCCTTTTGCGTGCCGGCAGTCCCAAGCAGTTTGCCAGCCAACGCAGCGACCATTTCCTCTGAAAACTGGGTGTAGTGATCGACCATCTCCTGGGAGCTGTGGCCCGTGATCTGCCGAATAAAAGGATCAGGAAGGCCGGCTGCTCTGGCAACGGTGACGAAGGTATGGCGTAGGCTGTGGGCCCCTACGTCTGTGATGACTCGCCCCGTTTCCAGCTCGGTATCCTTGGCGGTTTGAATCTTGGCATCGTCGAAAATTTCTTTGATGTTTTTGGAGACCGAGGAACTGTCTCGGTCATATTGCTCAACCAAATGAGACATTACATAACGGCCTCTCTGTTTCCGCCCTTCTAACTCCTGCCGCAGTTGAGGTAATAACGGAATATAGACCGCCTTGCCGCTCCGTTTGGACGTCTTCTTGGGAACAAGCGTGATAACGTTACGGTCGAAATTAACGGCTTTCCATTCGAGTTTTAAACCGTCTACTAGCCGCTGTCCGGTGCAGACTAGGATTATAATCAGCGTGCGGTAATCACCTTTTGCCTTTTTCAAAACCGCTTCAACTTCCTCAACCGTTAACGCCCGCTTCTTTCTTTGATACGCTTCTGCCTTGATGCTGCGACGCTGGATGCCCTTGCGGGTTTTTCGATCCCATGCAAAAGGATTGTCCTTGGCGTGGGCTTTTTCAAAGAGAACGCCCCACATTAGCGCGAGAACATTCAGAATTTGGTTGTACGTAGACGGACTGAGTTTCTGTTCGACGAGATGTTCTGCGTACGCCTCAGCTTCCCGGACTCCGACGTCTTTCATGTACACCGCTTCAGGAAAGGCGCTCTGGATCCATTCCCGGAATTGTTTGTATCTAGAAGCATACCCATTTAGTGTTTTCTGGCCCGAGCGAGGCCTATTCTGCGCTTTTAAATAAGCGGCCCAAGCATCGGTCAACTTAAGGGGCGGGTTGTCTTTTTTCCACTCCTCCTGCTGTGCGCCGACTGCCCGCTTTAGCCTAAGCTCGGCTTGTTCCAACACCTCTACTTCACTTGCCAATTCTATCGGCTTCATGATTTCGGCCTGCTTCTTTTTGGCTTCGCCGACATCCGCCGTCTTAAGCGAGATAACGACAGCCTTGCTTCCGACCGTATAACGAAGATAGATTGTTCCCTTCCCCTTAGCGGTTGGATCGTCGATACTATAGCGTCCACCTTTCCAACGGCGGTAGAGAGTTCCCGTTCTGTTACGCCCTTTTCTTGCCTTCATGTCTTTTCTCCGTCTAAATCGAACTAAACATATGGAACTCCCCTTTGATCGGTTTCGTCCATCAAAAAAAGGTACAATTAAGGTACAACTTGCTTTTTATAGATTGCATTGAAATTGTAACACGATTATTTAAAACGTATTACAACTAATTATAAAAATATAAAAGCGGAATCATAATCCGCGGGTCGGCGGTTCAAGTCCGCCTCCAGCCACCACTCCCTCTCAACCGCTTATACTAAATCGGGCCGGCGTGTGCTTTTACGCGCGGTTTCTCCTGCACTGAAAGCGGTAACAGCGGCCGCCTCTCCGCATGCGCGCCTGCGCCAGGATGTGTTTTGCATTTCAGGAGCTTCACTATCAATGAATATAGCGGGATATAAAGCCGTTCGGGCTGGTTCGGGAAAAATTAAAAAAATAACGAACGCTTCAGATTGCTGGCCAACGTAAAACTCCGCCGATAGTGGGTTAAGAGAAGGCACACACACAACCGGAGCAATAAATGAAATGCAGAATAAATCGAAGTCGTTTGGCAGTTCTGATGAGTATCATTCTTGCCGGATTCCTGAGCCAGAGCGCCTGGGCCGTAAATAAATATTTTCTTGGAACCGGCGGGGTTACCGACTGGTCAGCCGCTTCCGGCTGGCAGAACGGAGATGTCGCCGGGACTGCGGCTTCGGACGTCGCCTATATTCGGGCGAACTGTGTTCTGATGAACACCCGCAGTTTCTCCAATCTGTATGTTGATCTGTCCGGCAATCTGGATATGACCGGCAGCGCCGCACTGATCCTGGCAGGAACGGTAAATTTAAAAGGAACGACAGCAGGTACAACCCCGACGCTGTCGCTGTTCGACAGCAGCTCGCTGACGGCGACCAACTCTTCATCGACACTGTATGTCGGCGCCGGAAACTCTAATCTTGCCTATAATGGAGAACTGTTTATTAACGGCAGTTCCATGGTTAAGGTCAGGGCGACCAAACTCGGGCAGAGCACAACCGATATTTCGACCGCTTATGTTGCGATTCTCGGCGGAACACTGGAAACCGAATACTTCATGCTTCAGTCTTCTGTGTCGGCCAAGGTTCTGGTTTCCGGCGGCGTCCTTTATACAAAGCGCGACTGGACCGCGACCAATCCCTCAAAGCACAATGTGAAATTCGACGGCGGTGAAATCCGCTGGTCTTCTGCGCAGACAACACAGACGGAAATTAACGGGTATATCGATTCAGGTTATCTGATCAGCGGTAATTACACTGCGCAGCAGATGAAGGATGCCGTTACGCTTACCAACGGACAGTATGTTCTTTCCCTGCCGGTTCCGACGGCTGTGTTTAAAGGAAATCAGAAGCAAATTCCGACTGTTCAAATGATGACCAATACCGTGAATTACGCTGCCATCCTCGACTGGTACGCTAATGCTTATCTGTATTACGACACAGCCTTCGACCCGAATGCGACAGGTCCGGATATGCCGGTTATATTCAAAGCTGCAACCAACAACACCGGGTTTTCCTTTCCCTCGAATCTAGGCCCGATGGAAGACCGGAAAGTATCCACCGAATTCCAGTCGGCCGCGGCGGCAGTAATCGGTGCGGAAATGCTGGGAATGAGTATGACGAATTTCAACGGCACGTATGATTTCAAAACCGGCTGTCTGGAATGGTGGCACAAGGATGAAAAACTCTGGCGGAACTATAAGAATGATGTGTACAACAAATATCTCGCACATGGCATATACGGCTGGGTTCCCTGTATTCTGGGCGCGTACCTTGGAGATATTTACAGTGACGACAGCCGGTTCACCTCCAACATGCTGGCGCAAAGCCAAACGATTCTCGCGGCGGCCCATTCATTCGGCTGTCCAACCAATGCCAACCTGACGCTGGCCTATTATCCGGAAACCGGCACCAACCAGCCTCTGGAAGCGCTCGAATTGCAGACGCAGACCTTTTCCGCCTCTCTGGCCTGGCTGTTGTACATGGGTTATCAGGTGACAACCAATTCCGATTATCTGAACTGCTCGAAATCAGCAATGGAGTGGTTCATGGATCATCCGTCCACGGTTGAAGGATCTTCGGATATGGCTCCGCTGGTTGCCGCCCGCGGCAATGCCGAACAGGGATGGAATATGGATATGGATCGTATCATGAATATTACGTTCTGCGACACGAATGCTTTGTATGAGCAGGGAACTAATCTCAATTTGATCGTAGCCCGCAACTGTCGTCCCGGCGGAGTGCTACTGGATGGCCAAGTCGGCAAGTTTAATCCGGAACTCGACCCGGATAATTCAGATAATTCCATTCATTCATGGTTTTCCCAGGGAGCCAGCTATGCCGGCTATCTTGTGCCGACCGCCCGCTATGACCAGCGCTATGCCCGCGACATCGGACATTTCCTGATGAACCTGGCCCATTCAAGCCGCTATGTTCTCGGAATTGATCTGGATGCCGACCATCAGCCGCACCTTCCATGGCGGGAAAGCTGGACCAATGAAATGGGCTTTATTTTCCCGTATGAGGGGGTCAGAACATACTCTCTGTTCGCCGACACCACAGAGCAAAAGAGCCTTCGGCCGTACGCCTTCGGAGACGGGCAATACCATGTGCTCGGCTTCAAAACCAATCATCCGCAGTACTGGATTGAAAAAGACATCCATGAGCATGAAGCGTGGGACATCTGTATCTACATGGCGAATTACTACGGATTCCTCGGCGCCATTTTTGATTACGCCCGCTATTATCCGGGCTACGAAGGCGTCCTGAAATGGGACTGCACCCTGACGGATTTCTATAAAGACGATTATTACACGACCTATCTCGTCTATAATCCGTATCCTGTTCAGCGATCCTTTGACCTGGCGGATGTTGAAGATTTAGCCGGAAGCTCGACTGCCGACATCTACGATGCGGTCGGCGGTGTATTTCTGCGGGATAACGTAAGCGGCAGCCAGACGCTGGAAATCGGAGCCGGACAGGCCATGGTGCTGGTCTTTACTCCGGGCAACGGCACACAGACGGTCAGCGGCAGTAAGCTGATGGTTAACAACCGGGTAATCGACTACCGCTATGCGGGCAACGGACTCTTCGCTGAGTATTACAACAACACCAATTTCACCAACCGGGTCTGTTCCCAGATTGATCCGCAGCTGAACATGACCTGGAGCGGTTCGCCGGCGGCATCGGTAAACGCAGACAACTTCTGCGCCCGCTGGACCGGCTGGGTTGTTCCGGAATACAGCGAAATCTACACACTCAAACTGATCGACAGCGGCGAAGGTGCCAAAGTCTGGATCGACGATGTGCTGGTCTCCGATGACTGGAATTCCCTGGTGCAGACCAACACTATAACCGTCGCACTGAAGCAGAACGTACCGACCAAAGTCCGTATTGATTATCGCGAAACCACCGGAACGGCCTCGGTTAAACTGTACTGGAGCAGCCTGAGTCAGGCGGAAGAAATCATTCCGCAGTCACGGCTGGCGCCGGCGCCGGATACAGCGGCGAAGATCAGCTCCTATACCGCCAGCCGGACGCCAAACGCTTCGCACCCCGATACCACTCCGCCCTCCAAGCTGATCGATGGACTGTGGGGCTCTGCCTCGGGCCAAAGCGTCCAGTATGACGGAGATGTGACCATCACCGCTACACTCAGTGTTCCTGCTAAAGTGGCAGAAGCCGGAGTCCGTTATTACCATTACAGCGGCTTTTCGGTTGATTCAATCGGAGTGGAAACCAGCACCAACGGCACCGCCTGGGTACAAGCCTCAACACGGAAAATAACGGCTGAAACACAGGCGTCAACTTCGGTTCCTGCCTATAAGATCATGTTCCCGGTAAACCGGCAGGCCACGCACATCCGCTTTACGGTGAAAAAAACCGCCGCATCCACCCGGATACTGCTGGGAGAAATCCTCGCAGAGTGAATTTACCAACCTTCCGGCAAGGAGCAAAGAGCGTCTCGGCGGCACCCGAGACGCTCTCTTTTTACATCCGCCTATATTAAGCCGTAACAGGCTTTGAAGTTGACTCTGTTGCGGTTTTACGGTTTCCTGTGTTCCCATTAACCTGATAGGAGAAAATCATGAAAGCACTGATCAAAATCGTCCTACTGTCCGCCCTGCTCTCGACCGTTTACGGTTGCGCCTCTTCCGGCAAAAAATTTGAAACCCGCCTTGCTCCTCCGGAAGCATTTAATCTGAATTTTCTCCAATACAAGGAACAGCCCGGTCAAAAGGTAATGGTGGTGGCGGTTGACCCAAACGGGCAATGGGCGTTCGGCTATGATTACAACCGGGCAACCCTCGAAGAGGCCGCAGAAAAGGCCGCGGTCAAATGCGATAAGGCCCGCAGCGATAACATGGTGTTCACCAGAGGAAAACTCTTCGCTGTCAACGATGAGATTGTTTATTACAAACAAAAGTAACTCTGAATTCTCTGCACCGAAAAGCCGCGCCGGTTCCGGGGCGGCTTTTCTATTTGATCTAAGATCGAGCTTGTCCGGTTATAAATAAAAATTCAGACTGCGTGCAACAAAAGAAAGGATCGGGAACGTATTATGAAAAAAGCAAACAAGGTTCTATTGATTACAGGAGCATCTCTTCTGGTTCTGATTGTTGTGCTGATGCTTTCTCTCGGCCAGATCATTAAAACAGGTGTAAATACCGCCGGGCCGAAACTGGCAGGCGTACCGGTTCATCTCGACAAAGCCGTTGTCAATCCCTTCACCGGCCTGGTGCAGATCAAAGGCCTCATCATCGGCAACCCCGAAGGATTCAACACGCCGAGTGCCATGGAACTGAACGATTTCAAATTGAAGATCAAAATGTCTTCGCTCTTCTCCAAAGCCATCGTCATTGAACAGATTCTGATCGACGCTCCGCAGATCACTTTCGAAAAAAGCCTCAAGTCCAGCAACCTGAGCACTCTGCAAGCCAATCTGGCACCCAAAGAAACCGCCGCCCCCAAGACCGAAGCCGCTCCGGCTGAAAAACCGGCCGAAAAGAAAGCTGCTAAGAAGGTCATCATCGAAGACTTCCAGCTCAACGGGGCCAAAGTCAACGTCTCCATTACCGCGCTGGGCGGAAAGAAAATGACTCTGCCCCTGCCGTCCATCCATCTGAAAGATATCGGTAAAGAATCACAGGGAGCCAGCCCCGCTGAAGTTGTTTCCGAAGTATTCGGCTCCATCACTAAAGCAGTAACTGAAGCCGCTTCTTCCATCGGTGACGCAGCAGGCAAAGCGTTGAAAGATGCAAGCGGAGCCGCTACCGACGCCGCTAAAGGCGCCACGGATGCCGCTAAAGGCGCAGCCGACTCCATCAAAAAAGGTCTCGGTGGACTGTTAGGCAAATAAAACCGCAATACCGATTCGAAAAACCGCCCGGACATTCCCCGGGCGGTTTTTTATGCGTAACCGAGCTTCTTGAGAATCCAGAAATTTTTCCGCCAGTTCGGTTCGACCTTCACCCAGAGTTTGACTTTAACCGGCAGACCGTACATTTCGGTGAGTTCTTTTTCGGACTGGTACTGCACGCTTTTGAGCAGGCGGCCCTTTTCACCGATGACGATGCCTTTCTGGGAGTGGCGTTCAACCAGAACTTCCGCCTGAATTGACCACTCTGTCGGCGTCTCATCAATGGTTTCCACCCAGATGGCGAGGCAATGCGGCAGTTCGTCGTGAAGCCGTTCAAAATATTTCTCGCGAATGACATCGGCCATGTTCAGCTTGCGCGGATAGTCGGTGAGAATGTCTTCGGGAAACAGCGGCGGCCCTTCCGGTACCATCGCAAACAGCGCCGACGCCAGTTCCGGCAGTCCGCCGCCGTTGAGCGCCGAACCTTCGATCCAGACCGGCCGGAGTTCTGATTTTTTTTCTTCCGCGATCTGCGCCCACATCGTCCGGTACGCTTCGACATGCTCTGTGCTGACATCTGTTTTATTCAGCAGAATCAGGCATGGTGTTTTTTCAGCGGCGAGGCGGCGCATCCAGCCGTCGTCCTCCTGCCACGGCTTGCTGGAAGCATCCAGCACCAGCAGAACGGCATCGGCGCCAGTAACGGATGAGCGGGCCATTTTATTAAGGTTTTTACCGAGGTCGCCCTGCGCTTTGTGAACGCCGGGGGTATCGAGAAAAACGATCTGCCCGCGTTCTTCGGTCAGAATGGCGCGGATGATGTTGCGCGTCGTCTGCACGGTGTCGCTGACGATACTGACCTTTTCGCCGACCAGCGCATTGAGCAGTGTGGACTTGCCGACATTCGTCCGCCCGACCACCGCCACCACCCCTGCGCGCATTTCACTGCTGCTTATCTCATCCATCTTGTTCAAACCTCTGGAAACATAAGAGCCGGTTTCCCCGGAGATTGGAACCTTTTTTTCCGATATCCGGCAGAAAACAGACTCTGGACATTTCACCGGCGAAGCAACAAGATGCGCGGCTTGAACAACAGAAAGGGTCTGCCATGCGCCGTTTTATAACCGTATTGTTTACTTCACTCTGTGCCTTCACGGCTTTTGCCGCCGTTCAACCGGCAGGTGTTTTTACCGACTGCGCCGTTCTGCAGCAGGGCGAGCCGGTCCGGATATGGGGAACTGCAGCCGCCGGAGAAAAGGTTACGGTCACCTTCGCCGATCAAGCCAAAGAAACCGTCGCGGACTCAAATGGATGCTGGACGGTCACCCTGAAAAAAATGCCCGTCTGCGCCGAAGGCCGCACGCTGGTTTTCCAAGGTTCGGAAACATCGCAACCGGTCGAGCTTAAAAACGTGCTCGTCGGCGAAGTCTGGCTGGCCGGAGGCCAGTCCAATATGCAGACAACGATGAAGTCCTACAGCAAAACCACTCAAACGGATATTGACACCGCAAACGATCCTCTGCTGCGCATGGTGACTATCCCTCAGAAATGTTTTGAAGGTCAGAATGCCCTCCGTCCGCAATGGGCTGCCAGCAATCCGGCAAGTGTTTCCGGCTTTTCAGCCAGCGCTTATTACTTCGCTAAAAACCTGCGCGAAACACTGAAAGTCCCGGTTGGTATCGTAGCCTGCTCTGTCGGCGGAACTCCGGCCGAAGCGTGGATGAGCCGTAAGACACTGGAAAGCGATCCGGATCTGAAGCGGATTCTTGACGCATTTGATAACGGCTGCAAAACGAATTTCGTGAACGAAGAAGCTTATCTGAAATACTTCGATGAATACAGCCGGGCTCTGAAAGAGTGGAACCGCAAGAAGGCCTCCAAGCAGGATCCCGGAGTCAAACCAACCGAAAAGATCGGCCCGCGCTTTAAAAACCGGCCGTGCGGACTGCACGAAAATATGCTGACACAGGCAATCCCTTACACCGTCAAGGGAGTCATCTGGTATCAGGGAGAAAATAATGCCGGTTCACAGGCCAGCTTCCATTACCGCACTGTTTTCTCCGCATTGATTAAAGAATGGCGTGAAGAGTTTCAGAATAGGAACCTGCCGTTTCTGTTCGTACAGCTCGCCACCTTCGGCCCGGCCGCCGATACTTCCCTGACCTGGCCGGAACTGCGCGAATCGCAGAGCTGGACGGAAGACCATATTAAGAACACCGGCATGATTGTTCTGACCGACGGCGGTGAGATCGACAATATCCATCCGCATTCCAAAGATAAAGTCGGCTACCGCCTTTCGCTGCTGGCCCGCAATATGGTGTACGGCGAAAATAAACTGGTCTGCCGCGGCCCGCGACTGAAAGAAGCAGAATGCGAAAAAGGTGTCATTGAACTGTCCTTTAAAGACACCGGTTCCGGCCTTGTATTGAAACCGGAAGCCGTCAGTGCCTTTGAAATCTGCGGAGCGGACGGTAAATACGTTCCGGCCAAAGCCGAACTGGCGGACGGAAAAATCATCGTCTCCGCCAACGAAGTCGCCGATCCGAAATATGTACGTTACGGCTGGAAGAAATGGTTTATTCCGACGCTGTTCAACGCCGAAGGTCTGCCGGCTTCTCCGTTCCGTACCGACGATTTCCCGCCGACCACCAAAGGCCGTTACTACCTCGACAACCTGTAATCGCAATTACAGGAACTTATAAACCGTCTGCGACCGGAAAACTTCCCCCGGTCGCAGAATGGTATTCGGGAACTGCCGCTGATTCGGCGAATCCGGATAGTGCTGGGTTTCGAAGCAGAATCCGCCGCGGCGGACATACTTACAGCCGCCCTTTCCTTTGAGCGTACCGTCCAGATAGTTTGCCGTGTAAAACTGAACGCCCGGTTCGGTTGTATAAACCTCCATCGCCCGTCCGCTGACCGGATCCTCCGCCCAGGCACACAAACTGAGCTCTCCCGGCGTTTTTTTATTCAGACAGAAGTTATGGTCATAGCCGTTTCCGAACCGGAGCTGTTCATGGTCTGCATCAATCCGCTCGCCGATGGCGCGCGCCAGCCGGAAATCAAAAGGCGTTCCGGCGACCGGCAGTTCATTCCCGTACGGAATCGCCTCTTCATCCGTCGGCAGGAACGTGTCGGCATTGATCGTCATGCGCTGACTGCCGACATACCCGGCGGCATGCCCGGCTAAGTTGAAATAGGAGTGGTTCGTGATGTTGTACGGAGTGGCTTTGGTCGTTTCCGCCGCATAATCGATTTTCAGCTCATTGGCATCCGTCAGCGTGTACGTCAGCACCGTTTTGACTTCACCGGGAAAACCCTCTTCGCCGTCGGCGCTGACATACGTCATGCGGACCGCACTGCCAGACGGAAGGATTTCAGCGTCCCAGACCACTTTGTCGAAACCGCGCAGTCCGCCATGCAAAGCGTTCGGCCCATTGTTGACAGCCAGTGTGTATTCTCTGCCGTCCAGAACAAACTTCCCGCCGCGGATGCGGTTGGCAAACCGGCCGATTGCACAGCCGAAGTACGGCGTTTCCTGAACATATTCCGCCGCCGTATCGTGGCCGAGAACGATGTCCGCCAGGTTTCCGTTTTTGTCCGGTGTCTCCAGCGAAACAACCGTCGCGCCGTGGTTCATGATGCGGACGCGGATTCCGTTTTTATTCGTCAGAGTGAAAAGCTCCACTTTCTCGCCAAATTGGTTTTTCCCGAATGCTGTTTTGTCTGCGGTCATTTATTTTCCTGTCTTGCTGCTGCGATAGCTGCTGGGCGAAAGCCCGGTGTATTTACGAAACTGCCGTGAAAAGTAAAACGGATCTTCGAACCCGGCGGCGGCGGCGATTTCCGCCACCGGCCGGCCCGGCCGGTCAACGAGCAGTTCCGCCGCGCGCTGAAGGCGGAACTGCACCTGATACTGCTTGAAACTCTGCCCCGTCACCTTTTTAAACATGCGCGTCACCGTTGACGGACTCCGCCCGCTTATCCGCGCAGCCGCTTCAAGAGCGACGTTTTTATCCGGCTGCCGGCGGATCTGCTCAATCACCGGCTCAATCAGATCATAGTCGTTACGGTGAATCAGCTGTCCGCGGATAATCAGCTCCAGAATCTGCCGCAGCATGGCGAGCAGTATTTCGATTTTCTCCTCCGGGAAAACCGTACTGTCCGCAAACGCCGACTGCAGCGCATCTCCCCCCTGCTCTTTTCTCCAGCGGGCCGCATACGGAGAAACGGCCGGAGCCTCTTTACTGCGGAACTGTCCGATCATCACAAATCCGGCCAGCTCGCTGTTTACAATCAGCGGCGCGACCGCTTCGCGCATTCCTGCGTGGCAGGTGTAGGAAATCATTTCATTTTTCTTCAGCGCCGCCTCCATCATCTGCCGGTCGAGCGCGCGGCAGCGGGAATCCAGCTTCAGCGTTTCGCGCAGCATCCGGCAGTAGGCGCAGTTCGGCCGGCCTTTTTCGTCCGGATAAAGAATCCGCTTGTCGGGCCCGAACAGAGAAACCCGCGCACCGTGCAGCTCGGTGTACAGGTCAAACACCTCAGCGACCTTTTGACTGATCGTATGATTCAGGGTAGCCAGCATTTGATAAATTAAGCGCACTTTGACTTAAAAGTCCATGACTTTGCTTTTTTCTCCCATGGCGCAATTCGGTGTCCGGCGATAAGGTAGGTGCCATGAACAAAGAAACTGCGATCCAGAAAACCGTTGCGGCGCATATTGAGAATTTCGGCAAAAAGCCGGAAAGCATCGCCTGGGCTCCCGGACGGATTGAAGTGCTGGGAAACCATACCGACTACAATGCCGGCACCGTGCTTTCAGCCGCCATCAACTACGGACACTGCTTCTGCATCTCCCGCTCATCCCGGCCCGGCATCCACCTGTTCGCCGCAGACGCCGGACAGCGGGCCAGCTTTGATATCACAGACACCAGTAAGGTTTCCGGCATCGGCAGCGGAAATTATGTCAAAGGCGTCTTTCACTTCATTCAGGATCATCTGGAACAGAAAATCGACGGACTGGATTGCACCTCCTTCGGTACAGTTCCGCTCGGCGCCGGTCTTTCCAGCTCCGCCGCACTGGAGGTTTCCGCCGCGTATGCCGTACTCAAAATTCTGAATGTTACCGTTGATAAAAAAGAAATCGCCCGCCTCTGCCGCCGCGCGGAACACCAGTTTGCCGGAACCAACTGCGGACTGCTGGATCAGTTTTCCAGTATCTTCGGCCGCGATCACGGGCTGATTCATTCTGATTTCCGTTCACTGGAGGTTTCTTCCGTTGTACTGCCGGCCGACATCGAATTTCTCGTTGTCAACCCGCACGTCAAACACAGTCTCGCCGATTCTCCGTACAATGAACGGCGCGACTGCTGCGAACAGGCCGCCGCCCAGCTGGCGGAACTGCTGCCGCATCCTGTTAGGGCTCTGCGCGATGTTTCGCCGGAAGAGTTCGCCGCCAACCGGAGCCGGATCGCAGCAAGCGCCGCAAAACGCGCCGCCCATGTTATCGGCGAAATCGACCGCGTTGAGCGGGGCGTTGAGCTGATCCGCGCCGGCGACATGAATGCGTTCGGTCAGCTTCTTTTCGAATCGCACCGGAGTTCGATCGAGAACTTTGAAAACTCCTGTCCCGAGCTGGATCTCGTTGTTGAAGCCGCCCGCACAGCCGGCGCTCCCGGCGCGCGCCTTTCCGGCGGCGGGTTCGGCGGAAGCGCAATTGTCATGGTGCGGAAACAGCAGGCACAGGCTGTAACAGAAAAAATCGATGCTACCTGCCGAGCAAAAGGAATCGCTCCGGAATTTCTGGCTATTACACCGGCCGCCGGAGCCGAACTTGTTTCTCCGGAGAGTATCCGCTAAAAAGCCGACATGCGGCTCTCTTTACAAAAACTCTACGAACAGCTCTATATGCAATACGGCCCGCAAGGCTGGTGGCCGAGCCGGACGCGCTCCGAAATGATCATTGGCGCAATCCTCACCCAGAACACCGCGTGGACTAACGTAGAAAAAGCGATTTCGAATCTTCGGAACAACAGCGCTTTGAATTTTCAGGCTTTAGACAAAACATCGCTGGCGCAACTGGCGGAATGGATCCGGCCGGCCGGCTACTTCAATCAGAAAGCCGGATATCTCAAAGCCTTCGCGCAGATGCTTTCCGGCCGCTTTGACGGATCGCTTGATTATCTCTTCCGGCTGAAAACGCCGGAACTGCGGAAAGTTCTGCTGGCCGTTAAAGGAATCGGACCGGAAACCGCCGACTGCATTCTGCTCTATGCGGCAAAAAGACCGGTCTTCGTGGTTGATGCGTATACCCGCCGCTTTCTCGCCGCGCACGGGTACCGGAAAAAGTCCGAAGCCGCTTACGGTGAGATCGCCGCCTTCTTCGCCGCACAGCTCCCCGCAGACGTTCAGCTCTTCAACGAATACCACGCACTCATCGTCCGCTGGGGAAAAGAGAGCCGCCGTTAATTGGCGACATCCTTCTCAACGGTTTCCATCAGCATCCGTAAAGTCGGAGCCATCCAGTCCGGCGTCCACCGGTGCTCTGCGGCGACCGTGTTGTCATAGACGTGCAGTACGCCCTCTTTCTCAAGCAGATTGTGCATATCGACCGTATGGCTTCCGCCGCCCGGCGCCGGGATCATGGTTCCCCACAGTTTTTCGCCGGTCAAAACCAGCCGCGTCCGGTTCTGGAAAAACGGTTTCTGCTGAACCGCCAGAAGATCCGGACGGTATTTTTCGAGCTGTTCCAAGGTTCCGAAGACCTCATCCATTCCGTAATGGAAATCCGTAAACATCATGGGCGAGTCCCAGGCCGCGGCGTATCCGAAGTATTCAGGATATTTAAAAATGAGACTGAACGCGCCCCAGCCGCTTTTGCTGAATCCGAAAAGAAGCCGGCCTTCCGGTCCGCCGCAGGTGCTGTAGCGGCTTTCAATAAACGGAACCAAAAACTCTTTCATATAAGAGGCCTGCCGCACGGTTGCATCCGTCGCGTGATCGCCGAACCAGGGCGTTTTCTCGAAGCCGGGATCGACCATAATCAGATGATACTCATTATGGGCGTTCATCTGCTGAAAGATTTTGAGTCCGCCGCTGATTGCAGTCCGGTTCGTAACCGATTTCCCGACCGGCAGCACATAGAGAACCCGGTACGGTTTTCCAGACGGATAATCATCAGGCAAAAGCACCTGAATCCGCTGCTTTCCGTTCTGATAAGGGCTTTCGACTTCATAGGTTTCGACCTGATCAGCAAATAACCAGACGCTGCCGCAAAGCCAGATCACAACCGCCGGAAACCATCGCATATGCCTTCTCCTGTCTTTATGCGCCGTACTTTAGCCGGAAAGCCCGGCATATCCAGAATTTTCAGGAAAGGCGTACCGAGACAGCCGTTGCACACGGCAGGCGGTTCGTGCATAATGCCGCCCTTATGAAAAACATCTTTCTATTCCTTGCTCTGGCGGCTTCCGCGCTTTTCGCGCAGACCAATGTCACACTGGTGACAACCGCCGCTAACAGTCCGCAAGCGGCCTCTACCAACGGCCCGCAAACCACCGCCATCGACGGCTACGCAGCCCGCGTAGACAGCACGATCATCACTTATGGCGAAGTGCGCGAAAGCGTTGCCCCTTATTTGCAGCAGATCTCCCGCAAATATAAAGGCAGGGAACTCGCTGAACGCATACAGGCCGCCTATCTTGACTCCCGTGAGGCGCTCATTGAAGAGGCTCTGCTCAAAGCCGAAACGAAAACACTCGGCGTCTCCCTGCCTGAAAAGGTGATCGACGACGAAATCAACCGGCTCATCCGCGAGCGGTTTAACAACGACCGCGCTCTGCTCAGCCGTGCGCTCGCTGACCGGCGCATGACCTATGAGGAATGGAAGCAGGAAGTGACCGATCAGATCACCGTGCGAATCTTCTACAATCAGGAAGTTTCCCGCCGCGCCAACGTACCGATACAGGCCGTACGCGATGAGTATGAGCGCAGCAAAGAGCAGTATTTCGTCCCCTTCAGGGTGAAGTACCATTTCATTCTCATCAATAAGGGTAAAACCGAAGAGGACCGGGCCGTAAAACGAAAACAGGCCGAAGACACCTTGCAGAAACTGCGCAGCGGAGCGGATTTCATTACGGTCGCCAAACAGGTTTCTGAAGGCGATATCGACGAAGCCCCGTGGCGGAATCCCGACGATGTGCGTGCAGAAATCCGCCCCGCACTGCTTAATACGCCCGCCGGGCAGATCAGCGATCTCATCGAAACCTCCGGCGAATTCTACATCGTCAAAGTCGAGGAGCGCCGCGAAAAGGGATACACGCCTTTTGAAGAGGTGCAGAAAGCGATCGAGAAGAAACTGATCGACGCAGAAAAAGACCGCCTGCACGACGATCTGATCAAGAGGGTCTCTGCCAAACATTTTATTGAGCGCTACTGAGAACGCCTATGAGCATCCGCATCGGCATAACCTGCGGCGATATCAACGGCATCGGCCCAGAGATCGCCCTGAAAGCCGCTTCATCCAAATACCCGTCTGATGTTGAGTTCGTTCTGATCGGGCCGGGACAGGTTTTTAATGCACGCAACGTTTTGGAAATCCCGTTTAACGGAAAACTGACGCCGGGACAGATCACAGCTGACGCATCCAAAACCGCCGTTACCGCCATCGAACGTGCCGTGCGCGGCTGTCTGGATGGCGAGCTCGACGCGATGGTGACCGCGCCGATCTGTAAAGAAGGCCT
Source organism: Pontiellaceae bacterium (assembly GCA_044224855.1). Classification (GTDB taxonomy): domain Bacteria; phylum Verrucomicrobiota; class Kiritimatiellia; order Kiritimatiellales; family Tichowtungiaceae; genus Tichowtungia. Next base: position 17,125 of record JBGAJP010000021.1, read on the forward strand.
GAAACTCGCCGGCGTAAATTATCCGGGCCACACCGAAATGATCGCTGAACTCACCGGCACCGGCCGTTACGGTATGATGCTTATGGGAAAAGAACTGCGCGTTATGCTCGTCACGCGCCACCTGCCGCTTCGCGCTGTCGCAGATATGCTGACCAAAGAGAATATCCTCGAAGCAATTGAGCTGACCGGCGAAGCACTGAAATGGTTCGGATTCGACAACGGCCGTATCGGCGTCTGCGGCCTCAATCCGCACGCGGGCGACGGCGGCGCGCTCGGCGACGAAGAATCAACCGTCATCGCGCCGGCCATTGAGGCAGCGCGCGCTAGAGGTTTTAACGCTGTCGGACCGGTTCCGGCGGATGTGATTTTTTATCAGGCTCTGGCAAAGCAATACGATGCGGTCGTGGCGATGTACCACGACCAGGGACTCGGCCCGCTTAAAATGCACGCTTTCGACTGCGGAGTGAATTTGACGCTCGGACTGCCGATCATCCGTACTTCGCCGGATCACGGCACGGCCTTCAACATCGCCGGGAGGGGCGTGGCCAGCCCCGACAGCATGATCGCCGCGATTGAAACCGCCATTCAGCTCGCTGGCCAACCCAACCCGTGGAAGCGATGAATACTCTCGGCAAACTGACCAGCCCTTCCGTTATCCGCGCGCTGCTCGATTCGCTCGGTCACCGTCCGAATAAAGGACTGGGGCAGAACTACCTGATCGATTCCAATATTCTCGGCATCATCATCGAAGCTGCAAAAATTTCGCCGGCCGACCAACTGCTTGAAATCGGCCCCGGTCTCGGCGCGTTGACACAGGCTCTCCTGGCAACCGGTGCAAAGCTCACCGCGATTGAAAAAGATCAGACCATGTCTGCACACCTGCGGACACATTTTAAAAATCTGCCGCTGATCGAGGAGGATGTGCTCGATATCAACCTGAACGAACTGTTCGCCGGTGGCATCAATAAAATTGTCGCCAACCTGCCCTATTCGGTCGGCAGCCGTTTTATTGTCAACGCACTGGAAGCGCGCCCACTCCCAGACCGTATGGTCTTCATGGTGCAAAAAGAAGTGGCGGACCGCCTGACCGCGCAACCGGGCGGAAAAGAATACGGCCCGCTGGCGATCTGGTCTCAGCTCAATTACGATGTGAAAACCATTAAGAATGTCAGCCCGACCTGTTTTATGCCTGCGCCGAAGGTATGGTCGGCGGTGGTTCGTTTCGAGAAGCGCACCGTGCCGCTGGCCGAGGCTGCGGATTACGAGCGCTTCAAAAAACTGATCAAGCTGAGTTTTACACAGCGCCGCAAGCAGATCGGCTCCAACCTCCGGAAAAATTATCCGGAGTTTTTCCCTGATTGCAACGTTGCGGAGTCGATCCGGCAACACGGCCGGAACAGATTTCGATTAAACAAGTGGTCGCGCTGGCTAATGCGGCTGACAGCATTTGAAACGCCCGGATCCGGACTGAATCCGGCAAACCGGTGCGCGGCGGAAACGTGCGCGGAAGTAAAGTTTCCAGACCATTATGAGCGCCTCGAAAATGATGTTCTTCGACATTTTTGAGGCTCCGGAGCGGCGCTCTTCGAAAACAATCGGCACTTCAACAATCCGGCAGCCGATGCGCCAGGCCATATGCGTCATCTCGACCTGAAAGGAATAACCGCTGGATTCAATCCGATCAAGAGGAATGGTCTCCAGCACACACCGCCGGAAACATTTGAAGCCACCGGTCGGATCGGTGAATGGCATGCCGGTAACCAGTTTCACATAAACGCCCGCGCCGCGGCTCAGCACCAGCCTCCGCAGCGGCCAGTTAATCACGCGAACACCGTTGATGTAGCGCGAGCCGAGAACAAGGCCGGCTGTTTTGGCGGCGGCGCGCAGCTTCGGAATGTCGGCCGGGTTATGAGAAAAGTCGGCGTCCATTTCAAAGATAAATTCATACTGACGCTCAAGCGCCCACTTGAAGCCGGCGATGTAGGCGCGGCCCAGTCCGTTTTTTTCCGCACGGTGCAGCACCTTCACTCTCGAATCGGCCGCGGCCATTTCATCCGCAATGGCACCGGTTCCGTCCGGAGAGTTGTCGTCGACAAAAAGAATATCCACGTCCGGCGAGCTTCCGAAGACGGCCGCGGCAATGGCGCGTACGTTTTCGCACTCGTTGTACGTTGGTATGATGATCAATGTGTCGTTCACAATGCCACGGAGCCTACTTGAAAAGAGGTCATTTGCGCAAGCTGAAGCCGGTTTAATATTGCGTTTACCGGAAGCTTCGCCGATATTACCGCGCCTTTGTGTGCGGGGAGTAGCTCAGTCTGGTAGAGCGCTTGGTTTGGGACCAAGAAGTCGCAGGTTCGAATCCTGTTTCCCCGACCATTTTTCGGGTTTTTCTCAACACTCCATCCTGCCAAGCGACCGACCATACCGACCGAAAGCCGCATTTACAGCAGAAATTCTCCGTTCGCTCTCCGTTCTCTGCCCCGTTCGGCCCCTGTTGTATTCTGTATGGTGGGCGTTCTTTACAGCCCGGCAAACTCAAATCTCTTGAGCGCCCCAGCCGTCGGTCCCTGTGTATCCAAGAAGGTGTCCGTTCTTGATGGCAATGCGAAACCTCACGGCATCAACTTCGGCGCGGAAGTGCTTTTGGTATACTCCAAAGAAACGGCCCGCAGGAGAATGGCAAAAGTCTGCCGCCACGCTTTTATTAGTATCCATATTCCGGTAAAATTTCCTCCTATTTTTTGAGGAGGCTGAATGGAAATCTTTAAATTACATGCGGACATTATGGGGGACTATCGACAGAATTTCGATCAGGTCGCCACGAATCGCTCAACAGCACTCGTCTCTGCCCACGAACGGTTTTCCAACGCCGTAGGCGGCTCGCGTTATGAAGTCGTCACCCCGGTTCTTCCCATAGATGTCATGGGCGTGTATATCATTCTCCCGGATGCAAGTGCGAGGGGGGCTGGTTTATGAGCGAACATCAGCAGCGGGAGTATAAGCAGGTCTGGAAGGACGAGGTTCTCAAAGTCATCTGTGCATTCGCCAATGCGGAGGGCGGGGTGCTGGAGATCGGGCGGGCGGACGATGGAACGCCGGTCGGGGTCGAGCGGGTCGCCAAGCTGCTTGAAGACATTCCCAATAAAATCCGCGATGTGCTCGGTGTAGTTGCGAATGTCGGCCTGATTACAGAGGAAGCGAAACAACTGATTCGGATCACGGTTGACCCGTACCCCAATCCCATCAGCTATAAAGGCGAGTACTTCTACCGCTCCGGCAGCACCGTACAGGCCCTTAAAGGCGCAGCCCTTGAACGTTTTCTGCTTCGCAAACGGGGACGGCACTGGGACGGCGTTCCGCTTCCGGGTTTTGGCTTGCAGGATTGTTCCCCGGAGGCATTCGAGCACTTCAGGCAACGTGCCGCAAAAAGCGGACGCATGAACGAGGCCATACTGAACGATACGGATCGCTCTTTGATCGAAAACCTGCAACTTACCGAAAAAGAGTGGCTGCGACAGGCCGCAGTAATGCTATTTGCGCAAAACCCCGATCGTTTCATTCCGGGGGCCTACGTCAAAATCGGCTTCTTCGCGACCGACGATGACTTGCGCTATCAGGATGAGATTCACGGGAATCTTTTTGCGCAGATCGACAAAGTCATGGATCTGCTGCAAACCAAATACATGAAGGCCTACATCCGCTATGAAGGCCTTCAGAGGGTAGAAGAGGTTCTCTTCCCCCCGGCGGCTCTGCGCGAAGCCCTCCTGAACGCGCTGGCCCACAAAGATTACGGCTCCGGCATCCCAATCCAGATCAGCGTCTATGAAAACCGCATCGTCATCTGGAATGCCGGCATGCTGCCCGACAACTGGACGATTGACTCACTTTTTCAAAAGCATCCATCCTGCCCGTTCAACCCGCTGATCGCCAATACGCTTTTCCGGGCCGGGCACATCGAATCATGGGGGCGCGGCATCGAGAAAATCGAACGGGAATGCCGCAAACACGGCATCGAACCGCCGGACTACAACTACCAGATGTCCGGGCTCATGCTCACCTTTCAAGCGGAGGTTCCGGCAGCAGCTCAAGATACGGGGAAATCACCTCAAGAAATCACCGGAAAAACTTCGGTGAAAACTTCGGTGAAAACTTCGGTGAAAATTATGGAGTTTCTGAGGGAAAATCCGGAAATGACCCTGGCGGAAATAGCCGAATCCATTGGCAAAACGGTGCGTGCGGTTGAGATGGCGGCCTCCAAGTTGGTCAAGCAAGGACATATGCGCTTTGTCGGCCCGCAAAAAGGCGGCCACTGGGAGGTTTTGAAATAAAGTCCGATTATCCGTCGAAATAATCCAGCCGGTGCGTTTCAGCGACGGGAGTGAGCTCCGCGACTCGTTGCTTGACGGCGTCCCAAATCCGCAGGCCGAGCCTGTCCGGTCGGGATCCCGACCGGTTGTAGGCCAGCTTGTCCTGTTCCCGGATTCGGAATCCGATCAGTCCCTGGGAATTCATGAATACCTCTTTCCCGCATTGGAAATATCCTGATACAGCTTGTAGTCGGCCATGAAGCTCACCGGGTCCGGCAGCTTGTTCAAATCGTATCCGATCAGTTTACTGCATGGGCAATAGCCCATCCTGTCCCGATCCTGTCCGTACCGGTTTTCGTCGGTGTCGGGCTTGGTCTGCCGTCCTTTCCATATCTCGAACAAACTCTCATCAAGATTAGCGATGTACGCCCAGTCACAGTGCAGGCTGTTGTAGATGAAGTCCGATGCATCCGGCATGAACATCAGCTCTCCGTTCAAGTACGGTTTCAGTGTACCCTGCAGCGGACGATACAGGTCATAAAAAGTTTTGGGCTCTGTTCTGTATTCCAAATTCGGGAAGTGCCTCCTGATTTCCGTTTCCGCCATGCTGGAGTACTCATCCAGCCTACGGGTTTCCGGAATGCTGTGCAGACTGCCGATCCGTTCACGAACGGCATCCCAGTCTTTCACGTCATGAAGTTCCTTCAAAATTTTCTGTCCCAGCATATCCGGATCGGAATCGAAGTGGTTATAGGTCAGCTTGTCCCGTTCCTTATACCTGAACCCAATAAGTCCTCGTGTTGACATTTTTATTTCCTCCAAAATAGTTGGGTTGTTGTGTTTAAAGGTTTTGCGGCGGTTCGCTGGGATGAATTTTTGTCCGTGAACCCCCGCCCTTCTTTCCGCCGAGAAATCGATTGGGCGAGATCAGCACAAAGTAGGCGGCGCTGACGGCTCCCAGTATTCCAAGCGGTGGACAGACCAAAAACAGGCAAAGCAACCCGCCGGAAAAGAGGATCAGTAAATTGCGGAACCTGACATCGGTTTGCGCACGGTCTATGGTTTGCCGCCACCCTTTCTGAACGGACGCCTGATAGTTTGTTCCCGCATTCCGACCCTTTCGCATTTCGCGGTAGATCCAGTAGCTGGCCGCGAAAATCAGCAGAATGCTGATCACAGAAACGCCGGGTCCGAGGAACGGAAACAGCAGGACGGGAATCAGCAATGGAATCGGAAAAACGCGGATACGTTTTATAGCGTGCTTCATCTCGTCAAGACGAGGGTGGCGGTATTGGTTTGCATAACTATTTTTCATAAGTTTCTCCTCTTTTTTTACGGGGCGCTTTATATGGGGAACGCTGTTTGGCGCTCACCTCATCACCTGTATATGGTTGGCCATGTTGCGGAATTCTTTTACTAACGAGCCCTCATCACCAATGAAGCGATACCGCGGACGCCCCTGCTTATCTATACTGGCCACGGCTTTTAGAACTTTTTCGTCTACGTTGTCGCGGGACGCAATCCCGATACAATCAATCAAAACACCATCCTTTTTAATTGCGGATGCGCACGATTCCGCATTGCCATCTGTCGGGGATCCATCCGACAAACAAATAATATGTTTAAGGTCACGAGTGACCGGCTGAGTCGCAACAGAGGGATTGCACAACAAATTTTCAACCAAGCCCCGCAGCCCGCCGGTCTTCGTTCTGCCGGTGAAGTTCCGTAAAAGTGAGGCCGCCTCCCTCAAACCGGCATCAATGTTCGTAGCGGGGATTGTCCCTATTCTCTGAAGCCAATCAATGAGAGATGTCGCATTTGCACGAACCGGAACAAGAATGTGTTCTGTTTTTGCCCATCCGCCAAAGCTGACGATTCCAACGTAGTCGTCAGGGCATTGCCGGCATTTTTCTTCAATCAACACTCGCGTCGCCTCCTGCGCGGCAACCAGCCGGGATGGCTTCCAGTCCGTCTCTTCCATAGACGGGGAGCAATCAATGAGTACCACAGTTGCTACATGGAGACCTTCTTTCGAGGAAGGTGATGCAAAAGATATATATGATTTCATGGTATTCTCCTTTCCCGGGGCGGGCGACGTGCCCGCCCCTTTAATTTGTTACGCAGCCTCTTCTTTTTTATAATCGACCGTCATGTCCGCCGAACTCCCATCCAACGGATCAAACGCGGATGCCGAGAGAATGCCGTCCGCATTGATCGAGAATTTTATTTCAATCGGGTGCGGCTTGCCCTGCACCGGCTGTAAGTTCTTCAGCTCAAAATGGCCCAAAACAAGACAGTCCTCTTTAGGCGCACCTTGCGGACCCTGAAGAATTTCAATCAGTGCACCGGTTTGGCCATCCTCAGAAAGCTGGAACTTCTCAACTTTGGTGGAGGGCATAGGGCGACCTTTGGCAAGAATCACACTGTTTCTGAGTATTCCCGAGCCTTCGTGATCTACCACGGCAACACCTAACGGGTGCGCCGTTGTATCCCGTATGACATCAGAACTCGGCGGCAGTTTCCGTCCGCCTTCCGCAACAAAGTCCTCTCCGCGGGATTCCAGCTCCAAACGGGCCATGATCATAGCCCCTTTGGCCACACAGAAATGCACATCGGAATGAACTGTAAGCGGTTTCCCGAAACGCCGCTCCACCTCTTCTGCAATGGCCGGAACCAGGATGCCGCCACCCACCGGCACAAATGCCTTGATGTCGTCAGGGGTAAGATTCCCCTCCTTGAGGTTCTGCTCGGCACAGTCGACAATTTGCTTAACCAGGTCGGCAGTCAGTCCGGCAAACTTTTCGCGGGTGATCTCCAGGCTTAAAACTTTACCCTCGGCGCTGCAGACCACCGTCACACTTTCCCGCGAGGCCAATCCATGCTTCGCAGCCACAGCCCGCTGATAAAGCTCCTGATAGAAAACCGCATGCTTGGCAGGATCAATTTTGAACCCGTATTTTTTGCTGAATTCGCCATTGAGATACTCCACGAGACGTGCCGTGAAGTCAGTGCCCCCGCATTTGGGAATACCGGTTGTGTTCAGGATGTCGATGCTGTTGCCGGCAGTTTGCCCTAACGAGCAGTCCGTTGTGCCATGCCCGCAATCGATTGTAAGATAGCGTCCGTCACCTCGCCGGTGAACCTCATTGCCAATCAGGGAGGCACTGGGTTCATGAACGATGCGAAGGACTTCCACACCGGTGCTTTCGACCGCTTCCCGGAGCTCGCTTTTCTGCCGGTCATTGAAGTTTGCCGGACAACTGCAGACGCATTTGCTCAATACAGAACCGGTTTCCGCCTGAAAGGCTTTTTTAACCTCCTCGACCAGAATCGCAGCGATGTCCTTTGCTCTGTATTCTTTGCCGCTTTCATCGCGATAAAGAATATCGTCCGATCCGATGAACCTCTTCCAATCTCTTACGCCGCGTTTACCGTCCACAAGCAGAAGATTTTCCGCTTCACTCCCCGCAACAATCCGCCCGCCCGGATCGAAGAATACAACACTTCTCAGGCTGTCTTCGCCGTTGAAACGAACCAGTTGAGGGTTTCCGGTTTTGTCCGGACGTGCCGCCTTGACCCGCCCCGTTCCCATATCCAATCCTATTACACTCATGACCTTCCTCCTTGTTATATGCAGCGATATACGATTACTGCAGCTGGACGGAGAATGTCCCCGTTGCGCCAGCAGAAACCCTTGCGCTGCACGTTTGTTATTGTTCCATTTCTCTCCGCGACATCCCCTCGACTGATTTGAGTCGGCTGGCAAGTCCTGCCATCAAATACATCTCCCGGCTGCACATTGATTTCACCGATGCCGCAACCATCTAAAATTTGAAAAAGTATGGCCTTCAGACCGCGGTACACATCCGGATCAATGGCGTTGTGCTCCAGAAGGCTGTCAATCATGTCGACGGCCATGAGAATCTGCGCCGCCAAAGGTTGAATGATTTGCTCACGAACGTACTGACTGCTCAATTTGGTTTCGATCCGGGATATTCCAGCTTCAATGCATTCGTCATGCTGATTTGCAACCTGCCTTGAATGCCGAGTTTCTTCGGTCAAAGTTGCCACTGAAGTGTCTGTCTGGTGTATCTGACGCGCGACGCTTTGCAGTCCCTGCCGGCACTGACTCATTTCCGTCCTGACATCTTCAACACTGGCTGCCAAATCAGCCAATTGCCTGTGCTGCGCATCTATTTCTGACGGAAGCAAAATAAACCGTCGAAACAACTCAACTGCCGCATCATCTGACCCCCGATCTATAACCTCGCGGTCTGCAAGGCTTCGCTGCGCGGGGATGTCTTTATTTTCCTGAGTCATGGGAACCTCCTGATTTGTTTGAGATGTAAGTCGGTATCGCTCCGTTTCCACAGGCAAGACCATCGGCCCGTGGCAGGGAAATTCCTTTGGAAGCAATCAGCCTCTTCAGTTTTCGCCGCTGCTCTTCCCATAAAACAATCCGTGTAAGCGGACGGATTTCTGTCCAGCCGACCGTATCCTTGCCAGGGACCTGCTCTGGCAGATTGAGCAGCCATTCCTGAATGTCCGGAGCCAGAAGCCTCAATCGGATGATCCGTGAAATCACACTGCGATCCGCACCGGCCAGCCCGGCCAGTTCGCCGTGGCTGTCCACAAGCCCTTTGCAGAGCAGATGCTCATATTTAATTGAAAGAGCCATCAGACGGGTGATACGGGAAAGCCGAACCGGTTTGGCGTGTTTGGGCCGCTTCCCTTTGCGGAGAACCCGGTGTCCGCATCTTCCCGGAGAAAGATGGATATTCATGGTGATAGAGGCGGTCATGAAAGGACTCCTTTGTTTGCACCGGGAATGAACCCCTCGTCGTTGAAATGCAGCGTGATGTTTCCGCCGACCGCATCGTAGTCGACCTGATGAATCAGGGTTTTCACAAAGGCACACTGTTCACCGGTATTGAACGACGGCCACAGGGCCTGCATGTCCCGCAAAATTTCGACAATTTCCCCTTTGGACGGCACATGCATCTCTTCGGAACAACGGATCGTTTCCAGCATGCTTTCGGCCTCATCCCTCTTGGATTCCAGATGACGGATCAGCGACAGCGGTGCATCAAATTCCCGCGAAGAGGCCAGCTCTCTGTGGATCCGGTCAAGCTGCTGCTTCGCGGTTTTTCGCCGCTGTATGAGATCCGATCGCTTCTGATCAACGGCGTCGGCCAGTTGCCGGCAGACCATTTCCTGCAGTTCGGGATTGGTTCCAATGGAGAGAAGCTGTTCGACCACAAGGTTCTCAATCTCTCCTGCCGGAATCGACGGTGACGGACAGGTGTCCGCTCCGTGATCCCGTTTATGGCTGCACGTGTAATACCGGTACATCCGGTTTTTCTTCCGGGTATAGGTATGCACAAACGACGCGTTGCAGGATTTGCAGGTCAGCAGTCCCTTGAGCAGCGCCGAGTGCCTGTTGCGGCAACGGTTGCCGTCCTGCACGGAATTACCGGCCAGCATCGTCTGCACCCGTTCAAACAGTTTCGGGTCAACAATGCCCTCGTGTTGTCCGTCGAAGAGTTCTTCCTTAAGCGACACCTTGCCGATATAAAGCGGGTTGGACAGAAGGTGATGAAGACTGCTGGTCGAAAAACTGTTTCCGCCGCTGACTTTGCCTTCCCTCGTAATCCATTTCTTATTGTGCCAGCCTCTGCGGTTGAGCTCATGAACCGTGGACTTGATCGAGCGCAATTCGAGATAGAGTTCAAAAATCTCACGCACCCGGATGGCTTCCAGTTCATCAATCTCCAGTTCGCCGCCTTTCGGTTTAATGTTGTAGCCCAGAACCGGCGGGCCGCCGATGAACCGTCCTTTTCTGCGGGCGGCATGCAGACGTTCCGTAACCCGGTCACGGATCAGCGAGCGTTCAAACTCGGCAAAGGACATGATGATCTGCACCATCAAACGCCCCATCGAATCGCCGGTATTGAAATTCTGGGTGACACTGACGAGCGCCACACCGTGTTTTTCAAAAAACTCTGTCAACTCCAGGAACTGCGACAGGCTGCGGGATATCCGGTCGAGGCGGTTAATGACAACCACTTTGATCCGGCCTTCACAGATATGCTGTTTGAGCCGCTGAAGCGCCGGACGCTCCAACGTTCCGCCACTGATGTTGTTATCATCAAATTTTTCGGGAAGGCAAAACCATCCGCGATGCTGCTGCGAAGCGACGAAACTCTCCGCCGATGCGCGCTGCACGGACAGGGAATGCACTTCCTGCTCGACTTTGGCGTCGGTGGATTTACGGGTGTAGATAGCAACGGGTACGGGATCAGGCGTGTTCATTGTGGCCTCCTTTCGTCAGTCCAAAAAAGAGCCTTCCGTTCCAGCGGGTTCCGGTAACCGCCCGTGCCACGGCTGAAAGGGATTTGTAATGTTCCCCATTCCACTCGAAGCCTTTTTCCAGCACCAAAACCCTGATGGCGGCTCCCTGATGATTCCGGCACAGCACCGTGCCCGGCAACAGCTCATCTTTGGGCCGGTATGCAACCGTTATGGTTGAACTATCGGACGAAGCCGGTTTGTAACGTGGAAACCTTTCCCGCACATCGCGGTCATCCGCCATGGCCATAGCCTTGTTCCGGGCGGCATCGCTGATGTCGCCCATAGCATCCCGCTGCACCGCCCAGAGTATGCGGTGAACCAGATGCAGTTTCTGGCGGGAGGTGGTTGTGTACCCGTAACACTCCGCGAACCGTTCGCGCAGTTCCGGCATAGACAGCCTTTTCAGCTCCTTTTCGAGCTGACCGATATTCAGTTGTTCCTGTAGGTTTTTCATGATGTGTGTTGTGACCATATGTAGAAAAGAACCTCAAGTCTTCTCTGCCCGTGTTGCGTCTCTTTCTGCACCCAGCCGCCGGAGCAGCACGTTGACCAGAATTCCGGCAAGGGTTTCGGCGGTTTTTTCATGATCTGGCTTCTGTTTTTTCATGCGCCTGCCTCCCGGACCTGCACAGGCGTGCGGGTCAGTTTATTGATCCAATGAAAAAGTTCCTGCAGCGACGGATCACGATAGCGAAACACACGAATGTTTTTATGATTGCGGGACGCCGCCATCTGTAACGCCTTCTTCTCAATCTGACCGTGGAACCGGTCATTGAGTGAAACCACAGCGACCGCGTGACATTCATAAGCCAGATTGCGAGTCAGGTTGCGGATAACGTTGCGGGGCGTGAATTCCACTTCGATGGCGGCAATGAAACGGGTGGTTCCATGCATCACCAGAATATCGGCACATCTCTGTTCGTAGAACACCGCCCAGTCCGGCGCGTGAAAGAGCCGACCGATCTCTGCCTTGGCCTGCAGATGAAGCAGGTTTTCATGTCCTCTGTTCAAGTTCATCGATCAGTGCCTTTCCTATTTCGGTAAGCTTCAGAACATTTGTAGGCCTGCCTCCCTTTGGAGAAATCATGCTCTCCGTGGTAACCCAGCCGAGTTCCAGCATCTTTGATTTAATTCGGGTGCCGCGACCTCCGGAAAAACCCAGTGCCCGGTAATGATCTGTCACCCCGAAATCCGGATGAGCCATGATCGAACGTAGCATCGCGAAGTATTCCGACAAAATCGCCGGATCGTTCGGTTGCTGGACTGGCGGCTCGACTGGTTTTGTCATCTCTGCCTCGACAGGAGCTACCGGAGAGGATGCCGTTTCGCCCAGAAGCTCACGAAAATCAATGGCATCTTCTGTTTCGGATTTTTCCGGAGCAAAGACCGTCCGGGTGTCCCATGAAGTCCAGACGGGGTTCATGCGGCTGGCGATGTCCGCTTCCCTTGGATAATTTCCGAGATCGCAGAACGGAATCCGGATTTTTACGGGCTGACGACATGCAGGCGAAACCACCCATGCGGTGCCGACCGGCATATTGATCAACTCCATATAGCGTGAATCATCAAAGCCAAGCCTCCGGCAGCAGGCCTTGGCCTCCTGCTCCGAATTAGTGCGAAGGGCGATGAAAATACCCGCGTTATCCACCACGGTGGATTGGAGAGAGGAGATGCTCTGGGTCCCAATAATATTGCCGATCCCGTAGGAGCGGGCTTTTGTGAGGATGTCGGCCTGAAGGTTAACGCGTCCGCTACCGGAACCGGGTTCAAGTTCCCTGCCGAAAAAGCCGCGACCTTCATCGAATATGATAAGCTGCTTGAGGCTGCCTGTATGTCCACCAGCCGTTGCCCGATCCATCATCTGCCGGAACAGTATGGCAATATAGAAGTACTCAAATGCCGCCGGACAGTCTTTGAGCGGAACAACGCTAAACAGGTAATCATCAAACGGCCAATGACCCTGCCGCACGTCAGCCCACCGACCCATATTGACAGCTAGATCAGAGAAGCCTTTAGAGGCGGTATGCAGGCTGGAACGAAGCTCTTTTTGCGCCAGCACCAGAAATACACGGGACAGATCAGCAACAGCAGGAAGATTGCTGCGGTCGGCACAGAGCGCCAACAGTTTGGCCAGCACAGCATTTGAGGTGACCGGAAGCAGCGCCATGAGTTTTGTGAGCTGGGAGCCGACAAACCGGATATAGTCACGCTGATCGCTGATACCCGACAGGCCGTTCCACCGCTGCCGATCCATCGGAATATAGGCGGCATCCTGGATTTTGTTTATAAAGCGCAGGCCTTCGTCTTTGTGATCAAACAGCAGGACGCGCAGTTCTCCCAAAAGCGCATTCACGATCTGCCCGATGAGCGTTGTTTTACCGGAACCGGATGCTCCGCATATGACCGCGTGCGTCGTCAGGTCGCTGATGCGAATCCGGTACGGCAGACCCCTGCCAGCGGTTTTACCGATCTCAAGAGATATGCCGGGATCAAGGTCAGGAACCGTTTCATTGCCATGAACCGCCTGCTGGAATTCCAGAGTATCCAACGTCCGGCTGAGCTTGTTGGCAAATTTAAAGGCGGCATGCGGCAGCGGAGACTGGCTCAGCCGGTGAAGAAACTGAAGGTCTTCCCGGTATTGCAGCCCCAAATCCTGCATACGTTTGGCATTCGACAGGATCAGCTTATGAAGAGCCGGTTTGTCTGAGGATTTCATTTTCCGGTTCCTTTGCGTTTGATGATGTCGTTGTGCGCCCAGGTATCGAACCGATAGGTCAGCTCCGCATGCTCCTGCGGTGTAACTGTAATCCTGCGCCCGTCGGGCGTTTCAAAGATGCGTTGGCAGATCCTGCAGAGGGTCGAGTGACTGATTTCCGAACGGATGACGACATCCTCCAGCCGGTTGCAGATGCTGCAGACCGCCTGCAGTTGTGACGGGTCGGCCAGCTGGCCTGAAGCCGTAATGGCCCGGGTCTTCAGGATGTCGCCTTCTATCACACCATTGTCGTGGCTCCATTGCTCTTCGGATTCGGAGACGATGTCGTTCGGCCCCACCCGCCGGAAAACAACCTTTTTGCGCTCAACGTGCTGATTGCCGGATGAGGTGCCGGATCCTTTCGTGGACGGGCTGGAAGCCGCTGCCGCCGGAGCCGGGGACGGGGTGGCCGGCCCTCCTGGTGTTGCGGCCGGAGCATTCACATTGAGGAAATTGATGAAGCGACTAATCAAAGTCATGGCTATCTCCAGAAAATCAGGTTGAGCAGGAAGAGAACGACCAGTGCGATTCGCGTGATTCGTAGGACTCTCGCCTGCGTGCCCAGTCCCCGATGTGCAAGAAAAGAAAAGAGGACCGGTAGGTACCCGCACCCCGCCAAGAGAATAATGATTGTCCAGGGCCGCCAGGCAGATGGTACTGTCAGCCACTCCAACGGAATACTGATAGCTACTAAGGCCCCGATGATCATCAATACAGCCTGAAGCCGGTGACTGCACAGCTGTCCAAGCTGGGAGAACCCGATGTAGGCGGCAATAATGGGGCACAGGAGCAGCAGGTTGGCCCGTAACAAAAAAGAGAACACCGACGGGGATAAATTATAGGTCAGACTGGAATAGCCGTTCCAGATCCATGATATAATGTCCATTTTTTGACCTCCTTCGTTAATTAAATTGCTTCCTTGATAGCAGAGGACAAAGAACGGTCAACTGGGCATATGCGGGACGTATGCTCGTTAAGTCCGGAGGGGTAAGAAAGTCTGATTTTTCCTCAAAAAAGAGGCTAAAGACCGAGGTTTAGTTGCTATTGTCCGGCATACATTTTTTTCATAACGGACAATGAAAGCCTGGCGAAACAGAGTCGGATCGACCAGAAGGTAGTCAAAGGACGGTAAATGCCGGATATCACCTATGAAGGCGGTTCGGACAGTTATATCAGAAGTTCTGATGGCATAAAGTCCCGGCTTTTGCCGAGGATCTAACAAAAAATTGTTATTCAATAGAGGTTGCGCTATTCAGATTCCAACAGATACGCGAATTTTTTCTGGTGATGCGCTCTCGTTCGATCCCAATCAACCAGCTTCTCAAAAGAGGCATTTTCGGCGCCTAAAATCTTTTTATAATGGTACTGCGCAGCAATCAGCATGTGCCCGGAGATTGCCTGTGCGTCTTCGAGCAGGTTGAAATAGAACGGCTCTTTGATTCCGAATTTATCGGCTAAGGAATTAACGGAAAGTCCACTTTCTTCCCTTAGCGATTTGAAAGCATTTGGCTTTACAATTAATTCGTCAAAGAAGAGCACCTCAACGGGTTTGCCAAGGACCTTGGATATTCTATCCATCGTCTCCCGTTTTACCGGAGTGCCTTTTGCTGCTTCAAAGAGTCGTTTCCGAATCGAATCGGGACTCCCACCCATGTCTGATAATTCTGCTGCTGCCGCGCTGATTGTAGAGAATTTGTTATTAATGATTTCTTTAATGTATTTTCTGTTGGGCAGCACCACTGTGCGCGTTTGTGTGGGAAGTGGCGGCCGAGGCAGGTCATCAAGCCCTTCAATGTCCAGAGCGAAACGTAATCGCTCCGCGCACTCGGTCAGCGCACTTTGAGCGGCATAGGTCGAAGAATCCCAGCAGACCGTTTCAACAAGTGTTTTTGGTTTGTGGTTTGCTTTAGCTCCGGGAGTGAGGTCTGCCATAGCAATAAAAGCTTCTTGCTCGGGCAGATTACTAAAGATCTCATAGTGACGATGCACCGAACTCTCCTTGGGCATTTCGTTTAGTTCCGCATCCTGAAGTGCCAGACAGGTTGTTCCCTGTTGGTTTGTAAGTGCTGTGTGTAGCAACTCAAGTTCATGGTCGGGTAGTTTGCTCGTATGCGATCCTAAGCCGTAAAGTACCAAATATCGGTATTGGCTCATATCATACGATTCTGAACAAAGTGGTTTTTCTAATAGATAGTCTTGGAGCGCCTCTCTCGCCGCCGTTCTGATCGTATGCGTCATTACTGACTGAAAACTGCCTTCCAGGAACTGCCTCATTTGTGCCAGCTTATTCAATCCTTGTTGTGATCCTTGTTGGACCAATGAGCGGATATCCATCAACAGTTCGGTGTCCGACTTCCTTTCACTGTGTTTTGGCAGATGCTTGGTGGAGGTTTTTGGCGAAGAATCTTCTCGTCCGCTCAGGCGCTCAAAGACCGTAGAGAAGGTTTCTTTTGCCTCATCCCGCTTCTCGTCTCCCTTTTCGATGATGAAATTGAGGGTCGGATTGAGACCTCGAACTGATGCGTTATCAACCCGGACTATAAACCCGAGGTCAGCAGCATTGATTTCATCGACGATATGCGTGGCGAGCATCAAATCAAGCGGAGTTATACCTTCTTTGAAGGGACAGGAAAACTTGGTGTAGTGGCGATATTGCTTGGAGAATTCCCCCTCGTGGAAATCATTTTCTGGCGGGAACCGTTCTTTCCCCTCTCTGTCCCAATACACATATTGACATTCTACTCCTTCAATACACCAATCAGTGTGAGAACTTCCGTATAACCTTGCGCCAGTTAAGATTGAACCGGACAAGTCAGTATTGATCAATCTTGCCCCAGCAAAATCAGCATCGGTAAAATCACAGTTAATGGCCGACGAATCTGATAAGTTTTCTCCTGCCAAAAAAGAGCCTTTAAACGACGAATTTATAAAGTGTGAATAGGAAAAGTCTATATCCCTAAATGATGATTGATCAAAAATACAATGTGTCATCTCCGAGGCCATCTCAAAGATGTTAACCCAGCGCGAATTATTAAAGTTGCAGGAAGATATATTCGATCTTTCAAACCTAGTACATACAAATTTGCAATATGAGAAATCTATGTTCGATAAAACCGAGTTTGAGAAATTGACCTCAGATAGAATTGAATGTGCAAAAACCATTCCTTCCGGAAATTCAGCAGAACTAAAATCAGCTTTTGTTAGATTCCGGGTAGTTAATTTTATGCTCCCCAGTCCTGAATTTTTATAAATTTCAATGATGGGTTTCAATTTCTGAAAAGTCAGCCTTTTCCCCTTTTTAGGGTTTGTACGTTTCTTTCGCCATAGGACATGCTCCGCAAGTAGTGTTTCCAGCAATGTATCGGCCTCAGCTTTGATCCTTTTTATATTAGATAGGTCTGATATGGCTCTCATTCCAGAATGGATCACGGAATTGTGATTGCTTTTACTACTACGGTAGCATGTTGAATATTTTTTCGGCAAATATTCGGCCCATTCCTCAATCCTGCTTAATACAATGTTGCAGACACTGGGAAACGAGATCTCAAGTCCAACTTCAATCTTGTATTCAAATATTTTCAGAAGAACACTGGTGAAAAATGATTCATTGAACATCAAAACTCCAAGGGGGGAGGCATCACAATAACTGCCACAATAGACGCTTATTGGAGAATCGTCGGATGCATATTGTATCGAACGGGCTATCGCTTCTTCGTCAAAGGCCTTTCTGCCGGAAGCAGAACGGTTCAAGTCCATTATTAAAACTCTCTCAACGCCAGACTTTCTGCTTATTTTTTCGATAAATTCTATGGACAAGGCGTTGTCCGGCAGTTGCCCTTCTCCAAATAAAGTTGCATTGGAATTATATAAGTGGATGTATTGGTGCCCTATAAACTCAAATCCATGTCCAGAAAAATATAGACAGAACGTATCTCCGTAATTAAGGGTTTCGCATACGGAGTTCAGTGCTTCATGTATGCCGTCGAGACCAGCATTTTTTTCGAGCAGCAGGTGTGAACAGTCGAACCCTGAGTTGATAAAAAAGTTATTTATCTCGGTTGCATTCCTAATACTGTGCCGGAGTCTATCTTGTCCGTAATCATCTTCATATTCGATTCCAATCACAAGCGCATATCTTGCCACGTAAACCTCCCCGCGAAATAAGATGTATGAGTGAGCTGGACTTAATCCGAAAGTAATAGAGGCCGTGTGAAAACTCAATATTGTAAACGCCGGTTGAGGATTTTGTCATTGATTCCGGAATATGCCGTGGCAACCGCCACAAAAGCTTCGTTTTCCGGCCGATCATTGAAGCTGAGTTAAGGAGCAGAAAAGTGTGGCATAGAATGGTGTGGTGAGGGGAATACCTCCGCTAACACCTTGGGGTTGTTTCGGGAGAGGAATAGAGCCGAAACAACCCGAATAAAGGTAAATTCGGGGTTGTTTCATGCAAACAGACCGACGGCATTTAACCGTATCAGTTGCCTGCGGCCTGCAGTTGCGGAATCAGCTGCATGAAAAATTCCTCGTTCCAGAGCTGAAGCTCACGGGGATCGCGCAGGAAGGGCCGGACATCTTCAGCGGCGGCGGCAATGTCGACGCTCCGGATACGGTCTTTGAGCAGAGTCTGCACAGCATCTATGTTGAACCGCTCCGTCTGCTGTTCTTCGCTCTGAATGATTCGGGCCTCCAGATGAGGGAGGTTTACCGGCACACGCCGGCTGATGTACCAGACAAAGTCATAGAAATCCCGTCCTTTGACCCGGCTCTTCCAGTCCCGGAAAAGCATCGCATGCAGCTTGCCGGCAAAGAGGCTCGGCAGATCGTAAAGCCGCACCTGGAACGGTGTCGGCAGCAGATGGGTTTTTACTTCGGTCGAAGCAAGGGGCGGCGGCGTTGTGTCGAGTTCCAGCTTGATGGTTACCTTCTGGTTATGCGGAAAGTATCGGTTGAGCTCTTCCGGGACTCCGACATTCAACAGATTGATCCGGGTGTTCCCCTTCAGGAAAGCCGATTCAATTCCGGTCCGGGCTCCGGAAGATTTGGATTCCGCCTCGAACGAAAGTCCCCATGCGGCCAGTTCGGTTCTGATCGATGCGAGCGCTGACTCAAGACGGACAGAACCGCCTTCTTTAAGCAGTGAAAAATCGAGATCTTCTGAAAAGCGGTTGAGTCCATGAAAAATCCGCAGAGCGGTTCCGCCGTAAAACGCGGCCTCTTCAAAAAAGCCGCTGCGCCATAAGCCGAGCAGAGCAATTTCCTGAACCACCTCCCGGATCGCATGAGTCCAGTCGAGCGGAGTAACGGGATTGTAAGGGCGCAGCATATCTTCAAGGGCTTTATTCATGGCAGAATCCTTCCATATTTTTCCACGGTACGTCGGAGGAACCGTACGGCAGGCCGCTGATAGTTTTCAGCGCAGGCATCAAGAACAGTCAGGTCGAGTTCCATTGCTTCATCCAGCCTCATCAGTTCCGCCCAGTGCTTCACATCCGACATCGATCGAATTCGCGGCTCCAGCGCGATCCGGTCACAAACCGCTTTGGTCGGTGAAGCGATCAGGAACGGAAGGCCGGATTCCGTGACCCGTTCGATTCCGAAGGGATAAACGCGTTCCGGAATCCTGCGGTAATGAAACCGCCCGAAGATATTCTGGAATTCAGCGGGCCGCTTCAGCGTTGCTGAAGTGATCTCGTAAACCGCTTCGGGGATGAGGCCGTAATACGAGAGTGCGGTTTCATAGCTGATGTACGACGGACCGTATATGCCCGCAGCCAGACAAAGCGGATTGAGATCGCGCCGGGTGGCGTAAAGTCCTCTGCGTAACTGCAAAAGATCGCCGGAACGAATCATCCGGGCAATTTTTCCGCGCTTATCGCTCGTATTTCCCAGCAAGTCCTTCACCTGAAGAGCATCGACAATGGGATTTAAACTGGCCTTATATATCTTCATTAACAACAAGATAGTTGTATTTAATACAACTTACAAGCGTTTATATTCGCTCAATAAGCATGCCGCCGAACCTGCTCATGCCTGTTTACCCTTATCACGGCGATGGTTCCTGTGAAGAATGTCCTGCAGGGTCAGATTGATAAGCTGCTCAAAGGTCGCGTTTTTCGGAGCAACAAATCGGGGCTCCGTTAGAAAGTCCCGCACGGAATCATAGTGGCGGCTGAATATAGGCATCTTTGGCAGAACGCCTTCCGGCAGCACTTTGTTGGGAGGCGGCAAAAGATGAGATGCGGCCGGTCCATAATCCCCGGAGGCCAGCCCGTAATAGACAAAAGAATTTGCCAACTGGGTCATCGGCACGTCCAGATTCTGCGCAGCATGATAGAGGCTGGGAATCTGGTTCTCGTAGATTCTGGGCGAGTACATTTATCTCCCCCTCCGCAGCCTCAATCCCTGCTGGCTTACGATCCTTTCAAGGTTGCTCTCCTGCCGCCTGTTGCTGCGGCCATTCTTCCATCTGCGGCCGCCTTTGGAGACAATCTGCTCTAATCGACCGGCTGCCGCGACACGGACATTTCGATGCTTTCTTTTCAGCAGGATTTCCCGCCGTTCCGGAGAGGCACCGAATACACGGCAGGGAACATGGACTATGCCTGGCGGGAGACCGAGGATGACGGGAGAATGTCTGGCTCTCAAATTGAACCAGAGCGCTGTCCCGTCATAACTCCGGGAGGGTCTGCCGGTGCCGCAGAGCTGGATATTGTTCATTGTCCATCCTCCTCATGGTCACGGATATTCCGCTGGTAGAGCGAATCCTTGATGCGGTCAATGATGTGGTCCAGTTTTAGCTGGATGTCGGTCAGATGGCCGGACAGATCGCTTTCGGCTTTGTTGCGGGAAACCTTCGTTCCTTTCTTCCGTTTGGATTTTTGTTTTAATTCCATAGGAGTATCATTATCCGCACTTTTTAAAAGATTGCCCTGAATCAGTGGGAAGCTCAAATGAAGGACGCATGAGCTATACCCGACAGGGTCAATTACCATAGAAATCAGCCTTTCTATACCCGAAAGGGATTGTCGATTAATTTGCAGCCAAGGCGGTTCGGATTTCCTGCATCTGTTGAAGAAGGAGCAGCTGCTCTTTCCTGAACTCTTTCTCCCGCTCACGGGCGGTCGCCAATTCCGCCTTTATTTGCGCCATTTCTTCCTGAGCCGGTGTTCCGCCCGCTTGACCCAGCAAACCGCTCTGTACGGCGCTCTCGCGCGCTCCTGTGGCGTTTAAGGGAGTACCGCAGGATGAGCACCAGTCTTTTGTCTGTTCGTTCAGCCTTTTGCAGACCGGACAGGTTTGATGTTCAATCATCGGCTTCTCTTCTTCTTTTTCACCGGTTCCGTAGTGGGAATGAAATCGCCGCATGACATCCTGCACGCTCAACCTGCCATAGGTTCCAACAAAGTGCTTTACCCCATGGCCATGCCGCTCTGCGGCCAGATCAACCGGCAGGTTATCCATTTTATCCAGCACGCAGCTGGAATGACGCAGGTTGTAAAAGTCCAGGGGTTTGCCGATACCCGCCTTTCGTCCGGCAACCCGGATTCGCTTGGCAATGGCAGGATAGCTGTAGCGGATAACTTGCAGCCGGCCGTTAGTGTCTTGCTTAATGCTGCCTTCCGAAATCCAGAGCGGATCGCCCGGTCGCCGGGTCGGATGGGCATCCAGCCATTTCAGCAATGAAGGAACACAACGGTGGGCCACAACGCTACGGCTTCCGGTTTTGCCGTCCCGGACATGGAATACAGCGAGACCGGTGGTCACTTCAACATCGCCATAGTTCAGGTCAATGAATTCCGATGGCCGGAATCCGCAGTCGAGCTGGGACTGTACGGCGGCCTGCAGCTGGGGGTTGCACAACACATCCGAGATCCGCAGACCATCCTCCCATGTGAGCATGTCCTCCGGTTCAAGATCACGTTTCTTGCTGCTGGCTTTCCCCGGTTTGATATCACGCATGCTGGCCGGACGGCCGCCATCGCCCAGCCAGGAAAGAAATCGTCTGATCACATTGACATACGTAGCGTAAGTGGCCGGTCTGTAACGCCGCCTGAGCCGGGCAAACAGTTCATTGATTCGGTCCCGGTCCGTTAGCGCGGATTCGATGGGATTGAATTCAGCCAGCAGCGGCATGACCTTGTTCAGAAAGATATTCTTTCTGGCGTCACTTACGTCATAGGCGGTCAGGAACCTTTGCAGTATCCGCTTGTTCTGTTCCGGAATATCCGGATTATCCATGAGTTGTTTTTCGGCTCTTTGAGCCCTTTGTTTATAGTCAGCTATCGGCACGGTACAATCACCTCTCTTTTAGTTTTAAATGTTGTCCTCGAAGAGTGGGAGCCAGGTGCGTTTAACTTTTGGTATTACGCCCCAACCGGGGACGAATCCGCGGGACCAACGCATCCCGACCCTTCAAAGGCACTTTTGTAGAGGTTGTTGGGTATATAAATCTTTCGGTTTCCGGCCGGTTTGCAGCGATCTTCGGCTCTGTCCCATTACACGGTTAACGTGTGGGGCTACACCCGAAATTCAGATGTGTTCAAACTGCAGTTGACAGGGCTGTAATGAAAATGTAGAAGGGTGTACATAAAAGCGTACATATGGAGATGATCATGTCCACGATTACCGCAACGGATGCCAGAAAATCATTTTTCGACCTGATGAAAGGTGTGAACCAGAAACACGAGATCTATCACATCAGCCATAAGGGTGGTGCCGCCGTGCTGATGTCGGAAGAAGAATTCGAAAGCCTGCAGGAGACCCTCGATCTGTTGTCTGCCAGTGGATTCCGGGAAGATTTCGACCGCGCACGCAAGGAAGTGGAGAAAGGTGATACCCTGTCGTTCGAAGATGTTTTCGGGGAACCGCAGTGAAATACGAGATCCGTTTTTCACGCCAGGCCGGGAAAGATATCCGCAAGCTCACGCCGAAGCTGAAAAAGAAGCTGATGGATGTGCTCCGGAACCAGATCGCGGTCGATCCCTATTCCGGCAAAGCACTCATGGGTGAACTCAAGGGATATTATTCTGTCCGGCTCAGTTATCAGGATCGTATTGTCTACTCCATTGAGGATGACAAATTGATCGTTTATGTCGTAAGGGCAAAAACGCACTACGGTGATTGATGCGGCCTGCAACAACCTTTCTGTCCCATTACACGGTTAACGTGTGGGGTTCTTTCCGAATGCTGTGAAGCCCGTTGGTCGCAGTTGACCGGGTGGGGTTTAGAGCAAATAACGATTGAAATACTGTAACGAAACAAAGAACCCTCCCCGCGCTTTGCGCACCCCTCCCATGGAGGGGATCGTGTAAAATGAGGCTTTTATGTTCCCCTCCGGCGGAGGGGTGGCCGCAGGCCGGGGTGGGTTAATCCGGCGTTTCATTCGTGAACCGCTCTAGTCGGGACTGCCAAGCGCAGATTCTGTTTTGTCCGGATTCTGGCGCTGGTCAAGCACTCGGTAAACAATGACAATATCCTGCTCGATTTTGTAGTAAACCGCGTAGGGAAAGCGTCTGCTCAGTAAGCGGTGGTAACCGAAGACCTTGGCGTGTTTCTCCGGAAACAGAATAAGGGAATCAATATCGGAAAAGAGTGTGTCAAAGAAATATTCTCCAAGCGCCTCTCCCTGTTTCTCATAAAACAATCGACCGGTATGAAGATCCTCAATTGCAGCGGGGAGAATCTTTATTTTCATGCGAACCGACTCCGTAGCTGGTCTTTCGCCTCTTTCCAGTCTACGGGCTTTTCAAGACCTTTGGAAAAGCGGTCTTCGGTTTCTTTGAGGGCCTGTTCGTGCCAGGCGGGGGCCGAGACCTCTGTTTTTGACAGGTCTTCCCAAATGGTTTCCATGAGCCCAAGTTTTTCCTCTTTGCTCAGTTTTTCGATATCCATCGTTTTCATACCCATACCCATACCAAAGAAATTGATGAAAAGCAAACCTCACGGTCTCGTTGCGGGCAGAAGGATTACAGTGAGTGGTGTTGGCCTGCCGCAGGCCCCTGTCCCATTACACGGTTAATACGGAAAGTTGCACAATATGAAACTTTCTGTTTTGTAAAGGTGTAGCCGTTTTGAGCAGGCCCTCTGGCTAAAACTCAGACTTCACGCGGTGCCAAATAGCGTAAAATCATCTCTCCGAGA
>JBGAJP010000085.1:0-5652 GCA_044224855.1 Pontiellaceae bacterium
GATTGCCTGGCGACCGGCTGGTAAATGCTCATGATCTTTTCCCAGCACCAGCGCGGAATAGAGTTCGGTGACCTGCCAGGTCTTCCCCGTCCCCGCCGATGCATTGAAAATCATGTTCATGGCCGCGGATTATGAGGGGATTAGCGAAAGATTGGAATGTTGGAATAGCGGAATGTTGAATGGAGGGCCGGCTTCCACGCCGTCCCATGGTAAAGCCGGAACTTAGGGCATATTTGCCCGTAGATCCGGCTTCTGCCAGTGCTAAGTCGCCGGATCCACGGCTTCGCCTGAGTTCCGGCTATAACGAAGCGGTGGAACGCGACCCTCCAAAGAGGAGAGTTGACAGCGCCATGCCGCGTTTTCACACTCAGCGCAACAATGGAACCGCACTCTAATCCTTCCGTTCACAAACGCAGTATGACCGGCCTGCTCGGCATGATCATACTGGTCGGCATGGGCGAGCACATGGCCGAACGCTTTCTGCCGCTCTACTTGCAGCAGCTGGCGCAAGCCTCGACCGCCGTGCTGGCCATCGGACTGCTGGCAGGCATGGATGATCTGCTCGCCGCGCTCTACGCCTTTCCCGGCGGCTACCTGAGCGACCGGCTGGGCACCAAGCGCGCGCTGCTTTTCTTCAACGCGCTCTCCATGATCGGCTACCTGTGCGTCATTTTCATTCACACCTGGTGGGCTGTATTGCTCGGCGCGGCGTTCTTCATTTCGTGGTCGGCGATTTCGCTTCCGGCCACCATGGATCTGCTCGCCAAAATCGTTCCGAAACACCGGCGCACGATGGGAGTATCGGTGCTGGCGCTGGTACGGCGCGTTCCGAAAATGCTCGGCCCGGTGGTCGGCGGCGCGTGTATCGCTGTCTGGGGCGTCGAACACGGCGTACGCGCCGCCTTCATCGCGGCGCTGGCGCTCGCTCTGGCCGCTTCGGTGCTTCAGCAGGTGATGATCACCGACGACTCGAAAGACGCCAAAGAAGCCGAAGCCAATCCGCTGAAGCTGTGGCGCGAAATGCCGGCCGGTCTGCGCAATCTGCTTCTGTCGGATATCTTGATTCGTTTCTGCGAGCGGATTCCCGACGCCTTCGTCGTCATCTGGGTCACGCGCACCATTCTGCATCCGGTTTCCGAACTCACCTTCGGCTGGCTCTCCGCCATCGAAAACATCACCGCCGTGCTGGTGTACGTTCCCGTCGCCTACATGGCCGACCGCTTCGGCAAAAAACCGTTCGTCCTGATCACCTTCGCCTTCTTCACCTGCTTCCCGCTGGCGCTGCTACACGCGAACTCGCTCTGGCCGCTGGTCGCGGCATTCGTCCTGCGCGGACTCAAAGAATTCGGCGAGCCGACCCGCAAAGCGCTCATCATGGACCTCGCGCCGGAAGGCCGCAAAGCGGCGATGTTCGGACTCTACTATCTGGTGCGCGACGTCCTCGTCGCCTTCGCCGCCTTCGGCGGCGCCCTGCTCTGGCGCATCTCACCGGAACTCAACTTAATAACCGCCTTCGGCTTTGGCATCCTCGGCACCCTCTGGTTCGCCTGGCGCGGCTCATCCGTCGCACGGTTTGAAGACATCACATCTCCGCCCCAGCCGATGCGCTAAGATTAGGTTAGGATGGATAAAACAAACGATCAAAGTTGAAGTTCACTCCCATCCCATATTACTGTTCGCGCAAAATATGAGAAGTACGACACCCAAACGACTGTCGCAATCAGCAGCCAAAACTCGACGGATCAAGATTCCTCTACTCGGCTTGTCAACACTCGTCTTAGCTGCGATTCCCACCTATTTCACTTACTTCCATAAAGCAGATAGGCTTGTTGCCACAGTAAATCACATAGATCTGCGGAACCAAGACGGCTCTGTTGGTATAACCTTCCGAAATACTGGAAATCGGGATGCAACTATTTTGCAAATTTCTATGATACTCTATGCACCAAAGGGAACTGAGTTTACGCACGGTCCATCGGCCACAGCCACGACTACAACTCACAGAGAAAACAGTATACCGCTTCCGCCTGGCGGCGAACTTCTCTACGGAAGCGACGATGGAATATATTATTACAGGATTTCCCTTTTTAAAAAAAACCAACTGACTATTGGGGCAAAGACTACGGTCGAAAAAATATTTTCCATCCCCCAAAGAACAGTGGATGACATCCTTGCCCTATTTGAAGAGAAAACGATCTTGAATGTTGAGCTCGAGTTCTGTCTAACAGATACGGATGGAGTTAGATCCGAGGTATGGCGCAATATTGGTAAGTTATCTAAGAGTAAAAACTGCTGTCAACTTGAGTGTGCACGACCGTTTCCTCTGAGCACCCGACTTCTTCCGTCGTTCGCAACAAAAGACTCGCTACACCGAACCTCTGTTGAGATTAGAATGGATAGCTCAAATAATATAGTGACAGATATAATCGCGGAGTAGAAAACAACCCACCTTAACCGGCAGGGCCTCGCTCGACGCCACAATATTCATCATGACTGCTGGCAAAAGGGCGTCGTAAAGCTCTGTTCTCTTCGGCTATATTGACTGTATGAAATTCGACCTGCTGATTAAGAACGGAAGCGTGCTGGATGGAACTGGCGCGGAGGCGGTTCGGGCCGATGTCGGAATTTCCGGCGAGCGAATCGCGGCGGTCGGTGATTTATCGAAAGCCGAAGCGAAGCAGACCATCGATGCAACCGGCCAGATCGTCTGCCCCGGTTTTATTGATGTCCATTCCCACTCGGATGCATATCTGCTGATTGAGCCGCGCGCTTCGAGCAAGGTGTTTCAGGGCGTTACCACCGAAGTCTGCGGCAACTGCGGCGCGTCGGCCGCGCCGCGCCTCGGCGATGCAAAACTGCCGTCCGACTGGCAGGATAAGCCGTTCCCCGGAACGTGGAGCACGGTCGCTGAATACCGCCGCCTTTTCGATCAGGTGAAACCTGCCGTGAATGAAGTTCTGCTGATCGGCCACAACACGCTGCACCGCGGCGTCAGCGGCTACGAACCGCGCGGTGCGACGCCGGATGAACTGAAAGCGATGTGTCGCGCGCTCGAACAGGCGCTCGACGAAGGCGGATGCGGTCTGAGCACCGGACTGATTTATCCGCCGGCTTCCGCCGTACCGTCCGACGAAATCATTGCGCTGGCAAAAGTCTGCGCCGGGCGCAATAAAATCTACACCTCGCACATGCGCAGCGAAGGCCGTCAGCTGATTGAGGCGATTGATGAAGCGCTGATGATCGGCCGGACGGCCGGCGCGCGGGTACAGATTTCGCATCTGAAAACGTCCGGCAAAGACAACTGGCATAAGCTCAACGCGGCGCTGGCGAAAATTGAAGCCGCCCGCGCCGCAGGGATTGAAGTCGCCGCCGACCGTTATCCCTACACCGCCTCCTGCACCGATCTGGATATTACGCTGCCGGGCTGGGCGCTCTACGACGGTAAAGCCGCCGTGCTGGCACGACTGGCGGACGCTGAAACCCGGAAAAAAATCCGGGATGAAATTCTCGAAGGGCGCGGCGAGTTCGGCTTCGGCATCATCATGATCGGCTCGACCGAGCATCCTGACCTTCAGCAGTTCAAAGGCATGTACCTGCCCGACGCGGCTAAAGCTCTCGGCATGGAACCGGTGGATGCTCTGCTCCACATCGTCGAGAAGGACGAACTGCGTACCGGCGGAATTTTCTTCGGCATGAGCGAAGAAAATATGTGGCGGATTCTGGCGCAGCCGTGGGTGATGATTGGCTGCGATGCGTCGATCCGTGCGCCGGACGGCATTTTGAGTAAAGACCATCCGCATCCGCGCGCTTACGGCAGTTTCACCAAAGTGTTGCGCGCCGCGCTGGACGGCCAGGCCGCGCCGCTGCCGGAAACGGTACGCAAGATGACGTCCCTGCCCGCCGAACACTTCCGGTTGACCGGCCGCGGTGTGCTGAAGAAAGGCAACTTTGCCGACGTGGTGGTTTTCGATCCGCAAAAAATTGAGGAAAAAAGCACCTACGCCAAACCGCATCAGCTTTCCGCAGGCATCGAGACGCTGATTGTTAATGGAACACTGACAATCAAGGACGGGGAACTGACCGGAGAGCGAAACGGAAAATTTTTAGATTGATCATTACAAGGCAGGCAGGATGCCTGCGGTACGTATCGCAGGCATCCTGCCTGCCTTTAGTTATGAATGGAAAAATCCAAAGCTTTCCTTTTTCCGCCGACCGTAACGCCCGGGTTCTGATTCTCGGTTCGATGCCGGGGGAAGAGTCGCTCAGACAACAGCAGTATTATGCACATCCGCGCAATCTGTTCTGGGATCTCATGGGCGGACTGTTCGGCGCCGGGCGCGAACTGCCGTACGAAAAGCGTCTGGCAGTTTTGAGGAAAAACGGCGTCGCTCTCTGGGATGTGGCGCACAGCTGCCGCCGCGAAGGAAGTCTCGATTCCAATATGACCGATGTGGCAGCTAATGATTTCGCTTCGCTGTTTGCCGCCGCGCCGCGGATTCATACGGTTTTGTTTAACGGACAAACCGCCGCCAGACTTTTCCATAAACTGGTTCTACCGGAACTGACCCGCGAACTGAAACTGGTCACGCTGCCTTCAACCAGTCCGGCCAATGCGTCGGTTCCGCCCGCAAAGAAAAAAGCGGCCTGGAAAAAAATCCGGACCGCTCTTCGCGCCGGGTGACCTCACCCGGCCTATAATTTTAAAGATCACAACCCCATCAGGCGCAGATAGAAATCCCAGAGGCGGAATCCGCCAAGCAGCCAGGAAAAGGCCGCCAGTGAAATATACGGACCGTAGGGAATCTGACTCTGAATGCCTTTGCGGTGCAGCGCGATAAGGCTGATGCCCGCGATGGAACCGATAAACGCCGAAAAGAAAACGATATAGATGACGGCCTCCCAGCCGAAAAGCGCGCCGAGAGCGCCCATCAGTTTGACGTCACCGAACCCCATCGCTTCCTGCTTGAGCGCGGCGCTGCCGATTTCGCGCACAACCCAGAGCGAGCCGAAGCCGGCGGCCAGACCGATCAGCGAATCTTTGAGTCCGCCCATCCAGGTTGTTTCACCCTGCAACGGGGGGAAAAAAACACTGATGATCGGAAAAAGAATCATGCCGCCGATGGTGACGCGATCCGGCAGAATCATATGTTCCAGGTCGATGAAGGTGCCAAGCAGCAGACCAAAGACGGCGAGCGCGTAGATGGGAGTGAACCAGGTGAAACCGTAGATGAGCCAGATGGTGAGAAAGAAGAAGCCGGTGAGCAGCTCAATGATCGGATAGGCAATGGAAATAGGCAGGCTGCAATGGCGGCATTTGGCTTTAAGTAAAAACCAGCTCAGCACCGGAATGTTGTCGTACCACTTAATGCGGCTCTTGCAGTTCGGGCAGGCCGACGGCGGCCAGGCGACTGATTTTTCCTGCGGAATCCGGCAGATGCAGACATTGAGAAAGCTGCCAAGACAAAGACCGAGAACAAAGACCACCGCCATCCAGTAGATCGTCCAGAATTCTGTCATGAATATACCGCCTTTTCTAATGCGTTGCGCATTGCTTCAACGTCAGGTTCAATTCCGGTCCAGATATTAAACGCCTTTGCGCCCTGATGCAACAGCATGCCCAAACCGTTGGCGATCTGCACACCGGACGCCTTG
>JBGAJP010000022.1:0-38291 GCA_044224855.1 Pontiellaceae bacterium
TGACTGTATTTATTCCCCAACATTGCGGCCCGACAACAGTCGTTAAATAGCCACTGTAAACGCCGCTGACCGCATTTGTTGCAATCCAATCACTTGTCCAAAAATGAGGTGCTAAAGAACGTCCTCCGCAACCGATCATGCTTACATCTGCGCCGAGCGGCATAGGTGAGTTTCGGATTTCAAAAAGCGGCCCCCCCGGCGGCGGGTAGCCCGGGGTTGTTTTGCTTTTAAACAGAACTAAGTCCGTATTTGTTCCTGAACTGCCGGTAATGCACACCCAACTGTTGCTGTCGATAAGATAGGACGTTTCGTTCAGCCGTACCGTCCCGGGATTGTTAAAAATTTTTGCGTGAAAAGCCGTAATAAACCAGGAGTTCCCAAGATAAACGGCCGAACCGGCTCCAGTTACATTGGTACGCGGAAGAAGATACCCCACATAATCCCAACTCAAATCAAAAAGGGGCGGGGGAGGGTTTGTATTAGATCCAGTGCTGTCAGCAACCGCTATGGCCCGACTTAAAGTGGGAAAGAGTAAAAATACGCAAAGGATACTACCCAACAACCATTTCGCTTTTTTCATTCACACTCCTTTCGGAGCTCGCTCAATCAATTTTCATCGAATAAAATTCAACTCATACCCGTTACCGGATGCATTCCTGCACATTTTGTCTCACACATGAAGTTCACAGTTTTTACCGGAACGAATTTGCGTGTTAATGCACTCGGTACTCGGGCGACCATTTTCCGTTTAAATACAATATTTTTGCATTAACAGGGCTGACGCTAATCTTGTTTTCTTTTTTGTCAAGTAAGCCGACAAACACTTCCTGAAGAAGGGTGGAAACTCTCATGTTGTTTTCCGCTGAACGTTTGCGCAGAGGGCTTTATCCGTTCTGAATGATCTCATATCCTGCAAAAGTCAGAAATTCAGGGATCATTTGAATGGCTCGACGGTCTTTGTTTTTTTCCGCATCAGAAAGACGAGTGTCATCCCAGGGAACCAATGACGAATGAATCCGGCGGTTATTGTCCCGCAGTTCTCCATAGCACCATCCCTTTCTCAACTTTTCGGTCATCCAACGCTCATGTTCCTGACGTGCCAAGGTTGTTATCTGATCAGGGGTTAACTCAGTTTTTGCGGGCGTATTACCATTTTTACAAATGTGCAGTCCAATGGTGCGAAGACGAATCGGAATCATCCGTGCCTGTTCACGGTTTGATTCGCGATATTCTTCTTCTAATTGATCCCACGGCTTATGAGAAGGCTCTTTGGCCATAAATGTTTTATCGGCTTTACGCTGGCAGATATAGTCTTTGTGAATTTCCTTCGCGATTGTTTCCAGAGTATCGGCATCGAACGACGACGGCTCAAAAATAAGGCGGCTGAATTCGTCTGCATTGATGTGCAGTTCCAGTTGCTCTTTCGGAGGGAGACAGGATGGCCCTAAGCGATGACATCCGGACAGATGGCTCATATCGAGAATGGATTCCATTGAGCGTACCCCATGACGGTACTGAGGGGTCCGCAGCAACGCGTTCACGAGACCGTTATCAATTTGCAGATTTCCGTTCAGGTCAAAAGCGCCCGGAGCTTTCTCTTTTAGCTGGAAGCGCAATACGGACGCCCGGCGCAGCAGCGCGGAAGCCTTTGGAAGTCCCGAGTGTTCAATGCCGATGATGTCCAGCTGTGCCCTCAACCGGCTTGCAAAATCCGGACCCTTGGCGCTTTTGAATTCCTTGAAGGAGAGTTGGTTGTCACGAGGCGAAGTGTCCGGGCTGACTGAAAAATCGGCGAACCGCGAAGACGTACCTCCGGCAAAGATAAAAATGGCCTTGCCGATGGGGTGCATGGTGCCCCGATCCATAAAGAGGCCGTCCTGCATCGGTGCCAGAAAGTGTTTCAGCCATATAAGTTTATCGGTATCGAATTCATCGAAGAAGACCAAAGGAACTCGTCCGCGGACCGAACTGTCACGAATGACGTGGAACGCAGATGTCAGTTCATCTGCATCGTGAAACTGGGACAGGTTAAACGGTGGTAGCATGTCCAACTCAATATCTCCCTTGATATAATCAGCAACCTGCTGAACCCCAAACGACTTCCCAGACCCGGGCGGACCGAATACTGCAATGGAAAGAGGACGTTTCGGCGCGGGATTTTCGAGGTATTCGCGCATGATGGTGCAGATGGACCGATACGCTTCGATTTCAAAACGGTCGTAGGTGCGGAGTTTTTTAAATATTCCCATCGGCACCGGAACCAACTCCTTGACTTTATCCTGCTTGAGAGATTTTTCAGAGACCTCTTCAAGTTTGCTGCCGGCCGGGAACAATGTGTCCAGAATAGTCCATTTGTACGGATCAGACTCTGTCGCATGCGAAAAAACAGGGACGGAGATTTCTCCGAATAACGCCGCTTCTTTATCCAAATCGGAAAACGCTTCACCCCCGGGATATGCAGGTGCTTTATCTGCAGAGCCGAAGCCGGCCAGAAAGAGGCGACGGGCCGCCGTCAGGCCGAATCGAACCGCTGCGCTCAACGCAACAATTTGTTCTGTTTCTCTGTATTTTTCTGTTTTGGACGTTGTTCTCCACGCCTCCAGCGCGTGAGTATAAATTGATGCTGACAACCATGCTGTAAAGGCACTCCCCAGCCCGACCATTCCGGATTTTCTCCCGCCGACAAACCCGTCTTCCACACTCTGCGGATCGTAAATCAGCCGGACTTCCGGCGGTTTTTCATGTCCGAAGTTGTGATAGCAAAGCGCTCCATCCAAACCCAGCCGGATGATTAAATGCCGGCAGTCACGCAGGGCGGCAAAGCGCGTATCTCCTCTTAACTGCCAGAGTATTTCCAGCGCGGTTTTTTCCCAGGACAGCCCCCGGCTGATAGCAGCTCCTGCCATCCGGAGATCGTTGACATCTATAATGACAACGCTTTGCTCTTTATGATTAGACTGCACTCGCTGCCATAGTGCATTTTCACAGGACATCCCCTTTTCATCTGATTCGACTTCAGGCAAAGGGCGATGGAGTTTGTGAATAATACAAGCCGGTTTTCCGCCTTCGCGCAAAGCCAGCGGCCAAAGATGTTCATTCTGCCGAAAGCCGTTGCCGGAATCATCGAGCACAACCATGTCTATGTCTGGCCGATCCCCCTGAAGTTGCGGCGAACTATCCGGAGCGCCTTCATCTGGACCTGAAAAGCCGTTTGATTGAAACATGCGCCATTGCATTTTCTTCTCTTTGCCCTGTCCCGTGGTTTCGGAGCACAGGGAAAGCATCGAATGAACAACATCCTGCCGAGTGAGGCGTTCCAGCAGCGAATCTGTCAATGGCGAAGAATCCTTAGCATTTTTTGTCAAAGCTTCCGGGAGGGAAAGAACCGGTTCGGCGACGGGATGTCCGACAGCACAGGAAACAAACCTGGCCAGAAGCATTGCTCCTCCCGGGATGTAGTGCGTCTGAAGTCCGCCGTTCAAACGCCAATTCAAGCCGTATGATAAAGAGCATGTTCCAGGCATTGGAACCGATAAAACATCCAGACAGACATCTCCGGCAACGAGAATACGATTTTCTTTTGATTCAGCCATAACACCCTCCGGTTGAAAAGTGACGTGGCCCATTTATAGTCTGCCCGCCGGGAATAAACAAAACTTTCCTGCCATGCTTCAATAGGGAGCGGTCGGCGTTATAAGTACCGATTGCGTATTTCGGAAAAAGCCTATCGGGCATGTCGAGCTGCATATTCCAGCATTAAATCGGAAATACGGGGCGGGTACTTGTATTGCGTGATTTCTTTCAGCGGAACCCAGACAAAGTCATCGTGTTCATCGCTAAGCTTCACGTTGCCACTGATGAGACGAGCTTCCATGCAAACGAGGACACAACTCAAATCAGGCATTTCGAAAGACGTTGCGCCTGCAAACCCGGTCAGCTCGACAGTCAGCCCGGTCTCCTCGGCAACCTCGCGATGCAAGGCGGCAGCAAAATCTTCGCCTTCATCGACCTTGCCGCCCGGCCACTCCCAACAACCGACAAAGCTCCGGTTATTTGCTGACCGGCGGATCAGCAGGCACTGTCCTTGTTCATCAAAAATTGCCGCCTTCACCGCCAGCCCGTATGATTTTGTACTCATATTTCTTGTTCTCCATGGTCTTGAGTCGGGCATTCATCAGCCAAACTTCCACCACGGTTTTTTAGGCCCGGCGATATTCAGTTTGGTCGAGTGTTTGAAACGAAGCTCTTTGGCAAGAGTGGTTTGACCGGTAGATTCCAATTGGGCGATGAGCGTTTGAATACGGGTGATGGTGGCGGGGGAAATCGTCTCATGGGCGTTGAGCAGTGCGGTGATGAGGCCGGGGGCGACGGTTTCCACGGGATCGCCTTGTTGGAGAAGTTTCTCATAACAAGTTTCGGCCGCTTCCCATAAACCGTTCTCTAACGCAGTCATTGCTGAAGTCCGAAGGTCTTTAATCGATTGTTTGCAGGGAATGGAAGGTACTTCAGGAGTTGCCGTCCGCAATCCGGTGACTCCTGTGGATTGAACTTCCATGAGCACTTTGACTAAGACCCCTTGAATTTGTTTAGCAAGGGCAGTCGCATTATGCATCACAGCCAACTGATGCGCCTTTTCGAGAACGGGCAGACTTTCGTGAAAACGCCTCATCCGATACAACAGGGAACCTTTGTTGAACAGTAGCGATATTCGCAGGTGAGAATTTTCTTCCCGCAGGGATTCCTCCGCCTCTGAATATTTTACCAACGCTTCCTCTAATTTTCCGCACTCCTGTAGTATATTTCCTTGGGTTCCCAGTGAAGACACCAGTTTGTCTTGATCATACAATCGCCGCCAAATCCGCTCCGCTTCCTTAACCAACACCATCGCATCATTCCAAGTGCCGCGTTCCTGCAGAATCAGAGCTTGAAAACTCAGCAGATCCGCCAGTTGATCCCGTTTATCCAACAATCGTAAAATTTTTTCCGACTGCTTAAGTTTTTCCATTGCGCCATTTAAGTCGTCTTTTTTGTGCAAAATCACAGCCTGTAAATGCAAAGCGGTGGCTACTTGCTCTGTATCCGGTAAGTTTCCACCAGTCCAAAAGATCCCGCAAAATAAACGAAGCGCCATTTGAGATAATTCCATCACCTCGTCTAACTCTCCGCCTTGCTGGAGTAGTAAATAAGCTTGTTGTATCAATGCAGCACCTTTATCGGCCATGAAATCCATGCTGAATCGGTTAGTGATATCGTCGGCTTCCCGACTCAATCGACCTGCGCTACTTGAATCGCCCCTCCGATTTAAAAGGGAAGCCTGGAAATGCAGCAGAGATGCAAGTCGCCCGGCATTGTTTAATTGCTTGATTGTCTGTATATCCCGACGGTCGTCGGGTCGCAAAATACCCCCCTCAGTACCAAGTGTATTTGATAAGTCATTCAAGTCGCATAGCGTTCTATAATACGTAACGAGATGATTTATGATGGGCTCTGTCGATTCTTCATGACCCGTGCATCTCAATAAGTTTGCCAACGTCCACAAGAGCTCTTTATCCGGCTCGGTGTCGGGATGATTAATAAGATCTCGACACACATCCTTAATTCTCAGGTTAGAGCTGGTTTCAATTCGTTTCCAATATGTCACAACCTCAAGCTGATTTCTCTTCCAGGCCTCAGTGAGGAAGCTTCGGCTATTAAGTAAGCCGGATAACCGGTTCCAAGCTTTTGCTGCTGCTAATTGCCATGGCAGTTCATCGATCCGCCGTGGGCAGGCTGCTTGACGCTCAAAATAGTCCGCCAACTGCAAATGCGCTTGCTGCTGGTGGCATTCTGTCGGCGCGTAAGCGTTCTTCACTGCCGTGCGCAGGAAGTCATGGGCGAAAGTCAGTAGTCCGCCTCGGCTGATGAGCGCGTCGGACATGGCGAGGAACAGCGGCGACCACTTGGCGCGTGGCAATGGTTCGTCGTCTTTGCTCAACGCCTGGAGCAATTCGGTTTCGGTCAGTCCCTGGCGCGCGGCCCACAGCAGCGAGAGTGCGTCGCCCACCAAGTCTGAATCGCCTTCGTAATCCTGTTCCCAGCGGGCGATGACTTTTTCGTAAAGTGCATATGGCGATTCCGCTTTCAGGTAGTCGCCAATGCGTTCCTCCAATTCTTCGTGCGTGCGGACTAGGCGCAGTTCATCCAGCAGCACGCGCAGGTAAAGCGGGTTGGCCGAGGGCGGCGCGGTAGCGATGCGTTCCACACGCGCGGCATTTAGGCTCTTGGCATGTTGCGCAAGGTATTCGGCAATGAGTTTTCGCCGTTCGTCGGCGGACAGCAGTTCGACTTTGAGCGTGGGCCAGTGGCGTTTCTGGATTTCATCCAGCGGCCGGCCTGGCAGTGTGGAGATAATGAGCCGCACGTTCTCCGGCAGGACGGTCGGCAGCCATACGAGGTCAGGCGCACCGTCGCGGTCTTCCAATTGGTTCAAGGCGTCGAGAACAAGTACGATGCGGCCTTTGACGGCGGCCATGTGGAGCCAGTTTGGGAAGACGCTACGCAGGGCATCGGGCTGGTCGGGGATGTCTTGCTGAAGGCCGAGTCGCCGTTTGGACTCGCCCATAAGCCGCCGGAGCGTCGCCGCCCAGTCGGAGCTGTAAGGTGTAGCACCGATGTAGTGCTGGAGCACAAGTGCGTCGGGATACGCCTGCCGGTAGCGTGCGACCCAGTTGGCGAGCAATGCGGATTTGCCGGAACCGGATTCGCCAAGGATGACGAGTGGCAAGGTTCCGTTGGAGGCGGCGTGGGTGTCGAGGCGGTCAAAGCATTCCTGTCGTCCGATATAAACGAGCTCGCGGCTTTTGGCGTAGGCTTCGTGATCCATCGACTCGCGGTCGAGCGGGGCGGGCAACGAACCTTCGGAGAAAAGGTCATTAACGACGCGTGTGAGGTCAGCGAGGACGAGTCCGCCGAGAGCTTCCGGGCTGGGATAATTCTCATGCACCGGGAATCCGCTGTGGCGAATCTTCTCCTTCAGATTTCGTACTTTTTCGGCATCCGCTGCGTTCTCGGCAATGAAATCTTTCCGACCTTTTTCCGGGATGGATTTTACATAAGCAGGATCACGAAAATAGAAGAAAGCCTGCCCGGCCATCTTGGGATCATTAAGCACGCCGTGAAGGATTTCCAGTTCGGTGACAGAGGTTTTGCCATGAAGGTGTTCTTCGAGCCATTTCTCTTGTTCGACCAAATCGGCAGGAAGCGTTTCCGGAATCCATCCATAACGTTCGCCCAGTAAACCGATAAAGTAAGGACGGCAACGCTTGATTTCTTCCAAACAAATCGGCAGCACTTTGCCTTCAGCAGCCTGCTCATCGGTCACGCCCCAGCGCAGATCCACCTCGCCCCAGGCAACGCCTCTCGACTCGCAGAGTTTGCGCAACTGCGGGAAAATGAACTTCACCAGATAATCCCGATCTGCCCGCATGTCGCGAAACGTTGACGAGATGAAGATGCGGATCTGGCGGTCTTGGATTGCGGTTTGTTCTTCGGGATTCATTAGGACATCCTTATTTTTCGCAGTCTACTTCCTGAAAACCTCCAACCCGGCCTTCGCGAGAATTTCCGGGAATTTGCGGACGGCGTCGCGGTCGTATTTCTTTACGCCGTCTTCGCCATCGGGGAGAATATCCCAAGGAATCAGGCAGTCGTGGAGTTTAAGGTCATCATTGCGGTCTTTACTGTAGCGCCAGCCGTTATGCAGTCGCTCGACATTCCAGCGGCCATGTTCCATTGAGGACATCAGTTCCACTTCCTCATCGGTGAACCCGGTAAAGATCTCCGGAATTCTCGTCACACGCCGCACTCCAAAACCGGCGGACTCCAGAATCTCGACCGAATAACGCGCCTGTTCGATGTTGGCGATCTGGAATGTTTTGTCCAATTTTGGCCACGGTTTCATATTTGTCGGCAATTTGCCGGTGCTGGCACCCACATAACGGAGATGAAATTCTTGCGCCATTTTCAGCAGTTCATCTTCTTTGAGCGTGCCGTCGGCAGGAATCAAAAAGGCGCGGAGAGTCTGCGGATCGCGAGGCAGGGGGAAAAGGTTTTTTTGTCCCGCCCAGAGTGCATCGCTAAGCAATGCATCGGCGCTGCCGCCGGTTCCTGTCACGATACCCACCGAAGCGCCTAAAGCGAGGGCAACACGATATTCAATGGAACTTACCGGCCCGCCGCCGATACCGATTAGATAGACAGACTTGGGATCAATGCCCGCCGCGAGGATGTCGGCCCAGTTACGCAGAACCTGCACGGCGGAGAATTCATCACGTCCTGCTTCAACGATCAGGTCATAGCGGGTATCGCGCGGCGCATCGGCGGGGAGCGCTCTGGGGGTATAGCCCAGCAGCCGGAACTGTTTCTTTATGCCTAGTTCAGCGGCAAGGGTGCCTACGCAGCCGGGAATGCCGACGGCGGTCCCACCGGAAATGACCGTACCCTGAAAGTCTCGCAGACCATTTTTCAGCAATACGTTCGCTGTGGTTTTCCCGTCCGCATCCAGCGAAGCCGCACCGCCCGCAATAATCACCACGGGGGCCGTGATGCCCGGCGCCGGACTGGTGGCTCCCGACAGCTTTTGACAATCACAAGCCGATTGCAGACAGGCCGCCATGCGCAACAAATCCAGTGCCCACTGATGAGTCTCAGGCATTTTGCGGCCATAGTTGATGCGCCGCAACCACGCTATTTCGGTTTCCAGCACATCACACGGCAGACTGGACGTTTCGGAACCGCAATGGGCAATTCCCCGTGCATACTGTGCCAATGCCGCGCCGTTTTCACCGAGAAGCAGATTGAGCCGTCCGGCGGTGAAACAGGCATAGGGCATTTCGATTCCAGCCAGCGCGTGCTGCATACAGGTTTTCATGGCCTGTCCGATGGCAGTCAGTGTACTCGCCGGCAGCTTCTCCAGATGACCATATTTAATCTCGAAGCTCAGAATATCGGCAAGATAATAGGGATTGGACGGCTCGCATTCCAGAGCGCCACGGTAACAGTCCAAAGCCTGAATTTCTTCACCTTCAACGCGGGTCCACGACCAGCCCAGCCGAGCCAGAGCCCGGGCCAGCAGACTGCGCCGCTTCCGCACGTCCGGAACCACTTTCAAGTCGTCAGTGGCGTAGTGTTCTGCCGCCTGCCGGAGATAACGCTGACCTTGATGAAAAGCTGCCCCGTTCGGTTCGCGCTGGTGCAGCCTGCAGAGCGCATAGCCCAGCTCCAGTAGAATTTCGTGGCGTACCGGCTCGGAGGTGTCGGCATACGGAGTGAGCAACCCAACCACTTCATCATATTTTCCCATAGCCCCGGCGATCAACCGCGCCAGATTCAGCGTCAGCGCGGGCTTTTTCTCCTCCTTGGGCTCGTTCGCCAGAATCGTTTTCTGGGTTCCGATCTCTTTTCCCACATCCTCGCGATCTGCGTGGGCTGTGTAATTAGCCAGCATACCATCCACCTGTTCGGCGAGCTGATCGAAATTGCGGTCGCCGTCTTCCATGATCGCTGCGAGCAGGGCACTGTCGCGTTTGGTCTTCGGCGAAAGGCGCAGCTTCGTTTTATACATCCGGTCGTGCAGCGTATCGGCCCAGGCGTGCTGAACACAGGTACGGACCTGCACCTCCGCCTTGCGATCACCGATCATCTCTAAGTCCTCTTTTGAAATACCCAAATTGCGGTCTGGATGCAGGGCTATGATGTAATGCATGTCCCGGTAACCGAACTTATCCTCCTTGAGTTGCAACCCCTTGTCATCTGTTTCCAATATCTGGAAATTCGCCTCGATATACAGCCGGACGGCGTTCACCTGCTGGAGCGTCTGGACGATAATCCGTGCCCCGCAGAGATCGGTAAGGTCGTGTACCGGATCTTTGTACTTGGCCGCCTTGCGCACGCATTTTTCGGCGAAACTGGAAACATTCTTGGCGCGGCTCTGAACAATCGCCGTCGGTACGGACAGCTTGCAGGCGGTTTCAAAGATCCTTTTCAGGGTGTCCGCATAGCACATATAGTAAGAGCGTTCTGCCGAATAGGCTTCGATCTGCCGCTTGATAAAGTCCTCATTCGATGTGGTCATCTGTTTCGCCCTTTCAATACGTCCATCCTCTGTATTATATTTCTGATCTTTCGTCGGCAGATATTCAATTTCTGGTATGACTTTTGTCCTCAGACCCTTGTTGTCACAGCCCTGCCTTTTCCTTTAATACCGAAAGGAACCGTTCATACGTCGGCGGCATAATCTCGCGCTGCTTCATGCTGAAGAGCTGAGTATAGGCTTTGCGCCACCACTCCTTCGCATCATCAAGATTACCTTGGATATGCATCAAGTCTCCGATTCGTTGATAGTTAGCAATCAAGTTGCAATGCAAATTAATTTTATCGGGATCGTTTTGTGCCAAACGTTCAACAACAGACAGCGCTTTTCGATAAGCCCTTAGTGCATCTCCAATATTGCCTTGATCACGCAAAACATCACCTATTTTGATATTAATAACTGAAAAATTAAGTTGCCAGCTAGAGTTGGACGGATCTGATGCAACGAGTTGCTCGTCCACTGCCAAGGATTCCAGATAGGCTTTAAACGCCTCATCCAAATTACCCATGAGGTTTAATGCATCGCCAATTTTTTCGTGGCATACTGACAGCGCTCTCTGCCCCTCACTGGTTACTGAACAAAATCCTGTGAGATAAACGCGATGAAACAGCGCCTCTTGATATGCTTTGAGTGCTTCCGCAGGAACATTTAAATGCAGAAGCGCATCACCTATTTTATTATAGATTATAGACACGCCAAGTCGCCATTCATTGTTGGACGGATCCTTGGCCAGCATGCATTCTATAGGAGCTAGAGCATCCCGATATTCGTTAAGTGCTTCAGTTGGATTACTTTTGATAAGTAACATGTCGCCAGACTTGACATGGTTCCACGATTGATCGAATTGCCAGCTAGCATCAGTCGGGTTCCTTAACGCCTGGTGTTTCACGATCGCCAAAGTTTTCTGATAGGCGTTATAGGCTCCATCGAAATCGTTCTGGTCGAGTGAATAGTCTCCAATTTTTGTACAGACTTCCGATAAATTATGCTGCCAACTTTGATTAGACGGATTTACTGCCACAAGCTGCTCAAATACATCGCGAGCAATAAGCAAAAGCCGATAACACAGGTGCTTACTTTGAGTAGTACCATCAGCAGCTAGAGCATTGACGATGGAGTTCATGATGATGTACGCGATGTTTCCCGCGCGGGCGTGATCGTTACCGGAGGTTAGGCAGGCAATCCAGTCGATCCATTGATCTTGGTCTGTTTTAGGCGAAAAATGAAGCTCTTCGACCAAAGCGGCAACCGCAGCATTTAGGGCAACTTTGGTAAAAGGTCTTTCAATCTCGTTTTTAGCTAGGAGAAACAGGGTAGCTGCAGCGGCATCACCTTTTTGCTTAGATGCGCTATATAAGCGGAACGGTTGGACGCTTGCTAGATACGCCGCCGCTCTGCTGGCGTCGCCTAAGCCAAGCAGGTGGAACATTGCCTCATTGATGCGAAGAGGGTCTTCTTCGGGCAGGGATTCGAGGTGGTCAACTATCTGCTCGTGCAGTTTGCGGCGATCAGCCTCTTTGGTCGCGCAGCGTTCGAGTATGGCCCTGCGCATCTGGGCGTGGAAAAAGTCGAGCTGTCCATTTTCTCCGCGCCGGACGATGTGGGCGCGGAATCCACGACGCAGGGCCGCGAGGCTCAGATCATCAAAGGGTGACGGATGAATGCTGACGGATGAAGGAGTGAGAATTTGTGCGAGGCGCGGGACGAGAACGAGGAGATCGGTTTCGCGCCAGCCGGAGCGGCTGAGGGCGATGGCCACAGCAAATCCACGTGTGCTTGCGGAACCAAAAGCCTTTTCGTTCTGTTCGAGCAGCCAGCCGTAGAGTCCGCTAATGTCCGGCGGCATGCGTTTAGCGGTATCAAGCAGCAGGGCGGCCATCCGTTCGACGGGCGAACCGGTAAAGTCGCGTTCGGCGCGGGCAAAATCATCGGCATCGAGCAGGTTTAACTGTTCGAGGGCAAGGGTGAGCCAGAGCGGGTTGCCGCAGGCGGGTTTTCCGTCGGGCAGTTTTTTTCCTACCAGCACGCGGAGCACGGCGGGATTGATTTCCCGATGATAAAGACCCCAGACCTGTTCTCCGATTCTGGCTGCATCGGCGGCAGTAAGTTGCGGCAGCTCGACTTCTTCAATGCCCGCCCATTGGGAAAGGACCTCACCAGCCGGACAAAGCAGGCCGGTGGCGATGATCCGGGCGTTGGATGGCCATTGCGGCTGTTTGAACCAGGTGAGATGCCGTCCGCGCGGGGTCGGTTCGAATTGGTCAAGTGCATCGAGCAGGACCACCACTCGGCATTGTGCGGATACTTGTCTCAGCAAAGAATAGAACGCGGCCTCGACATCATCGGGCGTGGCTTTTTCCGGCAGTGGATTAGCTGTTCTGGAGGTAGCGGACAGCTCCACGATCCAGCGGCGCAGCATGGCATCCACGCTCGCTCCACGCTGGGTGCCGCCCGCCACATTGGTCAACAGCAGGATTCCACGGTCATTGGTATCCAGTTCACGGTAGAGCTTGGCAAACACCGCGCTTTTTCCAGACCCCGGAGAACCGGTAACGCATGCGCCCCAGATTACGCTGCCTATCGGCCCCTCAACGGCTGGCAAGCGGGCAATTTGTAAAAGTTGATCGATGACTTCTTTCCGTCCAACGACGATGCGGCTGCGATGTTCCACAAATTCGGCGATGGCCGAGCGCTCCTGTTCTTCCCATGTTGGCGGAACCTGTGCAGCATCTGCACGGGTTTCCTCATCGATGACGGCCCAGAGCTTATCAAAGACCAGTTTTTCGAAGGCTTCCAGTCCGGTGACTTTCCCGGCGGCGGCATCCCAGCCGAGGCGGTAATCAAATACGCGCGGTCCGAGTTCCGGGTCATTTCGCAGCTTGTTTTTGAGTTCGACCAGCTTGGAATGACCGGCGCGTACCTTTGAATCCGGCGAATGAGCATCGCTGTAGATTTCCCGTTGAGCCTTCGTCATCTGGTCATAGGGCAACGGCTGGCGGAAGAAAAAGAGGCTACGCTGTTTCTGTGCGGGATCTTCCTTCAGAAGGCCGAACTCGATCTCCAGCGCGGTGACGCTTTTACCTGTCGGAGAAGTTTTAAAACCTTGTTCGCGCGCGGCGGTGGCGATGCGATCTTCCGGAGGCACCCAACCATAGCGATCGCCCAACACAACCAGCAGAAACGGGCGGCTGCGCTTGATTTCGTCGAGGCATACTTTGAGCACGAGCAGTTCGCGGGCTTCTTCGGTGTCAGCCTGCGCGGTTTCGACACCGAGGCGAAGGTCAATCAGTTCGAGGTGATGGTGACGTTTGCGCAACTCCTCTCCCAAACGGGGGAAGACGCGGTTGCGCAACCAGTCGCGCTCCGCGTGCATATCCTTGAATGTTGAACTGATAAATACCGGACGGCTTTTCCACGTGCCGGATTGGTTGATCGGTTTATTCATACGCCCCCCGATTCTACTCTAAACAGAATTGTTGCTGCGGGCTTAAAAAGCAACCCATTTCCTGATGGTGCGGTAATCAAAGATCCTTCGGTTGAGTCGGCCGGATTCAGACAGAACACAGAGGAATACGCCGTTGATTTACATAACTCAACCGTGGCGCCATCGCCGTCGAAATGACAGAGCCGCAATTCACTACAAAGCCATTTATCCGCAAAAAAGGGATTTAACCTGACGTCCGCAGTCCGGCAGGTCGGTTCGGCGGGTAAGGCACAGGAAATGCTATCAGAGGCTGTCAAAAAGAGACCAACCCTGCGGACGATCAGCCTCGAAACCACAGAATAGAGGAGGTTACATGGTGCAGGACTTCGGCGGGGCAGCGAATTGTCCCGTGTGCTCTAAGAAGTGGTGGCAGTTTTGGAAGTGACGAACTCCCCAGAAAGGAAATGCAATGAGCGCGAGCAAATAGAGACCGTATCGATAGTTCGGTGGTGTATTTAAAAAGGAAGCGAGTTGTTATGATTAGAAAATTCATGTGTTTGATTTTGTTGGTGTTGGTTGGTTGTGTCTCCGTTACTTCGCGCTGGAATGAGGCGCAACAGACGAATACCGTTAGCTCATACGAAGCTTTTATAAAAGAATATCCCGATACGGAGTATTCATCGCATGCCAAGCAACGGGTTGAGAAGCTGAAACAAGAGATTCGGATACAACGCTTGGCCGAGGTTCGTCAGGCAGGCACGGTGGCGAAGTATGAAGAGTATCTCAAACTCTATCCTCAAGGTGCTGATTCGGATCTGCTACGAACAGATTTGCAGGTATTGCGCGAGTGGGAGCCGCGAAAGTGCCTCGGAGAACTTATAACCAGTCTTTGTCCTGTCATGGTAGTGCGCAGTAGCGGGGGCGGGCTAAACTTTACAGGAACTGCAACGGGAGAATACATTAATTTTATGGGGCAAGGCGCTACGCTCGAGCCACAAGCCAAAGAGCAAGATGTGATCCCGAGGATTGATCAACTGCTGAAAGCAGGGGTTGATCCCAATACGATTCGTATCAGCGGTTTTGTCTCTTCTAGCCGCACTCCAATGGGCGGTTTTGCCGAAAAGATATCTTCGGGTTCTCCTGGAGTGGTGG
Organism: Pontiellaceae bacterium; assembly: GCA_044224855.1. Classification (GTDB taxonomy): domain Bacteria; phylum Verrucomicrobiota; class Kiritimatiellia; order Kiritimatiellales; family Tichowtungiaceae; genus Tichowtungia. The sequence continues at coordinate 14,706 of JBGAJP010000022.1, forward strand.
TGCCTGCTGAAAAAGAGGGTATGACTCTTCTGGAATATTGTACGACCAACAAGTTCGATATGGTTGCTGACCTGCTCAAAACATATAACGCCAAGTAAACGTGACTGCACATATTTTGCTGGCAGGTTGAGCTTTTCAGCGCGCAGCAAAATGAAACTCATTAACAACTGAAAGGAACGCGACTTCGTTTTTCGGTTCACCTGTTGTGTTTTGTAAAATGTTCTTTGTTTGCGGCCCTAATTTCTGATTTCTGCCCTCTGCCCTTTGGTCATGGCGTTGAGACCGGTTGCTATGATTCCAGTCAGAGCTTTGGGGAGGATGGGAGAGAAGGTGAATAACCATGCGGGAATTTGTAATCGGGGATATACACGGGGCTTATCTGGCGCTGGAACAGGTTTTGAACCGGACGGGATTCGATAAGGAGTTCGACCGGTTGATTTGTATTGGCGATGTGTGCGACCGAGGCGGACAGGAACGGGAATGCATCCATCTTTTAGCCGGGATTAAAAACCTGGTGCTCGTTATGGGAAACCACGACTATTGGACTCTCAAATGGCTTAGCGGCGAGCACCTGAGCCGGGAGGATATGTCGGACTGGCTCTCGCAGGGTGGAAACACGACGGTGGCATCCCTCAAGGGTGACAAGCCGTTTTGTCGCGAATTCTTAACCCGGGCGGTTCCGTATTACGAACATGAAGGTTCATTGTTTGTTCACGGCGGAATACGGCTGGATTCCAAAGCTGAAGAGAATGATCCGGAATACATGATGTGGGATCGAACGATGCTTTTGACGGCTGTTTCAAACCCGTCTGACGCACGGGTCGTAAAACAGTATGAAAAAGTCTATTGCGGCCACACGCCCGTGACGAATTTCGGATATATGGAGATCATGGAATTTTCGAATGTGACCGCATTGGATACAGGGGCCGGCCTCGGATACTTTTTGAGTCTATTGGAAATCCGCACCGGGCGAATCTGGATGTCTGACCAAGTTGACAGCCTGTATCAGGAACGACGGTTCCAGAGGTTGGAATGAGCAGTCATTCCGGCGAACTGAAAGCATTTCGCATAGACGGTGGAACGCGAAGTAAGACGACCTCTTGCTCATGAAACCATCGAACCCCCGGCCCGGTCGGATCGGAAGCGTGGTGGGTCTGCAAGACCATCACCGGCGGGCTTCGGAACATCGGCAAAACTTCGGCAAGAGACTTCTCTTTCGAAACGCAGTCTTCATGGCGCTGTCCATCAAAGGTAACGACCGCATAGATTGTGTATTCCAGATGGTTATAAACGTCTTCACCGCCCAAAACAGTTAAAGAGCGGTCTTCAGGATCCCTATCGACAGGCTTACATCATGACCGATTGTCATTTTCGTTATTTTTGAACCCGGGGTTAATGGGATATCCTGCCATTCAAAAGTCTCAATACTAGGTCAGTGTTAAGTCTGAATATTCTTCTTTTATCCTTTTAACCTCCGCGTTAAACCACTCTATTTCTTCGATCAAACGCTCGGGCTGGTTTTTGAACTGTTTTTTTGCAATCTCTATCCGTTGTACTGCTGAGGTAAGCCTTTCTTTCTCGGCCTCCAGTCTGGCTATCATCTTTTCATTTTCGGTATCCAACTTGCTTGTCTCCACGCATTTCGCTTTTGTCATTTCATTAATCTCCTTTAAGACATCATTTTTTAGCCCTACTTTGACTGCAATTTTATGAAACCGACTATCAATCTCATCTTGGCTGATTTGTAGTTTTAGAGCCAACGTGCGGTAATTCGCGGCAGATGAGACCACGTCAGGATGTGGACATTCACTTTCACCGGACAAGCGAAAAAGGATAAATAATGAGCGGCAACTCAATGCCTCGGCTTCTTTGAGCCGGCTGGTATCCTGAAGCAACTGAGCCAAGTTGTTGAGGTCTATGGCAACGGACGGATGATTCTCCCCGTAGCTCTGCTCATCAATCGAGAGGGCGCGGCGCATCAGCGGTTCAGCCTCGTCGAGTCGGCTGGTATCCTGAAGCAACTGAGCCAAGTTGTTGAGGTCTATGGCAACGGACGGATGATTCTCCCCGTAGCTCTGCTCATCAATCGAGAGGGCGCGGCGCATCAGCGGTTCTGCGTCCGCGAGTCGGTTGGTAGCCTGAAGCAACTGAGCCAAGTTGTTGAGATCTATGGCAATGGACGGATGATTCTCCCCGTAGCTCTGCTCATTAATCGAGAGGGCGCGGCGCATCAGCGGTTCAGCCTCGTCGAGCCGGTTGGTCTTATAAAGCAACGAAACCAAGTTGTTGAGGTCTGTGGCGACGCGAGAATGGTTCTCTCCGTAGTTCTGCTCATCAATCGAGAGGGCGCGGCGCATCAGCGGTTCTGCGTCCGCGAGTCGGTTGGTGGCCGTAAGCAACTGAGCCAAGTTGTTGAGGTCTATAGCGACATCGGGATGGTTTTCTCCGCAGCTTTGCTCATCTATCTCGAGAGCGCGGCGCATCAGCGGTTCTGCGTCCGCATGGAGCGCGGCGTGTAAGAGGAACAGGGTGAGTTCATTCGCGGTATAGCCGACGGTATCGGTTTCTCCTTTGTCCCCGGCCCATTGCTGGAAAGCTTGCACATACGGTACGCCCATGGCGCGTTCTTCTTTGAGCCAAACCCAGCAGCAGCGAAGTTCGTTCTCGTCGCGCTTTTGGATGAGCAAGAAGCGGTCGATATTCAGCAGGCAGGCGCGGAGGCGGACACGAGAGTCTGTTTCTTTCAGGAGCCACGGTAGTTCGTCGCAGGTGCGGGTGGTAATGGGTTGTGCTTCAAAATAGTCGGCGAGTTGCAGCTGGAGATCATCCCGTTTATCCAGATCGGTCACAAAGACCTTCTCGACAGCTGTGCGCAGAAAATCATGGGCAAAGTTGAGGATGCCTCCGCGATCTACCAGCGAGTCCTCCAGCGCGGCACGTAGCGGAGACCAGAGGGCGGGAGGAAGATGAGTAATTTTCGATTGGGGATTGCCACTTCGTTGCCCCGCATTCGCGGTGCCCAGCTCGACTTCGTCTCGGTTGTCGATTTCCGATTGGGGGCGAGACCCAAGAAGCTGGAGGAGTTCGGTTTCAGAAAGTCCGCGCCGGGCCGCATATATCAAGCCCAGCGTCTCACTCACCAGTCCGGGCCTATCGTGTTCGTAGTCACGTTGCCATCGGGCAAGAACCTGTTGCAGCAAAGCCGGGATATCGATAGCTTTGAGGTATTCCTTAAGGCGTTCGTCAAGGCGATCATGGGTGCCGGTAACCCGCAGGTCATCAAGTAGGATTTTCAGGTAAAGCGGATTGGCGGCAGGTTCAGCAAACGCAAGGCGGTTCAGCCGGTGCTCATCAAGTTTCTTACCAAAGCGGGTGAGATAATCGTTAATCATCTGCCCGCGCTCATTCACAGTCAGCGGCTGAATGCGCAATGTGCCCCACCCTCGTTTTTCCGCTACTACCAAAGTGTCTCCCGGCAGGGTGGAAACAATCAGCCGTAACGGACCGGTAAAGGGATGATCGGGCAGCCAGCCCAGCAGACGGGCGTGATCCTGATCGGCAAGCTGGTTGAGGGCATCGAGCACCAGAATAAACCGTACTCCATCGTGTTCAGCTTTGGCTTTAGCTTTGGCCAGCCAGAGAGGGAAGTCTCTGAGTAGATCATCATGTGAGGTCGGCACAGGATCAGGATCATCAGACCAGTGTTTGATTTCGCTGACGAGCCGGGTTATCAGTCGCCAGTGGTTGGCACTGTCAGAAGTGCCGCCGATGTAGTGCTGAAAAATAAAATCCTTCGGATGCGCTTTGCGCCAGCGGTCAACCCAGTTCGCCAGCAAAGCTGACTTGCCGCTGCCGGAGTCGCCCAGCAGGAGCAGCGGACTTCCTTCGCCTGCCGCATGTCGATCCAATGCTTGGAAATAGTCAGCCCGTCCGATGTAGGTACGTCGACGGATTTCAGCGAAGGCTTCATGATCCTGCGCTTCACGGGTCAGCGGGTCGGGGATGTTTTCTTTGGGGTACTGTTCCTCGATGGCGGCAGAGAGGTCTGCCAGAACCATGGCGGTGAGTTGCTTGGGATCGGAATAGTTTTCGCGCAGAGGAATCTTTTTTGCTGTGCAGGCGGTGCGGATTACTGTTTTTAGCGCGGTTTGCTTGCTGGCATCGCTCGTGGTTTCGGAAAGGAAGTCAGGGCCGCGCCCTTTGACGTAGGCTGGGTCGCGAAAATAGAAAAACGCTCGGCCCGCCATATCAGGGTCGTTCAGAACTCCATGCAGGATTTCCATTTCTGTCACGCTCTTGCCGTGGAGGTTTTTCAGCCAAGGCTGTTCTTCCTTTAGGTTGGCGGTGAAAGCATCGTCGCCCGGCGTCCAGCCATAGCGTTCGCCGAGCAGACCGATAAAGAAAGGACGGCAGGCACGGATTTCATCGAGACAGAGTTTCAGCGTTTCTTTACGCGTGCTCTGTTCTTCGGCAATTCCCCAGCGCAGATCCACTTCGACCAGTTCAACGTGACGTTCCTGACAAAGCTTGCGCAACTGCGGCCAGGTCTGGGCCATCAGCTTGTCGCGTTCCTCAATCATGTCACGGAACGTCGAGGAGATGAAGACACGGATACGGCGGTTGGCAGAGACTGAGGCATCGGGAGCAGATGCCGAAGTCGGAGCTACCGGCTCACCGATTGTTGAAGGCTGTTTTGACCCGAAGATTTTTTTCCAGTTGCTCATGGTGTGGGGTTCCCGTTCTTCCTGTCATCTCCTAGATTTTACTCAGAGCAGAATTATTTTTGAGCCATAACAAAGCAAGCGTCTTTATCCGAAATAGTCGCGTAGTTGAATCGCTCAAAATCAGGCGGATTAAAATAGCGAACTCAGCGTTGATTTTCAGAATCCAACGGCGAGAAAAGTGAGGTGAATCATGAATAATGCAAAAAAATTCATAGGAATGACTGATAACTTGGTATGTTGGCAGGGTCGATAGTTGGTGTGCAGGTTTTCTGGCACGCGCGACGCTATGGGATAGGCTCAATCAATAAAAAAGAGCGCCATGAATGACGATAAATTGGTTGTAAAAGAACCTGCCGGGGATTCATTTCCGCGAGTCGGGTTTGGCTTGTTTTGCACGGTAATGTTGGTGGTGCTGGCCGATTGGCTGTTTTTTGATCATCCGCAGGGCTGGACAGCTGGAGCTTTCGGTCTGTTGCTTATTGGCGCTCTCTCGATTCGGGCAAAATGGATTTCTTCCCGGAAACCGGCTCGGCTGGTGATGTGGTTGACGGCGGTTCTTTTTCTAGGCTGTGTCGAAGAACCTAATGTACTGTTACTTTGGCTTGGTGTTCTGGGGTTGGTTACCCTGTCGTTGACCTTGCGCGAAGGGTGGGTCGGTAACGCTGTGGTCTGGATGAAGCGGTGGGTTTCCTACGCTTTCAAAGGTTGGTTGTGCCTGCCCTTTGGGGTGAATGCTTTAAGGTCGGGTTGCAGGGATCACAGGGAACGGGAAAAGGGCCCGTCATTTTCCCGCCGCTGGCTGGTGGCAATCGGCCTCAGCGGACTTTTTCTGATGCTGTTTACATTTGCCAATCCGGTGATTGAAAAATGGCTGGGCTCACTCGCAGATCCACTCTTGAATCTGTTCGATCGTTTGCCGGATTTCCGGCACATCGTTTTCTGGGTGGTAGCGGGAGTGCAAATCTTTGCCTTGTTGTGTTACCGAACGGGGATTACCAAAACCAAGCTGGATTTTATTGAGGATGAAATGGCCGGTGCTCCGGGCGGGTTTTTCTCTCCGGCGGCTGTTCTGCGGTCGCTGCTGGCGTTCAATCTGCTCTTCGGTATACAGACCGTATTGGATCTGTTCTATCTGTGGGGCGGCGCAGTGCTTCCCGACGGCATGACATATGCACAATATGCACATCGCGGCGCTTATCCGCTGATCGTCACGGCAGTGCTGGCGGCGGGTTTTGTCCTGCTGACATTTCAGCCGGGGCAGTCGCCGGAAACGGTGCGGTGGTCCAGGCGGCTGGTCTATCTCTGGTTACTCCAGAATGTGTTTCTGGTCATCTCCGCCGGTTGGCGGCTGTGGCTTTATGTGGATGCATACTCCCTGACCCGGCTACGTATGGCCGCCGCGATCTGGATGGTTCTGATTGCCTGTGGACTGCTGTATATAATCATTCGAATCGCCACTGGACGATCCAATCTGTGGCTGATCAATGCAAACACCATCACCGTCGTTGCGATACTGTTTCTGTGTTCCTTTGTGAACATGGATGGCGTTATCGCCGCCTTTAACGTGCGCCACTGCGAGGAAATCCTTGGAGAGGGACACCAGCCGATAGATGGCGACTACCTCGCCGAACTTGGCTATGACACCCTACCGGCATTGTTTTGGCTAATGGACAAGCGTCCGGATTTTGGCCAAAGCGAAGGGGCCTTTCAGCGGGTTCAGGAGCTGACAAGCCATCTGAATGAAGATATGTCTGATTGGCGCGGCTGGACGTTCAGGCGGGCTCGTATTCGCGATACCTTACAGAATGCAGGAGCTGACTTTTGTACGGAGCCGGATGCCGGAAAATTTACTTTTGGCAAAGTCGTGAGCGTATCGGACGGAACCCTTGTGATCAGAGAATATGATTTTGCGACGGACGCGGCTGTCGAGATTGGATACGCTACAACAGACCAGACGGAGCTGGGAAACATCAATCAAATTGCTGATCTGAAGGATGGAGATGATATTGTGGTTGATTACACGGAAACTGCTGGGAATCGTATCATCACAACGCTTGTCAAAGAGAAAAAAAACGAAGAGGTGGCGGCAGATACTTCTGAACCTGTATTGCAAGTTCCGGTAACTTCACCAAGGTTCTTACGTTCGACAGGAATCGTTGTTTCGCTTACGCCCGGGAATTTGCGCATCAAAGAAATGACAGGTGCAGAAACAGGCTGTCCGATAGATTATTCCATTTCCAGGAATGTGGAATTGCAGGGACTTGATGACCTTTCAGATTTGAAGCTGAATGAAAAAATAACCGTCGACTATGTGAAAATCGAAGGCCGCCGTTATATTAGGGCCCTGATGCGCAGAACAGGAGATGCAGGTGTTCGTTCGGCGGAGTGAATCCAAATCGGAATGATTACCCAAAGGAGTACTACATGGATGCCTTATTACAGATCGAACTAAGAAAAAATTCTGACAGCAACAAGCTCTATTCTAAAGCACAAGTAATCGCGGAGAACACGCGCCTGTCTTATCAAGATATTGCCATTACGGAGGGTGGCTTTAGCACATGTTCGAATGGTCATGTATTGAAACTTACGGTAGTCGGTCCAAATGCAGGCCGAATTAAACAATTCAATACCGCTTTATGCAACCAATTAGCCATAAATGGCCTTACGAACGGTGCCGTTAAGACTGATGAATGGCTCGTTAAAAATGATTCCAGACGTCGCACACAGAAATACTGGTGGCAATTTTGGAAATAACATCGTGTGTCGCAAACAAAACCTTAAACCCAAGGCAGTAAAATGCTTACAAAACTGAAAATCTGGTGGTTATTACGAAACCTTCATTGCGGCAATACGGAAAAACGAGAGGCTGCCGCTAAAAAGCTCGGCAAAATGGGCGGCAATCAAGCTATCATGCCGCTTATCTCGGCTTTAGGAGACGTAGTAAGTGTACGAAACGCCGTCGCTGATGCGTTGGTCAATATTGGGGAACCCTCATGGGCGCAGTGGGCGACGTGTAAGCCGCCAGACTTTCTGTTGCGGTTGGCATCTTCCGGCGACAAGAGAGCCATCTATCCGCTTATCTATGCCTTGGGCTTTTTTCACAATGGACTGATGATGCAACGAGCTTCTGTTGCGCTGGCTATGCTGGGAGATAAGCGCGCCGTTGCGCCACTCTGCAAAGCACTTCAAAAAGGTTGCGACTGTCGTGGTCGCCGAGCCGCAGCTGCGGCATTAGGTGAATTGGGGGATAATCAAGCAGTTGAGTCACTCATACAGGCTTTGGATGACGAAGTAAGTGTTGGCGCAGAAGCAGCAAATGCGCTAATCAAAATGGGTGTGGGTGAAAAGGATGCAGATTCACATGAGCGTAAGCGCAAAAAGATCGGGGCGGAAAGGGACATGGATCGTTTAGTCCGCAGTATATGTATCGTTGACAGGGAAAGTTTGATGATTGGCATGTCGAAGATTATGGAGTTATGGAAAACTCGGTTCGTGCTTTTACGTGATGAGGGTGAAATAGAAACAGCACGAAAATACTTCAACGACGTTATCATGAAACAGGGGTATACTCTCGGTTTGACTGCGTCTGATAAAGATTTTTTTGAGAGTTCCGCCAGATTATTTCTGCTGAATCATGAGGTGATCCATGTGGTGTCATATCTGGGGATTGGAAATACGAATCCCGAGGTGACAGCCACGCAACTGTTAACAAAGCTCGATTCTTTTATTACAGACAACCCGAGTTTTGATAATAAAAAGGAGGGCTTGTTTTTAAAGGCACAAGTTCTTAAAGCTCTTTTTGAAATGGCGCATGTGGATCAACTAACCGCCCTGAAGAACACGACACGGACGACGCTGAATGAAGTTTTGAATTCAACCGAGATCAAGGGAACTCAATTGGCCCTGTCGATCTTGAAAGACCAGGAAATGATCCTAAAACAAGGGTCTGAGTACCGATGGTCTGATCTGGATACATTGGTGACAGATATGTCGGGCACATAGGCAACGCGTTATAATAAATGGTCTGAAAGAAGTGTTGGAAATGGAAGAGTGGTGTGGATTTGCCTTGCTGACGGAGAAATCTCGGCATCGTTTCAGTTGACCGTGCGCAAGAGTATATGAGATCAGCGGCCGGAAGACGGACTTGTAAACGGCAGGGAGATATCGCTTGTACGGATTAATGGCAACCTAACAATCAATTATGTATTCTGTTCCCTTTTCATTTTTTTTCTCAATGATGGTATACCCTGAATTCCTGCACTTGTCTGCCACACTGGCATCGTTGGTGTAATTACCAAAAAGCCCGGCAAAGGCAATCTGACATGAATTGCAAAAGAATATGCTCCATGCGACTTGCGGCATCTGTCGAGCACATAATGGGCAATAAACAGCATCTTGGGTCGGCCTCGGACTCATTTTTTTTGAAGCATTTCTTCCAACATCCGGGGCTTGCGTGGTTTCCGTCGCTTGTAATGTGGATGGAATCGTTATGGATGGAATATTTGTGCCGTTGGCTTGAGCCTGACAGCCGGGTTCTTCCTTCTCCTTAAAAAAACGATCGTCGATTATCCATCCATCTTCTATCTTTTCATGAAAAAGAGGATGTTTATTCAATCCCGAAAACACAATTCGCCTGACTCCAAAGATTCGAGTGATGGCCATATTGCAGAATCTATTCAAAAGAAACGCTGGGATTGGGCCGACCCCTATTGCTCCAGCAAACACCCCTGTACCGCCGCCGACTATCCCAAAAGCTATGACGATGCCTAACCACGTCGCAATTCCAACCCCAACTCCAGCCGCATGCGCGATTTGATGAACCCTTTGACATTTTGAACACCTGGGAATGCGGAGCGTTTCGGTTTTTCCCATATTAAGCTTCTTCCTTAAGCGAAGAGTTATCCGAGATTGCTCTGCCGGTGATCTGTGTGAACAAAACCAGCATTCTTCCTCCTTTATACCTCCGGCTTCCCGTTTCGCTGAAGTCTGCAAAAAATACGGTTCCAGTGCGGCCATGCAATTCCCGCAAACATTCCAGTCTGATTGCGAGGTGTCGCCAGAGATTGCTGATTGCGCCCAGCGTTCAGGGTAACCGGGCGCGGCAAGCCGCACCATTGCTTTCGGCATACAGCCATTATAAAAAGGATTAAATCCTGCACGAACCGCCTCGCTGAATTTTTTTGCCGGAACAATGGTGCCAGTGCCTGACGTGCTACAAACATCACAGCGCATAATTTAACTCCTTGTTTTGGGCGGGTTAACCAAGACACTTAATTGGGGATCTTTGATGCTTGGATGGCAAGAATGCATGGAACTGTTTAAACGTGGCGGGCACCCCGTTGCCAGTAATGGCATAATACCAACAATAATAATGTTTAGCAGTTTAACACTATTCACAGTCGGCACATTCATGGCACGCCTCTATGGGTCTCTCCGTTCCGCAGTGATCGGGCCGGTGCGGTCGCGCATTACGGCATGGACGAGCGGGACATCTATGCGGCGTCCGTTGGCGACGACGGCGAGGTTGATAAGGAAGGCGCGCAGTTCGCGGACGTTGCCCGGCCAACGGAACTGGCAGAGGGTGTCGATGACGGCGTTTGTCAGCGGGCCGTCCCGGTGATCTTTTGTCCATAAGTATCGCGCAAGGACTGGAATGTCTTCCGGGTGTTCGCGCAATGCGGGTGTGCGGATGCGGAAGGTGAAGAGCCGGTAGAAGAGGTCTTCGCGGAACGTTCCGTTCCTGACCATTTGTCCGAGGTCGCGATTGGTGGCGGCGATGACGCGGGCATTGCTTTTGACGGGTTTTTCCGCGCCGACCGGGGTGAACTCCCGTTCGTTAAGCGCCCGCAATACCTTTACCTGATGTGCAAGGCTGAGGTCGCCTATTTCGTCGAGGAACAGTGTTCCGTGGTTAGCCAGTGCCCATAAACCTTTTTTGTCGCGAATGGCTCCGGTGAATGAGCCTCGTGCATGACCGAATAACTCCGATTCGAGCAGTTCCGTCGGGATACCGCCGCAGTTCACCGGGAAAAAAGCTTCAGAGTGGCAGCCGCTCAATAAATGAATCTGCCGGGCGACGATTTCTTTACCGGTACCGCTTTCACCCTGAATAAGCACGGCGTGCTGACGATCCATGCGTGCGGCCAGCATAATAGCACGTCGCACCCATTCGGCGGGTTCGGAACTGCCAATGAATTCTTTGCGTAAGGAATCCGGCACTTCAATACCACAACCGTCCCCAAGTAGTTCGTCGGGGTTTCTTGTCGTGTTGGTTTGCGCGGCGGCGCTTTCGGCTCTGGAGCGTAAGAGATTGAAAACAGGTTCCGGCACACCAATGAAAAATACCGATGAGGCTTTTGAACCTGCCGCAGCTTCAAGCAGTGAACGTATGCCCCGCGCCGCCTGACCGGCGTCTTTGTAGTCTGTACGAATTGCGAGCAGACCGTCGCGACCGGCGAGGTAATCGGCAAGACGCTTGGATGGATGTTTTTGGCCACGATCATTAATCAGACCGCGCGGGACAGAATTGAGCAGATCGTCAAGATCATCACACTTCATGATGCAGGCAGAACCGAATGTTGCACCGGAAATATCAGGAAGCAGAAGCAACTCGCGCGAAGCAAAACTCCGCAGACGCGGAACGGGGTTGTTCCGCATAAACTGAATAATCTCGAATGACGGCTCGCCGCTCATTGAACGCTCCAAATTTTATTGAGAGTGCCTTATTACGGGCAATAAATTCAATTTAAATCAGGAGGGCATCCAAATCAGGCGGGGAGCAATACGTCGATACGCTCATGAGGGTAAGCTTGAAAAGTGCGATGGATGACAACGGCTATGATATTTTAAATGAGCCGCATTTTTTGCAATGTACTGTTTTCTTTTTCCAAATCGGGGCGACACCACCACACCGCGGACACGCGCCAAGTTGGAGCATCCCCGAAACGTTTATCGCGAGGATAGACAGTCCAACTAGCATAATGGGAACACCAAAAAGCCAAGCCAATGGCCACAGCCGCGACATGAAAACTCCTCCGGCGATTAGAATTAGGCACACGAACAGGCCAACTATTTTTTTTATCCTCACTGTCTTACTGTACACTGAGCGATGAAACACATCTGCGAAGTCTTTCGTAACCGAGAAAAACGGGTTAAATTGAAGTGGGTGCTGGCATTTAGGACAAGATGAGAGAATCGCGGGGTGTTTAATACTTAATGATGACTGCTGAACGGGAGCTGTTGATTGATCTTGAATGGCAGCGACGACGCTGGGCCGCAGCACGAACTGTTTGCCGCACACGGGACAGCACGCATGCCTTGGTCTAATGGCAGTAAGAATAGCCGGTCCAGAGTGAGGAAAATTAACGGGGGTTAGAAAGTGCATCTGACCGTTTAAGGCTCCGCAAACGATGCGACCTGTTGAGGGGGAAAATGCTAAGGGAGTAAAAGAGGATCTCAAATTGTAAATGGCAATGCATGCTCCGGCATCCAGATCCCAGACCCGCACGGTGTTATCCCCGCCCGAAATGACCCAGCGGCCATCGGAACTCACGCTCACGCTTATATTACTGACCATCGCGCTGTGACCTTCGAAAGTACGCAAGCAATCCCCGGTATCCAAATCCCAGACCCGCACGGTGTTGTCCCAACTGCCTGAGATAGCTTTGCGTCCATCAGGGCTCACACTTACGCTAGAGACCCATTCGTTGTGGCCTTCAAGGATGCGCAGGCAGGTGCCGGCATCCAGATCCCAGACCCGCACTGTATTATTCTCACTATTTGAGATGACACGGCGACCATCGGGGCTGACGCTCACTTTATACCCGCCCCCGTTATGGCCTTCGAGAATGTACAGGCAGACCCCGGTATCCATATCCCAAACCCGCGCCGTGTTGTCCCCTCCCGAAATAACGCGGCGGCCGTCGGGATGTACGTTCACAATAGAGACCCATTCGCTGTGGCCTTCGAGGATGTGCAGACAAGCGCCGGTATCTAGATCCCATACCCGCACGGTATTATCCCTGCTACCTGAGATGGCGCGGCGGCCATCCGGGCTCACGCTTACACTGCTGACCTCCGAGCTGTGTCCTTCGAGTGTACGCAGACAGGCACCGGTATCCAGATCCCAGACCCGTAAGGTATTGTCGCCAAAGCCTCCACCCGAGATGGCTCTGCGACCATCGGGGCTGACACCCACACTATAGACACCCTCTTTGTTGTTTTCGAGGGTGTGTAGGCAGCTGCCGGTTTTCATGTCCCAAACCCGCAATATGTTATCCCACCCACCGCTTGAGATGGCATGGCGGCCATCGGGACTAACACTCACGCTATTAACTCCGTGACTATGGACTGCAGAGGTGCGTTGGTTGGTGCCAGCATCCAGATTCCAGACACACACTATGTTGTCCCCGCCCGAGATGGCGCGGCGGCCATCGGGGCTCACACTCACGTCAGAAACCCCCGCGTTGTGGCCTTCGAGGGTGCGAAGGCAGGCCCCGGTTTCAATATCCCAGACTCGCACAATCTTGTCCCCGCTGCCTGAGATTACTCGGCGGCCATCGGGACTCACGCTCACGCTATTAACCCCGGCTATGCCGCATGTGAGGGTGCGAAGGCAGGCCCCGGTATCCAGATCCCAAACCCGTACGGTGCTATCTCCAGCGCAGCCACCCGAGATTACTCTACGGCCATCGGGACTTACGCTCACGCTATTAACCCCGGCTATGCCGCATGTGAGGGTGCGAAGGCAGGCCCCGGTATCCAGATCCCAGACCCGCAAGGTGTTGTCGCCAAAGCCTCCACCCGAGATGGCTCTGCGACCGTCGGGGCACACGCTCACGTCAGAAACCTCCGCGTTGTGTCCTTCGAGGGTGCGCAAGCAGGCACCGGTATTCAGATCCCAGACCCGCACGGTGTTGTCCTTGCTGCCTGAAATAGCTCTGCGTCCATCAGGGCTCACGCTTACGCTAGAGACCCATTCGTTGTGGCCTTCAAGGATGCGTAGGCAGGTGCCGGTACCCAGATCCCAGACCCGCACTGTATTATTCTCACTATTTGAGATGATACGGCGGCCATCGGGACTCACGCGCACGCTAGAGACCCGGGAGTTGTGGCCTTCGAGGGTGCGCAAGCAGGCACCGGTATTCAGATCCCAGACCCGCACGGTGTGATCCCCGCTACCCGAGACGGCGTGGCGACCATCGGGGCTCATGCTCACGCTGCTGATCCCCAAGCTGTGGCCTTCGAGAGTGCGCAGGCACTGCGGGCGAAAAGGGATGACGGGGGGGCGGGGTGAACGGCGCAACCAAGGCTCCGTCCGTAAAGCAATACCTTTCTCCGCATCGTCAAATACAGGCCCATCTTTAGCAAGATTGTAGGCAAGCGGCAGCGTATCGTGAGGAGTGGAAATCAGCGAGCTGAGCTGGGCATTTACGAAGTTAAAAAAATGCCGCAAACGGGCGGAGCGTTCGGAGTGGTTCTCAGGGATTTCCGCTTCAGGCTCAGCTTTCAATTCAAGTGGCAATGGTGGATAGATCGGTTCTGGAGTGGTTTCACCGAGCTTTTTTGCTTGTAGCCACTCATAGCGGATCACCGCATAATCTTTGAGCGCCCTATTGTAAGCTAACATCGCTTCATCACGTACCCGCAACCGCTCCCGTTCCTCGCGAAACTCGGGCAATGCCGTGACGGTCGCATTGTAATTGGCAACCAGATCATGAGCCAATCCGACGGTGCATTTTGCCTCGATGAAACGCAGGTCGGTCAGTACGCCGGGTTTGTCGGCATTGCCGATCAGTACAGTCCAGTTTTCGGCTTGTATCAGGTGAAAAGGCAGTTCGCTAAGCGGGCGAGGGCTGTCGCCTTTCCAGCTCTGGTTTTTTTCCGGGTCGGCCTTGTCGCGGAAGTAGGTGGCGAGTTGGTCGTGCGCCGCGAGTCGTTGAGATTCGGCCGGCAGGTAGGCCGTCGTTACTGCTTCCCGGAACTGGCCGTGGTAGAAGTCGAGCAGTTCGCCGCGTTGCATCAGGTAGGGACGCAGTAATTGAATTAGTGCCGCTACGTTACCTTGCGAGTCACCGGGCGAAAGCAGTTCCACAAGTTCCTGCTGGCTCAAACCATGACGGCTTACGCCCATGAGAGAGGCAAACTTAGACACCAGTTCAGACCCGATCTTTCGTCCATCTTCGTCTCGGAACCCATCATCGTTCTCCAGCCGCTTGAGAATCCATGTGAATAGTTTCTGAGTTTCGGACGGCAGTTGCGCAATGCGATCGGTGATTTCTTCGTAAGTGCCCAGTGTGCGCAGTTCTTCCAGTGCCGACAGAAGATAGAGCGGAGTAACGGCATCGGTTTTGGAAAGAAGCGCACGCTGTTGCTTCCTATCCATCTGCTTACGGTAGCGGTGAAGGAATGCCCGAACAATTCTCGCAGAAGACAGAAGAGTGAGCGGTTTCAGCTCGATCTCCTTCGGTGGAACTCGTCGGTGGCGGAGTGCGTTAAGAGGACTGACGGCTGAAGACGGGATGCCGTCTGCTGACTGCTGACCGCTGACTTCTGACATTGCGGATAGAATGATTCTCACATTTTCCGGCAGTTCTTCCGGAAGCCACATCAATCCAGCCAACTGAGTCGTCGAATCGAATTGATTGACCGCATCGAGAAGAACCACAATATGTTTCTTTTCGGAAGCTTGTTTAAGGATTTCAGGAAAGACCGCGCGGAGCTTTTCGGGATCTTCGGGAATCTCGGCGGTAATGCCGGTGCCATCAATCAGTTCATGACACAGCCGTCGCAAGGTCCGTCGTACGTCGGTTGAGCCTGCGCTTGCGCCGACGAAGTGATTTATGAGAAGCGATGAGCTTTGAGTGATGAGTGATGAGTCGGAAAAAGATCTGGAGAATTTGGAGAGGAGAGCCGATTTGCCGGAGCCAGGTGCACCGATAAGACAAAGATAGCCATTGCCGCCCGTGCTGCTTGCATGGGCGAGCAGTTCATCCATGACGACTTTGCGGCTGCCGAGGACGAAGCGTTGTGTGCGTTCTTCAATGAACGCTTCCATTGCCGCATTTTCTTCCGCAAATTCGTCCAGTTTTTCGGTGGATTCCGTGAAGCGATCGCGTAGTTCAGGGTCGTCTTTCATACTGCGAAGCAGATCGTCGTGAACCTGCTGGCCGAATTCTGCGAGACCGATCAATCGGAGGCTCTGCTTGTCCCATTGCGCGGGGTAAGTGAACGGGTTCAATCCCGCATCGACGATGGCCTGCTTGAGTTTCGTAAGCGCCTTCTGACTGTCACTGCCTTTTGGTTCGCGAAATTCTCCCCTTGTGGTTTCCTCCATCGCAATCGTGGCGCGCTCTTCGCGGAAATAGAAATGCGAAAAACCTCGTTGGGTGGCTTCGCGGTCAAGCACGCCATAATGAATTTCATCGGCGGTGATGGAATGTTGTTTTCCTGCGGGCACCGAACCGTATCGTCCGCCCAGCATACAAAGAAAGCGAGGATGACATTCATCCACGACTTCGCGGCAGACTTCCGAAGCGTCTTGATCGCTGGTTACACCCCAGCGAAGGTCTACATCCACGAGATGGATTCGCCGTTGCAGCAATTCCTGCCGCAGTTTCGGAAACACGAAGCGTACCAGATGATCCCGTTCCGCCTGCATATCGCGGAAGGTGCTGCTGATGAATACCCGGACAGTTCTCCATGAGGACATAGTGGTAGAGTATTCAATGAGGGGATGGATCGACAACTTCGATCTTGTCAGAAGTTAAGTTTTTCGTTGATCGGCGACACTCGTCACAGTTCGTTAATCAACGTCGATTCTTCAAATTCAACGGAAGCACGGTGCAGACAATTTATCATTATGCGCCTACGGGCGGCCACTTGTGTGCAGTCGGTCCGGTGTGGCACGGCAACTGCACTAAATGCGGCGTGTCCGGTGTGCGGAGCGAACCGTGGCGCAGTGTCACGATGACGCTCGCCGGAAGCCGGATTCAGGCAACGTAATAACAGGAGGTAGTATTATGACTCAGACCATTCAATTACCGGGTATGACGATGAGACGTTCGTCTTCATTTACCCGATGGACGTCTGCCGCGCAGCCGCTCAGAGGAAGCCGGTTCGATACGACATCGGGGCGCAGGACGGCTTCGGGGGTTCCGATCAGTTCATTCCTGAGTGCGACACCGCGCGAGTTCGTGGCGGGTAATACTCAGCCGTGCGGGGAGTAAGGGATGACCTCAAGGCGGCGGATGGAAAACCGCCCGCCGTCTGGTGATGACGAAGATGCAACGCGCGGGCAACTTATGAGAATGGGTGTTGAAACAGAGTTCGGGATCTTTGGCGGATGGAACTTGGGTAAGGCGAAGAGCATCCATGCTGAAGTCCAGAAGTGTCCGCACCTGCCTGCTGCGATCGGGTATGGCGGTCTTTTTCTTGCCAACGGGGCGCGTGTCTATATTGATCAGGAAAAGCAGAACGAATACTGCACACCAGAAACGGAGAGTCCTTCCGATCTGGTGGTGCGAGAGTTGTCCGGACGGCGATTTATGCAGAAAATGGCCGCGCAGGCAGGTCATTCGCTGCTTTGCTCGAACTACGACTACGCATCGCGAAACACGTGGGGCACACATGAAAACTACGAATGTCCGGCAGCGCTGTCTGCGGGATCTCTCATGTTTTTTTTCACCCATCTGGTTACGCGGATCATCTATACAGGTGCCGGCGGGCTGGATCCGGATTTTGCCGGTGTGCGTCCGGTTCTTTCCCCGCGTGCCTCGTCCATCGTTACGCCGTTGGCACATCAGGGACGGTTGGCCAAGGCGCTTGTTTATGTTAAGCCGAATAACTACAGCAACGGGCATCGGTTGCATGTTTTCTGTGGTGAGAGTCTGCTCAGCCATACGGCTGATTATTTGAAATACGGCACAACCGCTCTTGTGACGATGCTCTTAAATCAAGGCGAGTACATCGGGCCGGGGCCGTTTACAAAACCGATACAGCGGGAGTTGAAACGGCTGAACCGCGACACCTCGTTGAGCGCACGGTTTGAACTGGAGCGGGGCGGACGCTTTACCGCGCTGGAGATTCAGGAGTGGATTCTGGCTGATGTCGTTGCCCGTCAGGGAAAACTTCCCGACTGGGCGCCACTGGTTATAACCCGCTGGGAGACCATGCTGGCAGATCTGCGTGCCGCGCGTCCGGCGGCTTCGCAAACCGTTGACTGGCTGATCTACAAAGACTGTCTCTCGCAACTTGCCGGGGAACAGGGTTTCGATGCGGAAAAAAATTCCGTGAGTAACCGCCAAATCGCTTACAGAAAAACCGGACGAAAAACCATGCTGGAAATTCCTCTGGATCTTACTGCACTGCGAAACGCCGCCTGTGAGCTTTATATTCGTCTCCATGTGCTGGGTGAGCAGTCGCTGTTCAGCGCCATCGGCGGGGAGCACCAACTGTCTGAGATTACCGACGAGCGCATTACGGATTCGGTTGAAAATCCGCCGCCGGGCAGAGCGACAACCCGGGCGGAGTTTGTGCGCAAATATCATGGATCCGGGAGGTTTCAGGTTTCATGGGACATGGCATTCGACACAGTAATTAACGGAACGCTTGAAATTCCGTGTGAGCCTATACCGGAGTGGGAAAAGGCACCGTTTGTTTTATCAGATCACCCGTCCACTGATCTTGCGCAGAGCCGAGAAGATGATTTCCGCCAGGGTGATTATCATAAAGTGATTGAACGTTTCAGCCGTTTGAATCCGGCCGAGTTGGACTGGCGGGCTCTGGACACCTATGCGCTCAGTTTTGCGCGGCTTGGAATGCGCAAGCAGGCGCAAGATGTATTGAGTCTACTGAGGCCTCATTGCACGCAGTTTCATGGTGTTGCGGAAGAACTTTTCTGCACCATCAACTTCGGTCTCGTGCCTCCGCTAGAGGAGATGAAACCTTTGATAGAAATGGGTGATGCTATTCTCCTGGCGAGTACTGCAAACCACGACCTTTTTGTCTATCAGCAGAACAAAGCGCGTTTTCTCACGCTTCAGGGGCATTACGAGGAGGCCAAGGCGCTTTTTAAGAAAATACTTGAACGGGAAAACGGTGATGTTCGTCCACGCATGGTTTCGCGCACAGAATGTTATTATGCCGAACTGCTCCGTTTGTGCGGTGATGCAGAAGGCGCACAGGCATATGTGAGCAAGGCCATCATCCGGCAGGGAAATCATCAACTTATCGGGGATATTGCGGAACATGGCCTGCCGTTGCTCGCGAAAATAATGCCCGACAGAGTGGCAGGTTCTTACTTGAATCAGGCAGTAACCACTCAGAAATTATTCAGGAATGATTTGGGGTATGCACGTCTGATTTGTCTGCGGGCCCGGATACTCGGAGATGGCAGCTTTAAAGAAGAATTTGACAGCCTTCGTGGACAGGTGCCCGTTTTGAAAACTTGTCCCGTTGCCATCCGTATTGCAGAAAATTGGGAAGAATGGATCCATCCGGATCAGGATGTTACCCCCCGAAATTATTGGGGACTGTGATTCAAAGGTTTTGAAAAACGCGCGCGCCAGAGATACTGCGGCGGAGAATATGAGGAGTGATTATGACGGCACGGACTGTGTTTTTGAAAATCAAAGGCCGGTTCATTTTTGTGTTGGTTTTAGCGATTGCCTTTATGGGTTTGGGGTGCCGGAACAGAGATGATGTGTATGAGGCAGAAGGGTTCTGGCCGCAACCTTTTGATGTCGCACTGGACGTATCTGCATGTCGCAAGACATCCTCTCGTCCTTGTCCAGTCGCAATCGATGAATATATGGACAGGCTTCGTTGTATCGAATTGCAGGCCGATGCGGTCGCGATCGAGATGATACTTGAGATCGTATTTGTTCCGGAGATGTTTCCCGGATCAACGATTCCCAAAAACGCCGCTGACCAAAGCCGGGATTTGATCCGGACATTCCAGCGTGATGCGAAAGAGACTCCGTTCCCTTCCGCGTGCACTGAGGTGCGGGGCGCTTTCCTTGATGCGCTGGATAAAACCGCCCGTCTATACGATGGAATGCACAGGGAAAACCGAAAAAAAATACAGCAGGATTTAGTAGCAAGTCAGGATGCGGTGCGGCGCTATCGTACGTTGGCTGCTGAGCTTCAGCCGCTGCCCGAACTGGTTCGTCCGGATCCATTTCCGCCAACGGCGGAGGAATATATCAACAACCTGCGCGACGCACATGATCAACCGCGCGAGATGTCCTCTCAAGCGGCAGAGAAGTATAGAGGAATGGTTGAGGCTGGCGTTTCCGAAGATGATCCGGAAATGGTGAAGGTTGTTGATGAAATGTGCCCTGAAACTCCTCTATTGCCCTGGGATACCGCAGCTTTTTATATCCCTGAACTTTTTAATAAAGACGAGATCAAGGAATGGAATAACCTGTACGGGCTGATGTGGATACTTCTCTGTGGCAACTATTATCCGTTTATGTATGATGCTTTTGTTTCATGGCGTAGCGGTACACAATACGCTTTTTTCGGATTTTCTAATTTTTCGGAGATTCCCAATGCCGAATACAACGAAGTCCGCTTTATTGCAGTCTGCACCATTCAAGAATATTTTCGGCAGCATCCCGATGACAACTGGGCACGTATCCAAAAAGCCGCTTTGCTCGCCGAATCCAATATTGTGCGCGGCGGACTGTTCGGTAACGGCACAATTTATGACTCTGACATGACGGCAATAAAACCCCTCTTTGTTCCACTTGTTACAAACACCATTGTTCCGGAAGAGGCGGCCCCATGACCAAAAACTCAATCTTAACACTGAATGATACCCCGGAACAAGTGAGCGCGGATAACGGACTCATGCCGCCACATGCAGATCCGAAAGTTCAAGAGAGCATTACCCAATGCGCGAGACTGCTGGGAAACGCAAAACGGCTTCTAGTGATTACCGGAGCGGGCATATCCGCAGAAAGCGGAATGCCCACCTATCGGGGGCAGGGCGGAATATTTGAAAAGAATCCTGAAACAGCCTCGCTGTTCAGTGCGGAAGGTTTGATCAGTGACCCGAACACGCTCTGGAAGCATATTGATGAATTGCGTATTTTGGCTGCCGGAGCCGAGCCGAGTCCGGCACATCGGATCTTGTCGAAATGGGAGCAGGAATACCGGTTCGACCGATTTTTGATCGCCACACAGAACATTGACGGATTACACCAGAAAGCGGGCAGCGAAAACGTAACGGAATTACACGGAAGTATATGGCAGATAGCCTGTCCGCGCACAGTGGCCTACACAGATGACAACCAGTTTTCAGACGATGTTCAGAGCTGGATGGAGGGAGAAAACCGCGAAGAAATCCTGCGGCGCTGGAGCCGGGAGAATAACCAAACTGTCTGGGAGAACCGCGATGTTCCATTCGCTTCCATTCCGCCTTGTCGCGATCCCGAGATTCGGCCCAATGTGCTGTTTTTCAACGAAGGTTACGGAACCCGGCTTGTGTGGGTGGAGGATTTTATCCGGCAGGTGCCGGACGTTGTCCTCGTCATTGGCTGCTCGGGCGGTGCTTCTATATTGGATCGACTGCTGCGGAGCTGTCTCGACGCAAACCCGAACTGCACTATCATCAACATCAACGCGCACGAAGATTGTATCGAATATCCGCATCTTTTTATTCCGGAACCCGCTGCAGATGTTCTCGTTGCATTTGAGACGTACGAATCAAAAATTAAAAAAAGGCGATTATGATCGAACAACCGCAAATCATTCAGGATATCATCATATACGGTCTTTACCAACTGCCTTGCGGCGGTGCAATCATCAAACAGCCTCGGCATGTCATTAAATTTCTGCAGCATGAATACGGCCGGGACGAGTTGTGCCAACAATGTATGCAGCTGGTTTGTGGAGATATGCCATCGCATTTAAGTGAAGTTAAATTGGTGGCGGAAGGCGTCGTCTATCATCTCGCTGACGACGCTTTGCTCGACGAGCTGCTGGCTCAACGAAAAGACAGTTCATTAGACCCGCTGATTGCGTCCATTTGTAAACGGTTGGGACATCCGGTCCCTGACAACATTCCGCCCGTCAGTGATCACTATGAATCGACTCTTTTCGGCGAGGAATGCGATCCGCTGCCGACGATTCATGTCATTATTCTTTTATTGGTACTGCTGGCCAACATCGCGCTGATCCTGTTCATAATCTATTGGCTGATTCGGTCGATTATTTCATGGATAATGTAATGGTGTTTTGTGTTCTCAGGCGTTTGTCAATATCAAGATTGACGAATTCTTCCTTACGACCTAGTTGCATGAAACAACCCTGAATTTACCTTTATTCGGGTTGTTTCGGTTCTATTCCTCGTGAAACAACCCCTGTTTTATCCCGGATGCTCCGGACCGCAGATAGATCTGGTAGGGGCGCCGCATGGCATTTTTTTGCGAACGGTCACGTTCATAAGCCAGCGGCGGATCAGATTCGGACTCAATGTCCATCGAGTGGCTGAGGATTCGCACGGCCATCAGCGTCCGAAGTCCGCTGCGATTACAGAGCTTCATGAGTCGGGAAAGCGTTAGCGGGTAGCGATAGCAGTCGCGCGTTTCATACAGTTCGGCATAATAATGACGCACTTTTTCCAAAACGAGATCGAGCAGCCGCTGCTGCCGCACGTCAAAGGATTCAATGGTTCCGGTTCCGAGCCATCTACGCTGTTTCATGATTTTAAATCCTCATCTTTTATCGCTCCCGGCTGAACATGAATCTCTTGGAATTGCACGTGTGTTGGCGGCAGGCGTCCCTTGATCTTGACGATACCTTCCCCCACGCCAAGCCGGTCCAGAAAGACGTCCTGATTACGTTCCAGAAATAACGCTTGTCGGGCGGAGATGATGTCGGCTTCGTGCGTCAGGGACATGAAAATGAGCGTATGGGTATTGCCCAATACATAGATGGGAAGCATAGAGGGATGCTGGGTTATGGCGATCAACGCCTGGCCGAAGGAACGGATCTCCCGGTAAACATTTTCAAGGCCTCCGTTCGGGGATGCACCATACGTCGGCGCAGGAAAAATGTTATGGGCTTCTTCGAGCACCAGCACATGCCTGAGTCGATCGATCTCGCCCTGACCCAGCCGGTAGAGATGAATCCACCGCAGGATCGTTTCCGTGAAAAACGCCCGTACGGTTTTGGGCAGTTCAAGATCGAGTTCCAGGATCACGGGTTTATCGAGCAGATCTTCTAGATGTACGGGATGCCTGGCGTTGAACGCCTTTGATGCCGGCCCGAATACGAAAGTTCGCAGGATACGCAGACAGCTGTCCCGCCACAGGGCTTTTCGTCCGCTGTATTTCCGGCGATCCAACTGGTTTTTAAGGTCGAAGAAATTGGGATACTCATTTGCAGCGCCAGGATCCGCATAGAACCCTTTGGCCTCAAACTCCATATCCGCAAGCTCGGCGAGCACATCGGCAACACCCTGCCCGGAGACGTGGGTCTTTTCCAGCACATCGGCAAGAATCTGTATCCAGGTCTGCGGATGCACATTTGGGGGCGGGCGTAGCGGATTCCACGCAAAGGGATGTGCATCCCTGCCAACCGTGAACACATCGAGATTCTGCATACCGGGCAGACTTTTCAAATTTCGATAGCTTCGCTTCCAGTCGATCACAAGAAACGGAATTTTATTTTTTACGAATTGCCGGAGCAAATTGTACGCGACATGGGTTTTTCCTGAACCGGTCGTGGCAAAGATGCCGGTGTGCTTAACGAGATCGCGGCTATGAAGATACAGCGGTTGGGACAAGCGACCGGGATAGCGGATATCTCCAAGAAAGATGTCGCCTCCTGTGTCCAGTGTATCGGACGGGGGCAG
>JBGAJP010000086.1:0-5447 GCA_044224855.1 Pontiellaceae bacterium
CGATGGATGCCGAGG
Source organism: Pontiellaceae bacterium (assembly GCA_044224855.1). GTDB lineage: Bacteria > Verrucomicrobiota > Kiritimatiellia > Kiritimatiellales > Tichowtungiaceae > Tichowtungia. The sequence continues at coordinate 16 of JBGAJP010000086.1, forward strand.
CGCGCTTTGTCGAATTTCTGCGCGAGCACTACGGTGAAAAAACGGAGATCACCCCCGACCTCCCCAAAAAAGATATCGCCTCGGCCATCGGCGCAACGCCCGAGACTTTCAGCCGCCTGCTCCAGAAGCTCGAAAAGCGCGGCGGATTTGCCTGGAAAGGCAAAACCATCCGGCTCGCAGCCGGTTTTTGGTCAAACAAGGAGGAGTAAATCATGCAGATAATGAAAGAGTTCAAGGCGTTTGCCATGCGCGGCAATGTGATTGATATGGCCGTCGGGATCGTGATCGGCGGCGCGTTTGGAAAAATCGTATCGTCGTTCGTTGCGGACGTCATCATGCCGCCGATCGGTCTGCTGATGGGCCGCGTCAACTTTGCCGATCTGGCCATAACGCTTCAAAAGGCCAACGGAACTGTCGCGGCGGTTACGATGAATTACGGCAAGTTCATCCAGACTCTTGTTGATTTCGTCATTGTCGCCTTCGCCATCTTTCTGGTGGTCAAGGGGATGAACTCCTTGAAGAAGAAAGAGGCCGCCGCGCCGCCGGCACCTGTTGCACCGTCAAAAGAAGAGGTCTTGCTGTCAGAAATCCGCGATATTCTGAAGCAGAAATAGCCTTCCGGTTCAGATAAAGCACCGCCGCACTTTGTGCCGCGGTGCTTTATTGCCTTTAGGGCTTCTTCCGAGTACATTCCCCGCCATGAAAATATTCGGAACTATTCTCGCTGTATTGCTGGTTATCATCGTGCTGCTCGGCGTCGGCCTGCAGATGTTTCTCACCAAAGGCCTGACGACGGTTTTAAATCAAAACGTCTTCCCTGCTGTAAAGTCGATGTACGGTCTCGACATGGGCATTGCCAACGCCTCGGTCAATCTGCTCAAAGGAACGGCCGAGCTGGACGGCTTCACCGTCCGCAACCTCAAAGGCTACGAAGAGCCTTACCTGATCACTTTCGACAAGTGCCTGCTCGAAGTGGAAATGATGTCGCTGCTCAAACGCGATCCGGTTGTCATCAAACTGGCCGAAGCCAAAGGCGCTACACTGGTTATTGAACGTAATAAGGCGCGGATGTTTAACGTCAAAGAGCTGGCTGACTCGCTGAAACCGATCGAAAGTACCCCGGTGCCCGCACCACAGGCTCCGCAGCAGACCTCACCGTCAACAACACAGCCGCCGACTGCTGAACAGAAATCTGCTCCGGCCGCCAAACCGGCCTCAAAGCCGGTTCCGGTTCAAATCCGCCGGATCGCTGTCGAAGCGCTGGTTAAATACACCGACAGTAAACAGAACAAAACCTACAACCTGAATCTCCGGCTGACCGGCAATGATCTCTTTACCGTTCCGGCTGAAGACCAGCCCAAGAGTCTGTTCGTTCTGCGCGGATCACTGGCGGATAAAAAAGAAATTTTCGCCACCGACCTGAATGCGATTCTGGAACCGCTGACCGACCCGCAGAATCCTACCTTCAACGCCACCGGCAGCATTGCCGATATGGAAATTAAAGAACTGCAGGATCTGCTGAAAAAGAACGATATGGAAAGCAGCTCCTTTTCGATCAAACCTTCCATCACCTGCATCAAAGGACAGCTCAAAGGCTCGCGCGTTGATCTGGTGCTGAACAATCTGAAAATCTACGGCACGGAAATCGGCGATACCACGCTCAAACTCCCGCTCAGCGGAACCCTGCAGAGTCCGGTACTCGACCTGACCGGCGCGCTGAAATCACTTTTCTCTGAGCAGGCGGTCAAAATCGGCAAAGCCGTCGGCCTGAAAGAACTGAAAAAAGAGCTCGGCAAGCAGCTCGGAGTCGATGCCAATGCAACGGCCAAAGAGATGGTTGTCGGCGGACTCACCAACAACGTAAAAGAAATCGCAGACAGTCCCGCCCTGCAGCAGCTGATCGGGCAGGTCGTGCCGGGCGCGCAATCCACCAACAGCGCCGCCGCCACAAACCAGTCTCTCGGCGAAGCTGTTGGTAACGTGCTGTCTGAACAGCTCGGCAAAAACGTCAAAGAGCTCGAAGGCAACGAAGCCGTTAAAGACACCCTCAAGAGTCTGGGCACTTCTCTCTTTGGAAAATAACCATGACCGCAGTAACTGTTACCATTCTCACTTTGCTGGCGTATTTAACCGGATCGGTTCCGTTCGGACTGCTGATCTCTAAAGCCAAAGGCAAAGACATCCGCACCATGGGCAGCGGAAACATCGGCGCAACCAATGTGCTGCGCTGTATGGGCAAACCGCTGGGCATCACCTGTTTCGTGCTGGATGTACTGAAAGGTTATCTGCCGGCCGCCCTGTTTCCGCTGATCGGCAAAACCGATCCGGCGTTTGGAATTCTGTTCGGCGCGGCGGCCATTCTCGGCCATAACTTCCCGGTTTTCCTGAAATTCAAAGGTGGCAAAGGCGTTGCCACCAGCGCAGGCATGCTGCTCGGCGTTGCTCCGCTGGCCGTCGTGATCGGGCTGATCGTCTGGGCTCTCGTTTTTAAACTCTCCGGCTATGTGTCGCTCGGCTCCATCATCGCCGCGCTGGTCGTCGTCATTGTCGGCTGGACGGCGGGCTACGGACCGGTAATTGCCGTTGCGCTCACGCTGCTCGGCGCGCTTTCGATCTACCGGCACCGCGAAAACATCAAACGGCTGGCCGCCGGAACAGAAAACAAGTTTCAGAAAAAACAAAAAAGCTGAATTATTAACCCACGAATCACACGAATCTCCACCAATCAAACTGCAGAGGCTCTTCTTATTCGTGTGGATTCGTGCAGATTAGTGGGGAAATTGATCAGGCACGAAAGTTGAAATTATGAACTGCTTTATAATCGGCAACGGCGGCTGGGGAACGGCGCTGGGAATGATCCTGGCCGGTAACGGCAATCAGGTGACCATCTGGGGACCATTCGAAGAAGAGATCAAGGCCATCCGCAGTGCCGGTGAAAACACCGTTTATCTGCCGGGCGTAAAAATTCCGGCCGCGATCAGCTGGACGTCCAATCCCGCCGATGTGAAGGGCGCGGACTTGATTGTCCTCGTCGTCCCGTCCCGTTTCTTCCGCTCAACGCTCGAGATTTTTAAACCGCACCTTCCGGCCGGCGCGCTGGTTGTCAGCGCCACCAAAGGGCTCGACGAAAAAACACATCACCGCATGAGCGCCACCGCTTTCGATGTCCTCGGCTTTGACATCGCCGCCCTTTCCGGCCCGAGCCATGCCGAAGAAGTCGCGCGCGGCGTACCGACTGCCGTCACCGTGGCGGGAAGAAACGCCGCTGCGATTCAGAAAGCTTTCAGCGGAAAAACATTCCGCGTTTATACCTCCGACGACGTCATCGGCGTCGAACTGGGCGGCGCGCTCAAAAATATCATCGCTGTCGCCGCCGGTATTCTCGACGGCATCGGCCTTGGCGATAATTCCAAGGCGGCGCTGATGACGCGCGGTCTCGCCGAAATTACGCGCCTCGGCGTGGCACTCGGCGCCAGACCGGAAACCTTTTCCGGCCTCAGCGGCGTCGGTGACCTGATCGTCACCTGCGCCAGCCGCCACAGCCGCAACCGCTCGGTCGGCGAACGGCTCGGTAAAGGCGAAAAGCTCGAACAGATTATGGGCGGCATGAAACAGGTCGCCGAAGGAATCTGGAATGCCAAAGTCGCCCGCGACCTGGCCCGCGAACACGGCATCGAAATGCCGATCAGCGAAGAAGTCTGCCGCATCGTCGAAAACAGCAAAGATCCGCGCCAGGCTCTCAAAGACCTCATGAGCCGCGATCCCAAAGCAGAATAGAGAAGAACGAAACATTGAAATGATAAATATGGGTTGCCCTTCGGCTCCATTTCAAAAACAAACTGACGCTCAATCAATGTTCGGCACTAGAAAGATGAGGGTAATTCGAGATGAGTAAGCGAGGCATCCTGTTCGTGATGGGGGTCACTCTCCAGTTGCTCGCATTCTTTGGCGACCATGCGACGGATATCCCTCTCTTGCACAGGATCATCGCATCTCGACACTTCCATGCGAGTCGGACAATCAGGGCTCTCGCTGCGGACCCATCTCTAACGTTGTCGAATGCTGCTGACCGAGGGTACTCAGAATTGGCCACGATCTTGGCGAAACACACGGCGAAGAAGCTCAAGCAGCCCATCGCCAGCGAGATCAAGATTAAGGATGTCAACGTCAACGGTTCGGAGTTCATTGACGGGAAGTTGGCCACTTCAATCCACTGGGCGTTCACTCTCGATAAACCCATTGAATACAAAGGCTCGATGGCAAACCGTGGGACAGACAGCTGGAGTTTCGAGATTATCAGAGAGGAGATCGATGCCCTTATGCACCCGAACATGCTGGTCTTTGGACTTTTGCTGTTTCTCTTCGGCACCGTCCTTGACATCATTGCTTTCAAAATGGAAGGGGCAAAGGCTGCCAATGCGGAGAAGGAAGCCGAACCAAAGGTTGGACAGGTATCGTCTGAAGCCGCGCCGAGCGCGCCCTCAGACGAACCGTCAACCTGATCGTTTAGAAGGATATGACATTTCCGCTTCGCTTCAACCTATCGGCTTCGTACACTGCCCGGCATGTCGTCCTCTCTTCACAAAGCGCCCGCTGAGGGCAGCGGGCCTACAAATCCTGTAGGCCGGGTGCCCCCACCCGGCGAGATTTCAGCCTGCGGATTCTGCGCCGCCTGCGGAACGGTTCATTCGCTGGGTGAGGGCGACAGCCGGAAGTATGCACTGGAGCTAATGCAACAGCTCGAAACGAACCGGCGCATTGACGACGGTGCCAATCCGGAATTTTCCACCGACTACCTGTTCGGCGAAGCGCGTGGTCATATGTTCGGCGTACTGGAATGTGAAGATGCCGCCGGAAACACGGTCGTACTCAAAGCATTTTCCGGACAGTACAATGGGGAATGGCTGGCCGACGGCTGGGTGCCGCCGATCCTCGACGTGAATGAATTTTACCGCCTGTCCGATCCGGTAGACCGCGAGATCAAACGGCTCGACCGGCTGATTGCTGAAAATAAAAGTCCGGAGCTGATTCAGAAGCGCAAGTCGCTGTCGCAGGATTTGATGAAGCAGATTCATGCGCTCTACCGGCTGACCAACTTCCGCGGCGAAACCCGTCCGATGACCGAAATTTTCAAAGGCGGTATTCCGACCGGTGCGGGCGACTGCTGCGCGCCGAAACTGCTGAACTATGCCGCACTGAACGGCCTCAAGCCGCTCGGCCTGAGCGAGTTTTACTGGGGACGGGAAAACCGCTCCGGCACCCGCAGGCACGGCGAGTTTTACCCGGCCTGCGTCGAAAAATGTCAGCCCATCCTCGGCTTCATGCTTTGCGGAAGCGAAAAATTACCCACGAATCACACGAATTGTCACGAATCTGCACTTGAGACCCATTCGTGTAAATTCGTGACCATTCGTGGGCAAAAAAAATCCGGT
>JBGAJP010000087.1:0-5440 GCA_044224855.1 Pontiellaceae bacterium
ATATTCGGGGTATTTGAATCCGGGGACTGAGGTATGAAAGCCTGGCTGGACGAACTGATAAACGAGAAGGTGGGGCTGCAGATTGCGCCGCTGATCGACTGCGTATTTCTTTTGCTGATCTATTTCATGGTGAGCTCGTCGCTGAAACGCTCCGAAGCGGATCTGAGCCTTACACTGCCCGGACAGGTTGCGCAGACCAAAGAGCTTAAAATGCTGGATGAGCAGATTATTGAAGTCCGGGCCAACGGTTCGATTGTTCTGAATGAAAAAACCTATCTCGATCCCTATAAGGCGGATTTAAAAGGTTTGGAATATACGCTGACCCGTTACCGCGAGGCATCCCAGCTGGCCAATATCACGGCCATGATCACGATTGCCGCGGAAGATGAATCGGTTCATGAGCGGGTGATTGATGTTCTGAACGCCTGTGCCGGCGCCGGCATAACCAGCGTAACCTTCGGTACAATGGACTAAGCTATGATGAAGCGCTTTTTTAAAAAGTCTGGTGATATGTTCCGGCGCACAGCGGTGCAATTCTCGAGGTTCAGTTTCCCCATGTTCCGCTTTTGGAAAAAACCGGACGATAAGGACAATCTGTCCGGTGCACTGAAGAAGAAGGGGATCTTTTGTTCCGCCGAAGCAGCAATGATCAGTCTGGCGATTCACCTGATTCTGATTATATCCGCCGGATCAATTGTAGCTGTGCGGTATGTTCAGAAACATAATGCGGCATTTGTAGGGGAAAATGTTGAGCGTCCCAAGCTTGAGCGGCGTCAGCTGCAGATGCCCGTCAAACTTCAGAATCTGCAGAAAAAGAGCCGTCCGAAGGTGACATCCCGTATGGCAACGGCGTCTTCTTCAGCATTTACATTGCCGGATATGGCGGGGTTCGGTCAGCCTGGCAAATCTGCCGGTTTCGTCAGGACGTATGGTGAAGATACCGCCGAACGCGATCTGAGCAAAATGGGTTCTGCCGGCAGTCTCGGGTTCGGTGTCTCGAGTGTTAATTTTTTCGGCGCCCGTTCCAGCGGTGAAAAAATAGTTTTTGTGATCAGTGCATCCACGTGGATGATGGAGGATCGCAAGGGCGGTTACACCACGTATAAATTCGTAAAGGATCGTATTCACCAGATGGTTTCCGGAATGAACGCCGCTACGCTGTTCAATGTGGTGGTTTATAACGAACGACGTCAGGCAGCGGTCTTCAGTCCGAAACTGATTCCGGCCTCTCAGGAGGCTAAGACTCAGCTGCTCGCCTGGCTGGTGCCGATCAACAGCGATCCGGCTAATGTCACAGTGATTCCGGCCAATTATAAAACATCGATAGCGTACGAGAGCGATGTTGCGAATGATGCAACGGATTGGCTTTTGGCGGTTCAGGCTGCGATGGAGCAGGGCGCAGACAATATTTTCGTACTGTGCGCCGGCTGGGAGACGCATGGAATTTCCCGTGCGCGCCAAGAAGAATTGTTCGGCTGGACGAAGGAGGAGCGGCTGAAAAAGCTTGCGGCCGCCGGCTGGCCGCAGTCGCGCTATGATGATTATATAGAGAAACGCGATGCCTTGATGGACAAAGGCCGCGCCATGCTGGAAAAAGAAAATAAAGCCCGTGCGGCCAAAGGACTGCCGCCTAAAGTGGTTAAATATATATCGGATTATGTTTATAACGAGCTGAACTGGCCGAGACTGGAAGGGCCTCCGACTGATACCGCCCTGGGGCTGATTCCGCAGGGCAGATATGATGTAGAAAACGTGCTGAATCATCTGGATGCGGTGTATCAGTATAACTATGTGCCGAAAAAGCTGGAAAAACCGAAAATCAGTTTTGTCTGTCTGGTCGACGCGGAAGGCCGCAGTCTCGCTGAAGGGGGTGAAACTCTCGGTTCGGAAGGTATGGCGTTTCTGCAAAAGGTGGCCGGACGGTATCGCGGCGGTTTTGAATTTCTGCGCGGTGCGAAAACCGTGGAAAACCTGCTTAGCAATAATCCCGGCATACAGCAGGCGTCTGAATGAGTGAAATACCTCTATTCATCTTGGCCTGACAGCCGGTTTCTGTTAAACGAATCACCTTTATGAAATCCTCTTCAAACGTTGGATGGTTTTCCCGGCGGGTTGTCCGGCCGGTTATATATTTTACCGCAGTCATGCCGGCATTATACGCGGCTGAACCCGGCACCGTCGCCCAGTCAAAGGCCACCAGCGCGCTTATTCAGGACGTGCAGGGACTGCTTTCCGCCGGATCGTATCAAGAAGCCTCTGACTATCTTCGTGAGATTCTGATCCGGATTGAATCAGCAACCGACGCCGAGTCCGCCACAGCCCGCGCTTCCTGTCTTTATCAATTGGGAATGTGTCAGCTCAAATCGGCTGACTATTCCGGCGCAGCGGATTCCTTTAAAAAATTTATTACCGATTACCCTGCTGAAGAGCAGATTCCATCGGCCCGGTTTATGGTGCTGGAATCATACGCCCGGCAGAATGACCGCGCACAGATGACGGCCTGGCTCGGGGAACTCCGCAGCAGCGGCGCATTTGACGGGCTGATGAAATTTTTGAACGACGCCACAAACGCCGATTTCCGCCGGAACACGGTTCTTTCGCTGGTATCGTGTTACGCAGAGCAGGGTGATCTGGAAAATTTGCGGATTTTTCTGCCTTTCTGTGACGAAGCGGTTCTTGTTGATGCCGGGTTTAATACGGCGTTGATGGATGGCGGCGACGAAGCGTTCGATAAAAAAGCATATGCACGCGCGATGGTTCTTTACCGGATGGTCAGACTCAAGAACGAGCTTCTTCCGGTCTATCAGAAGCAGGTCGCGGTACTTGAGGCTCAATTGGCGGTTGCGTCACCGTGGGTTCCTCTCGAAGAACGGGAGCGGCAGCAGGCGGATCGGCAGGCAGATCAGGACCGGCTGGACGGCTTAAAACAGACCATTCAGTTTTTCACAGAGACCGGCTATGATCAGGAACTGCTGATCCGCATGGCGCAGTGCTATGATGTGATGCAGCGTTACCGGAACTCGCTGGCCGTTTACCGTTATGTTTACACTGAATTTCCGGAACACCGTCTGGCGGAGCAAAGCCGCGCCTCCGCCTTTCAGACCCTGCTGGTGCTGAATGAACCGGAAGAAGCTCTTGCCGTCGGACGCGATTATCTGGAGCGTTATCCGCAGGGACGGTTTGAAGATGACGTTACGGTGGGTCTAATGCAGCTGTATCTGACGCGCGGAGAGTTGTCTGCCTCGGCAGAACTCGGACGGCGTGCGCTGGCGGCTCTGCCGAACCGCCGTCTGGCGGATCAGATCACCTACCTGCTTGGGTTTACTTCGCTTCAGCAGCAGAACTGGATCGAAGCATTTGATCTGTTTGCACAGGTAAAAGTAAAATGGCCGCAGAGCGAGTATGTACAGGATGCCGATTACTGGAGCGGCATGTGTTATCTTTTTGAAGGCCGGTTCGCTGAAGCAGTCACCGCCTTCAAAGGCTATCTGGATAATAAGAGCTACAATCCGGCTCGCTTTAAAGCGGAATGCACCTACCGGCTCGGCGTCGCGCAATATGCAACAGAGTCGTTTGCTGAAGCCGAAGGCACGTTTAAACAGTTTCTTGTGCTTTATCCCGAAAGTCCACTGGTGTCTGAAGCGTACAGCATGCTGGGCGACCTGCGCGGTGCCGAGGGAAATATGGATCAGGCACTGATGCTTTATCAAAAAGCCATTGAAACAGCCACGGATGCCGAGCAGGACAGTTACGCGGTATTCCAGTCGGCTCAGGCCTACGAGTTGCAGCAGCGCTATGCGCAAACCGTTGAACTGGTAAAAGCCTATATTGCGCGGCAGGGAACAAAGGCCAGACTGGCCGAAGCCGCGCTCTGGATCGGTAAATCCTGCAAGGCGCTTGGAAACCGACGTCAGGCGCTGGAAGTCTATCTTAAAACAATTGCGGATTTCGGGAACAATCCGGCTCTGGGCGGAGTCGATCAGGTGATGACACAGATGCTGGAGGATTTGCGGGAAAGTCCGGCGGATGAACTTTCTTTCGCAACCGCCCGTCTGACGGAAGGGCTTGAAACGGCTCGGCAGAAAAAAGAGCGGCCGCTCGAACTGCGTTTTACGGCGCTGCTTGCCCGCCTGACCGGAGAAGCAGAGCGCGGACGGTACATTACGGAACTGCAGAAGGAAGCGGATCTCGGCGTATTTTCTCCGCTGCCTTTGATTGTGCTGGCAGAGGACGCCTCTGCGCACGGTGACACTGCTGGCGTAGAGCGTATTGCGGCAAAGTTCAAAGCGCAGTTTTCTGATTCGGAACAGCTGATCAATCTGCTCAATATCGAAGCCTCGGCCTGTCTGGCTGCGCAGCAGTATGAAACAACAGTCGCTCTGACAGACGAAGTTTTAACCCGGTTTGACGGCGATCCCCGCACCGGTCTCGCCCGCAAGCTGCAGGCGGACGCCTTCCGCCTTTCCGGCGACTGGGCCAAAGCGGTCGAAACCTACCAGAAAATATTTTCCAGCCGGGCGGCTCACGGAGCACTGGCTCCCGAAACGCTTTACTGGATCGGTGTCTGTAAGCGCGAGCAGGGCGATGTCGCAAAGGCCTTCGCCTTCTTCCAGCGGATCTATGTGCTCTATAAGGGGCATCCTGAATGGGTCGCCAAAGCCTATGAGGCCAGCGTGGATTGTTTGCAGAAGCTTGGCCGTAACGAAGAAGCCGTTCAAACGTGGAAAGAAATGGTTGCGAATCCATCGATTCAGAATACTCCTGAAGGACTGCGGGCAGCGGAAGCCCTGCGCCGGGCAAGTGAAGGATAGTCATGAAAGGTATAAGCTTCATCGGAATAATTACTTTTGCGGCGGCCTGTGCGGTTTTTGCGGCAACCAATATCCCTCAAAGCGTTTCCAGCCCGGCAGCGGCAGTTCAGGCTGTAAGTGAGCCTCAGCCGGAGGTGTTGCATCAGGTTCTCGGATTGGTTGATCAGAATCGGCTCGATGAAGCTTCTGTTCTGTTTGAAACGGTTCGGAATACCGCCGGGACTTCGCCGATGGGTAAATATCTTGTCGCCCGGCTGGCCTTCGAGCGCGGACAGTATACCGAAGCTCTTCAGCATCTGTCGCAGGTAATGCTTTCCGGCGGTCGGAATTCAGAGTGGCTGCCGGCAGCGGTATTTCTGGAAGGAATGATTTATAAGAAAAACGGACAGCCCGAAGCTGCCGCTTATGCGGCGGAAGAACTGGTGCTCGGCTGGCCGGAAAGTGTGTGGGCCCGCCGCCGGGCGGAGCTGAACTAATCGGGAAAGCAGCAGGAGAGGACCGATGAAAAAGAGAACACAGAGGATCGGAGCGGTGGTGTTTGCGCTGGCGGTACTGTCGGCGGGAGCGGTCTGGGCGCAGGACGGGGCTGCTGCGGGCAAAGAGGTGACTTTTGCTGAGATGTGGCGGGT
>JBGAJP010000088.1:0-5296 GCA_044224855.1 Pontiellaceae bacterium
AACTGTATTCAATACCGGACTTCCCGTCTGCATCCGCACGCGTGGAGTTTCCGGCTGTAGCACAGGATTCTCGCTTCCCTCTGCCTTTCTCCTATTATTATCAGTAACAGGTCGCCGGAACGGTGATGAATCCTGCTGAACCGGTTGCTGTCGGAGCGTCTGCTCAGCCGCTGGCACCGGCGAAATAACGGTAGGTTTTTTTATAACAGAAACTGTGCTTAACGCCGGACTTTCCGTCTGCACCCGCACGCGGGGAGCCTCCGGTTGCAGAACAGGACTAGCGCTCTCCTCTGCAGTCCTCCTGCTATCAAGAACAGTCTGCCGGAACGGTAATGAACTCTGCTGAATCGGTTGCGGTTTAAAGTCTGTCCGAAAAGACTGATCCGCCGGGGCCTCCGGCCCGGAGAGCGTATTTCTGGATTTTCTGCGCATTGTAAAAATCCAACCAGATATCACCAGAGTCGTTACGCTAAGGGCCGCAAACGAGATCCACGACGAACGACCAGCAGCAACATCTGGATTCCAGCCCGGCTCCGGCGCACGGGAAACAGTTATACCCATATCCTCTTCCTGTGCTCCCGACAGGCCGGCCAGCAGGAAGATTCCAACCAACGTCACAAAAAAAATCAGACGTCCCGCCTTATGTAAATTATTTTCTTTCATGCTCATCCTCTGTCAGGCGGCTCATGCTACAGATCCCACTGTTTGAGCTAATGTGCTTTTCAACTGAGCAAGCAACCCGTCGGTAACGGCTTCAACCTTTAACCGAACCAGCGGTTTTTTATAAAGTCCGCCGGGAGGAATCCAGTTATCAGCAGAGTCGCTGTCCGGTATCAGAGACTTATCTATGCTCAAATAAAAAACTCCATCAATGATTTCCCCGAAAGCAAAAGTTTTCCATTCATCATAATCCCAGAAGCAGATATAGGGCTTGTGTAAAGAAAGGGTAATTCGTTTCCCGCACAAGCCGGAAAGCTTCCGGGCACAGGTTTCAACTAGTTGGCGGGCTTTTCGTGAAGGATCCTTCGTTATCAAAAAATCGTCCAACACGGGAGAAATGGGAACCGCCTGTTCCGGCCCGACAGAAACCGCCTGATTCTCCACAGAGGCAATCGGCATCCCCGGAGAACATCCTTTTTGCAATGTGCCGCTTTCCGCCTGATCCACAACTGTATCTGTGTCCGGTAGAATAACCTCGGCAACTGTCTTCTGCACTGCTTTTGCCGTTTTCTGATCCAATGGTGCGATTTCGATAGCCGTTTGCTGGTATGATTCAAGCATGTCCGTTATCTGATTCAGTCTGGCGCACAGCAACAGCGCTTCCCGTCCAGAATCGAGCAGCCTCATATATTCATCCTGCGGCAGTTGGGCGAAGCACTTTCGCCCTTCCCGGTCACACAAAAATCGGACGTTTATATTCATGAAAGTTTTTCAAAAATACGAACTGTTTAGTTCAGCGCCGCTGAGGCGAGAGAGAAACATTGTCGACACCAGTGTTTCCGCTTCCGCTTCCGGAAAACAGTACATAAATATAGTTGTAGCCGTTACCTAGCTCGACCGGCAGATAATATGTAGACCATGAGGCGCTGATAGGGAGAGTAATCATATCGGACGGACGTTGGAAGCTGTTCATCCGGAAGTCGCCGCCATCGGTACCAATAGTGATATCGCGATCTGAAACAAAAACCTTCACGCCAAGCACATCGGCTGGCTCAGTAAGAATATAATCAAATCGGAGCACATAGCTTCCCGTACTGCGTTTGGCATCACTGACAACATAAAGCAGGCGACCGGCGTCTCGCGAAGCGGCAGCGCGCACATACGGTCCCAGATTCCCGCCGTATGGGAAAATCTCCCAGGAAGCAGCTACCGAACGGATCCAGCGACCGCTCAACTCCGCCGTAGTATCACCGGCGGCCGTGGGTAACCCCAGCGCTGTTGTTGAAAAATCTCCGCTCAAAATCAGATTGTCCACAGGCGGGCGCACAGGAACCGGAATCGGGCGGGGAAGCACCGGAGAAACCGCCGAAGCCGTAACCGGTTGAGCAGATGCTTGCTTTATAACCGGAGCAGAGACCGGCGCAGAACCCGGGATAACTGGCTGCGCAGGCGCCTGTTTTACCGCCGGTGAAGGCTCCGGATTCACAACCGCCGAACCTGATGGAGAAATCCGAATCCAGCCTTTTGAAGTTGCATAGCTTTCAACCTTCTGGCCGGAAACAAGGGTATCAACCTGATTGAAATTCAAACCGGGACCGGAACGAACAGCCAGCTTTGCCGAAGAACTGCCGATATCCACCATGCCGTTTTTAACATATGCCGAATAAATCCATCGCTCCTGCATAGAGTCCGCAGCCTGAACACATGAAATCAATCCCGCAAACAGAAGAAACCGGATCAGATAAACTGTCGTTTGTTTCATTTTCTTATCCCTCTAAAAATTACTACACCGAACTTCAAAAGCAGAGACCGTGCCACAACTGATAGGATTTTCAATATATTTTCCGGTCATTTAAAGAAATTTTAACCATGCGGTTTCTGGCACAAAAGCCGCGCCTGAATTCCGGCGCGGCTTTTTCACACTGCCCTCTTTTTTATGGACGAAGGAAACTCCAGAACGGTTTACGCAACGCACGGTCATGAGACTCCGCCTGTGATTTGCGGTCACTGATCTTGGCATTCTCTTCGACACGACTTTCATCACTGGCTTTAAAAGCATCAACCTCATGATCGTCAACAATCTGATTGTTCTCATCACGAACCATCTGCTTGCGGGTCAGCGGACTCTGCTTAACAGCCTTCGCCATATCAAAATTTTTGCCGTCTTCCAGAGACACCGTCACGAAAATGATATTTTCTGTTTGTACCTTTTGAGTGTACTTATGGGTGAAAAGATGCCGGATTAAAGGAATTGAGCCTAACAGCGGAACCTTTCGTTCGCGTTCAACATTTTTTGCTTCGGTCAAACCACCGATTACTGCGGTCCGTTTATTGCCCAACATAAAAGTGGTATTCACTCGTTTTTCGTCGACTGAATAATATGTGTCGATCACATCCTTGTCGTCATCGTCTTTACCTATAGCAGTCTGAATTGTTTTTTCCGTGTTCTCACGCGTAATAATCGGATTGATCTGCACTGCGATATTTTCTTCTGAATAAATTGTTGGTGTAACAGCCAGCTTTATCCCGAATTCATATTCAACAAAACGTTTTCTAAGCGTATCAGCATCGACGCCATCGTCGTCCTGCTTCACCTCAATCGTACTTGTCGTACCGCCCGCATCAGAAACCCTTGTAAGCTTCCGTTGGAGTTTCGGTATTTTTGTCAGGATATTAATCTTGGCGGTTTCGCCATTCGCAACGATAACTTTGGGGTTTGATACAGTTTGAGCATTTCCCTTTGTCTGCAGGGCTTTAATCATGACGCTGAGATCTGCAGAATTTAATGTAAGAGTACCAATTCCTGTAATCCCCGGACTAGCAAAGTTCGCCGGCACGCCGTCCGTCTTTAAACTCGACACACCGTCTTTTACGAGATTGCCCGCGCCGGAATCCGCGACTCCATTTAGAATTTTATCCCACCGCAGATCGACCCCGCGCTCATTGCTCCCTTCATCACTCAGCTCCATAATCCGAGCTTCGATCAGCGCTTGCTGACGAGGAACATCAATGCGTTCGGCGATTTGAGCGACATCATCCATGATTTCCTGTGTTGTTTTAACCACAATAGCATTACCCTGTGGATAGGCAGAAACCTGACCGCGCTCACCAACAATTCCCACGATCATCGCGGAGGCTTGCTTAATGTCAGCGTTTTTAAAAATGAAAGTGCGGGTATTTTTAATAGCTTCGATAGCAGGAAGTTTTTTCCGCACACTGTAAACTTCAGTGCCGGGAATTTTTTCATAAAGTTCAAGATCGTGCGTATCCAGAATGGCCTGTAAAGCGGGCTTCCATTCCACATCCTTGAGGTTCACATCCACTTTTACCGCACCGGTGCCACCTTCCATGGCAGGAACGATAATATTAGCATCCGAAAGCGTTGCAAAAAGACGGATGACACTGTTGAGTTCAACTTCTTTTAGACTGAGCGAAATCAACCCGCCCTTTATCATCCCATCCTGGCTCTTAAGCTCCGGAGAAACTGTAACGGTTTCAACCGCGCTTTCCGGCACTATGACAGGTTTCTGCGTAACAACGGCAGCGGGAGCCGGTTCCGCAGCAACAACAGCGGCGGAGACTGCCGGTGCGGTTTTGGCTTCGGCAGGCATCGGTTGAGAAACGGTGATCCCAAGAGTTGTTTCCGCTGACGGTGCAGGAGCAGAGACTGTGTTAGTAGCCTGCAATTCATTGTATATTTCTTTTACGTTTTGGGCCCGAACCGCTGCAATCAGCATCAGCGCGGCAACTATTATTATTGTTGTATTTAATCGCATTAATCAGCTCCTGCTTTTTTACCTAATACCCTGTTTTTTCAATTGAACCCGTCCCTCAGCATCAACTCCCAAACTCTGCCATTGATAGGTTTTTCCTGCATAAAAAACCTCAATCTGTTCGCCAACGCTTTTTAGCTCCCCGTTAATGATTGCTGCAGTCCGTCCGCCTAACCGGCTGGTTCCACCAATCCGAATTTCCCCCGCCGCCGCTTTCCATCCTGAACCGTCCAGATCAGTATCACTCTGCGCGGATGTTTTACTCTTCCACCCTTCAGGAAAGACCCCGATCGGCCAGAATGGATCTCTTAGCAATTCATGTTCCAACTTTTCAACAGTTTTCTTTTCATCGACGGCAGAATTTACAACTGGCTCGGGCAATCGAGCCTCCGGCTTTGTCTCAGATTTTACTGCAACAGGTGCGGGCTGAGTCACGACAGATGATACGGTCGTAAAAAGTCCGCCAGATTCTGGCGACAGAACCGCCGTGCTGGGCGCAGGAGCACTGACCGTGATAAAAAGATCGTTCTGCGCAATCGCTGCCAAGGGCACCTGCAACAGCATAAACAGACCAGAACATTGCGATAAGGAAACCAGAAAGCGGCCATGGTTCATTGTACGCCTCTCTCTATTTTAACAGAGGCCGGCCATTGCATAATAACGCGCACCTGATGGGACTGAGGATGGCCGGGCACGGCAGTGATTGTTACTTCTTTGATTCGCAGCAGCGGATTACCTTTTTCCAGTCGCCAGAGAAATTCAACAAGGCTGTTGTATCCGCAACGGGTAGAAACATTAATTTCATAAGGTTTTGCCGTATTTTTCTGATCATCACCCGCATAAGTGACCTCTTCAAGGTTGTC
>JBGAJP010000089.1:0-5211 GCA_044224855.1 Pontiellaceae bacterium
TCTACGGAAACCCTTGATCTGTTATCCACCAAAGAATTCCGGGAAGGATTCGACCGCGCACGCAAGGAGATCGAAAAAGGCGACACGCGTTCCTTTGAAGAGGTCTTTGGAGAGCCTCAGTGAAATATGAGATCCGTTTTTCACGCCCGGCCGGGAAAGATATCAGCAGGCTCACGCAAAGTTGAAAAATTTCGGGGCACAGCATCTTTCCGCACCCATCATGGGCTGGCGATTTCTTCAAACCGAGTCAGCATATATTGAAAAAAGGAAATGCTTTTCCAAATTTCAATAATAATTCTGAGGGGGACTTTTTAAATTAAAATCATCTCCCCAAGATCAGTACGAAGCGGTCGGTTACGGTGTGGACTGCGACATCTCCAAATTTGAAGAATCGGTCAATAACCGCTCAAATCTTTTACGTTAGATTCCCGGATTGTTCCTTCAACTGGAATACCAGCACATTCCAAAATCCGGAATCCCCAAGCACTTCTCTCTGATCCGATGCAGAAATAAATCTTTCCATTTCCTGCCGAAACAACCGGCGGTGTTGCGGATCGTTTTCAAGTGCGCTGACCCGCTGATGCAAGGCAGCGGAAAAAACGGTGCCGGGAACGTTTCGATCATCGAGTTTCTGATATACCAGATTGGTGTCCATCCGTATGTCCTGCCGGGTCAACCATAGAATATCCCAGAGGTCCCGGTACATGATGCGGTTCGGACGAAGGGCCAGCGCCACCCATTTGTCCGCCAGAATTTCTTCGCGGGACTGAACCTGCAGAATCAGCCCCTCTGTTCCCATGTTAACTCCATAAGGATTTCTCAGCAGGGACGGGCGCGACTGGTGACTCGGCAGTGCGCAGATATCAATATGGATGCGCTGAGCCGGAAGATGTTTTGAGGCCGGTCGAGTCTGTATCCTGATCTTCCAGGTACGTGTATTGCCTTCTTCCCGAACCGGAGCGCTGACATGGATGTCCAGTCCATATTTTTCCAGCAGCGTATGTTCCAGGACCGTTCCCAGATCGGTCAGTTGACGGGCTTCGAAATCACGGCCGCCGGTAAAGTCAAGATCCTCGCTCAGCCTTGGAGATCCATAACAGGCTCGCAGGCAGGTCCCGCCGATAAAGGTCAGGCCGGCCATTAGTCCGCCCCGGTTCATTTCGCGCAGGATGTCATGATGCAGAAGTTCCTTTTCAAGAGCCGGGCGTACGATGCCCAAAGCCCGTTCCGACTGCATTGCTTGTTCTACCAACTGGTCAAATAAACTCATGTGCCGCCTCCCAATCCACCAGCCCGGTATCCCGGCGGGTATCTTTCATGTCCTGCAGGGCCAGTGCTACGGATGCCTGCCAGTTCTGCAACTGGGGGGAATAGGTCAGTTCCGCCGCCAGCTCCGCTGCCTTTTTGCTGGTATGTACAAACTCGATTTCCCCGTATCTGCCGCATGAAATCACGCTGGATCGTCCGGATGACATCAGCGTAATCCTGCTTAAGGGAACCTGCGAGATCAACCCCGCCTCGCTCAGGACGGTTTCAAGGCTTACATAGTTGAACTGTGCGGCACGCAGCCGGGCGGCCACATGCCCGAGAAGGTCACTGCCCTTCAAGGCGCAGTCGGGCAGAATATAGATGCCGCGACACAGCCGGTTCAACTCCCCGCGCTTTTGCAGGCGGGTGATCACCGATTTGCAGGCTTCCGGTCCATGGGCCGGGAGCAGTGCTTTGAGGTCCAGCAGAGCAAAAACACGCTTTGTTGACTCCGGCAGACTTCTGAGATCCTGTATCAGCTTGAACATGGGTTGCATGCCGTTAACTAAACATAAAGTTTCACATTGTGCAACTTTCTGTTCTGTAAATTTTGGTCGACCAATACGTATCGCCGCGCCGTCTCGGCCAGAACTCAAACGTCACGTTGTACCAAATGGTGTAAAATTATCTCTCCAAGATCAGTGATCCGGTAGATGTTCATTTGACGTTTGTCCGTATGGCCAGCCGTTTCAACCAGGCGGTGGTCTCTCAAAAATTTCAGTGCGGCCGTCACATGGTTGAGACCCAGCGGACAGCGCTCTCGCAGTTGTCTTTTGATCTCTGTAGCGGTTAATGGATTCTGCATAGGATAGCGTTTTCTCGCGACCTCTTCGAGTACGGCCAGCCGTGTCTTTGCCCGGCCGACCTGTGCACAAAGCTTGAGCTGGTCACCTGATATCAATATTTCATTGGCAGCCGAAATCAGCACGTATAACCGCCCGGTCTGGTCTTCCGGATTCAGGCATACGGCAATTCTGCGTTTCTCAAAATCACGCAGGATATGGCGAAGATCCTGATAGGTCATGGATGGGAAGATCTTTCTGGCCTTCTCCAGAATCTGCCTGCCGGATGCAGGCTTTTCCAGTGCAGCATAAACTGCGGCACGTTGTTTTCCCCGTAGAGGAAACAGCTTGGATCGATTCTGGTTGGCCATTTTGTTAATCTGCGCACTTTTAGCGGAAAATGCCGGAAGCGCCTTTGATACCCCACGAAACGGGCACCCTCTTTTTAAAAGAGTGTAGGCATTCTAAAAGGGTAACACCCCGTTGCTACGCCACATCTGCAGTTGAAATCTGTGTACAAAAAAAAAGAGGAGTCCATTACGGCGCCCCCTTTATCACGGTTAGGTTATTTCTTCTCGAATTTTCCCAGCATTTTTACGCGCTCGAGGACGAATGCTTAGGTTTTTAGGTCGGTGATCATCCGTTTGACGGTTGTGTGGAGCTCAGGAAGATGCGTCTGGCAGATGTTGAAAATTTCTTCGGCATCGAGATCAAAGTAGTGGTGAGAGATGATATCGCGGACTCCTTTGACTCCTTTCCAATCGACGTCTGGATATTTCAGAAGCAGTTGCCCAGCGGTGTGTTTATCGATGTTTTTCACGCTTTCGCCGATGGCGATTAGCTTCATGCAAATGCTGTCCAGCTTTTCCAGTCCTTCGGGAGTATCCAGAAAATCATTCATGGATTGAATGACGGAGAATCGTGTCCTGACAATCGAAATCGCACCTTCGATTTGGGAGAGGATTTCAGAGGTCAGTTCGGTATCAAACATAGACCGCATCCTGTTCGATCCGCTTTTTTAAGAACGGGTTCATGTTTTGTCGCTTGCGGATAATATCCACATGGGCATTCAGCAGGGTTTCAAGCTGTTCCTTCATATGGACAAGCTGGAACAGGTTGGCGCCTTTGGTTTCGACAACCACATCCACATCGCTTCCCTCAGTGGCTTCGTCGCGAGCCAACGAGCCGAAAACGCCAAGCGAAACGATTCCGTATTCGGAACCGTTTTCCGTTTTGAACCGCTGAAGAGTCTTTAAGGTTTGCTGCCTGGAGATCATGATCTTTCCTGTATTGAAACTGACGGGAGAATAGGACAGTTGCAGGTTTTTTCCAACCGAATTTAGTGAAAGCATAGTGGGAAACACCGAAAGTGCGTCCGACGCCCCATTAATCGGGCACCATCTTTTTAAAAGAATGTAGACATTCTAAAATGGTAACAGCCCGTTGCTACGGAACAAAGGCAACAAGACAAAACCCATGAAATCCCATCCTGAACCCAACCGTGAAAGAGCACAGCACTCGGCTCTCGAGGCCATTCTTAATGGACGAACCGAACTGGCCGAGACCCGATTGGCTGTGACTGCGGTGCAGATTATTGAGCGGTTACGGATTCGGGCCAGAAATCTGAAACAGCT
This sequence comes from Pontiellaceae bacterium, assembly GCA_044224855.1. Lineage (GTDB taxonomy): Bacteria > Verrucomicrobiota > Kiritimatiellia > Kiritimatiellales > Tichowtungiaceae > Tichowtungia. The sequence continues at coordinate 3,725 of JBGAJP010000089.1, forward strand.
TTTCGATGAGGAACTGTCCATCGATAACAAACTGCTTCAGATCCAGGGGCAGTTTCCCTCCGGATTTAATAAGGATCTTTTTGGAATTGAAGCCCAGATGGACCAGCGTGTTTCCCTGGTTCAAAGCGCGCAGCGGCGTGAAGACGTCGAATGCTGGCGGGATCTGACGAATGTAATGCGTGATTTCCTGAACGCATGGGAAAGTTTTTCAAGGAACGAAGCCAGAAACCGTTTTCTGTCCGCGCTGCCGCAACAGGCTTTGCCCGGTCTCGATTCCGTTGCGCCCGTAAATCAACTGCAGGCGTATTCAATGATTCATAATGACAACCCCATCACCTCATACACCCCGCAATACCGATACGGCTGAGAGCAAGCCGCTGAAAAGCCCGCTGGGCTATCTCGGCGGTAAGTCCAGGTTAGCCAAGCGTATCGTCGAAAAAATACCCGCCCATACCTGCTATGTAGAGCCGTTCTGCGGCGGAGCCTGGGTCTATTTCACCAAGAAGCCGAGCTGCGTTGAGATTCTTAACGATCGGGATGGTGAATTGGCCAACTTCTGGAACGTGATCCGTCACCATCTGCCGGAATTTTTACGTTATCTTGATTTTACCATCGTCTCCCGAGCCGAGTTCGAGCGGGAAAAGAACCAGAACCCCGGTCTGTTGACGGACGTGCAACGGGCTGTGCGTTATTACCGGCTTCAGCGGATGGGCTTCGGAGGGCGAACTGTAAATCGTACATTCGGCACCGGTATCGTGCGGCCAAGCTCCCTGAACCTGCTGACCGTTGAAGAGAAATTGCGGATAACTCACAACCGGATGGCGAGAACCACCATTGAAAACCTCGATGCGTGTGACTGCATCCGGCGGTATGATTCTCCGGAGACCTTCTTCTATATTGACCCTCCCTATTGGGAGGCCGACTTTTATGCGGTTTCGTTCAAGGGCGATGATTTTCTGCGGCTGCGTGACACCCTAATGAACGTTCAGGGCAGATTTATCCTTTCTCTCAACGACACCCCCGAGGTGCGGGAGATCTTCAAGGATTTCCAAATCGAATCCATTGAAACCAAATATACGCTGGGCAATTCCAAGGTCTCCAAGGACACCCGGGGCAAAGAGCGGAAAGAAGTGCTGATTCACAACATGGAGGATGATGTTCAGTCTGGCTGAGGAACTGCGCGGCCTGTGCCGGCAGCTCAAGCCGCTAATCGGCCCTTCGGCGGATTCGCTCTGGACACACTATCAGCTTGCCGAAAATCCCGCAGCCCGGGCCGAGGCGGAAAGCATGATCCGGATGATGGCGGTATCCTATCTCGGAGCTCAGGTCGATGACCGGGCGGTCCGGCTGCCCCCGTCCGATACACTGGACACAGGAGGCGACATCTTTCTTGGAGATATCCGCTATCCCGGTCGCTTGTCCCAACCGCTGTATCTTCATAGCCGCGATCTCGTTAAGCACACCGGCATCTTTGCCACGACCGGTTC
>JBGAJP010000090.1:0-5181 GCA_044224855.1 Pontiellaceae bacterium
ATGGCGTACGGCACGTCGAGAATGCGCGCCAACGTTTTCGCCAGCAGGGTTTTACCGCTGCCGGTCGGACCGACGAGCAGAACGTTGCTCTTTTCGAGCTCAATGCCGTCCTCTTTGGATGAGGTATCGCTCATCCGCTTGTAGTGATTATGAACGGCAACCGACAGAACCTTTTTGGCGTGCTCCTGCCCGATCACATATTCGTCGAGCTGCTTCTTGATCTCATGCGGCTTGGGAACTTTGACCGCTGCCGGTTCGGCCGCTTTGCCGCGCTGTCCCTGCTGCTCAATCATAGCGTCGCAGAGCTGGACGCATTCGTCGCAAATGCAAATACCGTCCGGCCCGGCGATCAGGCTCCGAACATCTTTTTCTGTTTTTCCGCAAAAGGAGCAGACGGGTTTACGGGGCTGTTTGGTGTTCATAAAATCTTTGGTTTGGTTATTGGTTATTAGTTATTCGATATTCGTTATTGGTTTTTGGCAGGAAGAGCACATGCCCAGTCTGGTTTCCCACGAATAACAAATATCCAATATCAAATAACGCTTAGAAGCTATTGCTTCTTTGTGACCACTTCGTCGACGAGACCGTATTTAACGGCTTCTTCGGCGGACATGAAAAAGTCGCGGTCAGTATCCTTTTCGATCGTCTTGATCGGCTTGCCGGTGTGCTCGGCCAGGATTTCATTGAGCCGCTTTTTCATGCGGAGAATTTCTTTGGTCTGGATTTCGATATCCGTGGCCTGACCCTGCGCGCCGCCGAGCGGCTGGTGGATCATGATGCGCGAGTTCGGCAGTGCAAAGCGTTTGCCTTTGGCGCCCGCTGCCAGCAAAACCGCGCCCATGCTGGCGGCCTGTCCCATGCAATAGGTGGTGATCGGACACTTCACGAACTGCATCGTGTCATAAATCGCCATACCGGCCGTGACGACACCGCCGGGCGAGTTGATGTACATGCTGATGTCCTTCTCGGCATCTTCGCTCTGCAGGAACAGAAGCTGCGCGATGACAAGATTGCTCACGTCATCGTTGATTTCCGTTCCGAGGAAAATGATCCGCTCCTTGAGCAGACGAGAGTAAATGTCATAGGACCGCTCGCCGCGACCGGTCTGTTCAACCACCATCGGAATAAGCATGCTCGCTCTTTCGTTCATAATCGACTCCTCCTATCGCCCGGTCGGAGACCGGGCCTACAGTGCTGCAGGCCGCGTGCCCTCACGCGGCGGTTTCAGCTATTTGATCTTGGCGTTTTCGAGCAGGAACTCAATGGTTTTGCCGAAGCGGATCTGGTCGCGCACCGATTCCAGCTGGTCTTCCTTCTCCAGCTTCTTGCGGTATTCAGCGGCATCCTGGCGCTGTGAAACCGCCATGCGAACCACTTCGTCGGCCACTTCCTGGTCTTCAACCTTGATGTTTTCAGCGTCGGCAACCGCCATGACAATGTAACGCAGTTTGACCTGCTCTTCGGCCTTTTCCTGGGCCTCCTTGAACATGTCTTCGCTCTGCGCCTTAATCTGTTCCTGGCTCATGCCGCGCATCATACGCTGGCGGGCCAGTTCGTAGGTCAGGTTGCGCGTCTGTTCTTTGACTGCGCTTTCCGGAACGTCGAGTTTGGTCTTCTTAAGGAGAAATTCGCAAACTTCATCCTGCTGGCGGCCTTTTTCCTTATTCTTAGCCGCTTCTTCCATGTGCTCGCGGATGTTCTTGCGCAGTTCCGCTTCCGATTCGATATGAAGCTTTTTCAGAAACTCTTCATTGAGTTCCGGCAGCTTGGTTTCGCGCATACCGGTGACTTCAACTTTGAACTCGGCCTTCATGCCGGCCAGTTCCTTCACAATAAATCCTTCGGGGAACTTAACAGTGACGTCCTTCTTGTCGCCGATCTTCGCGCCGACCAGCGCCTTGCCCATTCCCGGCAGGAACGACTCGTCGTCGCAGGTGATCCAGTATCCGTTACCGCGTCCGAGACCGCGGGCTTGCGGAACCTTTTCTTCCAGCGGCTGACCGCCAATGGTCGATTCATAGGAAACCTGCACCATGTCTTTTTCTTTGGCGGCGCGGCCGGTGATGTCTTCGTAGGTCGCGTGCTGACGAAGAATGCTCTCGACCGTTTCGTCGATCTGCTTTTCGGAAACATCGGCCTTTTCAGCCTTGATGGAAATGCCGTCGTACTTCGGCAGCTTGAATTCCGGCGGAACGTCAACCGTCACTTCAAACTTGAGCGGCTTGCCGTCGGCAATTTCCGGCTCGCTGACATCCACCACCGCGACCACTTTGACTTTTTCCTGCGCAATGGCTTCATGATAGAACTTCGGCACCACGCGATCCTTCAGATCGGCGGCCATATCTTTGGCAAACTTCTTTTCCACCAGCGCTTTAGGTGCGTGACCTTTACGGAAACCCGGCAGGCTGACGCCCTTGGTGTAATAGGTCAGCAGCTCGGCGCGCTCGGCGGCTACAGTCTCAGCCGGCACTTCGATTCTAATCGTCTGGCGGCACGGCCCGGTGCTTTTCATTGTAACCTTCATCAAAATTCTCCTGTTTTATTGGAAATCTAAAAGCGGCACAGAATACGGTACCCCTCTGGCGAGGTCAATTTCCAAGGGCTGGAAAAAACAGGGGTCAGGTATCGGGCTGCAGGTATCAGCTTTCGCCGGTTTGGGGTTGCCACATCCGCTGAAAAGCTATTTTCTAGAAGCCAATTTTTAACAAACGGAAAATCCCATGAGTGATAAAGCCAGAATCATCTACACCATCACTGACGAAGCGCCGGCGCTGGCCACGCAATCCCTGCTTCCGATCATTGAAGCGTTTACCTCCGCAGCAGGCGTGACCGTTGAACCCCGCGATATTTCGCTCGCCGGACGCATCCTCGCTAACTTCCCTGATTTCCTGACCGAAGCACAGCGGGTTCCCGACGCGCTGGCCGAACTGGGCGAACTCACCCTGAAGCCGGAAGCCAATATCATCAAGCTGCCGAATATTTCCGCATCTCTTCCCCAGCTCAAGGCCTGCATCGCCGAACTTCAGGCCAAAGGCTTCAAGCTGCCCGACTATCCCGAAACGCCTGCCACCGCCGAAGAACAAGAGATCAAGGCGCGCTACGACAAAGTCAAAGGCAGCGCGGTAAATCCGGTTCTGCGCGAAGGCAACTCCGACCGCCGCTGCGCCGCCGCCGTTAAGCAGTACGCCAAAAACAACCCGCACCGCATGGGGGCCTGGTCGGCCGACTCTAAATCCGTCGTCTCCAGCATGCCGGGCAACGACTTCTTCGGAAATGAAAAGTCCGTCACCGTCCCGGCGGCGACCATAGCCAAAATTGAGCTCGTCTCTACGGACGGCAGCGTGACGATTCTTAAGGACGGTTTAAAACTTCAGGCGGGCGAAGTGCTCGACGGCACTTTCCTGAGCGTCCGGGCGTTGCGCGAATTTTTCGCCGGCCAGATCGCGGCTTCGAAAAAAGCCGGCATCCTTTTCTCGCTGCACATGAAAGCGACCATGATGAAGGTTTCCGACCCGATCATCTTCGGCCACTGTGTCTCCGTCTTCTTTAAGGACGTATTCGAAAAACACGCCGCGACGTTTGCGAAACTCGGCGTCTCCCCGAACAACGGTCTCGGCGACCTTTACGCCAAGATCGAAACCCTGCCCGCCGCACAAAAAGCGGAAATCGAAGCCGACATCGCCGCCGTTTATCACTCCGCTCCGGACATCGCCATGGTTGATTCCGACAAAGGCATCACCAACCTCCATGTGCCGAGCGACGTCATCGTCGACGCCTCGATGCCAGCCGCCATCCGCACCTCCGGCCAGATGCGGAACAAGGCCGGAAAACAGCAGGACACCAACTTTATCATTCCCGACCGCTGTTATTCCGGCATCTACGCGGAAACCATCGCGTTCTGCAAACAGCACGGTGCTTTCGACCCGCGCACCATGGGCAGTGTGGCAAACGTCGGCCTCATGGCACAGCAGGCCGAGGAATACGGCTCGCACAACAAGACCTTTGAAATCCCGGCAAATGGCACCGTCCGCGTCATCGACGCCGCCGGCAACGTGTTCTTTGAACATAAAGTGGAAAAAGGCGACATCTGGCGCGCCTGCCAGGCGAAAGACGCGCCAATCCGCGACTGGGTAAAGCTTGCCGTGACCCGCGCCCGCGCGACCGGAACTCCGGCCATCTTCTGGCTCGATAAAAACCGCGCCCACGACGCGCAGCTTATTGCCAAAGTCACAACCTATCTCAAGGATCACGACACAAAAGGTCTGGAGATTCAAATCATGTCGCCCGAAGCGGCGACCCGCTTTACGCTGGCGCGCTCTAAAGCCGGACTGGACACCATCTCCGTCACCGGTAACGTCCTGCGCGACTACCTGACCGACCTGTTCCCGATTCTCGAACTCGGCACCAGCGCCAAGATGCTTTCGATCGTCCCGCTGATGAACGGCGGCGGACTCTTCGAAACCGGTGCCGGCGGTTCCGCGCCGAAACACGTCCAGCAGTTCCTGAAAGAAAACTATCTGCGCTGGGACTCGCTCGGCGAATTCCTCGCGCTCGGTGTATCGCTCGAACACCTCGCCACCGTTTTCGGAAACTCAAAGGCCCAGGTGCTCGCCGACACACTCGACGCCGCTAACGCCAAGTTCCTGCAGGAAGATAAATCGCCAGCCCGCAAGGTCGGCGAACTCGACAATCGCGGCAGCCATTTTTACCTCACGTTCTACTGGGCCGAAGCGCTCGCCGCGCAGAACAAAGATGCCGAACTCAAAACGCGCTTCGCGCCGCTGGCAAAAACACTGGCGGAGAATGAAGTGAAGATTGTTGCAGAGTTGACTGCGATTCAGGGCATGCCTGTGGATGTCGGCGGTTACTACCGCCCGGAGGGAACTCTGGTCGCCGCCGCCATGCGCCCAAGTAAAACCTTCAACTCGGCAATCGCCGAGTTGTAAGTCGAAGTTGGGAAAATCTTTACCGCCCGCCGCGTTTTCTACTCCTGCTTTTTATCGGTGAGCCGTTCTTCAATCTGACGGAAGAAGCCGAGCATCCGGTCCCCCATGCGGATGAAGTCGCGGGCCAAACCTTCCAGCTCATCGCGGTTGCGAATCGTCTCCAGCTCACTCATACGCCGCCGGACTTTCTGCCGGCTTTCCCAGGAATCTTCAAAACGCCCCTGCTCACTCTGCT
>JBGAJP010000091.1:0-5166 GCA_044224855.1 Pontiellaceae bacterium
TCTCAACGGCCATCTGCACGGGAATCTCGCGCTGAACGGCCCGCAGAATGCCGAACATTGAAAACTGTCCGGCGTGCGACCATCCTTCGAGTTCAGCCAAGGTTTTGCCGTTGGCGATAATCGCCGCCTGATTATTGCGAACGACCGCAGCCTGAGGGGAAAGACGCTCCCATTCATGGCGAGCTCGGTCTAAATTGGCTCTCAAGGTCATTTTAGAAATCCCCGCCAGAGAGAACACCAGAACGGAAATTCCCGCCAGTACACTGATGGATCCAAGCGCAATCACCTTCATGCTGACGATGCCCTGGTAGCGCCGTTCGGCTTTTTTAAGAAGGTCGACTTGAAGGTTCATACACCCTCCATTCCGGCAAGCGCTGCGCCGACGGCTGCCGCGAAACGGGATTCCTGCCCTTTCAGATGTTCAGGATAGACTTCTGGAGGAATTTCAATTTTTTCGAACGGATTCCAGACCTCCGGAGCAGAGCCAAGCACCTCTTTGATCGCTGTCTGCCAGTAAGGTGATACTGCCGGTCCACCCGACATATAAACGGCGGAAAGAGTACTTTTGTTCTGGCGTTCAATAAATTCGCGATAGATCGAAAGCTGCCGAATGAAGGGATTAAGTGCCTGACCAACCGGCACAGAGACATTCACCGAACCGCCGGAAAGAATAGTCTCGGCCATTGCGTTATCCACACCCAGCGCCATCTGAACCTGCCGCTGCAACGTATTGCTGCCAATATCAAAGCGGTTGACAAGTTGAAGCTGATTGCGATGCAGGAAGGCCACATAGGTACAGCGTGCGCCGGTTTCAATAAGGCAAATCGTCTGGCTTTCGGTTTGTGCGCTACGGTTAAACAAAAACGCTGAAAACGCGGCTAGACCGGAAATTTCAAGCGAATGCGGCGCAGGTGCGCCGTTGGCAAAGAGTGTAAGGTAATACTGGATCGTTTTCTCAGGAACAGCAACGCCCAGCACGACGCTTTCGCGCTTGCCGCGCGCGCGCGAAAGAACCAGCCCGCTGACACGGGAGTCTTTTGCCGCACTGAGATTTTCGCGCACCAGCGCTTCGATATCTTCTTCTTCCGGAAGAATCTGATTAAAAACACGAACCACCGAATTTTCCATGGTGGCACATACTGCAGCGTAATAAGCGGCCAGCGGTTTTGGCAGAACAGGCTTCTCCTCGGCTTCCGGGGCGGACGCCGGAAGAATATCAGCTGCGGCCAGTACAATATGATCTTTGTTTTTTTTAAGGCGGATCGCCTTAACCCCGCTGGAAGCGAAATCCAGCGCGAGCAGATTGGCCGGACGTCTACCCTGTTCCTTGCCAGCAGATGTTTTTAGCTTTAGCGCCATAAATAAAATCTCTATTCGTCGATTTCCCGTGTTTTATACCGTGCCCAGCTAACCCCAACACCTATTAGAATTAAAAGCACGGCGGATACCAAAAAGCGATGATTTATTTTTTGTGCTTTTTCCGCATTCGCAGAACTAGCTTGATCCGTGCCGGCGAGTCCAGAGACTCGCACTTCAGTCCGCTTCCACGGCGGAGTAAAAACAGCCGCTTCCGCCTTTTTGTACTGCTCTATCGCTACAACTATCTGCTGTTTCTGTGTCTCCTGATACGTCCGCTCCCGGCGCATATATTCAGCTCGAATCTGCGAAGCGCGGAAACCAGCATCCGGAGGCAAAATAGCTGTCGCAGTGCCGGCCAGCAAAACAGCAAATAAGCAATAAAAGATTATACGAAGCGTCACGGGGCCAGCTCCTCCCATTTTACGGTGTAGTACACGGTCGGTTGCCGCGGAAGCATATCCGGCAGGCTAGAACCAACTCCAAGGCGATCATATGATTTAGAGCCGAGCCGGATATCCCAGTTAAAATAGAGATTTCCGGTTCGTTTAAGCACTTCATCGCGGCAAATCAATCCGCCGTTTATAGTAGCTGTTCCCAGTGTTCCGGCAATCATGTGATTTGCATAAATCACGCCGTCAATTTTACTGATAGAGGCCGAAACGCCTAGACTTTGAAACAGATCATCACTCAGAATCGGATCGTAGAACGCCCGCTGACTGACGTCTGTACGAACTGCATTATGATATTGGCCGTCAGTGGCAGTGTAATCTCCATTAAACATCGAAACCCCTCCCGATGTATAACTGACATAACCGAGCTCAATGTCGGATACATCGGAAGCATGGGTATGCGTAACCGGATCTTTTGCGAGATCCCGCAAAAATGACTTAAAGTCATTCCCTAAAATCAGATTCCCCTTGGCGCACAGCCCGACGAAATCTTTGGTTTTGTTAATGGCCGCTGTATCCAACGGGTTGCTATCCGGCTTCGTCCAGGAAGGCGGATTGTTATAAGATAAATCGCCGATCACATAAATGTTGCGCCCGGCATAGATCGTCCCCTGACCAGAGATGGTTCCTTTGATGTAAACATCGCCGCGCGCCACAATAACGCCATTCAGCACAGCGCCATTGGTGATCACAAGACAACCCCGGTCAGAGCCGTTGGTAATCCCTAGTCCGGAGGTTTCACTGCTGGTGTCGCCCCACACCGCATTAATCGTCGAGCCCCCTCGAACAAGGGTGCCGGTCGTTGCAATCGCATAGGCTTCGTATTCGGAAAGCGGTCCGATATACGGCAACTCCGGCGGAGCCGCGCCCTCGTACCGGTTTACCACTCCGGCATAGCCCTGGGGCCAGTAGGTATTGGTATTAGCGGTATTTCTATCCGTATACAAAAACGGCCGGGCACGTAAATTGTTGATGTATGCCGACGAGTCCCAACCATAGCTTCCACTGCTGTAATTCAAAACGCTGCCGCCGGCAGAAACATCGCCGTTTAATTTTAACGAATTACAGTTCTGAAAATCGAAGTTTCCGGCAACCCTGATGTCACCGTTAAAATCTCCGTTCACTCCATTAAAACTGCCGGAGTTATCAAGGTAGTAAACATTGTCAAACACACTCCCGCCACTGAACACAGAGGAGGCGTAGAAATAACGAACGACTTCCTTCACGCGCCGGGTGACCCCCCCATAAGTTGCAGTGGCTGTATTGGTCAATATCACCGTAGCCGTGTAGGCGTTTACATTTCTTATTACACCGGATGAAGCCACGGTCACGGCCACTGTTATTACATAAGGCCGACTGCAGAACGTGTTTGTCCAAACATAGGAGCCGGATCCTGCGGGATTGGCCAGATAATTCATACAGTTCCAGCTTTTATCCGCCTCGCAAACGGCTTTGAAGTGGCGATCTACCGTATACTTGGCCTGTTCCAGCCCGGCCTGTACGCTCAACAAACATTCGTCGCGAGCCTTCCAGCGATCCACCGTAGCAAGACTGTTACGCGCGGAAAAAAGAAAAGCCCCTCCCACCAGAGTGGCGATAAGCAGGAGCATCAGCACCGCCGTAAGCACAAACCCCTGATTTTTCACTTCCGCTTTCATTCTCCTACTCCTTGTTCACCAGAGAAGCGTTGATGGTTTGCCACTGGGTAAAAGTTTTCCCGGCGGAGGGAAACCTTAAACGGTAGATAATCGTCACCATATCGTTGCTTACAGAAGCAGAAAATTTATCAACCTTAATGTCCGGTTCGTCACCGCCGATGCTTTGTCCATAAACCCAGGAAGCAGCCCCTTTCCTAAGCTGAATGTGCTTATCATCGGCCTCATCCGGCCACCCCCGGATCTGATACACATCGGCCTCATCCATTCTATTGTATGAAACATAATCCCAGCCCAAATTTATCGTGACAACAGCATTCGAAGCGGAAAGCAGGCCGGCTAAATTTGTTACTCCGCCGGATACATTGTTGGTGAAGCCGCACAAAATGCGCTCGCGTGAAATGCGTGCATACTGCGCCAGATGCCAATGAGCTGTAGCATCCTTCCACAGAGAAAAACTTTTAGTGAGAACCAATCCCATTGCCAGAAAAACCATGATGGCAACAGAGGCGGCCAGCAGCACCTCAACAAGAGTGAATCCGCCCTGTTTTTCAGCTGTCGTCATATCAGCGATCCCCGTAGTAGCGCCGGATAGCATAACGCGCCAGCGAATAATTGGTGCCTATCTGCAACGGTGTATTAGTCGGTGCCCACACCTGCACAACAATATCCCAGTACTCAACAGGATCTCCTGCAACCGGAGAATTGGTTTCCGCCAGAATTTGACAATCAATAATACCGGCGGTGGAAAGAACGCATTCGGCCGGAGTGGATTGCGGAGGAAGAATGGTGGACACAGCATATTTGGTCGTCATTTCATCCAACGGCAGATTATAAATTTTCCAAAGGTAGTCAAAAGCAATTCCCTGCGCTTCAAGACGCGCCCGTGAACGCATTAATATACGGTAGGCCATCAGCATTTCGGTATAAACAATGATGGCCGCTATGCTGACCAGAAACATGGCGATCATCACCTCTACCAGCGTCATGCCCAATCTAGAACGTTTCTTTTTCACGGCATTCATTTTTCAAGGATGTAGTGGTATTGTGTGCCTACTCTGCGAAAAATCCCCGAACTAAGATTCCCGTCATCGATCAGTTGGTCAAATTCGGTCATTTGATCGGCCTTTGTCGGATTTGAAATAGAAACCGAATACTTAAAATTATAGCCGTTATCCCAGTCCCAGTTCCCGCCCAGTTCGGTGGTGCTGCTCCACCAATTCGTGATCTTCATATCTGAAAAATAACTGACCATTTCCGGCGGAACAACGCCGGGATTTTTGTCTGCCGGATACATTCCATTCTCAGAGCGGTACAGCTCAAATGCCGCCACGGCCTGGCGAAGCTTGCTGGCAACTTGTGCATTTTCGCGGCTGCGGAGCGCCAGCTTGACTGCCGGAATAATAAACGCTGCCAGCAGTCCGATAAGAGACGCGACCATAACCACTTCGATCAGCGTCATTCCGTATCTGCAATTCGGCTTTACCGTCATACTCACCGATCCGGCTCACTTTCTGTCTTAACTCGCACCCACCATACACAACTGCCAATAAATAGTAGAGCAATTATACTGACCATCCATTTCCGGCCGGATCGTTCAGAGCCGGCTTTATGCTGCTCAGAAAATATTTTTCCGGTCTTGGCAACAGTGACAGATCCAGCAATTCCGCCCCATGGCGGAGTTGCCATTTCCTGCTGGATCT
>JBGAJP010000023.1:0-34905 GCA_044224855.1 Pontiellaceae bacterium
TTAAAGGGATCCCCTTGGCCGCCTTGCGCGAAGGTCTGATTCTGGGACGTATGAGAAAAACGCGCATATACATCACCCTTCGGAATGGTGGATGTTTTCGGAAACAACACTCCGATCGGCATGCGTTTCATATTCTCGGTCCACTCATAGGTACCTTCAGGAAGTACTTCAGCAACTTCCTGCCCCTTTACTCCTTTTCCTTCAGTCGCAACAAACAGCTGTTCCTCGAGTTCATTAATCCGGCCTTTAGAGCTTTTCAGCTCCTGTTCCAGCTTAGCGGTGTCAGCGCCGGTGTTCGCGACAACAGGCGCAGTATTTGCATTCTTCAAATCCTGTTCCAATTGTGCAATACGGCGGCTCTGTTCCGCAGCCTGCGCCTGCACAGCACCAAGCTCATTTTTTGCATTTTTCAGCGCAGCTTCCAGACGGGTTATATAGTCGCCCTGATTTTCCACACCTTGCGGCACTGCGGGTTCCTGGGCATTCGAGGCAAAGGTGCCGGTCAGCAGTGTAATAGCGCACAGCAGTATTCTGATGGAAGCCTTGTTTGTATGCATGAGTTCTCCTTGTGCGTTACTCGAACTTATTTAACTTTAATTTCAACGGACTTCACGTAGCCCTCATCTTCGCTAATGCCGCCGGCATACCCTTTGGGTAGCGGAATTTTGAACCCGCGATAGTGATTCCCTTTATCTTTGCGGGACTCGATGCGCAGAACATAGGTTCCATCCAGCAGGTCGTGACTGCCGGTCTGCGCGGGAATAGTGACCGTGCCGGTCTTATTCCAGTGGATGGTGGCACCGCTTACGGCATCGATATCGGCCGCTTTTTCGGTTTTGCGGGATTTGAACGACCATCCGAGCAGGTCTTTGTAGTATTCTTTCTTCGGAGAAAACATGCGCACCGTTTGAATGAATTCACCGGCGTCGTTCTCAAGCCAGGCCACGACCATCGGTTCATCGCCGGTTCCGTTGCGAACTGAAAAGGTCATCTCCAGCGTTTTTCCGGTGCTGTCCGCATAAAGCGCAGAGAATAAAGGAAGTGCCGTTAATGCCGTCATCAGCAGAAATAGGTTCTTCATGCGATCTCCCTTTTCAGCGGTTTAATAACATTAGGGTTGTTAGCGTTATTGAAATCAAGACCAAAACAGTAGCTGTATTCCGCATAACCGGGTTTCGGGACTGCAACCCCATGATTATTCCCGTCAGCGTAGCAACGGCCATAAAGATCCCTGCAAGGTCAATCAGGACACGCTGTAAGGGGCTGCTCTTCTTTCCCCGATGCAGCTGAACAAGCGCAGAGGCCCAGCGGTTTTTTTCCTGATGGATCTCATACCGCTTCTGAGCTTTATCAACCGCAACTGCAGTATTAGCCCAGACCGATTCGACATTGAACTGAAGCTGCTCTTTTCCATCTTCGATGGAACCGGAATCCAGTTTACCGGGATACTTCGCCGCCAGACGCTCCGCCGTCTGAAGGGCTGTCAGATTTCCGAAATCTTCAGGAAGTGAATGACTCTCTGTAACCGTATAACTCCGGTCCGGCAGACTGATATCAACATTAAACCTTCCGCCCGCTGTGTCCTCAAACCGGATAGCGACCGATTCATTCTGCAGGGAAAAATCTTTTACGGTCACACCGGCCGGCAGTTTGGCTTTTAAATAACCTGCCAGTTCGTGCTGCTCGATTTTCACATTTTCAGGCACTACAGATCGGGTTCCCGGACTAAACAGCTCCGGCCGGCTCGCAAGAAACCCGCTGAACCCGAAAAAGAGAAAAAGAACACTCATGACCAGCGACGCGTAAACATGAACATGGCGTATCCATATGCGATGCGCCAATCCCGAATCATCCAGAACGGACTTCATGCCCGTCAGATTGCTGAAACTTTCCCCGGAAAACAGCGACCTGGGGTGTCTTTTCTTTTTAAGAACAGTCTGAATATCCTGAATCATGGCATCGCTGCCGCAGGTATAGACCTCGGTGTTACGGCTCAGCTCATAATCGGCAATATGATCCGTTACCCGTCCGCGCAACCCCGTCCAGTTTTCATCGGCCCGCGAAAGGCAGATTTTCAAATCCAGATTCGGGATATTCGCCAAACGCTCCAAATAAAAAAGCTCAGACTCTTTTCGCTGTCCGAAAAACAATGTTTTCTTAACATCCGGACAGCCTTCCATCATTGCGAGCAGCGGGGCCAGGCCGGTTCCTGTCCCAACAAAAACTTTCGGATTCTCCGTAGCTCGAAGACAAAAGTCACCTTTCGATTCAGTCACTTCGACTTCGCCGCCTACGTCATAATTCGCAAGAAATGAACTGCCGCGCCCGCCCTTCAACAGGGTAATACATAAGGTAACAACTCCGTCGCGAACCTCGACGATCGAATACGCCCGGTTAAAAAAGCCGATATCATCCTTAAAACGGACTGTAATGTACTGCCCCGGTATAAATTTAAATTCGACCGTCTTCAGCCGAATCTCCATCACCGTTTCGGAAAGCATTTTTTTCTCAATGACCCGCGCCGGATGCCAAACAATCTTCAAGTCAGGATCGTCACTCTCCAGTTCAATGGCCTGCACCGGACAGCCGTAATAGGCTGCCAGCATTTTCTTCTGATGCTTTTCATAATTTTTGCCGACCGCTTCCGCATGCACCTTATAGCTCAGCCGGAACACAGCGGAACATGTCTGCGCACAATTGCCGCAACCGATGCATTCATCAACATTGACCTTGATGTCGTTAATCATTTAAAAGCCTCCCATCCTGAGCTGGATTTCTCGCGGATCGTTCCGTTTTCCCGGATCAAAAACATCGCTTCGCCGCCCAATCGATGGACGAGTTCAAAGGTTTTTTCAGGCCCGAGCAGAACGCCGGTCGTCGAAAGACTGTCGGTCAGCCAGTTTTTCCCCGTTTCAGGAAAGGCAATACTCACCGATAAAATATCTGTTTTTGCCGGATAGCCGGTGCGCGGATCCATGATGTGGTAGAACTCCTGCCCGTTAACCATGATCGGGTTTTCATAGTTGCCGCTTGTAGAAGTCGAAAGCCCGGTTCCCGGATCGTGAATTACACACCATAAACCATCGCGTATTTCGGGATGCTGGATGGCTATCCGGAACGGCCGGTTCTTCTGGGAAAGGCCGAACGCCGCAGTTTCTCCGCCGATTTGAACCAGCGCGCTTTGCGCGCCGCCCTCTTTTAAAATTGCGATCACACGATCAGCAATAATCCCCTTATCAATTCCGCCGAAATCAAACACGATCCCGTCTCGTAAGAGCGTCAGCCGGGTTCCGTCCTGATTGACCTTCATGCCGCACCGGGCCTGAACGGACACGACCTCTGCATCAGAAGGAAGAACGCCGCACTTCTCCGCCTGCCGCCAGAGATTCCGCAACGGTGTACAGGAAATATCAAAAACGCCATCGCTGAACTGCCACGCCTGCCGGGCTTTATCAAATGCATCCGACAGCATCGGAGACAACGTAACGTCACCGGCACTGTTCAGGCGGTTAATTGCCGAAATTTCACTCGCCGCCTTATAGTCATTGAAAACGCCGTCTGTGCTTTCGAGAAAAGTCCATATCCGCTGCGTCAACTGCGCGTCTTCGGGAAAATATCTGACCTGCACCGGCAGTCCGTAATATAGATCGCGGGTTTCTTGATACCAGACTCCGGACATATTCGTTTCAATGTCGGCATAGATACCGGCCTCTGTCAAAGCCACCAAAAAGACACCTGCCAAAAAAGACTTCATGAATAACATAAGGTACCCGCAGATTGACCTTGCATAGACTACCAAATGACTTCTATTTGTCGCGTTCAAAAATAATGCTTATAGATTTCACGGGTTTAATTTTCCTGAGTAACCATGCTTTTCTAAAAACAAAAAAGCCCGTTATACTCACTGCAATGAAACCAATCATCTGTAAAACTGAAAACCTGCGCGTTGAAAGCGTCACCAAACTCATCACGCCGGGAGAATTGAAAAAGGTTCTTCCGCTAACAGAGACATCAAAGGAAACAGTTATTCGCGGACGCGAAGCCGTCCGCGCCGTACTGGAACGCCGCGATCCGCGCCTGCTAGTCATCACCGGCCCCTGCTCCATCCACGACCCCGCCGCCGCGCTGGACTACGCCCGCCGCCTCGCCGCACTCAGCGAAAGGGTCAAAGACCGCTACCTGATCGTCATGCGCGTCTATTTTGAAAAACCGCGTACTACCATCGGCTGGAAAGGGTTTATCAACGACCCTCACCTTGACGACTCCTGCGATATGGAATACGGCCTGCGCGAAGCGCGGAAACTGCTGCTGGCGATCACCAAACTCGGCCTGCCGGTTGCCACTGAATTCCTCGACCCGATCATTCCACAGTACACCGCCGACCTCGTCAGCTGGGCCGCCATTGGCGCGCGGACGATTGAGTCGCAGACACACCGCGAAATGACCAGCGGACTTTCCATGCCGGTCGGCCTCAAGAACGCAACCAACGGAAGCGTCCAGAGCGCTGTCGACGCGCTGCTCGCCTGCCGGTCGCCGCACAGTTTCCTCGGCATCGATCAGGATGGTTGCAGCAGTATTGTCAAAACACGCGGCAACCCCGACATCCATCTCGTCCTGCGCGGCGGAGGCGGGAAAACAAACTATCACGCCGACGAAGTCTCCGCCGCCGCGGAAAAACTGCGCGCCGCCGGGCTGCCGGAAATTATTATGGTGGACTGCTCGCACGCCAACTCCGGCAAAGTTCCGGCCCGGCAGGCGGAGGTCTGGCAGGAGCTTCTTGAACAGCGCAAACAGCCCGGATGCCCGGTTATCGGCGCCATGCTGGAAAGTTTTATCGAAGAAGGCAGCCAGCCGATCAGCGCCAATCTGAAATACGGTCAATCCATCACCGATGCGTGCATCGACTGGGCGACAACGGAAAAATTACTGACTCTGTAAGTCAGGAACCGTCTTGCTTATCCGTGATTTCAGCTTTTCCACACGGCGGAATGCTTCATCAATCCGGGTTTCCGGAACACGCCCGCAACGAACCAGTCCGGCAACCATCTGTACCGTTTCAGGAACAATGTCGGGATCATAGGTTTCATTATTGGCAATCAGCAGAATATCCGCGCCGGCATTCAGACTGTATTCCAGCGCCGCCTCAAATCCGTAATGATCGGCAATAGCCTTCATGCAGAGATCGTCCGTCATCACAACTCCGTCGTAGCCGATCTGATTGCGGAGCAGGCCGGTGATGATGCGTTTTGAAAGCGTCGCAGGCAGTTCCGGATCCAGATGCCGCTGAAAAATGTGCGCCGTCATCACAACGTCGGTTTCTTTACAGAGCTGCCGGTAAGGTTCCAGCTCGGCTTCGCGCCATGTTTCTGTGACGTCGGTCATATCCTTATGCGAATCAGTCATTGAACTGCCGTGTCCCGGAAAATGCTTAAGTGTACACATCACATCCTGATCGTGGTGCGCCCGGACAAACTGTTCCGCGTGCCGGATGGTCTGCGCGGGATCGGCTGAAAAAGTCCGTTCTTTTTTAACGATGAAATTCTGCGGATTCACCGCCAGATCGACTACCGGTGCCAGGTTCAGATTGATGCCGGCGGCTTTCAGCGCCGAGGCCAGCTGCAGCGCCTGGCTGTATGTAAATCCCGGATCGTCGCACTGGCCGAGCTGCTGCTGCGAGAGCGTCGGCGGAAATCCATAAGCCGGTTTAAGCCGGTTGACCAGTCCGCCCTCCTGATCGATAGAAATCAGTAGCCGGTTTTTTGCATACGACTGAAGCGTTCCGGTCAGCTGCGCCAGCTGTTCCGGCGAACGGATATTCCGCTCATTCGTTTTCAGCTGAAGATCGGCGTCGAACAGAATCACGCCACCCAGATTGTAATCGCGGATATCCCGGACAACCGGACTGTTTTTGTCCGCCGACATGCCCCGGAATCCAACCATTAGAATCCCGCCGATTTTCTGCTCAAGCGAAAGTTCAGCAACAGGCGGCAAGGCAAAGCCGAAAATGGTTCCAGCCAGAAGAATACCGGCGGCTATAATTTTGTACTTCATAAAACAGGGTTCAAATTATTAACAACGACTTAGTTCCCGTCATGATCGGCCGCGCTCGAACTTCATTCGGCCGTTCTTCATTTCCGGGTATCTGCGCGAACCGGAGCAACACAGTCCCACTCAACCGAAGGAACCCCGGCACTTTTGTACTCGCGGGTCAACTGCTCACCGTATGGTGTAAAACGATGAACCCGCACCCATATACCGTTAACCCGTCCTTCACTCTTATTATTCAGAGTGGGAGGAATAACATAAGAGTATTCATAGGAGCCGGTACTAATCGTTGTCTGGATAGCATCTAAGGTTTCGGGCAGATTAACCAGCAGTTCTTTCTTTTCGCCGGGTGCAAGCGACGGAACCGTAAAAAATCCGACGGAACGGTATTCTTTAGGAAACTCCTTGGGCATTCGCATTAAAACCTGATCGATAAACGACTGGTATTCGACCACCAGGTTTCCCAAGGGAAACTCTCCGGTGTTTTCCAGAACAATTTTGCGTACTGTTTTTTCTGCTTTTGTCTGCGTAAAAGAACCTTCGACCTTTTCACCGGTGTCTCTATGAATATTCGATACGGATTTATCCTTATACGAAGAGTCGTCATCACGCTTATCATCGATCGAAATTTTAAGTTCTCCTGACGATGAAAAGCTGTCATCGGCCAAAGCATTTTCAACAAAACGCCGGTCTGCCGCCGCCAACTCCGACAATGGCAGCCAGCGCAATTCCGCCCCTGCTTTTACCTCAATCGCTTTTTCCGACGGCTTGTATTTCGGATAGGAAACGGAAAAAACAGCACCGGTTTGAGTGTGAACTTCAAACCCTTTTTTATTCACCGTAACACCGGCAGTGGTTTTTTCGAAAAATTCATCAATATTCACAGCATAGTTCTTATCGGATGAATCAAACCCCTTTACGGGGCGGCGCACCGAAAACAGCAGCCCGCCCTGTCTGTTTAACTGTCCATAAACTGTCTTCAGGTGTCTGACCGGAAGATCGGCAATCTTTTTCTGGGCCGCTTCATCGCCGCCGGCAGCCGCCGATTGCAATGTGCTGAATTCTTTTACCGGCCCGGACGCAAACACCGGCGCAACCAATTTCTGATTCTGCCGGACCAGCTCATCCATCGTGCTGGCGAAGGCTGTGAAAACCGAAAGCAAGCTGCATAAAAATATTTTATATTTCATAATTCTTTTTCCCACATTCCATCACGGTAACGCAAGCCTTTGGATAGGTATGAATAAGGAAAATACAAAAATTGTAAATACGGCTCTTTCCGCTAGGATACGGTGCTTTTGCAGGAGCTGACTTTATGAAACGTTTACCCGCCGAATGGGAGCCGCAGGATGCCGTACTGATCTGCTGGCCGCACGAAAAGACCGACTGGGCCCCGTATTTGAACGAGGCCGAAGCCGTCTTCATGGATATTGCTCAGGCTGTCGCGCGCTTCGAAAAACTGATCGTCGTGGTGCCCGGTGAAACATGTATTCACACCAAACTGGCGGCGCGCGGCGTCAATATGGCGAACGTCGCTCTTTACGAAATTGAATCCAACGACACCTGGGCGCGCGACTTCGGCCCGATCACCATCTACGAAAACGGCAAACCGGTTCTGCTCGATTTCACATTCACCGGCTGGGGCGGAAAATTCGAAGCCGGACTCGATAATCAGATTACGGCCAGGCTCCACGCCGCCGGAGCTTTCGGCAAGACGCCGCTTCGTAAAGTCGATCTGATTCTCGAAGGCGGAAGCATTGAGAGCGACGGCGCAGGCACTTTACTGACGACAGCTGAATGTCTGCTAAACCCCAACCGCAACGCACACCTCGATAAACCGCAGCTCGAATCTCTGCTCACAGAAGAACTCGGGTTCGAAAATTTCCAATGGCTGAACAACGGCTGGCTGGCCGGCGACGATACTGACGCGCACATCGACACCCTCGCCCGCCTCTGCCCGGACAACACCATTCTCTACGTCCGGTGCGATGACCCGGCTGACGAACACTTTCCCGCCCTCCGCAACATGGAAGACGAACTGCAGAAACTGCCGGCGTACCGTCTGCTGCCGCTGCCGTGGCCGAAAGCCAAATTCGATGAAGACGGGAACCGCCTGCCCGCGACCTACGCCAACTTCCTGATCATCAACGGCGCGGTGCTGGTTCCGACTTATAACGATCCCGCCGATGCCGCCGCGCTCGCCACTGTGAAAAAGGCCTTTCCTGACCGCGAAATCATCGGTATAGACTGTTCCGCGCTGATTCTGCAGCACGGCTCGCTCCATTGCGTGACGATGCAGATTCCCGAAGGAGTCTTGGTATGAAAAAACTGAAAGTCGGACTGGTTCAGCAGTCATGCACCGCTGACCGTGAAACCAATATCGAAAAAAGCATCACCGCCATCCGCCGCTGCGCGGCGCAAGGCGCGAAGCTGGTCGCGCTGCAGGAACTCCACACCGGGCCTTATTTCTGCCAGACCGAAGACACGCACTTCTTTGACCTCGCGGAAACCATTCCCGGTCCGTCCACCAAAACATTCGGCGCACTGGCGAAAGGACTCGGCATTGTAATCGTCACGTCGCTGTTTGAAAAACGGGCTCCCGGCCTCTACCATAATACCGCCGTCGTGCTCGACAGCGACGGAAGCATCGTGGGCAAATACCGCAAGATGCACATTCCTGACGACCCCGGTTATTACGAAAAGTTTTACTTCACGCCCGGCGATCTCGGTTTTACGCCGATCAAAACGTCGGTCGGCATGCTCGGCGTACTCGTCTGCTGGGATCAGTGGTATCCGGAAGCCGCGCGCCTGATGGCGATGGCCGGCGCGGATATTCTGATTTATCCCACCGCTATCGGCTGGGATCCGAACGACAACGAAGGTGAAAAGGCGCGCCAGCGCGACGCATGGATTACGATTCAGCGCTCACACGCCGTCGCCAACGGCATTCCGGTGTTAAGTATCAACCGGATCGGTTTTGAGCCGTCACCGTGCGGCAAAGGCGGCGCGCAGTTCTGGGGCTCCAGTTTCCTCGCAGGCTGCCAGGGCGAACTGCTGGCGCAGGCCGGTACCGATAACGAAGCCGAGTTGATCGTCGAACTCGACGGCAAGCGCAGCGAATCCGTCCGGCGCATCTGGCCCTATCTGCGCGACCGGCGCATTGACGCCTACAGCGGACTCACCGCCCGGTTTCTGGATCAAGAATCATGACACTCGAAGAATTCGGTTTTACTCCGTGGTTTCAGCAGCAGATTGATGCGGCTGCTTCCAAGGATTGCAAACCGGCCCGCATTACCGCCATCCATAAAGGCTGGTGCGACATCAGCGACGGCGAGGAAACCCGCCCGGCAAAAACGACCGGCAAACTGCGCCGTGCCGCCCGCGAATCTAAAGACTATCTGACCGTCGGCGACTGGGTGCTTGCGACCAATTTTGACGCCGGCGACTTCGCCATGATCCATTCCGTTCTGGAACGGCAGAACACGCTGAAGCGCAAATCTGCCGGACGGGAAATCAGTCATCAGTTGATCGCCGCCAATATAGACACCGCCTTTGTTGTCCACACGCTCGACAAGGGATTCAACCTGCCCAAGCTGGAGCGCTATCTTTCCATCGTGAACGAAAGCGGTATCGAACCGGTCGTCCTGCTGACAAAAAAAGATATGCTGTCAGCCGGCGAGTTGAAAGAACGGCTGGCGGAAGTCGAAGCCCGCCTTCCGAATGTACCGGTTTACGCCTTCAGCAACACCACCGGTTCCGGGCTTAAAAAAGTTCAGAAACTTTTCGAGCCGGGAAAAACCTACTGTCTGCTCGGCGCATCCGGCGTCGGCAAGACCTCGCTGATCAACAGCCTGATGGGCGAAGAGGATTTATATTTCACCCTGCCCGTCCGGGAATGTGACGGCAAAGGGATTCACACCACGACATGGCGCGAACTGATTGAACTGGATAACGGCGCGCTGGTGATTGATACGCCCGGCATGCGCGAACTCGGCCATCTGGATACCGGCGCCGGAATCAAAGATACCTTTGAGGAACTGACGGCGCTGGAAGGACAATGCCGCTTCCGCGATTGCGCGCACACCAAAACCAAAGGATGCGCCATCGAAGCCGCTGTTGAGGCCGGAACCATTCCGAAAGCGCGCTACGAAAACTTCATCCGCATGCGGCAGGAAACCGCCGCCAACGAGCGAGCCCTGCGCCAGCAAACATGGAAAAATAAATAGCTTTCTACTTTAGCTGGTCGAGTATCCCGTAGTAATCCTCTATTGACTGAACGGATTTCTGCATCAGAACCCACGTCGCCCAGGTGAGCACGACAACAACCGCGGTCCAGACGATCTTTTTACGCAGGCTGAAGTTCGGGTGAAGCCAGAAGAGCGGAATGGCAAACGGGCCGACGCAAAGCACCGCCGTAACCAGCCAGCCGGGCCGGAGATACCACGGCACCTTGGTTTTCTGCACAAGGAACTGTCCGCAAAACCGGCAGAGAACCACATCATCCTGAATTTCTTCTGCGCAAAACGGGCACTTTTTCATGGATTTGTACTACGCCTTTCCTGTGCCGTTTACAAGAGGGGCAACTGAATCGTGCAACAGCTTATTAAAAAACTTCGGTGCCGGAGCTTCAAAGAACATCCGCTTGCCGCTGTGCGGATGATTGAACGAAATCGACCGGGCGTGCAGCGCCATACGCTCAAACTTTTTCGTTTTAAGACCATATTTGATGTCGCCGACCACCGGATGGCCCGCCTCCGCCATATGCACCCGGATCTGGTTTTTCCGCCCCGTCAGCAGATTGATTTTTAATTCGCTGAACTCTTTCGTCTCCCGGACAACGGTGTACTCCGTTTCGGACCAGCGGCCTTTGGTCTGACTGGTTGAATAAACAAACTGCGCTTCGTTCTCCGCCAGATAGCTCGAAATTTTTCCGGACTTCTCCGCAAAATGGCCGTGCACGACGGCCAGATATTCTTTTTCCGTCGCCGGCCAGTCGCCTTTGAGCTTCTGCTGCACCGCTTCCGTCTTGGCAAAAATCAGTATGCCGGACGTTTCGCGGTCGAGGCGGTGAACCGTATAGGCGCGCAACCGCGAGCGCGCCGCGCCTTTGCGCATGTAATCCGTCAGCAGATGCTGGGCGGTTTGCAGTTCGTCCTTGGGCGTACTCATCGTCAGCAGGCCGGCATCTTTATTGATCACCAGCAGATCGCGGTCTTCGTAAATGATTTCCAGCCCTTTCGGGCGATGTCTGTGCGGTGCGCTCATGATACGGAAAAAACCTTCCCGGACGAACCGGCGCGGAACGAAAATTGTTCGCCCGTCTTTTTATCCAGCAATGCCGCGCCGACCGGCGACTCCGGCGTAACGGCCGTCACTTCCACGCCGTCAACACGGACTTCGGTCCCGCCCGCACAAGGAAGCAGAAAGAACGTCATCTTCTCTTTATCCATTTCAACTTCCACCAGCGCACCAATACCGATCGGCTTGCCGGAGAAAACCGGAATCATAAACGTGCGCAGGGTTTCGAGATCGGCGACCAGCGCCTTGAATTGAAGCGCATGGCCGCGCGCCAGATAGGACGATTCCAGCCCGCAGGTGTCCCACTGCGTTTCGGCCCGCGCCTCAACATGCGTTGCGCCGGCGGAAGCATCCTCGTTCGCCGCCTGCTGACGGCGGAGATCATTTTCGAGCTCGGTAATAATGGCGCGAAGCAGTGCGGGTTTATTCATAAAATAGTTCCGCCGGGTGAGGTCACCCGGCCTACAAAGCAATAATTCTAAACTGTAGGCCCGGCCACCTGACCGGGCGCTCTGAAAATTACGGATCGAGGTTTTCGAGTTTCTGCGTCGCGAAGTCGATCTTGCGGTAGTAGCAGTTCCGCGGAGCGCCTGCGCCGTTCTTGGTATGGCAGATGCCGCCGCGGTTCGGACGGACGATAAACAGAAGCGAGTTCTGCTCGCAGTTGACGCGCGCTTCCAGCAGTTCAAAGGTTTCGCCGGAAGTCAGTCCTTTTATCCAAAGCTCCTGCCGCGACGAACTCCAGAGAACGAGCATCCTGCGCTTCAGCGATTCCTCGAACGCCAGCTTATTGATGTAGGCGACCAGAATCACTTCCTTCGTATCGGCGTGCTGCACCGCCACCGGAATAATCCCTTTGGTTCCGGCAACCGCCTTCTCCAGTTTGTTCCAGTCGAGTTCGAGTTTAAGCCCTTCTTCCAATTCCTTGCTCATGATTTTCTCCGTTAAAAGTCGGCGCAATATACGGAACGAAAAACGCAGTTGCCAGCCTTAAAGGTGAAACGCACCATCCCGGCGCGTTAAGCGTGCCGGGACGGCACGCTCCACCTAACAAGTGTGCTCCTCAGCCATCTATGTAGCGTTGGCTCCGCGAACCAATCTTCTTTATTCGGCTCTGAGAGCCGACTCTACATTTGATAAAATGTCCAGCCTTCCGGCACATCGCACATTGACTCCAGAGCTGGATATAGGGTAGTTCACATCCGTGATTTTGTTTAAGCATCCAACCTGTTGAGTATCACTATGCCGCACCGGGGTAGTTCTTCACGAAAGGTAACATGCGTATGAAGTCCACTGGATCGCCTACTACGTCCGACATGATCGAGACTCTCTTCGCACCGGAAACACTTTCGCCGCAAGAAGCAGAGATTGCCGCTCTGCTGAGAACTGCCCGGACAGACGGCCATATCGCCAAGGCTCGCTCGCACCTAGAGCAGGCACTCAAACTCTGTGATTTTGCGCTACTTGCATCCTGTCCAGCTGGTCCATCATTGCGGCTAGAAGTACTATCGGAACTGGCCAAACACTATGAGCAGGCCACTCATCGGCAGGCACTCTGGAAAAGGGGAATTGAAGGTGCCTATGCTGCCCTGCGTGCGCACGACGACATTCGCCTAGTGGTGCTCTTGCTGCACACGGTGGCTGACTATACACGGGATCCGCACCTCCCCCTTTCAGATCGGGATATCAATACAGAACTTGCCAAGGCAAAGAAGCTAGCCGATGACTCAGCTAAGGCTCGGTCAAACGAGGAAGTCGCCCATATACTCACCTGCAAGGCCGCCCTGCTTCGAAGGATGTCAAGGACACAGACAACTAGGCAACAGGAGATCGAAATATCTAATAAGGCTACTCGTTGCGCGGAAAAGGCCAACGAACTCTCCGGCGGCGCATGGTACTCAACCCTTCAACACGCTGAATGCGTCTGGTTCAGCGCACAGTTCGAGTCCAATGAAGTCCAGTTCAACAGAACACTTAGTCAAGCCGAACGTCTCTTTCAACAGAGCGTCGATAGCGACTTGAACAGATCAAACACATTGGCACTAGCGCGTTTTTATCGGTCGACCTACCAATCTATGCCTTTTGTATCGGCCTACCAACAATATGAGCGCATTGAACACAACAAGAGCGATTATCTTAGAGGAAGCTTCATGTGGGCAGAAGGCGTCCTTCAGCTTTGGTATGCCAAGTACCCTGATGAACTTGTGGTGCCCCTTCTTCAGAACGCAGACTCGGTTCTGGAAAGAACGATCGATTCTGGCTACGGTGATGCCCGTCACATAATTGGACTTGCCTTCATAAAAGCTGCACTAGGCGACACGCCGACGGGAACTGAGGTGATCAAACTCCTTCACCCAGTTCGCAGAGATATCCCCTGGAACGAACTCGCGAATCAGATAAAGAACTCCGCAGCTGAAAACAAGACTCTTGACGCGGGCCTTGCACTTGGAATTACGAAGCCCGGGGTTTGGAACAAGCTTGGCACCTATGCCTACCGATTTCTTGGGGATGATGAACTTGCAGAGACGCTGTATCGCACAGCACTTCAACTCAGCCCATCTAGCGCTGTAGTTCTAACAAACCTGGCCTTCAATCTTGCACGTGGTGGCTCTTCGATTCAGTTACAAGAGGCTGATCGTCTAATATCAAAAGCAGCAAGTTGCGCTGATCGTCGATTCCGTTGGTGGCGAACTGTTAGAGAATACATCGCGCAGGCTAAGGCTGACAGCCAGGCTGCTGAACAAGACTCGATCTTGGATGAGAAGCCACCAATAAAGAAGCTCACTGATTTACGAAGATTGTATGAGCGCTTGTTTTCGACCTCAAATAGGCAAAAACGGGGGTATGAGCTGGAGCGAATCGTTACTCGATTGATAGAGCTGTCGCTCGGTAATGTGAAACCCTCTTATCGAATCCAGCGAAATTGGGCAGACAGGTCAATCTCCCAAATTGATACTGCATTTTGCTTTCAGGAAACGAAGTACTTCAGAGTAGAGACAAAGTGGAAAAAGAAGCCGATTCCACCATCAGAGATAGTCCAGTTTCGCGACAAGCTTGATGTCGATGGGATTGCTGGCCTCTTCATTTCGGTAAGCGGATTTACCTCTAAGGCGATCGCGAAGGCAGCCGAATATCGAGGAGAGAGGGAAATTATCCTCATGGACGGCGACGACCTAAGGTTGACGCTAATTGGATCGCCGTCGTTCGACGAAGCAATTCGTCTGAAGCGACAATATCTGCAGATTGAGTCGAACCCTTACCACAAGCTCGAAGCGATGGTTCAAGATGAAGCCGAGTAGGCGCCAACTGCCAGATGACCCCAACCCTACGGTCACATGAAACCGCTCAAGCCGGTTACCTTGAACGTTACAACCGCACGGTCACGCCCTTGGAGCGCATGTATTCTTTGACCTGACGGATGGTGAATGTGCCAAAGTGAAAGATGGAGGCGGCGAGAACGGCGTCGGCTTTCCCGTCGGTGACCGCTTCGACGAGGTGATCCAACGTTCCCGCGCCGCCGGAGGCGATGACGGGCACACCGACCGCTTCGGAAATCGCGCGGGTAAGTTCAAGGTCATAGCCGTTCTTGGTGCCGTCGGCATCCATGCTGGTCAGCAGGATTTCCCCCGCGCCGCGCTGTGTACCTTCAATCGCCCACTTGATTGCATCCAGCTTGGTCGGATTGCGGCCGCCGTGTGTAAATACGCCCCAGGTTCCGTCGCCGTTACGCCGCGCGTCAATCGCCAGCACGGTGCATTGGCTTCCAAACTGTTCGGAGCAGGTGTTGAGAATATCCGGATCGTTAATCGCGGCGGTATTGAAGGAGACTTTGTCGGCCCCGGCGTTGAGCATCCGGCGGACGTCGGCGGGTGTGCGGATGCCGCCGCCGACGGTGAGCGGCATAAAAACCTGTTCGGCAACGCGGCGGACGATATCGACCATGGTATCGCGTCCGTCGCTGGAAGCGGTGATATCGAGGAAGGTCAGTTCGTCCGCGCCCTGCGCTTCGTAGGCTTTGGCGCATTCCACCGGATCGCCGGCGTCGCGCAGTTCGACAAACTTAACGCCTTTGACGACGCGGCCGCCGGTTACATCGAGACAGGGTATAATTCGTTTTGCCAACATAGGCTTGGAAGATAGCGGGATTACCCGGCCCGGCAAAGCCGGAAATGCTCCGGTTTCCGCAACGGGCTGAAAAAGTCCGGCTTCTGAAAAATTAGCTTTTCTGGCGCAGGGTCTGCTACAATCAATGCGGGTCAGGAAGAAAAGAAAGACGGTTAATGAGAAAAGCACGGTCAAAAGGTTTTACGATGGTTGAGATCATGTTAGTGATCTCAATCATCGGAGTTCTGGCCGCCTTAGGCATTCCCGCCATTCTGAATGCCTATGAAAAATCGCTGAAAACCGCCAGAGAACGTAATATTACCGAGGTGGAAAAGGCAAAAGGGATCCTCACCCTGCCGCGGGGAGTGGGTATGGCGGGAGCGATGTCACTTGGAGTGAGAGATCCGTTTGACGCCTCAGCGATCAGTAATTTATGCGCGGCTCTGCGAATCAATGACATCAGCGAACTTACAGTCGGAGGAGTTCCGATCCAGGTCGGCGATCTGACCAATAAAGCCTACTACTGATCGCTCGACGGAGAATCAACTCTTCCGCGGTAAAAGCAGATCAAAAACGAAGTTGAGCTTCTTGATGTCAAGAGCGCGGAAGTCGGCGACATCTTCGTCGCGCACCAGCCGGAAGAGGCGGACACAAATCAGAAACAGCAGCAGATAGATTCCGCCAAGTCCGAATAAGGTAACAATGTTCAGCCAGCGGGTTGCAAAAAGACCCAGCAGGTTCCATTGATTGGACACCACGATCAGGACGCTCGACAGCGCAAAAAGCGTAAGTGTCATACGCAGCATGTACGCCGTCGGGAAAAAGATTCCGCCCAGAATTTTTTTGACCACCGAAAGACGGATCGGCGCAGAAATGAGAAATGTTCCCGCTACCGCCCCCATTCCGCCCCATACACCGAAGTCAAAGTAAACGATCAGTAGCCAGTCCAGAACCAGGTTGATCACGATCTGCAGGATCATCACCGGCATGGTCGCCATAATCCGCTCCTTGGCCTTGATCGCCATGGATAGCGGAGTGGAGATGGTGGACAACAGGTGGATAAGGCAGAATCCGGAAGCAAGCACGCCCGCCAGAGCCATATCGTCGCCGTACACCATAACTACCGCCGACGGGGCGAAAAAGAAGCCGAAGACAGCCAGCGGCACCATAAAAAGAATGGTCATTTTGTAATAGGCTTTGATGAGCCGTCCGAGACAGTTCGGGTCGCGGCTGTAGGCTTCAGCAAAGCCGGAGGTAAAGAGCATGTGCAGTGAATCCGGTATGAAGAAAATAACCAGCGGCGGCAGGGAATAGCCGAGGTCGTAAGCTCCGATCACGGCGGGCGTGACAGTAAGACCGAGGAAAAACACCTCGGTATATTTCATCATCATCATCCGGACAATCGTATTGCTGAGAATGGCAAAGGAATATTTGGCGGTGCGGCGTTTGCCGATCCCGTACGGCGGAGAGCGCCAGTCGAAGCTGTAGATATGGCGGAACATGAGCCACGCGCCGATGATGTAAACAACCGCATAGGAAAGAATCTGCGTCCAGATGGCGGAGGCCACCGTCGGCACAATCCGCAGCATGGTGACAATCAGTGCGAGCCAGAGTATTCCGCGGGCAAGCGTAAGGATTGAGATGTGTTTGGTCCGGAACAGCGAAGTTTCAATTGCAGAAACATTTTCCTTCAGCAGACTGAAGCCGATCAGCAGTCCGGTCAGCACCAGATAGGGGCCGAAGTCGATGTGAAACCATTTATTCAGCCACGGCTTCATGAGAACAAGAATCAGCGTGCCGGCGGCTGTTGCTGCAATCTGCAGCCAAAGCGACTTCCAGACCATCCGTTTAAGGCCGGCCGCGTTATGCTGCACGACCAGTTCCGGCACAAAGCGGAAAAGAGCGGAAACCAGTCCGAGGCCGCAGAAAACGCCGGCCCACTCGGCAATGTTGATGCAGATGGAGTATATCCCGTAATTGGTGCCGCCCATTAACCGGACCGTCAGCACGGAAATGGCAAAATACACAAAAAAAAGAACCGCTTTACTGGCAACCATCCACGGAACGCCGGAAACGGCCTCGCGGGAAAAAAATGCCCCGCTCTGTTCTTCATTCGATGTCTGTTCGCTTATATCCATAAGTTCTCAACTGTAGTTTTTTTTCTTAAGTCCGTGCACGTTGCGCCGGATGTGGCGCTGCACCTCAAAAATCAAAGCGTGAATACGGCAAAGCGTTTTATATTTCCTCTGAAGGTACCATGGTTTGTACGGAAGCGCCCAGCCCTGCTTATCCGCCCATTCGAGCAGTCCGGTCACTTCGTCAAAATATTCCATATTGCGCAGCAGCCAGCGCGTCCAGGGTTTGGGCCGCCCGCCGAAGTGGATCACCGCGCAGGCCGGGTCGTCCTCCATCAGGTAGCGCCGGACCGGCGGCGGCCCGTCGGAAAAAGCCAGCATGGAGCTCATAACCGCCTCATCGAGCAGGAAGTAAGCGAAGCTGCGGTCATTCATAACGCCGCCGGCGGCATTGTCCGGAATTACTTTATGGATCTGCCGGTCCCAGTGGCGGATAAAGTCGAGATGTTTACGGTGCACGGTAAAACAGTGCGCATTACAGGATGTGTTGATCGCCGGCGTCGCGCGCTCGCCGACATCGTTACGCCAGATGTCGAGCACCCTGCCAGGGAGCGTTCCGCGCTTTTCGCCGGCGGCGTAGCGCTTTTTAAACAGATAGGCGATTTCCGCTTCCGGCCGCATCCGGATCTGCAATCCCTCGCCGGTTGCTTCAATCATCGGCGTGATGTCGCCGGTGACAATACAGTCCGAGTCAATCCACATGACCAGATCGGTTTCCGCCGTCAGGATGGCGGCGGTTTTCTGATAGACGATGTTGCGATGGTTCGCTTCATCCGGCGCTTTGAAAAGGGTCACGCCGTCAATCTGATGCAGCAGCGCACGGTCTACTTCGCCGAGATTGTGCGTCACCACATGCACCGGCAGCGTGACGCCGCTGCGGCGCAGCGAAAGGAGCAGGAGGAAAGCACCCCAGACAAAATTATGGTCGCAGGCGGTAACAATGGTTTTAGAACTCATGTGCAGCGTCCATTTCCCCCTGAATAAATCTTGTGCGCCCGACCGGTTACGGCAACAATCACGGTATGAAAAAAGCCGGTGTCATTGCAAACCCTAAACGCCCGCACGCCGCCGACATCTTCGATCGGCTCGCCCGCAAAGCCCGGGAGTTCGGGATCGAACTGTTTGCTGATAAACAGACTGCCGCCTATCTGCCCTCCGCAACCGTTCTTGAATTCAATGAGTTCGCCGGAACGGTCGATGTGCTGCTCGCGCTCGGCGGCGACGGTACGGTTCTTTTCTGCGCCAATCTGCTAAAAGATGCCGACGTGCCGATTCTTGGAATCAACCTCGGCAGTCTCGGATTCCTCACCGGCACCGGTGAAGACTCGCTCGAAAAGACACTCGATGCGCTTGCTGACGGAAAATGCCGGCGCGACGTTCGCACCGCGGCCGATTGCACTGTTCTGCATAACGGTAAACCGGCCGCCGGCTACCGGATTTTAAACGACACGGTTATCGGCTTCGGCGGCTCCTCGCGCATCATCACACTCGGGCTCTCCGTAAACGGCGAAACGATTTCCTCTTTCGCCTGCGACGGTATGGTCGTTTGCACTCCGACCGGAAGTACCGGCCACTTCCTTTCGTCCGGCGGCCCCATCATCCAGCCCGGCGCGGGTGTTTTCGGTGTGAGCGTGATCTGCCCGCACACACTCAGCAACCGGCCGCTGGTTCTGCCGGACTCCAGTGTCATAGAGATCACCGTGCAGCACACGCATAAGAAGCTGATTCTTTCCGCCGATGGACAGGATGTTGATGAACTTGCATCGGGTGACGCCATCCGGATCGTCCGCAGCGGCAAACCCGTCACCTTCCTGCACCTGCCCGGCTACAGCTACTTCTCCGTTCTAAGTCAAAAACTCCACTGGCGAGGTTCCAACTACTGATGAATCTGCTCATCCCGATACTCGGCACCTACGTCCACCATCTCAACCCGGTGATTTTCCAAATCTGGGGACCGCTGGCGGTTCGCTGGTACGGACTCGCCTACCTGCTCGGCTTCCTCGGCGGCTACCTGCTTCTGCTCCGGATGTCCAAACGCGGCGAATTCGCCGTGCCGCCGCAGGATCTCGGCAACTTCATCGTCTATCTTGCCATTTATGGCGTCTTTCTCGGCGGACGGCTCGGCTACGTTCTCCTTTACGCATGGGATACCTTCGTTCACGACCCGCTCTTTCTTTTCCGCGTATGGGAAGGCGGCATGGCCAGTCACGGCGGAATGCTCGGTGTATTTCTGGTCGTACTCTGGACGGCGTGGAAAAAGAAATACCCTTTCTGGAACATCACTGACGGGCTTGCACTCGTTGCTCCGATCGGACTCTTCTGCGGACGCATCGCCAATTTCATCAACGGTGAGCTTTGGGGACGCCCGACGAACGTTGCGTGGGCTGTCATTTTTCCGCAGGCGGAAGACATCACACCGACGCCCCGCCACCCTTCACAGCTTTATGAAGCGTTCGGCGAAGGTCTCCTGATCTTCGTCGCTCTCTGGCTTCTCCGCCGGACAGCCTGGGGCAAACGCGAAGGCGTCCTGAGCGCCGTTTTCCTTATCCTGTATGCCGTTGCGCGCATCACGAGCGAATTCTTCCGCGAGCCCGACAGCACCGTCTACTTCGGCTGGCTCACCAAAGGTCAGCTCTATTCTTCCTTTATGATTCTAGGTGCCGTTATTATTCTCTGGCGGAAGAAACTCCTATGCAAAGCATCCTCATAAAGAACGCGAATGTAATCAACGAAGGCACCCAGCGGTCCGCCGATGTTCTGGTCCGCCACGGACGGATTGACCGCATCGACCGTGAAATTTCAGCAGATGCCGACATCATCATCGACGCTGACGGCAAAGCGCTCCTGCCGGGCATGATCGACTGCCACGTCCACTTCCGCGAGCCGGGACTGACGCATAAAGGCGATATGCAGAGCGAATCGCGTGCCGCCGCCGCCGGAGGCGTCACCTCCGTCATGGAAATGCCGAACACCAGCCCGCCGGCCGTCACGAACGTGCGGCTCGAAGAAAAGTTTGCCATCGCCGCGCAGAAGATGGCCGTCAACTATTCCTTCTACCTCGGCGCATCGCTCCACAACCTCGATGAAATCAAGGCAGTCGATCCGAAAAACGTCTGCGGCGTGAAAGTTTATATGGGCTCATCGACCGGTGACATGCTCGTCGATCATCTCACAGTCCTGGACGAACTTTTCCGCGAATGCCCGGTAAACCTGACCGCACACTGCGAAGACTCAGGAATCATCAAAAGACACGAAGCGATTTTCCGCGAACGCTACGGTGACAAAACTCCGTTTGCCGCTCACCCGCATATCCGCAGCGAAGAAGCCTGTTTCCGCTCCACGCAGCTCGCAGTCGAACTCGCCGGAAAACACGGCACCCGTCTGCATGTTCTGCATATCAGCACCGCCCGCGAGCTGGAACTGTTTGACGGCGGTACCGTGAGAGTCAGCAGCCCGCGCGAAAACGAGTTTTTTGTGGAACGCGACGAAACCGTCCGTAAAATAACCGCCGAAGTCTGCGTCCATTATCTTCATTTCAGCAGCGCCGCCTACGAAATCAAAGGCGCGCTTGTGAAATGCAATCCGGCGATCAAGCGCGCTTCCGACCGCGATGCCCTGTTGCGCGGACTGCTCACCGACCGGATTGATACCATCGGTACCGATCATGCTCCGCACACCTGGCAGGAAAAACAGGGAACTTACTGGACTGCGCCGTCCGGCATGCCGGTCATCCAGTCCGCCCTGCCCGCCGTCCTCGAACACTTCCACAGGGGAACACTGACACTCGAAACCATCGCCGCCAAGATTGCCCACAACCCGGCGCGTATCTTCAGCATCAAAGACCGCGGATTCATCCGCGAAGGCTGCTGGGCCGACCTTGTACTGGTTGACCTGAACCGCCCGCAGACGGTTGAGAAAGAAAATATTCTCTATAAGTGCGGCTGGTCGCCGTTCGAAGGTGTAACTTTCCGTTCATCCGTCGACACCACCATCGTTTCCGGACAGATCGCCTGGCAGAATGGCCAAGTGAATAAGACGAGCTGTGGACAACGGCTTGAGTTTGCCCGCTAAGTTTCGGGATACTGCGGTCTCGGTCAAAATCATTATTCAGCAATCGTCAACTGTTCCCAACCGGGCTGGGTAAGAATATTCTCAAGTAGCACCGCACAGGAAACCGCATCATAGAGCGCGTCATGGGCTTCGCCGTGCGGACAGAGTTCGCGGACCCGGCCTTCGAGTTTTAATCCGCCGATCAAATCTTCCAGCTTATGAGACGGCGCTTCCGGCCATGCCTGCCGCGCAAGTGCCAACGTATCGATCCACGGCCCGAAACGGTGCATCGGCGCCATGCGTCGCAGGAATTTCTTTTCGGTCGCAATATTGTGTGCCGCCAACGGACGTCCGGTCACCCACCCTTCCAGCTTTTTCCAGACTCTGGAAACTTCATCGGCGGCGGCGATTTCTTCGCGCAATTTATGATGCTTGCCCGGCGCGTAAGCGTTGAACGGGCGATTGATGTCAACGCGGACGAGGCTTTCGAAGGTCTGACGAGGATCGACGCGGCCGTTTTTCAGAACAACCGCGGCAACCTGCCACGGTTCGGTATCGAAGCCCGGCACAGAGCCGGTGGTTTCAAAGTCGAGGACGGTCAGGGTTGTTTCGCGGATGAGCATGAATCAGTCGATCCACTGAATGATGGTTTTCCCGTCGTGCCCATGGATGGCTTTGACTTCATCAATGCTATCGAAAACGGTAACGGAGCGGTAGCGCGAGATCCATGCAAGCGCGCATTTACCGTTGTCGAAGAGAACGCCTTCAGCAATATATCCGGTTCCGGAAACTCCGGTTTCATCCTCGCGGCGGTCCAGTACGAAGCGTTTCATGGCGTTCCTCCCGTTCAGTGTGTGGAAACTAAAACAAAAAAGCCCGCTGATGAACAGCGGGCTTTTCCCCAAACCTCAGAAAAGGTCTGTTTAGCGCGAGTAGAACTCGACGACCAGTGAGGCTTCGCACTGCACCGGCACTTCGCCGTGTTCCGGCAGGCGGCTCAGGCTGGCGGTGAGCTTTTTGTCGTCTACGGTCAGATAAGCCGGTGTGCTGGCGATCTGCTGGGCGGACGGAAAGATTTCGAGTTCGCGGCTGCCTTCACGGACGGTGATGACATCGCCGATACGCATCTGGTAGGAAGGAATATTAACCTTCTTGCCGTTGATGAGGAAGTGCGCATGACCGACCAGCTGACGGGCCTGGTAGATGGAGCGGGCAAAACCGGCGCGGAGCACAACGGCATCAAAACGGGTTTCGAGCAGCTGAAGCATGATATCAGCGGTGTTACCGACTTTACGCGCAGCTTTGGCGTAGTAGCCGCGCATCTGACGTTCGGTCAGGTTGTACTGGTACTGCAAACGCTGCTTTTCGATGAGCTGTTTGCCGTAGTCAGTCAGTTTGCTGCGACGACGTGAAGGGCCGTGCTGTCCCGGGGGATGCGGGCGGCGTTCGAGGAATTTTTCACATTTCGGCGACAGGGCGATGCCCAGGCGGCGCGCTTTCTTGATCTTTGGTCCGTTATACTTCATGGTTCTCTCCGTTTTGGTTTCTGTTTCCTGCTGTTCCACCCAATTAAGCCCGTTTTCGGGGCCGCCTGTTTCGAAAAACGCATTTCAGGCGATCACTTTGTGATAATCCTCCGGCGGAACAAGGGGCGCATTAAAGCGATGAGAGGCCGCGAAGTCAACCTCTAGAAACGTTTTTTTGCCTTGCCTTCAAAAGTAAAGTTCCCATCATGTTGCGCAGTTTTTAACCCTGTCTGAAAAGGATTTATACCATGAAGGAAGTAAAGAAAGTTGCCATTCTCACTGCGGGCGGTCTGGCCCCCTGCCTCTCCTCCGCAATCGGAGGCCTGATCGAGCAATACAGCAAG
This sequence comes from Pontiellaceae bacterium, assembly GCA_044224855.1. GTDB lineage: Bacteria > Verrucomicrobiota > Kiritimatiellia > Kiritimatiellales > Tichowtungiaceae > Tichowtungia. Next base: position 23,503 of record JBGAJP010000023.1, read on the forward strand.
GTCGCCCCGAAAGTGAAAATCATCTGCTACACCAGCGGCTATAAAGGTCTGCTGCTCGGCGAATCCATCGCCGTTACACCGGCGATCCGAGCCAAGGCCACTATTCTTCATAAACACGGCGGCAGCCCGATCGGCAACAGCCGCGTCAAACTCACCAACGTCAAAGACTGCGTGAAACGCGGCCTCGTCAAAGAAGGTGAAAATCCGCTGGAAGTCGCGGCACGTCAGCTGGTTAAAGACGGCGTCGATGTCCTCCACACCATCGGCGGCGACGACACCAATACGACCGCGGCCGACCTCGCCGCCTATCTTAAGGACAATAACTACGACCTGACTGTGGTCGGAATGCCGAAGACCATCGATAACGATGTGTTCCCGATCCGCCAGAGCCTCGGCGCATGGACCGCCGCCGAAGAAGGTGCAAAATACTTCGAAAACGTCGTGGCCGAGCACAATGCCAACCCGCGCATGCTGATTATCCACGAAGTCATGGGCCGCAACTGCGGCTGGCTGACAGCCTATACCGCACAGGTTTACCGCGACCGTCTTGCCAAAATGGCATTTGTTCCCGGCATCGGCCTGAGCAAAATCCGCAAGGATGTCCACGCGATCTTCATTCCCGAAATGGCGATCGACTTCAAAGCCGAGGCCGCCCGCCTGAAAAAGATCATGGATGAGAACGACTGCGTGAACATCTTCATCTCCGAAGGCGCAGGCGTTGAAGAAATTGTTGCGCAAATGCAGGCCGCCGGCGAAGAGGTTGCACGCGACGCTTTCGGGCACGTCAAACTCGACACCATCAACCCCGGCAAATGGTTCGGCAAGCAGTTTGCCGAAATGCTCAAAGCCGAAAAAGTGCTGGTGCAGAAGAGCGGCTATTTCGCCCGCGCCGCCGCCGCCAACAAGGAAGACCTCAAGCTGATCAAGCGCTGCGCCAATAAAGCCGTTGAGTGCGCACTCAAACGCATCAGCGGAGTGATCGGTGAAGACGAAGATCAGAAAGATGTACTGCGTGCCATCGAATTCCCTCGCATCAAGGGAGGCAAGCCGTTCGACATCGATGTCAAATGGTTCGGAAAGCTGCTGGCCGGTATCGGTCAGGCCAAGGGGCCGAAAGTCGCTGTCAAACATTAGCCATTCCGCAGGGCGGCAGGAATGCCGCCCTGTTTTACAATAAGCCGGCAGAATGAAAGCAGCGCCCTTTAAAATCTGCCCGATGTGCTCCAACCATTGGGAAATGCTGGAAGATTTCCTGTCTGACCATGAGTTGGAACTATCCGGCTATCAGGTCAGCTTCATCGATCTTAAGGGCGGACTGTTTTATTTCAGCCATACAAAACCCGGATGCGGCACAACGCTGGCCATTCCGGTTAATGAATTCACGGGACTAAGCAACCGCCCGATGCTGGCGTCGCAAGGGAAACAATCGAAATGCTGTCCGGAACTTTGTGTCAGGAAGAATGATCTGGAGCCCTGTCCGGTTGAGTGCGAATGCTCCTGGGTGCGCGAAATTATGCAGATCATCCGCAACTGGAAAAAGCAGACCGCTTAAATCATCGGTATTCCGTCAGCCGCCGTTTCAGGCAGGGTTTCCTGACGTTCGATCAGTTCAATCAGCTGCCAGCGTTTAGAACGGAAACGCGCAACCATGCCGAAAGATGCCGAAAGCCAGCAGGCAGATATAGATCAGCGCCCAGGCCCAGGCCGCCAGCACCCCCCACTCAAATACCAGTACGATAAGCAGTTCGCCCGCCGCGAAGAAAAACCAAGCCATGGCGGTTTCGTACCACATCACAAAATGCGTGTCGCCTGCGCCGCGCAGCGCGCCGGAAAGAATCAGATTCGTGGCATCCATCAGCCCCCAGCCGGCGGCAAAGCCCAGCAGAATGCGGGCGAGACTTACTATTCCATCAATCGGAACATCGCCGCGCGCAAAAAGGCGGATGTACACTTCGGGCATCAGTACAAAAGTCAGCGCGGCACAGGCCGTATAAATCCAGCCGATATGCACCGCGCGCCAGCCGGCTTTTAGCGCCCCGTCAAAATCGCGGCGGCCCATATGCTGGCCGACCATGGTGCCGGCAGCCTGGCCGATACCGACCGCCGGCATGAAGGCGATCATGTTTACACTCAGTGCAATGTTGGCGGCCATGAAAGCCGTTTCGCCGAGCCGCCCTATCAGCAGTACAAACAGGGAAAATGCGCCGATATCCAGCGCCATGTGAACACCCGATGGAATACCGAAGCGAAGCAGGCGGCGGAAAAGCGGCGCATCGAAATAGAAAAGCCGGCGTGTATCATAAAGCCGGTTGTTTTTCGCCGAGAAGTACAGAATCAGCATCATAACCGGAGAAACAAATCCGGAAATCACCGAGGCCAGCGCGGCACCCGCCGTACCCATTTCCGGAAACGGCCCGACACCGAAAATCAGCAGCCAGTTGAGCACCAGATTCAGTAAAGCTCCGGCGATTGCACCCAGCATCACAACCTTTGTCAGACCGCGGCCCGAGAAAAAACTGCTGATGGCAGAAGAGAGCGGCAGTTGCAGACCGCCCAGCATCAGAATGGAAAAATAGGTTTTTTCCTCCGCCAGTACAGCCGGCGCGTGCCCGCTGACAGACAGCATCCAGAGCCCAGCCGGAATCAACAGAAGAATCAGCGGAAACGAAAAGAGCGCCAGCAAAACGGCTTGCGCCACCGAACGGCTGCAGCCGTGATAATCCTGATTGCCGTAATACTGCGCCACCAGACTGTTGGCGAACGCCGCCGTCGCCATAAATCCGCACACCAGCGTGAAAAACAGAATCCCGGCAGGAACAGCCGCCTGCAATGCCGCCGGGCTGTACCAGGCCAGAAACATGCGGTCGCAGAAATTTTGTACTGTAAACGATGCCGAAGTGATAATCAGCGGAACGGCAATACGTAACAGCGCACGGTATGAAGAGGATGAAGATGGGTGAAGTGTATTCATTAAGCGATTCAGTGTTTCCGAACCCTGTAAAAATTGCGAGATGTCTTTTTCCCGTTTTCCTCAACGGCTCAGCGAGATCGATCAGGCGCCCATTTGGCGGCGAAAGGAGAGCTCCGGCACATCATTCGCTTCGGCCGCCGGCAATTCCATCAGCTGACTGACGCGCTCGGTCAATTCGGGAATGATGACATCCGGAGAGCCTTCGAAGAGTTCGAAGCAGGCGAAAGTTTCGGCATCAATCCGGCTGCTCAAAGCGTTCAGTGATCTGGCGTACGGACTGGTATTGGCGAGTTTACCGTCGAATACCAGAAGAACGCGGGTGAAATGGCCGCTCTTGAGTTCATTAACCAGCGAACGCAGAAATACATTGAAGCCGTCGCCGGTATCGCCCATGAACCGATCGGTTATGATGTCATTCGTGCAGAACGTGCAGACCGCCACTTTTTCATTGTTAACAATAAACGCGCCGTCGACCAGATCATCACCGCCGGTGCGATATTGGCCTTCGCCGATTTTCCGGGCGAGAACGCCCGGATAGTTGGCTACACCGAGAAGAACAATGTCTTTGAATTCGCCGTATTTTTTATCGGCTTTTTCGCGCATTGCATCGGTAACCGCCGTGACCGGCGGTTCCGGCGCAGGCACAGAACGGACGGGGATCGGTTCGTCAGCAGACACAGGTTCTGCCACCGGCGTTTTCTCCATCACAACCGGTTTTTCAGGCCGTGCTTCGTCAGAGATTTTCAGCCCGGCACGGGCGGTCAATGCACGTTCAATGGCTTCGTTGACATCAGCGCGCAATACATCGCGTGAAGACAGGCTTTCCTGAATTTCCCCGGCAAGCATCTCGAAATTCCCATAGAGATTGTCCGCAACCTCTTCACCGATACGCACAACAGAGGATTCCATGCGCTCAATAACAGTCAAAGTCTGCGCAATCATCGCCGCCTGCATGGCATTCGTCTCTTCTGATTTTTTTGCAATGGAGAGTTCAGCCATCCGGCAAAGTGCGATCGCGGAAACGGCCAGAACAATCGCAGAAACGGAAAGCCCCAGCGTCAGGAGGAAACTCATCAGACTGGTCGTTGAAATGGTTTCAACGCCGCCCTGCATAAAGCGATATACGGAAATGGCTGCCGTAGCGCCGAGAATCGCCGAACCGATAATGATGCCGATGGTTCCGGCGGCTGCACCTTTAGTGCGCACACTCACTTCCGGCTTTGCTTTTTCGCCTGAGTCCATAAATGGTCTTCGTGGTGAACTTTAAATGCTTGCCGCGCATTATATGGAGCAACCCGTCTATGCCAAGAGATTTATCGTCAAAACCGGCAGAGGATCGCCCCTCCGGTCAGGCGGAAAATCTGTCAGCCCGGCTCACCGCCGGTGAAGATATTAAACACCGAAACGGCGTCTCTCGCCTCAATGAGCGCTTTGCGCATCGTTTCATCTTTCAGCCGCGAACTGATCGCCGAAAGCGCGCGGATGTACTGCGGGTGCTGCGTGCCGGACGCCGCCACCATACAAACAATCTGAACAGGAACCTCGTCCAGCGACGAATAGTCGTCCAGCGGCTTGCGCGCAATACCGAGCGCCATCACCAAGTCATCCACCGATGAAAGTCTGACATGCGGCACACCAACGCCAAAACCGATTCCGGTACTCATCAGCTCCTCGCGCTTGAAAACCGCCTGTTCCAGCTCGGCTTCATTGTGAATCAGCGAAGAAGTTCCCAGCGCCGCGCATAGCGTTTTCAGCGCGGCTGTTTTTTCATTGGTATCAAAGAAAACCACGCGTTCCGGCGAAAGAATCCGGCTCAGCATTTCCATGCCCGGAGCAACCGGAGCCGCCGGAGCGGCGGAGTTTCCAATGCGGCGGTTTACCCAGCCCTCAATATCGCTGCGCTTAAAGCGCCAGGTCGTACCCAGTTTTCCGCCCGGCAACTGCCCTTTCTGCGCCCAGTCATAAACTGTTCGTTCTGACACGCGCAGGTACACAGCAACCTCTTCAATGGTCATGATTTCATGATTCATGCAAGCGACCTCCAAGTAAAGCGGCGCAGTATATGCGAAATCTGCAACCATCCGCAACTAGACAGATGTAAAAAATTGCTCCGCATTAGCAACCGTCAACTCGGCTATCTTTTCAACCGGAACGCCGCGCAGTTCCGCGACAGCGCAGGCGACATATATTAGATTGGCTGGCTCATTAGGTTCCGGACAGCCCGGCAGCGGAAAGTCAGGTGAATCGGTTTCGATCAGCAAACGATCAGCCGGAACCGCCGTTGCAGATGCCCGCACCCGCTTTGCCTTTAGATTTGCCACCGACCCGCAGAACGAAAACCAGCAGTTCAGATCAACCAGTTCCGGAATCAGCTCTGCCGCACCGCCAAAAGCGTGCAGCAAAACGCGCGAGGCAGGATGCTCCCGCAGAATTTCAATCAGCCGCCCCCACGCATGAACACAGTGAACTGCAATAGGCCGGTTCAGTTGGCGAGCCAGATCGAGGTGCGCGGCAAAGCATTCTTCCTGTTCCGCGCGATTGGTAAATTTTTCCTGGAAATCCAGCCCTGTTTCACCGATTCCCGCTTGCGGATATTCTTTCAGCAGTTTTCCCAACACCTGTATGTGTTTCTGCCACTCAGTTGAAATAAGCCACGGATGGATTCCGGCCATCGGAATGACTTGAGGGAACTCCTCCGCAAGCTGAAAAACCATCTGCCAGTCGCCGGAACTTGTCCCGCAGCAGGCAAACCGCGTAACGCCGGCCGCCGCCGAACGCTCTACAACATTTTTAAGTTCAGGAAACAGTGCCTCATCTTGCAAATGACAATGGGCATCAAACAGTTTCATAGCGCTGAAAATACAGGCTGCGACTGATGCTGACAAGCATCGGATAAACCCTTTATTTGGTGTTTTAAACAATCGGCAACACAAGATATTGTGTTTTTTAGGCTTGCAGGGGTTTTAATATCAATGCCATAAAGATGACATTTACGACCAAATTACTAACGGTTTATTACTAAGCGAGGCGCTGATGAACATTCAAATTGAAACTTCCCGCGACGGTCTGATGAGTGAATTCGGACTTAAAACGCTCGAAAGCCGCTATATGCTCCCGACCGAAAAAAGCCCGCAGGAGGCCTTTGCCCGCGCCGCCGCCGCTTTTTCGGACGATGCTGCCATGGCGCAGCGGATTTACGACTACGCCAGCATGCTCTGGTTCATGTTTTCCACGCCGATCCTGACCAACGGCGGAACCAACCGCGGACTGCCGATCTCCTGCTTTCTTAACTATGTACCGGACAGCCGCGGCGGCATTACCGGCCATTATACAGAAACCGCCTGGCTTTCCTCTTTCGGCGGCGGCGTCGGCGGCTACTGGGGCGATGTGCGCGCCTGCGGCTCAAAAACGTCGCACGGCTCCGAATCGACCGGCGTCATTCCCTTTCTGAAAGTGGTCGACGCCGAAATGCTGGCGTTCAGTCAAGGTGTCACGCGGCGCGGCTCCTACGCCGCCTATCTGCCGGTCGACCATCCGGAAATTGAAGAATTCCTCGACGTGCGCAAGCCGACCGGCGGAGACGTCAACCGCAAGTCGACCAACCTGCACCACGGCGTCGTGTTGACCGAAGAATTTATGAACCTGATCGATCAGGCAACGCGCATTCCCGGCTTCGATGACAGTTTTAAACTGGTCGATCCGCACACAAAGGAAACGAAGAAAACCGTGTCGGCCAAAACCATCTGGGTGAAGCTGATCCAGAACCGCATTGAAACCGGCGAGCCCTATATTCTGTTCGACAAAGCAACCAACGACGCCCTGCCCGAGTTCCAGAAAAAACTCGGCCTGCGCGTCCACCAGTCCAATCTGTGCAGTGAAATCACACTGCCGACCAACGCAGAACGTACGGCAGTCTGCTGCCTGAGTTCGGTCAATCTGGAAACCTACGACGAATGGAAAGATCACCCGCAGTTCATTTCCGACCTCGTCCGCTTTCTCGATAACGTCATCGAATCATTCATTCAGAACGCGCCGGACGAAATCGACCGCGCCCGATTCAGCGCACAACGCGAGCGGAGCATCGGGCTCGGCGCGATGGGCTTTCACGCTTACTTGCAGGCGCACAGCATTCCGTTCGAAAGCGCCATCGCCAAAGGGCTCAACCTGAATATGTTCAAACACATCAAAGAACAGGCGCTGTCGGCAACCAAGCAACTTGCCGCCGAGCGCGGCGAATGCCCCGATGCCGCCGGTTACGGCGTCCGCAACGCGCATCTGCTTTCGATCGCACCGAACGCCAGCAGTTCGATCATCTGCGGCAATACCAGCCCGTCGATTGAACCGTTCCGTGCCAACGCCTTTACGCAGAAAACAAAGAGCGGCTCGGCGCTGATGAAGAACAAATATCTCGAAGAGGCGCTCGAACGCCACGGACAGAATAATTCCGAAATCTGGAAATCTATCATCACGCAGGGCGGCAGCGCCCAGCACCTTGACTTCCTGACCGACTGGGAGCGCGACGTTTTCAAAACCGCGCTGGAAATCGACCAGCGCTGGGTAATCGACTTCGCCGCTGACCGTCAGCAGTACGTCTGCCAGTCGCAGAGTGTAAACCTTTTCTTCCCCGCCAACGTCAGCAAACAGGAACTGCATAACACCCACATGCTGGCTTGGAAAAAAGGACTGAAGAGCCTCTACTATGTCCGCAGCGAAGCGATTAAGCGCGCCGATGTCGTGTCAGAGCAGAAGCCGCGCGAAATCATGATCGACTACAATAAAGAAAGCACCTGTCTGTCGTGTGAAGGATAGAAAAATACTACGTACTGCGTATTTCCCATCACACCGGACGCAATACGCAGTACGCACTACGCAATATAAAACAAGGAGCCCCCCATGCCGCTTTTAGAAGAAAGAACCTACTACAAACCGTTTGAATACGACTGGGCATTTGAAGCCTACAAGATGCAGCAGCAGATGCACTGGATTCCCGATGAGGTGAATCTCGCCGACGACCTGAAGGATTTCAACGAGACGATTTCGCAGAAGGATAAAAACCTGTTGCTGAATATCTTCAAATTCTTCACGCAGGCCGACGTCGATGTCGCCGGCGGCTATTCCACCCTCTTTCTTCCAACCTTCCGCGTTCCTGAAGTCCGCATGATGCTCAGCGCCTTCGCCGCCATGGAAGCGGTTCACCAGGACGCCTACTCGCTGCTGCTGGAAACACTCGGCCTCGGCGATGAGGAATACACCGTCTTCATGTCGATTGCCGAGATGAAGGAAAAGCACGAATACCTGCTTAACTTCAACATGAACACGCCGTTTGAAATCGCCAAAACGCTCGCCGTTTACAGCGCTTTCACTGAAGGTATTCAGCTCTTCAGCAGCTTCGCCATCCTGATGAACTTCCCGCGCTTCAACAAAATGAAAGGCATGGGACAGATCGTCACCTGGAGCATCCGCGACGAAAGCCTGCACGTCGAATCCATGGCGCTGCTATTCAAAGCTTTCATCAAAGAGCATCCGGCACTCTGGACCGATAAACTGAAATACGAAATCTACTGCGCCGCCGAACGCTCCGTCGAACTTGAAGACAACTTCATCGACATCGCCTTTGAACTCGGCGCAGTCGAAGGCCTCACGCCGGACGAAGTCAAACAGTACATCCGCTACATCGCCAACCGCCGGCTCATCGGCATCGGCATGAAAAGCATCTACACCGTGCCGGAAAATCCGCTGCCGTGGCTCGACTACATGCTCAACGGCGTCGAACACACCAACTTCTTCGAGAACCGCTCAACGGAATATGCCAAAGCTTCCACGACAGGAAACTGGCAGGATATTTTCAAGTAAGGCGATGAAGAAGAATTGCCCACAAATAACTCGAATGAACACGAATAAATATCTCTGATTCGTGAAAATTCGTGCAGATTCGTGGGTAAAATCTAATCAGATCAATTTCGATCAGTAGCGGGAATCCGAACGGCGGTTCTGATAGTTCTCTTCGGCTTTAGCCTTCATCTCTTCGATAATCTCAACGGTCAGCGGCATCGGCTCTTTCGGAACAACCCCGTTCGCGAAGCCGCGATCACGGGGATCTAAATCGAATTCCTCCCCGCGGGCTTTCGGCATCTGTTTGAAGCGGTACAAATAAAAATTCTCGACCTTGTGCCGGGCCCAGTCCGTCTTCCGTAAAAATTTAACGGCACTAGGGATGGACGGATTCATGCGGAAACAGTTGAGTCCCAGTGCGGCATCTAAAATTTCCCACCCGTAAAACTCCACGAGTTCAGTCACCATCGCCTCGGCGCTTAAACCATGCAGCGGGTTGTTTTTCTTTTCTTCAATCGACAACATATGAACTCCTTCATGAATCGGCGAGAGTATGAGTTTTAACCGCGAATGGACACGAATAAACACGAATTATTCCAAGAACTGTTGTAACCAGCGTTGTCAAATTATCGGACTGACCTCGGCTCCGTTTTTTGATTCAAACTCCGAAAATACGCTATGAATAACGCTAATTGCTGAAGAAAAGCCCTGACTAGCTATATCAACATCCATGTTTTTGAGCGCGGAAATAATCCTTTGAAGATAATCTTCCTGCGACATTCGGCGTGAGAACTCATCAAACCCAATCTTTGCAAAAACATCTCGATCCATTTCGTGATAGAACAGGTATGTGATGATGGTTTTCTCAACCATGGACTTAATCTTTTCATCACGCTCGAAGGATTGGGCAATCAGGACGAAGTAATAAAAGGTAGTTTTGAACCTAATGTATGGCGTTATATTAAAGCAAACTCCTGTGAGGATTATGTCTAAAACTTGACACGTATGGCAGCTAAGTACAGCAATGAATTTTTCAGGTTCGCTTTTGTTTTTAAGTAGATTGCTCATGCCAATTTCATGGTGAAGGTACGCTTCCGTTCTTTCACCAATTGAAAGATTTTCATCCTGCCTATCGTTGAATATGATGGTATTAGCCTGTTTTTCTCCCAGCGCTCTTTCGATTTCAGCGTAGCTTTTGTACAATTCAACAAATTCACCAATGGACCCCATGTTGTGCGCAAAAAGATTTGAAACCACGCTCCAAAACCCCTTCGACAACAGATCGTGGTGATCATCCATGTATTTAAGCGCAAGCAACTGAAGTGGCACATAAAAAAGGTGCTCTCTGGCATTGCGAAGAACCATTAACTCGTCTTGAAATGCCTTTAAGAACAGTCTTGATACTGCCTCATGATTAAAAGCTCCTTGAGGCGCTCTAATAATAGACTCAAGCTTTAATAGTGAATCATGTAGCAGATGGTATCGACCTAACGGCTTATAAAGGTAGTGCTCGTTATTAGCATAGTCTAAATATATCGCACCAGATAAAATCATGCATGTGTTTGATTCTGTAAGCGAATCTAAATCTTTTTCAATAACACCAAGCCTTTTGCGCCAAAATTTATCTACATCATCTAAGATCCACAAAATATTAACTAAGGAGGTGTCTGTGAATATACGATTCTCATGAGTTTCTAGTAGCTCAAGATATTCATTTTGGTAGCTCGCCAGGCAAGTTTTCATTCTACACTAACCCCTTTTGGTATTTTTCAGCATACCAATCAGGTAGAGGATAGTTGTCGCTGAAAACTTTCATCAGCCTGAGGATAATATTTTCAGCATCGTTGATAACGCTAGGCAATTTCTGTGAATTATGAATATCGGGAATACTATGGAATTTATGAGTCGGGTTATCGCACGCGAGCATTGAACTTTCACGAACAGCACCCCACAAGCCATGGACGAAACCTGAGTCATAGTCATACATAATATCATAAAGATCTTTTTCGCCAACATCAGCACTCTTGGCTCTTATGTTCTGCTTATCAAAATATTTTAGATCAATGTCTATAAACTCCTCCCACACCCCTTCGTTTACATAGGCATCGATAATAGGCTCAGCAAAATGAGAGCACCTCCCCCCAGCTTTCTCCCGAGCTTTCAATAGTATGAGTTTCAGTTTACTAATTCCGTAGTGTTTATATTCTCTCCAGATATTGGCATTCCCTGCCTCATGTTTTAGCAGGTATTTCAACATGATAAACACCTCCGAAATAGTTCTCACCCCATGTCGACCAAGGATTGAGGTATCCAAATTGCCAACATCTAGCTCTTCCAGTATCTTCAACGCATATGAAATTGATCCAATAAATACACTGAACTTGTCACTATCCAATAACGCCTGCTTATCTGATTCCATTTTGTAGTCAATAACCCTTCTGGTATCAGACAGCAGGCTCTCGCAAGACATTACCCCACTTTTATGCTCAATATAAAAAGGTTTACACTCGTCTATCATACCAACCTCCTTCCAAAAATTACGGGAAAATGAATAGTCCTCATTTTGAAAGTCGAATACTTCTGTGGCTCGGATCCTTGGC
>JBGAJP010000024.1:0-34721 GCA_044224855.1 Pontiellaceae bacterium
CATCGGTCCGGATACCGAGTTCCCTTCGCTTCCGGAGTCGGGGAGGGTTGGTGTTTTCGTGGGTTCGCATACGGTAATGTCCGAAGAGCTGACCAAGACTATTGACCGGTTCTGTGCGGCTTATGACGGGGCGGTTTTCTGCGACCATACGAGCGGCTATCGGGGGGCCTATCGCGTGCCGTTTTCCATCATCGGGTGTCAGCAGACGTTCGATACATCGAAGTTCAATCCGGATGTGCTTATTCATATCGGCGAGGTTACCGGTGATTATTATCTGCGGGTTTCCGCAGAGCAGGTTTGGCGGGTCAGCGAGGATGGGGAGCTTCGTGATAAATTCCGAAAGCTGCGCTATGTCTTCGAAATGAGTGAACGGCGTTTCTTTGATCATTACACGCCTCAAGGTGAGGCGGTGAAGGATCAATATTTAAGGGATTGTTTGGCGCGCGTTAGGCAGATGCACGAGAAGGTGCCCAAGCTGCCATTCTCCAATATTTCCATAGCAAAGCGGATGGCACCTTGTATTCCGGAGGGTTCTGTCGTGCATTTCGGCATCCTCAACAGCCTGCGTGCCTGGAATTTTTTTGATCTGCCGCCAGCGGTAACCGCAATGTCCAATGTCGGCGGCTTCGGGATTGACGGGTGTGTGTCGTCGCTGATCGGAGCCTCGTTGGCCAACCGCAGTAAATTGTATTTCGGGGTCATCGGTGACCTGGCGTTCTTCTATGATATGAACGCCGTTGGAAACCGGCACATTGGCAACAATGTCCGAATTCTGCTCATTAATAACGGCAAGGGAACTGAGTTCGGGCACTCGTTTCAGCCGGCAGCGCTTTTTGGTGACGAAGCAGACAAATTTGTGGCCGCAGAAGGCCACTATGGAAATAAATCCCCCGAGTTGGTTAAAAACTATGCTCAAAATCTCGGGTTCGAATATCTTTCGGCTTCGAGTGAGCAGGATTTTGAGGCGGTATATGAACGTTTTGTGGTTCCCGATCTTACGGTTCGGCCTATGCTGTTCGAGGTTTTTACCCGCGGCGAGGAAGAATCTCGTGCGCTGGATCTTATGATGGCCATTGAAAAGGATATCAAATCAGAGTTAGTGAGCATGGCCAGACAGGCAATCGGAGAAAAAGGGATCGGAATGCTGAAGAAGGCGGTCAAAAGATAGCCAGCATCTAATCGTGGAGATATTCCGGCATTGGCAGGGCGTTGTAGCGCAGAGTTCGTGAGATTAAGTTAGAGGCCTTATGAGTAAAGTAAGCAAGACGCAACACATTCTGGATCACATATGTTTTATACGCGATGTGGTTTTTACGCTTCGCCCGCGGGCCTATATTGTGGCGACGCCGACCCATGCCAATCTTGGGGATCAGGCGCAATTGATGTGTCTGGAGAAATGGATTAAGGAGAACTATCCGGCGCATAAGCTTGTGCGCATCCCGATTTCACTGATTGCGGCGCATGTGGTTCTGGTTTCGGGTTATTTGCGTGCGGCAGTTCGGTGTGTCTTGACGATTGGTGCCATGCGGCTGTTTTCACGAAAAAATGATATCATTTTCGGGCATAGCGGTTATTTCTTTATTGATCATCATAGCGGTTGGTATTCGTTTGCCCGTTTGGCCAAAGCGTTGCCGCAGACCAAAGTTGTTATCATGCCGCAGACCGTCAATTTTATGAATCCGGTCATCCGCAATGCAGCCGCTCAGGTTTTTGATGACCATCCTGATGTCACGATTATCTGCCGGGACGAGGTGTCGCTGGGTAAGGCCAAGGAGATGTTCAGCAAATGCCGGTTGCTGCTTTATCCGGATGTGGTTACCAGTCTCATTGGTAGCCGGTCGAAAGTGGAGGGTAGCAGAAACGGGATTCTTTTCTGTCTGCGGAACGATGTCGAGTCGCACTATCGCCGCGAAGCCGTTGACGAGCTGGCCGCGAGACTTAACATCGCTCGCACGGAATTTTCTGATACCACGATCGATGCCGATGCTTGGACTATCCGGCATGAGAAGGAGCGGCTTATTTGGGAATATATTGACTATATGGCCTCGTTCGATGTGGTGGTGACCGACCGTTACCACGGCACCATCTTTTCCCTGATTGCAGAGACCCCCGTGGTGGTAGTGGATTCGGCGGATCATAAGCTTCGCAGCGGGGTGAACTGGTTCCCTGAAGAGTTTAGAGACTACGTTGCCTATGCGAAGGATCTAAACGCAGCATATACCCTTGTTCTAATTATGCTGGAGAAGAAGGGCAGGACTCCATTACCCCCGTATTTCAAGGAGCAGTATTACGATAAATTACTGGAGAGAATCCAATGAGAGATGGAGTCTGCAGGAAACTGAAGGTTGTGCGGAAGGCCTCTTTCTCAGGGCGCCTGTTCCAATCAAAACTGGCATGGACCTGTACACGGCCAGACCATGCACTGGATCAGCTGCTTATAAAAAGAGAAGAGCTTCGGAACATGAAACAATGCGCAAGGAAGTGTTTCTTGGAAACGCACTGCTATAAAAAAGCATGCACGTCGGTAGTGCAAAAAAATGGCAACAGAATACAGCAGCTTTTGGGTGCGGCTCGTCAAAATCTGTTTCAACGAACGATAGTGATTTAACTTTTAATGCTTCGTATATTACGGACGCTTCAGCGAGCAATCCCCATGAACAACTTTAAAGAAAAAACTTTCTGGAACGACGAGACTCGGGTGTGCCGCGGGCTGGTTAACCTTTTCCTTTTTTTTGTGGCGGTGGGCATAGCCGTTTATGCGGTACGAAGCGGGAAAATAGTGATGATGGTCGGGGTGGTTATTTTGCCGCTGGCCGTTGCTATGCTGGGAAGACCCGATTTAATATTGCTGGGAGCTCTTCTCGCCGATATTTCGGGGCTTTCTGTGCCGGGGTTGCGGCTGGAGTTGTCGCAATTCTTGTATTTGTTGGGGGCTTTTTCAGGAGTGCTTTTATCTACTCTAAAAGGGTATCGATGGACTATGCGTCCGGAGCGACGGTTTATGCTTTTTTTTTCCGGAGTGATACTCCTGTTAATGGCGGTTCGCGGCACTGGGTTGCGTTTTCTTGGCAGTTCAACTTGGGGCGGCGGGCCGTATTTGCTGATTCTGGCAGCAGTTGTATTCAGTTTTTTCTATGAGCCGGTTACAATTTCCTCTTTGCAGATTAAACGATTAGTGCAGCTGGTCATTCCTGTTGCTGTTTTAGGGGGGGTGGTTCAGCGAAGCGGCGCGATGAGAGGGTTTGAAGAAATGGTTGCGGCGGCAGTTATGGATACCAGTTCGGAGGCGGCCGTTCGTATCCGGTGGTACATGCCGATCGGGCAGGCGTTGTTTCTGCTTTCTTTTTTGCGGTTAAGTGAGAAAAAACTGATCCGTTGGGTCTGCTGGGGGCTGGGTGTTGGTTTGGTCGCAGTCTCCGGATTCCGCGGGGTTTTTGTTTCCTTGCTTGCAACGACCATGTTGTTTGAATTTTTCCGTGCAAAAAACAAAAGGGACTTGATTTTCCGTACACTGGTCTTTGGGGCGGTTATTTATGGAGCGGCTTTTGTTGTCGCTCCGCTTCTTCCGCTGGGGCTGCAACGGGCGCTTTCTATTTTGCCAGGCATGGAGTCGAGGCTTGATCCGCAGATGGTGTGGAGTGCCACCCGATCCAGTGAGTGGCGTAAAGAGATTTGGGCGTATTGCTGGGAGCGGGTTCCGCAATATCTGCTGATCGGCCGCGGCATTACTTTTGAGGTGTCTGATGTTTTGGCGCATGTAACCGGATCTGATATCGGCAGAACCAATCAGTGGTTTATGTATTATCTGCACAACTATCACAGTGGTCCGCTGTACCTTTTGATTGATTACGGCTTTCTTGGATTCATAGGGTTTTTCGGGATTCAGGCCGCCATGGCGCTGGTTGTTTTGCGCTGGATGTCCGGACGAACCGAGCGCAGCGGAACCTTGCTGGAGACCTATACATTTTTTATCTGCGCTGGATTGCTATGGAAGTGCTTCGGCTATTATGCCGTGTTTGGTGACGATCAGACTCTGATTAAAACCCTTTTTACAATCGGGGTATTACGCATATTGCTTAACAGTGTCGCAAAGGAAGATGCGGAGCTGGCACAACGCGAAGCGCTGGAGTCTGATGGGCAAAGTGCAGACCGAAGCCGGAAAGTCAGGTATCAGAGGTAGGAATCAAGGATCAACCACGTTGATAATTTCAGTGAGGCTGTTCATTCGGAAACGATCTCAACCAGTCCCGACATTCCGAGGCATTTCAACGAAGTTACTGAATGCAGCTAAGTCAGCAGGATTGTTTTAAAGATTTAAACGAGGCCGTGGGTCGATTCAATGAGTCTTATGGGCGATTTAACGAGGTTCTTTACACCGGTTTAACGATGAAGACTGAAAAACTCAAAATTGCGCTGATGGGATCTTTTCCAATCTATCCGTTCCGGGAGCAGGTAAAATTCTGGAATAACCGCCCGGGACTGACGACAACGTGGAACTATAACTTGGCCTATGCTTTGGCTAAAATTCCTGATTTGGAAGTGCATTTTTTAACGCACGCACCGCTTTTTCGAACGCAGGTGCTGGAAGATCGCGGATTATTTATTCATTTTATCGGGCATCTGCCGAAGCTGGATCAGATCGACCGGATCACAAATCTGCAATACAGCCGGTTTAATCTGAACCGGCATTTACGCACACTGAATCCGGATGTCATTCACGCCAGTGGTGTTGAGCATGAATATGCTTATGTGACGGCACTTTCCAGAACACCGAAGGTACTGACGGTTCACGGGGTGATTTCTGAGGTGGTTCGAAAAAACAACCCGCCGCGATCCTGTGTGGATTGGACGTATGCCCATTACGAAAACTTTGTGTTGGCGCATATTCCGGAGCTGATCTCGATCAACCCCTATGTGGAACAGCAGTTTCCTGCATACACCGGGCGTATCCACAGGATCGAAAATCCGATTGCCCCGCACTTCTTTGAACAAAAAACGGCGGAGGAATACGAGCTGGTTTTTGTCGGCAGAATTACAGAGCGCAAGCGGGTACTGAATCTGATTGATGCGCTGGCGATTATTCGCAAACGAAGACCTCAGGTTCGCCTTAAAATTATCGGTGGCGGCGATTCATACGAGATGCAGGTACGGGTGCGGATAGAAGATTATGGATTAACCGGTAATGTGACGTTAACCGGGCCGTTGCCGCAGGCGCAGATTGCCGAAGAGGTTGCTAAGGCGGCCTGTCTGCTGCTTCCTTCCATTGAAGAGACGGCTCCGATGGTTATTGCCGAAGCTCAGGCGATGGGTAAACCGGTGATCGCCACGGATGTGGGCGGAATCAAATACATGGTGGAAGACGGCGTCTCCGGATTTGTTGTTGAGCCGGACAACATAGATCAACTGGCAGACCGGATCGAAAGAATTTTGAACGATGAGACGTTACGCCGGGCGATGTCTGCAAAGGCCCATGAAGCTTCCATGAAATATCATCCGGACGTAGTGGCGGAAAAGACGGCCGCAGTTTATCGGGAGATAGCGGGGCAAAGCCCGAAAATCAGATGTCAGAGGTCGGGAGTCAGAGGGCAAAGGCCAGCTTCCGGCTCGTAGAGTGAAAAAAGCGAAACAGACACATGGCTGGATTATGCCCATGATTGCGGATACCTGACTGATGGGCAGCATACTGAACTCACGGGAAGAAGTACTGAAATTGGTAAAATGCTCGGAGGTATGTTGAACAATCCGATACCTTTTCTTTTGAAATCAGACCGCTGACTTCTGATTTCCGACCTCTATTTAGACCTCCGATCTTTGATCTCCGACTTCTGAACGTATAAGGAATAGCGCAGCTCATGACGAATACGACGACTGTAATGATTCACGTTGATGCTTTGCGGCACGATTATGTGACACCGGAAGATATGCCGTTTCTCCATTCACTGGCACAGCAAGGGATGTCGGGCAGCATCATTCCTCCGTTCGGGTTTGAGCCGGACGGAGCCTATTTTACGGGGCGGACACCGGAGGAATATGAGGGCGGGGTGCACTTCGTTTACTCGCCGGAGACCTCGCCTTACAAATTTGCGCGGTTTCTTCCGGACTGGTTCGACCGGATGGGGCCTTATGTCAGTTATGGCATCAGGCGTTGTGTGGTGGAAAGACTGATCCGCCGGTTTGCATCGCATGATCGCGTGCGGGTGCAGTCGTATATCGGGACAATTCCTTTCAGGCAGATGCCGTTTTTTGACCTGGGGGATAAGGAATACGCGTTTGAAGCAGGTGCTTTTAATGGATATCCGACCCTGTTCGATCTGTTGCGGCAGTCTGATATAAGTTGTTTTTACCACGGTGCGCCGCAATGGCCGGTGCGAATGGATGCGGTGACGGATCGGGTGTTGCATGATTATAAGGGTATTGAGCGGTTTCTTTTTCTGTTCGTCGGAGATCTGGATGTGATGGGACACAGAGCCGGCCCGGTAGCTGAGGAGCGCAGGGCGGTTGCTCGCAAGGTGGATGCCGGTCTTCGCAAAATCTCGGAACATCTGACGTCCTTCGGCCACCCGGTGGAATGGCTGATTTTTGGGGATCATGGCATGGCGGAGGTGACGGGCGCGGTGGACGTGGCGTCGGTGCTCAAAGGCCTTCCGGTGAAGCAGGGAAAAGATTATGCCTGCTTTCTCGACTCCACCTTCGCCCGCTTCTGGTTTTTTAATGATCGTGCCCGCGAGGTGATCGAGCCGATTATGAGGTCGCTTCCCGGCGGAACCATAGTTTCTTCGCAGGATCAGGCAGAGTATCATATCCGCTATAAGACCCGGAAATTCGGGGATCTGATTTTCTGGGCGGACGGCGGCGTGGTGATCCATCCTGATTATTGGCATTTCCGGGGAATGAAAAAGGGAATGCACGGTTATCGCAAGGAAGTGCGAGACAACCATGCGGCCTTTGTCTGTTTCTGTTCTTCCTCCGCCGGACACGGCACGGCGTCTGCTCCGGCAACTATGCAGGATGTTTTTGCTACGGCCGTTTCAATGCTGGGTCTTGAAAAACCGGCGGGATCGGGCGGAACGCCTCTTTGGGAGAAGGGGCCGACGGACGGATGTCAGACATCAAAAGTCTGAGATCAGCAATCAGAGTTCAAAAGCCGAAACGATTTCAACGAGGTGCATTGCACCGCTTCAACGGATAAAAATGAATAATTTATGTAAACAGCATACCGGCTATACGGTCTACGACGATCCAGCGGCGGATGCGCGGGTTCAGCGTGACCTTGACTTTGTTGTCAGCGAGCTGGTCACGCTGCTGGGTGACAAGATCCGCACGATTTTGCTGTGCGGCGGATTCGGCCGCGGTGAGGGCGGTGTTTATTTTGAGAACGGCGAACCCCGTCCGTTAAATGACTATGACCTGACCGTTGTGGTTCATCACGCCCGAACCGTGCGACGGCAGTATGGGAAAAAACTCGGCGAGCTGGCGCAGCGCTGTGCGGAACAAATCGGTATTAAGCAGATTGATTTGGCCGTGCTGAGCGCATGGCAGCTCGCTGTGCCGCGTGACTCTGTGGTACGCCATGAGATGAAGTACGGACATAAGGTTCTTTACGGCGAGGTGGATTTTCCCGTACTGGCGGTAAAGGCCGAACGGATTCCGCTGGAAGAGGGGACACACTATTTCTTTACCCGCGCCGGCGGACTGCTGCTGGCCCGTTTGATTCTGGATCATTGGAACAGGCTCCCTGAGGGAGAACGGGAGCGTAATTTTATTATAGAAATGAATAAGGCGTATATGGCGATGGGCGATGCGCTACTGATCCGCAACCGCCTTTATTGCTGTTCATACCGGACGCGTATGGAGCGGATTGAGAATCTTCATGATGGAACAGAGCGCCGGAATCAGATTGTTGATGATTATTTGCGGGCGGCCGGAGAAAAACTGAAGCCGTCTTTTGAGGAGATCTCACCGGAAACATTTGAGGCTCAATGGAGCAATGTGGAGAAACGGTACCTGACAGAGTTTCTGGGCTTTGAGCGGCTGCGCCTGAGACGGGGGTTCGGCGGGCTGATCGGCTATGCGGATGCGGTTGCGGATTGGAGAACGGATTGCTTCGGAAAGCTGATGAGGGATGT
The DNA here is from genome assembly GCA_044224855.1 of Pontiellaceae bacterium. Lineage (GTDB taxonomy): Bacteria > Verrucomicrobiota > Kiritimatiellia > Kiritimatiellales > Tichowtungiaceae > Tichowtungia. The sequence continues at coordinate 8,127 of JBGAJP010000024.1, forward strand.
TCGGGCGGTTATTCTTCGCCGGCGCGGTAGCATGGATGAAGACCGGATGCGGGTGGTTGTGATGCTCCTCCTAGCCGGCCGGTCGGATGCCGCCTGCCTTGAAAAAGCAAATCGCCTGCTCGGCAATCCGTCGGACATGAGCTGGTCGCAGAGTGTCATACGTTATTTGAACCGTTGGCATCCCGAAGGGCTCATCGAGTTATGGTTTGGTGAGAAGAATGGAAATGTATGAAAATTTACGTGGTCACTCCGAGTTATAACCAGCTGGACTGGCTGAAACTTTGCATTGCTTCGGTCAGAGATCAGGTTGCACCGGAGGCGCAGAGATCGGAGATCGGAACTCAGAGATCAGTTGATTCGTCCCCTAGCTTCTATCCTCGAACCTCTGGCAGCGAAGCTCCGCTTCGCGTTCACCACCACATTCAGGATGCCTGCTCCACGGATGGAACCGTCGAATTTCTACAAAAATTCGACGCAGAAGTCAGACGTCAACAGTCAGAAGTCAGTTCTGATCTCCGGCCTTCCGCCGTCGCCGAGGCTATGGCGGACAGGCCGACTTCCGACGTCTGTCCCGCCTACACCTTCAGCTATTCATCTGAGCGTGATGCGGGAATGTACGATGCAATTAACCGGGGATGGGAGAGGGCTCCTGAAGACGCAGATATCATTGCCCATCTGAACTGTGATGAGCAGTATCTGCCGGGAGCTCTGCAAAAGATCTCAGATTGTTTTATGAAACACCCGAAGGATGATGTGGTGTTTGCAGATATGATCGTGACAGATAAAGCTGGGGGATACCTTTGTCATCGTCGGCCGCTGCCTCCCCGCCCCATACATGCGCGCCTGTTTATTCCCGGCTTTACCTGTACGACTTTTCAGCGACGCAGTGTGTTTTTTGAGAAAGGCTGCCGGTTCGATACTTCGTGGAAAAATCTGGGCGACATGATCTGGTATCTTTCGTTGATTGAAAAAAAATGCCGCTTTTACATGCTCAATGAATACACCAGTTTGTTTGCGGATACAGGAGATAATCTGAACCTGCAGGCAAGCGGCCGCGAAGAGCGCCGGCGCTATTATGCAATGATTCCTTCCTGGATGAAACTGATTCGTCCGGGAGCCTTTTTACATAAACGGATCCGTTATGCCGTCCGGATGTTTTTCAGCAAAACTCCGGAGTCTTACAACCTGTATCTGCCCGGACGCGGGACGCGGGTTGAAAGACGGATTGAACACCCGACCTGTGTCTGGAAAACACGCAAACAATGGCGGCATGCCATGATCCGGAAAGAGCCGTAACCGGATGCAGACGGACATTCAGAGTGCAGCATTAAGAAGTTTTTTTCCGGGGGGAAGGCGGATATGTCTGATTCCCTCTTCGAGACATCCGCGGCTTTTTTTTGAATACCGGACGCCCGCGTTTCGCGCACACGCCGCCGCTTTTTATCCCGCATTTACCCGTAAAGCCCGGATGTTTCGATTCATTTTGCAGGCGGCCTCTTTTGCCGGCGCAGTCCCTTGCATCCAGCTTGCGGAATCCACCCGGGAATTTGAGCTGTTTATGCGTGAGGCCGGCTTTGACGGGTGTGATGCTGTGGTAATGGTCGGGACGCCCGGTGCCGGACAGAAGCTGATTGTTCAGGTCTGGCAAAATCAAATCCTGATCGGTTATTTAAAGTTTGCTCTGAAAGACAGTGCTCGAAAAAAACTGGCTCGTGAGGCGGAAATGCTGGCCGCTTTGCCGGAAGGAACAGGTCCGCAGCTGATAAAGGCCGGACGGTTCGGGAATGGCGATGCACTACTGATTTCTCCGGTCGGCGGGGAAACGATTTTTCCTAAGCTGCCCATTATTCCGGAAGTGCTGGATTTTTTGAGCCGGATTCCGGTTTTGCCGGAGATGTTTTGTTTTGATGAACACCCTTGGGTGAACGAGGTCTTTGGCATTCTTCTTACACAGGACCCTCTTTTTAATGTGCTGAGAAAAAAAAAGTGGCCAACAGTTTTGATGCATGGCGATTTCGCCCCGTGGAACTTGATTCAGAGGTCAGGCGACAGTTGTCCGTCAGCAGTTGTCGGTCCTCCGTCTTCCGAACTGTGCGCCATTGATTGGGAGAATGGATTCCGGCGGGGATTTCCGCAGATGGATTATATTCATTATGTTCTGCAGGTGTGCCTGCATGTGACCAAGTGTGATCCTGTTAAGGCTGGAAGAATGGCAATCCGTGGACTTTTGAGTCAGCGGGGTATTGAATCGGCAGAAGAAGCTGCTGTGCTGACTGGATTGTGCGCCCGGTGGCTTATCATCAGGGACTGTGCGGAGCCAAGAGAGTCCTGCAGCCGCAACTGGTATGAGACCGTGATTAAGGCGGTGGGAAGCGGGAACAGTACGATATGAACAAGTTTGAAACGGCAGCAACTCCGGAACAGCGATTTTTAACTGCGTTTTTTAATTTTCTAAAGGCGGAAAAGGCGGAGTACGCAGTCATCCGTAATTATGAAACGCTGCCTGAAACGGTGCCGGGTACAGATATTGACCTGGTGATCCGGCAGGCTGACTTCAAACGGATCCGCAGCCGGCTTGCGGGTGTTGCTGCCGGCACGGGATACCGGGTATGGAAGGTGTTCCCGAAAAACTGGAATATTATACATGTAAAGTTTGCTCCGCTGAACTGCCTGAATTCTCAGGAGATTGTAAAAATCGATTTCATGCTCAACGGGCTGAAATGGCTGGGGTACGATCTGATGTCCCGGCAGACATTGCTGGATTATACCCGTGATCAGAACGGTATCCGCGTATTGAAGAATCCGGCTTCGACCTTGCTGACGCTGCTGAACTCTTTGACATATAGCGGTCAGGTAAAAGCGAAGTATCGTCGAGAGTTTTCGGCCCTGCCGGACAACGAGAGAGAGTGGATCGTTCAGGGGCTGAACGAAAATTTCGGCCGGTATGCTGTTCAGCTGACGGAGAGCCTGTCAGGGGAATGCCCTTTTGATTTTAACCGTCTGAAACGGGCGTTTGTTCTGCAGCGTAAGGCGGAATGGTTTCATCTCCTGACCGGTGCATACTTTTTTATTTCCAGTACGTTCCTCCGGGTCATTTCTCCTCCGGGAGAGTTTGTGGTGGTTGTCGGTCCGGACGGAACCGGTAAGAGCTCTCTGGTGGACAAGGTCGAGGATCAGTGTGTCCGGATGTATAAAAGACTCCTGCGGTTCCATTTTTTCCCGCGCCTGAAACTGTTCTCTAAAATTGACCGGAAAAGTTTCTCGAAATATGAATCCAGACTGGTACAGGGCTCGGAGTGGGAGAACCGGCAGAAGAAGATCAGTTCGTTGGCCTCGCTGGCGCGCTGTATTTATCATCTGTTCCGTTTCTGGGCGGGATACCTTTTCTGGATTTATCCCGAAAGGGTAATGGGCTCCCTGGTGGTGGGAGAACGCTGGTGTTATGATTGGCTGATCGATCCGCAATCCAAAGGGGTTGCTCTGCCGTTATGGGTGCGCAGGGTGCTTTACGGGTTGTGTCCGAAGCCGGACAAGGTGATTGTTGTCAGGTGCAGTCCTGAGACGGCCGAAAGACGTAAAGGGGAACTCCCGGCTGAGGAAATCCGCCGTCAGATGATGCTGATTGACCGCTATATTGTTCCCGGAAGGCGGGCTCGTGTTTTGCAGAACGACGGATCGCTGGATGATGGTTTTTGTAAACTGTTAAATCTCCTGCTGGAAATAAAATGAAAATCCTATTAATCCATAATTCATATGCACAGCCGGCCGGTGGCGAAGATGCCGTATTTGCGAACGAAGCGGATCTGCTTCGCACACATGGGCATGAGGTTGTGACGTTTGTGCGTTCGAACGGGGACGTGCTGGCACGGGGTGTATTTCCGGTTTTGAAAGCGCTTTTCCGTTCAAAATTCAACCGGCAGGTCTATTCTGAAGTACGGACTCTTTGTAAAAAAGAAAGGCCGGACGTGGCGCATATTCATAATTTCTGGTTTGCGCTCTCTCCGTCTGTTCATGCTGCGTGCCATGATGCGGGAATTCCGGTTGTGCAGACACTGCATAATTTCCGGCTGGTTTGTCTCGGGGCGCTGCTTGTTCGCAACGGGCGGGTTTGCTGCGACTGTGTCGGCAGGAATGCCTGCAAAGGAGTTTTCCTGAGATGCTACCACGGATCGTTTATTCAAAGTGCGTTTCTTTATCGGGTTCTTCGTAAAAAAATCCGGTTGATTCAAAATACAGATATTTTCATTTCATTGAGCCATTTCGGCAAATGCATTTTCACAAAAGGCGGGATTCCTTCCGGCAAGCTGGTTGTAAAACCGAATTTTGTGTCAGATATTCCGATTCCGCCGAATGCCCACAGCGAATCCGGACGGGTCTTGTTTGTCGGCCGGCTTTCGTTAGAGAAAGGAATAGGGGTTCTGCTGGACGCATGGGATCTTGTCCTGAAGCACAATAAGGTTGCGGGGGCCTCTTTACGTATGGTCGGGGAAGGTCCCGAGAAGCCCCGTATTCTGGATTTTATAAACAGAAAGAATCAGACGGCTCGTGTTACAGTTGAAGGACATTGTCCGGCAAAAGATGTTACAGAAAAAATGATGGAGTCCGGATTTCTCGTCTTTCCATCGACCTGGTATGAGGGAATGCCGATGACGATGCTGGAAGCTTACAGATGCGGGCTTCCCATTGTGGCATCACGAATGGGGGCAATGCAGGAGATTGTGACAGACGGAGAGACGGGGCTTCTGTTTGAGCCGGGCAATGCACAGGATTTGGCAGAAAAGATTGAATGGATGCTCTTGCATCCGCAAGAGTGTCTCCGGATGGGGCTGAATGCCCGCCGGGAATATGAGCAAAAATACACTCCGGAAAAAAATTATGAGATGCTGATAGATATTTACCGTACGGCGATGGCCCGCAAGGAACGGAATACAGAAGGGTGACAGACAGCTGTTGCCGGAGACAGCAGGATGATCCGGGCGTAAACCGGGCTGACTTTTAAAAATCAGCCGATATCCAATAAGGAACAGCCGATTTAATGAACTTTCTCTATGTAACTCATCACACGAAAACAAGGGCCAGACCTCGTGTAATCCGCCTGGCGGAGCGTGTCGCTTCGCGGGGGCACCGTGTGACCGTTCTGTGTATTGCAGATCACGCATTGTCCGGTATTCGGGAGTACACAGAAGGTGCGATACGGTTTGTAGAGGTTCCCGACCTGCTTCCGGGGAAACTCAGAACCGGCTGGGACCCGTGGGATGCCCTTAACCGCTGGCTCTGGCTGCGGGAAAATTTTGACTTCGATTTAGTTCACGCTTTTGAGACCCGTCCGGCGACAATTCATCCGTTGCAATTGTGCTTGCGGAGAAAGCGGATTCCGCTGGTGATCGACTGGATCGATTGGTGGGGACGGGGCGGGATCATCACTACTAACCGGCCGAAGTGGTATCAGGTTTTATTCGGCCCGTTTGAGACCTTTTACGAAGAACATTTCCGTATAAAGGCGGATGCGACCACTGTAATCTGTACGGCGCTTGGGCATCGGGCGGAAGGTCTGGGGATTCATCCGGATTCGATTTTCAAGGTTCCGATCGGCGCGGATGTAGATGAGATTCCGTTTGTAGATCCGCAAATGTATCGGGAGGAATTGGGACTTCCGGCTGATCGTCCGGTTGCGATGTTTTCCGCCATGGATGCGGTGATGGATGTAGAGCTGGTATTTGATGCAATGGTTTATCTTAAGCCGGCTCATCCTGAACTGCTTTTGGTTATGACCGGAAACGGGGCAGAAGAATTAACGCGGCAGGCCGGACAAAAGGGAATCGGGGATTCTTTTCGCCATCTCGGAAGGCTTCCGTGCGGACTTTTTGAAAAAGCCCTGACCTGTGCGAATTTGTTTCTTCTGCCGTTTGCAGACACGGTGTTTAACCGCGGGAGATGGCCTTGTAAGCTGGGGGACTATCTCGCCGCCGGGCGTCCGGTGGTATCCAACCCTGCAGGTGAGGTGAAAAAAATCATGACGGCGCATCAGGTGGGGGTGCTTACAGCGCCTTCTCCTCAGGCTTTTGCGGCAGGCATTGCGGCGCTGATCGGGAATGAAGAAATGCGTTTGCAGTTTGGAAAAGAGGCCCGGCATATTGCCGAAACGGAGCTGGCTTGGACGCAGATTATTGATGAGCTGGAGAAGGCCTATGAGTATGCGTTAAGCCGGGCAAAGGGCTGAAATGTTGTGAAAAGGCTTAATATCAGGCGAAGCAGAGACCGGAACGCCGTCCGGCGGCTGGCAGGCGTTATGTCTTATGCTGCGCGGGTGGCGTAAAATTATCCGTGTAAATCGGTGTGATCCGTGTTTAGACTCTCTGCAGTTTTGTTAGCTAAAAGGAACTGACTATGAAAAAACTGATGGTGACAGGCGGGCTGGGCTTTATTGGATCCTACTTTGTTGATCTGGCGTTAAAGGCCGGATATTACGTAATCAATGTGGATAAGAAAACCTATGCCGCCCGTGATGATGTCGATTTTCATACCCGCAAGCATTACGAGTTCGTTGAGGCGGACATCCGCACGATGACGCATATCCCCCCCGGCGTGGATATCGTTGTAAACTTTGCGGCGGAATCACATGTGGACAACTCCATTCATGCGAACGAAGAGTTCTATAACAGCAATATAGGCGGAGTTTATAATCTGCTTGAACTGATCCGTGCCAAGGATGAAACAGACCGCCCGCTTCTGCTGCACATTTCAACTGATGAGGTTTACGGTACGGCTCACGAAGGATCCTTTACAGAAGAAGATAAATTGCTTCCATCTAATCCCTATTCTGCAACCAAGGCCGCTGCGGAACAGCTGATCTTCGGCTGGCGGCATACGCATGGAATCAAAGCAATCATTTGCCGCAGCTGCAATAATTACGGCTTCGGACAGTATCCGGAAAAGCTGCTGGCCAAAACAATTGAGTTTCTGCTGAACGGCAAGAAAATGACCGTGCATGGTGACGGCACATACCGCCGCGAATGGATCTATGCCGAAGACAATTGTGAAGCGCTTCTGACGGTGCTGGAAAAGGGCAAAGAGGGTGAAGTTTATAATATCTCTTCCAATGAAGAGCACTCGGTGATTGAAGCGGTTAAAATGGTTGTTGAGGCCATGGGAAAAACGGATGAGGAGGCGCTGGTGCATATCCCGAACCGTCCCGGTCAGGATCTCCGTTATTCTGTTGACTGTTCCAAAGTCCGCGCGCTTGGCTGGACGCCGAAAACTTCTTTGCGCGAATACCTCCCGACGTACATTAAACTTTACAGGAAACATCTCGGTCTTTAATGAAATCGGCCCGTAAAAAGTACAAAAAAGAGGCCGCTAGCCACGGATGACACGGGTTTACATGGATAAAAGATGAGTTATCTGTATAAAATCATTCCGTTCAACGTCCGGCATGGCAACTGCGGCGGGAGCCTAATACAATTCCAGGCGGGGGATTCCGATACCAATGCTCTCCCCTTCGGGATCGGCAAGGTGCTGATAATGTCGGACATCAAGCCGGATGATGTGCGCGGTATGCACGCGCATCATGAAACCGAAGAAATTCTCGTTGCCCTGTCCGGCGGATGCACGGTGGAAATGGATGACGGTTGCGGACAAAATGCGAGCGTACGCCTTTCCTCCTCAGAAGTCAGAGCCGAAGCGAAGCGAAGACAGGCCGGAGGGCACGACAGCAACGCAGTGATAACTCAGGCGTCAGACGTCAGTAATCTGATCTCCGACCTCCGACCTCCGACCTCCGAGAAAGCAGCGTTACTGCTTTATCCTCACGTCTGGCGTGTAATGCGCGATTTTGAGCCCGACACTATGCTGATGGTAATTGCCAATATCAAATATGATGAGGCCGATTACATTCGTAATCGTGTAGAGTTTGAGCGGATTTCTAAGAGTTGGGGCAGGTTGGGCAGAGCCTTATAAAAGGTTGCTGCAAATGAAATCACACAATTGAATAAGTCTGCACTAAGTGATCGTGAGCTTACAACCCTGATGAAGGGATTGGCGATTATTGGTGTGTTTTTTCACCATTGGTTTGGCTGGTTGCCGGTCAAGGGAGGCATGGTATTTTCATTATTTAATGCGGGCTCTATTTTTGCCGGGACATTTGTTCAGGTCTTTTTTGTGATCAGCGGTTATGGGCTGATGAAATCTATGGCTTGTGTGCCAGTGATTGATTGGAGGATGTGGTATCCAAGGCGTATTAGGGCGTTGTTAATCCCATACTGGATTAACACGACCTTGATGTTTTTTTTAGCAAAATGGGCGGATCATCTGTTTCATGCAAACAATGATTCACTCTCGTGGGATGTTTTATTTTTGCACTTATCTTTGTTGCGTAACTTTTTCCCGTCCTGCTGGGGCTTTAATGACAGTCTTTGGTTTATTCCGGTTATTTTAGGTTTATATATAATTTTCCCGCTTCTGTTTAATATACTTCAACGGAGTATGTGGAGATTTGTGGTACTAAGCTTAGTTCTGGGAGAAGGGTCTTTGCTTATATGCTGGTTGGCTGGGTTGCCGACAACCCATTTCGCCTCGTTCTTTACCTTTCATATACCTCAATTCTCTTTAGGAATAATTTTGGCTCATAGGCAAGTGTCTCTTTGCTCACTTTCAAAAAAACGATGGTTCCTTGCAGGCGGGGGCTTTTATGCAGCTTCACTTATATTAATGAAAGCCTACCCGGCCTTTCGGGATTTTAATGATATTTTAAATGCGGCTGGCTCTGTGTTGATTTGTGCATTTTTCTGCACAATGCTTTCAAAAGCTCCCTTTTTACGGTGGGCCGCTCGATTTATTGGTGAACAGTCCTATACCCTTTATCTATTACACGGGGTTTTTATTGCGTATATTGCCGAGCCGGTTTTGCGACAGATCCAATGCGGAATAACCGGGTTCTTGTTTTTAGGATGCCTTATTTTTGGGTTGCTGGCGGCGTTAAGTCCGCTGGTTTCCACAGGAATTTATCGGTGTTTCGATCGACTTGCCGGGATTACAAGGCAAGAGGGACGCTGATTCCCGAAGCAATAATTCTTGTTTCAATGCCCGCAGAGGAACCTGCCTGCAGGTCGATATCCCGATCTCCAATAAACAGAACTTCTTTGGGGTTCAGATCATTTTCTGCGAGAATTTTCAGCAGTCCCTCCGGATCAGGTTTTCTTTGATGGATATCCTCGCGGGATACAATCTGCCGGAAACAGGCGAATGTTCCGGTTTTTTGTAGAATATTCTCGATGACTTTCCGGGTGTTGGATGAGCAGATGAATAACGGCACGCCGCTGTCGGCCAGTTTTCTCGCCATCGCCAGTATTTCCGGATAAATTAGATGTCGACCGGATCCATTCACCTCATAGGATTCGATAGTCTGGTTTACTTTTTTAATTAATCGGGCGGAAGCCGGCCTGAGAATGGTGTTGAGCCTCATGTCGAACGGAGTGAGTTCCTCGCATTCTCCGGTTTCATTCGTAATTAATTCGCGCAATTCGTTTTTCAGCGCCGGCCAGTCGACCTGAATTTTTGCCAGAACCCCGTCGAAGTCGAAAATGACCGCCCGGTATGTCAGTGCTGTTTTAAAAAGGGATGAGTCCATGTTGAGGCGGCTCCGTTTTCGACAAAAATTTCATTCCAGTAGCGGGTCATTTCGAGGCTGTTGTTGATTTTTATTTCGGCCTGAAACTGTTCCGGTGTTTTCTGCTTTTTGATCAGATCCAGAATACAGGCGATACTGTTGAGACCTGCACGGATGCTAAACGTATGAGTTCCTGCAAACCGCGGGTTGATCTCAATGAAGCAGATGTCTCCGGACGGGGTGATAAATCCCTGGATGTTATAAGCGCCCGGAAGCCGCAGGGTTTGTGCAATCGCTTTCAGAGACGGTGTAATTCTCCTGGTTTCGTCCGGCGACACCACTTTGCTTTTGATGGAGACTCCGCCCTTGGTTGAAACGCGTTCACGGATGACTGCTGCGATAAAAACCGCTCCGTCCAGTGAGCTCAGGCAGTCGGCGGTGAACTCTCTCCCGCAGATGCATTCCTGAATAACAAAGTTTGGCTCCTGTGTGTAAAATTCAAGATCCTTTTTATTCTGCACTAGAAACACGCCCTGCGATGCGACTCCGCCGGTTCTCGGTTTTATAATACAGGGAAACGGAACTGAGTCGTTTTTGCTGATAAAGGTCTGTGGCGAGCGGATGCTGTTCTCGCAGAAAAAGCGGTGCGTATTGTATTTGTCCATACAAACGGCAATGCTTTCCGGATCGGCAATCAGCGGCAGGCATCCTGCCTTTATAAAATCATTTTTCCGGGCGGCGAGCGCTGGGAATCCGTGATCCATGATCGGCACAAAAAGATCAATCCGGTGTTTTGTACAGAGTTCCAGAATCCGGTCTGCATAACCGGGATCCTTAGAGGAGGGCACGACATGAAATTCATCTGCAGCATAGCGCCCGGCGGCCTGCGGATCCATGTCGACAACGATGCTTTGGTATACATGCCGGGTTTGTTCCTGAAGCCCCTTTAAGACAGACAGGCATGTTGCTGTGCCCGCCGCCTCAATCAGTATGCGTATTGGAGTTTTATCCATCAGCCCGGCCTCTCAAGATAATAAATACAGTTGCCATCAGGATGTAAATATCCAGAAAAAGACTCATATTCCGGGCGTAGTATAAATCGTAGAGAACGGTTTCATTGAAGGAAGTTCCGTCTTTGCTGGTATACACCTTCCACAGTCCGGTACATCCCGGCTTAATGTCGAAACGCCGCTTGTGCCACTCGTCATTGATTGCATATTCGTCAGGTGGAACCGGACGGGGGCCGACCAGCGACATGTCGCCTTTCAGTACGTTAAAGAGTTGCGGCAGCTCGTCAATGGCCCACTTGCGGATAAAATATCCGACGGGTGTGACATATGCCTCGTTTACAATTTTTGATGATTTCTGTTCTCCGCAGGTAATATGCTCAGCGATGCGGGCGGCCCGGTCAGGATCCCGGTCGGCGCCGACGGCCATCGAGCGGAATTTGTAAAACGGGAACGGTTTGCCATTTTTTCCGACTCGTTCACGGATATAGAAGACCGGGCCCGGAGAGGACAGTTTGACGGCAGCGGCTGTGGCGATCAGGACGGGCGAAAACAGCAGAATACCGACTGCGGCTCCGGCGATATCCGAAAACTTTTTGTAGGCGCGGGTTATTGGCCCGTTCGGGATTTCGCGCATCCGGACAAACGGAATGTCAAAGTAGGTGTCGGCGTTTAGATTTTTGTGCCACACGGCGGACTGTTCGGTATGAACATCCACCCAGCCGAAGTACCGTATGCAGCGCTCAATCAGATCCATCAGATCCTGATAGGACAGGTCGGTTTGTGTGATAACAGCCCCTTCGATTTTATACAGATTGACCAGGTCGGGCAGATCGCTAATACGTCCTATACAGGTCAGGTCGCCTGTGATTTTCTCGCCGGGTGTATATTTGTTAGAGAGAAATCCAATCGGTTTAAGTGTGGCGTAGCGCCTTTGATCTAAAGCTTGCCGCGCGAAAGAGATGGACGCCTCACTGATACCGATGATAATTACCCGACGTTGCATTTCGGCGCGGGTAGCCGCCCGGAACAGTGCCGGGAACAGTATCTGGCGGTGGATGACCAGTGCACTGAACTGCATGACGGTCCAGTTAAGGATAACCAGCCGCGAAGGGATGAAAGCGGCGTTCTTGGTCAGCACACGTAACAGCAGATATCCTAAGCAGCAGATGGTAGCGCCTTGAACTATTCGCACGAAATGCCAGGCCGGGGTGAGCAGTGTCTTGCGCTTGTAAAGGTTGAGAACCCCGAAGACACCTGTCATTACAAAGGCGTAGAGGAAGATCAGTAACGCTTCACTGGCGATATGTGAACGCGAGATGATATCCAGGCTGGGCGCATAATGCCGCCAGTGCAGAGCCAGTCCAAAGGTGCCGACTAGAATCAGCCAGTCAGTCAGCATCAGATAGGCGGTAGAACGGCCGTGTCGCCGCAATAGGTTTTTCATAAATCTCCGGAGAGTTTGTTCTTATTAAAAGCGCACGGAGTTTAGTCGTGTATCTGTGAAAAAACAACCGTGATTTAGAAAAGCGGACTGTGGCTGAAAATCTTCGCTTTGTTTACGACCTTCTGCTAAACGTAACCCGTGTTTTTGAGCGCCGGCTTGTTTCGCAGGGGTCATTAAGCGTCACAAGGAGTTCGGGCTCCGCCGGATAATTTTGATTAAAGGACTTCTCAGGGAGGATTATGCATATTCCGTTTTTGGATTTGAAACATCAGTCGACAGAGCTTCGCAGTGAAATTCAGGTGGCTGTGGATCGAGTGCTTACCGACTGCAATTTTATTCTCGGCAAACCTGTAACGGATTTTGAGACAGCCTTTGCCGCTTATTGTGAATGCGGATACGGAATCGGAGTGGCCTCCGGTCTGGATGCGCTGAAGCTGATTCTCCGGGCGATGGGGATCGGACCCGGCGATGAAGTCGTCACTGTTTCTCACACATTTATTGCCACGGCGCTTGCCATTTCTTCCGTGGGTGCGACGCCGGTTTTAATCGAAGTAGATCCGGATACTTACACCATGAATCCGGAAATGCTTGAAACGGCCATTACGGCGCGTACTAAGGCGGTCATGCCGGTTCATCTTTACGGGCAAACCGCTGATATGGAGCCGATTTTAGAAATTGCCCGCCGTCGCGGATTGCGTATCATTGAGGATGCCTGTCAGTCGCATGGAGCGCGGTGTAACAGTCGTGCGGCCGGTTCGCTGGGCGATGCCGCCGCATTTAGTTTCTATCCCGGTAAAAATCTGGGAGCCTGCGGCGACGGCGGAGCTGTCACGACTTCTGATTCTATATTGGCTGAGCGGATTCGCACGCTGCGCAACTACGGTTCAGCAAAGAAATATTACCATGACGAACTGGGCGAAAACAGCCGTCTCGATACCCTGCAGGCCGCTGTGCTGGGGGCTAAGCTTAAGTATTTGAATGCCGGTAATGCCGCCCGCCGTGCTGCCGCCGCGTTCTATACGGAACAGTTGCAGGGCATAGGCGATATTATCACCCCGGTTGCACGGCAAGGTTCGGAACACGTATTTCATCTTTACGTAATTCAAACCGGCCGGCGGGATGAACTGCAAAAGTATCTGCTGGAACGGGGCGTTGAGTGTCTGATCCACTATCCTGTACCGGTGCATTTGCAGAAAGCCTATGCCTCCAAGGGCTGGAAGCAAGGTGACTTTCCGCTCACAGAACAGTTGGCAGGCCGGATTCTTTCACTGCCCATTTTCCCTGGGATTACAGATATTCAGCAGCGGTATGTAACCGATTTAATCAAAACATTTTTTGGTGTATAACGCCCTCCGCACCGGTTTTATGAACAGGATTTCAAAACGAAACCTTTTTTTTCGGCAGTTGCCGGATAGCCTGTTACTGGCACTGAGTGACAGCAGTGTGCTTTTTACAGCGCTTTTTTTCGGCAATCTGCTGGTTTACTGGTTTTTCGGTACGCCCGTATCAATTAAATATTCGTTGATGGTGATACCGGTATGGTGGGTGGGAGCGGCCGTAGCAGGGTTGCTGCCGGGATGGGGGCTTGGTGCGGTTGAAGAAGTCCGGCGCATTGAGATGGCATTGCTGGCCCTTTTTACACTTGCAGCGATGGCTTATTTTTTCAGCCGCGAACATGTGATGCCAAGCCGTATTGTTTATGCGGGATCCTGGGGGTTCAGTGCTGTCGCTATGCCGGTTGCTCGATGGGCTGTTCGTACACTGCTGATACGCTTTAACCGGTGGGGCTGTCCGGTTGCAATCTATGGCAGCCCGGAACATGCCGCAGTACTTATTGCAGCGCTGAAGCAGTCGCCGGATCTCGGTTATATTCCTGCCGTTGTTTTTACGGAAGGAGAGACCTCTGTTTGCGGCCTGCCGGTTGCGGGCGGCTTTAAACAGGCGCCGCAAGACCTCACGGTAGTTGCGGTTTCCATGCCGTCCTTTTCCTCCACGGAGATGACGAAACTGATTGATCATACCCTCTCCGGCGTCAGCAAAGTCATCCTTTTCCCGGATGTGCATGGCGGGATTTTCATGTCTGTGCGTTCACGCAGTTTTGGATCACTAATCGGGCTTGAAGTCGCCTCAAACCTGTTGAATCCTTTTGCTCGCCTGCTCAAACGGACGTTCGACTTGATGGTTGTGTTGACCATGGCGCCTCTTTGGATAGGGTTTTGTGCCGTTCTCATGCCGCTGGTCTGGCTGTCGGACAGAGCGTCGCCGTTTTACATGCAGACGCGAATGGGGAAAAACGGCCGGCCGTTTCGTATGATTAAATTCCGCACCATGGTTCCGGATGCCGAGCAGCATCTCGAAGCGGCTTTGGATGGTAATTCTGCATTACGCGCAGAGTGGGAGCTGTACTTTAAACTCAAAAAAGATCCGCGTATTACCCCGGTCGGACGGATTCTCCGCCGGTTTTCTCTGGATGAACTGCCGCAGTTAATCAATGTGCTGAAGGGGCAGATGTCTCTGGTCGGGCCCCGGCCATTGCCGGGCTATCATCATGAAGCGCTGTCTGACAATGCCCGCATGCCGCGCAACCGGGTTAAACCGGGCTTGACCGGATTGTGGCAGATTACGGGCCGCAGCGATAATGACCTTTCCGGAATGGAAGAGTGGGACACCTACTATGTCCGAAACTGGTCTGTCTGGCTTGATGCTGTCATTTTGGCACGCACCTTTGTTTCGGTTCTCCGCGCTAAAGGAGCTTATTGACATGGCAGACGGAGTGCCTCGTTTTAATGTGCTAGGGACGGGTATTGATGCCGTCGATATGGCAGACACCGTTCACGTTTTTGAACGGGTCATTGAAGGGCGAGAGCCTCCCGGCTATATCTGTCCCATGGGCGTGGCCGGTATCATGGAGGCCCGGCGCAATCCTGCGCTGAAAACGATTCTGAATAATGCGCTGCTGAATACGCCAGACGGCATGCCGCTGGTCTGGCTGGGAAAGCTGTTCGGCTATAAAAATATCTGCAGAGTGTACGGGCCGGATGTTATGCGGGATGTGTGCGCCTGTTCTGCGGATAAGGGCTGGACTCACTTTTTGTATGGCGGGGGATCGGGGCTGGCGGAGACTCTTCAGAAAAAGCTCGAAGCAGCTCATCCCGGAATACGGATCAGCGGCACTTTCTGCCCTCCCTTTCGTGATTTAAATGAAGCGGAAGAGATCAGCCTGATCAGAAGAATTGATGAATTGCGTCCGGATATTTTCTGGGTGGGAATCAGTACGCCGCGTCAGCTTTACTTTGCGGGCCGGATGCAGGGACGGCTTCATACCAAGGTGATTGCTCCGGTCGGATACGCTTTTGATATAAACGCCGGTACGAAAACGGATTCTCCGGACTGGATAAAAAAATCCGGCTTCCAATGGCTTCATCGCGCGTTGACCGATCCCCGGCTTTGGAAACGCTATTTGCAGGACAATCCCCGGTTTGCAGGAGAAGTCCTTCTGCAACTGCTGAAGCTGCGGAAGTACCCGATGGATTAGCCACATGAATCGAACTGACAAAATAACTGGTACGGTCATAACGGGAGCACTCATCGCATCCTTTGTTCTTTTTGGCGTCTGGGAAGATAAGAGCTGGGTTTTATCACCGGCGCTGATGCTGCTCTATTTGACAACTGCCGGGTGGGCTGTCTGCGGACTTTGCCGCAGGCTGAGATCAGCGGGCAAATGTCAGGAGTCAGATTCGACCGGGCTGAGCTCCGCCCTCCGATCTTCGCCCTCCGTCATCAGCCTTCCTCCGGGAGGTGTGCCATTGCTTCTCTTCTGGCTCTACAGCTTTGCGCTGATTCCTTTTGCGGTGCTTCCTTATGAAGCAAAAATCAGTTCATTCTGCTTCGGCGGTTATTTGGCGATTTATTGGGCTTCTTCCAATCTGCTGTCCCGGTTTTCCTTTCGCAAGACGGTCTGGCTGGTGGTTTATGTCGTCCTCGTATTTACAGCGCTTTACAGTCTGGTGCAGCACCGGATTGCTCCGGATCTGATTTTCGGCATGGAGCGTTACACCGACTATTGGAAGGCCGGACGTTTGGGGGGAACCTATCAGTGTCCCAATCATATTGCCCATCTGTTCCAGATGTGGCTTCCGCTTTGTCTGGTCTTTCTGTTCATTCCTCAGTTCGGCTGGTTCTGGCGCATCTGCTTTGCCTATGCCATTCCGTTGTTTCTAGTGCTCATCTATCAAACCCAGTCACGTGCGGGACTCCTCGGTGCTGTGGCAGCACTGGGGGTAACCGTACTTTTGATGATCCTGCGCAAAAGCCGCCGGGCTTTTTATATTGCGCTGGTGGTGGTGCCGCTGCTCGGCGTCGGAGTTCTTGGCGGTCTATGGGCCGGTTCTGCCATGTTCCGCGCCCGGATGCAGCCGGTCGTGAAGGTTTTGTCGCTGGCTGTTGATGGAGACTGGGAACGTGTGGCCGCCACCGATTTTCGTCCGCAAACATGGCTTGATACGATCACCATGATTAAAGACCGTCCGGTTTTCGGCTTCGGCCCGGGCAACTACGGTCTGACCTATGAAGATTATCGTGTACGGTTTCGCGCCCTTCGGATCGAAACGGTTCATCCTCATAATGAGTACCTCGAACTGCTGGCTGAATACGGGCTGGTTGGCGGACTGCTGATCCTGTGGGTTCTGGTGGAGGTATGCCTGAAGCTGATTCGTTTTGTTAAAACGGCAGACCGCTCTTATCATGCGTTACCGGCGGTCGCTTTGCTCGGTGCTCTCGCAGGAACTGCTGTTCACGGATTTTTTGATTTCGAACTGCGCATTTTCCCCAACGCGCTGATGCTGGCGCTCCTTGCCGGTTGCGCAACGGCACCATTGGTGCGACAGAGATCAGAAACCGGAAATCAGAAGTCAGCGGTTCATTTTATGACCTCCGGCCTCGGGCTTCTGACTTCTGTTTTCCTGCTGCTTGCAGCAGGCTGGTCCGTGCAGGTTATGAGTTCGGCCTGGATTCGCGTCTGGGGCGATAAACTTTTGCTGGAACAGAAGCTCCCGCAGGCTGAAAAATTATATAAAACAGCCGGATGGATTGATCCGCAGAACTGGCAGGCGCAATCGGGTCTCGGACGGGTTTATGGCCATCGCCGGTATTACGAGCTGGATCCGGTTCGTAAGCATGAATGGGCGCTTCAAGAGCAGGCTGCCTATTCGGACGCATACCGGATCAACATGAAAAAAGAGGAAGTGGTTTACGGTCTGGGATGCGTGGAGTTGTTCCTTGGTAATCGGGATAAAGGGCTCAATTATTTGCGGCAGGTTGCTAATTATAAACGCTTCAACGATTTCTATTGGCGGAAATTGGGAATCGAACTGCGCAAAGCCGGGCTTTATGAAGAGGCCTTGAGCGCATTTGAATACGCTCAAAAACTTGATCGCTCTAACGCAACGGTAAAACGGAACATCGAGTGGATTAAAGCCAAGACCGGTTCTGGCGGCGGTAAAAAATGAAATTTTCAATCATTACACCGTCGCTTAACCAGCTGTCGTATCTTAAGCGGTGTATCGCTTCGGTCGCCGACCAGAAGAACGTTACAGTTGAGCATATTGTGATCGACGGCGGATCGGCCGACGGATCTGTTGAATTCCTGCGGGAATGCGCCGGCAGACAATCTCCGGCGGATAACTATCATCTGACCTTTGTCAGTGAACCTGATAAGGGCATGTACGACGCTCTTAACAAGGGGATTGATCGTTCAGCTGGCGATATTTCCGCCTGGCTCAACTGCGACGAGCAGTATCTGCCCGACACGTTACAGCGCACGGCTCGTTTTTTCGAACGGCATCCGGATGCAGATTTTGTTTGCGGCGATGTTTTGATAATCAGTCCGGACGGCAGACTTTTGACCTGCCGGAAAAATCCGCCGTTACGCCGGGCTTATGTGCTGGCGGATCATCTTTACACGCAGAGCGCCGCCATGTTTTTCCGGAGTGTAATTTTTGATGCAGGGCTCCGGTTTAATACCGCATGGAAAGCCGTCGGCGATTGCGACTTCACAGTACGGCTGCTGGCGGCAGGCTTTCGTGCAGGACTGATCCGGAATTATCTGGCCGTATGCACGATGACCGGTGAAAACCTGAGCCGCAGATCCGCCGGGGTCGATGAACTTCAGGCTTTCCGCCGGGCCGCCCCGGAGCTGTACAGGCTGGGCCGGCCGGTTTTGAATCTGTTGCGCCACTCAGAAAAATTTCTCCGTGGCGGCTACCGGCAGTCCGTACCGCTGGAGTATGAACTTTATCTGAAGGATTCCGGCGTCCGGGAAAAGATTACTGCGCAGAAAGCGGACTTTCGGTTTAAGTGGGGCCCGCATGAATAAACGCCGCAAACTGATTATCGTCGGGCAGACGCCGCCGCCATATAACGGTCAGGCAAAAATGATTCAGCAGATGATCGACGGTCTCTCCGGAAAGTTTGATCTGCTTCATATCCGCATGGCCTACAGCGACTCGGTCGTTTCTGCCGGCAAGTTCGGCGTTTCGAAGATTTTCCATCTGTTCCGGTTGATTCGCGAAACCCGCCGGGCGTTGAAAGAAAATCCGGGGGCCGTTCTTTATTATCCGCCCGCATCCCCCAATCTGATTCCTGTCTTGCGGGATATTTTCTTTCTTTTGGCCGTCCGGTCTCTGGCGGGGAAAACGGTTTTTCATTTTCATGCCGGTGGAGTTTCCGGTTTTATTCAGAACCGCAATTGGCTGAAATCTGCAGCCACACACGTTTACGGGCTGGCGGATATGGCAATCGAACTTGGGCTATCCTGTCCTCGTGACGGAATGTTTTTTAATGCAAAAAGGGTTGTTCAGATCCCGTATGGTATTGATGTCCCTGTTTCAGCGGATGGCAATCCGCCAGCGGCAGCAGCCGGCGGTCTCAAGATTCTTTACGTCGGCATTCACACGGAAACCAAAGGACTGTTTGATCTTCTGGAAACCGCGCGCGAACTCAAGCTCCGGGGCGTGGTCTTTGAAATCCGCACGGCAGGGTTATGGTATACAAAAGAAGAGCAGGTACGTTTCGAGGAGCTCCGGACTCAATGGGGGCTTGAATCCGCAGTGCAGACGCTGGGTCAGAAAACCGGCGCTGATTTGTGGGCTCTCTACGAATGGGCGGACGTATTCTTCTTTCCAACCTGTTATCAATGGGAAACCTTCGGCATCGTGCAGCTGGAAGCCATGGCTTTCCGGCTGCCGGTTGTGGCCTCCAACTGGCAGGGACCTAAAGATGTGGTGCTGGACGGCGAGACCGGGTTTCTCTGCCCGGCGCACGGCATTGCCGAGTTTACAGATGTGCTGCAGCGGCTGGCTCAGGACAGCGCGCTGCGGCTGAAAATGGGTTGCGCAGGACAGGCGCGTTACCGGCAGCATTTTACAGCGGATTGTTTTACCCGGAATATGAAACGGGTTTTTGATGAGGTGGGCGCATGAAAAGATCACTGGTAACGGGCGGGTGCGGATTTGTCGGGCGGCATCTGATTGCACGGCTGCTGAGAGCCGGGCACGACGTTTATTGCGTCGATCCGATTGTTCCGCTTAGCGGAGGGATTGCGCCGGAGCAGTGGCCGCTGTTTAACCCGCTGGATTTTAAAACCTTTCACTTCTACCGGCAGGACTGCCGCGACTGGTTCCGGGAAAACTGCGCGGCGGATTTTGATTATGCCTTTCATCTTGCCGCAATGGTCGGCGGGCGCGAAATGATCGAGAACAATCCGCTGGCCGTCGCGGACGACCTTTCCATCGACGCACAGTACTGGCAGTGGGCTGTTAAAACCCGACCGGCCAAAAACGTAGTTTTCAGTTCAAGCGCGGCCTATCCTGTCGAGCTTCAGCGTTCGGATCACTATATGCTGCTGAAGGAATCAATGATCACCTTCGAAGACCGGATCGGTATGCCGGATATGACCTACGGCTGGGCCAAGTTAACCAATGAATATCTGGCTAAGCTTGCCTTTGAAAAGCACGGACTCCAATCCGTCTGCTACCGCCCGTTCTCGGGATACGGCGAAGACCAGCACGACTCTTACCCGTTTCCCGGTATTTGTAAACGGGTGCTGGCAAACCGTAACGCTTCAGAGATTACCGTATGGGGTTCCGGGCGCCAAATGCGCGATTTCATCCACATCGACGACTGCATCTCAGGCGTTCTGACCACGATGGATAAAATTGATGATGCTTCCGCGCTCAACCTTTCAACCGGCATCTATACCTCCTTCATTGAATTTGCACAGATTGCCGCTGAAATCTGCGGATTCCGACCGGAGATCCGCGGAACTTCGGACAAACCCGAGGGAGTTTTTGCCCGCGGCGGCGACACAACCCGTCAGCGCGAATTCGGTTTTGCGCATACCATCAGCTTTCATGATGGAATAAAAAAAGCGCTCGCATTCTACGACGTATGAAAAGGTGGATTAATATTCTGTTGCTGCTGACGGTTGCGCTGATTTCTATCTGGTGCACTGGCGACCTGATGCGCAAATGTGATCAGGCAACGATTCTGGCCGGAGCCTGCGACCTCGCGCACGGCCGCCTGCACGATCCTTCCGTCTACTATCAGTTCGATAAAACCTATTTCCTCTATGGGATTTGCGCGGCACTCTTGAAGCTGAGTCCGGACGGAGTTTCTTCTGTGGCTGCCGCGAACATCGGGCTGGCGCTGATCTTCTGGTCGGCATTAACCGTTTTTATTGTGCATTTCCGCAAAGTGCTGCCGCCGTTAGTCCTCTTGTGTTTTTTAACCGCGCCGGCGGTTCTCCTGAATACGCTGTATGTGAACAGCTCCGTTTTATCCTCGGCCTTTTTGCTGCTGAGTGCGGTCTTTCTTTTGAAAGATGGAAGCCGCGGCGGCTGGCCGGCGGCACTGTTTTTCTTTCTGGCCGGCGGCACGCGGGCCGATGTGATTCTGCTGCTGCCGCTGCTCATATGGCTGATTACACCGCTCCCGATGATTGAAAAATTTCTCAGAGGGTTTTCTAAGGATTATAAAACCGGGTTCAAAAACATCACTTTGTTTTCCAAGGCTTGGAAGCTGCTGCTGGCGGGAGTCCTTGCGTTGGCAGCGGGCCGGATATTTTTTCCCGTCGGCGGAGCCGCATACGATCCGATTTTTAATATAAAAATGGTCGCGGGCTACACCGTTTTCGGGCTCGGTGCCGTAGGCCTGCTTTTTGCGTTGTATTCCGTCCGTTTTGCGGTGCAGACCGCAAGAGGGCGCGGCGTGCTTGAAAAATTTTACGGGCTGGCCGGACTGGCCGCGTTTCTTCTCCCGGTATTGTTTTTTATTCCGCAACTGCACACCCCGCGTTATTTCTGGCGCGGTTGCGAAGCCGTGTTTTTGCTGGCTGTTTCTGGCCGCCTTCCGGCCCGGACGCGCCGGCCGGTTAATATACTGGTCGCATCGGCGGCTTTATTGCCGCTGGTTCTCGGCGTGCGGCTGCCGGCGCTGAATCAGCCTCAGGTTGCTGTTGCTCAGCCGACACTGTTCCCCAGCGGGGACGGATTTTACCCTATGGGCGGATATATCCCGTTTTTGATCCGGCTTCGCAACGCGAACGAAAATCCGGTCGATCATAACCAGCTGGTCTGGTCCGCCGTCCACTCCGCACAATTTGATTTCCTCACCGATGGAACCCTTAAGGTTCTGCATACGCCGATGTACGGTTATTTTATGCTGGAAGCCTCTTCGCGCGGAGGCTTTGCCCGGTGTCTTCCCTTTGACCGGCTTGGCTCCGGACCTTTTTATGCGGACAGCCGGAGTCTGATGCGTGATGACCCCAAAACTCCGTTGAATGCGCTGCCGCAGATATTAGCGCTTCCGGCACACTTTGTTTCTCCGGTTTCCGGCGGGATCGGTGTACTTCGGTTCGGCGAGGGTTCAGGGCAGTGGGGCCGTCAGACCCGGTTGCTGAACCGGTTGTTTAAAGGGAATGAATATCGCATTCTGGCTCCGGATCATCGGCCGGCTGATGCGAAGCGCGCGGTCTGTTTCTCGAAAAATTCATTTGCAGGAAGTGAACAGGATTCCGATTCCGGACTCTATTATACGGTCGGTTCCGGTTTGTCTTTTCCTGCCGAAGGATGGTTCGCCGAGCCGGTACTGCCCGGATGGATGTCGCTTCAGGCGTTCGGGTCCGGCCAATAAAAGTCTGTTGATTTAAGGGGCAGTATGGTAACCTTTTTGACCTGATTAGGATTTTTTATGCAGAATCAATCATCCATCAAAGTCTGGAGCGAGCGCTGGCGGCTCGGAGCCTTAACCGCGCCGGAACTGGTGCAGATCGGTCTGGTTTCCGTCATTGTCGGTCTGGTGTTTATGATGTTCCATATGCTGGGAAACACCGTCGTAAACGTCGGCAGCCGTTCGGCGTTTCAATGGATGTTTTCCCGCTGGCAGGATACGATTTCATTCGGCGCGGACTATTCGCACGGCTATTTCATCCCCTTTGTGAGCCTTGGTGTGATCTGGTATAAGCGGAAAGAAATCTTTTCGGTCAACATGTACACAGATTCCCGTGGATTGGGAGTTGTAATCTTTGCGCTGGTTTTGCACTGGCTCGGCGCCAAAATGCAGCAAACCCATTTTTCATTGGCGAGTCTTGTTCTGCTGATCTGGGGTATTCCATTTTATCTTTTCGGCTGGGATCTGGCTAAGAAGCTGATTTTTCCCTGTTCCTACCTTGTTTTTTGTATTCCGTTGAATTTTATGGATATCATGGCTTTCCCTTTGCGTATTTTTTCGACTCGGCTGGCCACCGGCATGCTGAACGGTATAGGAATCGGCGCCATTCGTTCCGGGACGGCCATTTATTCAAATGTCGCCGGCGGCTTTGAGTTCGATGTGGCCGACCCGTGCAGCGGTCTGCGCTCATTGCTTGCGATGACGGCGCTGACCGCCGTCTATGCGTACTTCACCCAGCGCACACTGATCCGCAAATGGATTCTTTTCATGGCCTCTATTCCGCTGGCGGTTGTGGGTAACATCGCACGTATTGTTACTGTAGCCATTGTGGCTGAAGCCTTTGGCGGAAAGCTGGCTCTTGGCATTTACCATGATTACTCCGGTTATATTCTTTTTACGGCTGCCATAACCATGATGGTGGTAATCGGCGGTTTATTGAATCTTGAATTCAGTGAGGTGATTAAAAAATGGAAATCCGTTCTGTTAAACCGCACCTAGTACTCATCGGTCTGATGATTGTTACGGCCTTGGCGCTGGCGTTTACCGTGGACGTCACGCTGAGCGATCAGGCCGGGGTCAACATGGAGCTGCCTGCTGCCCTCGACGGCGGGTGGACCGGTGACCAGTTGCGCTACTCTCATGATCCTGAGAATCCGAAACAGTACCGCGTCAGCGAGCTGGAACTGCCGAACATTGATCCCGTCACCGGGAAAAAACTCTTCACGATGAGTCTTGCCGAATACGATGCGCTGCCTAAAGACACAGAGTTTGTGAAATCTATTTATACCAACGCTGCAGCCAAAGACGTTTTTGTCTCCATCGTACTTTCAGGTCGTGAGCGTGACAGTATTCACCGTCCGGAACGCTGTCTGGTCGGACAGGGCAGCATGATCGTCAATCAGCACTTCTGGAATGTCATTATGCCGGAGGTGATTGAAATTCCGTTGGAGGGACGTGAACCGCTCAGAATTGCGGTTCTGGAAACCGTTCGTAATTACCGCGGTGAGAATGGTGAACGCAAAACCTATTACGGCTATTATGCCTACTGGTTTGTCGGTCAGAACCGCGAAACCCCCAGCCATTATGCACGTATGCTTTGGCTGGCGTGGGACCGTGTCGTAAGCAGCGTCGCCAACAAATGGGCCTACATCGCTGTCGCCGGTGATCGGGGGGATGAGAAATCAGATGCCTATAAACAGGACATCATCGACTTTGTTCAAAAGCTCTATCCGCACCTGCTGATCAACAAGCAGGGATGAGGGTTGACAGAATCCGCGGTGCGCGTTTACCATCCTTCCCGTAATGAAACATAAATTCAGCAGCCTTGAACTCCTTCTACTCGCCGGGGAAACCCTGCGGGAGTTCTGCGCTTGTTGATCTGACCCTCCAACAATGATTTTGCCGAACCTCTCCGCAGCCCGGAGAGGTTTTTTTATTTTCATAGTGGGTTTAACAGAGAAAAAACAGTAAAGGAAAGAGCAATGAAAACACCGAAATACAAGGTTCCCGCGCCGTTTGAAATGCCGGACCGCCAATGGCCCGCGCGGACACTGGCTGTCAGCCCCTCCTGGTGCTCCGTTGATCTGCGCGACGGCAATCAGGCGCTGCCTAATCCGATGGATCCTGATCAGAAGCTGGAATACTTTCAGATGCTGTGCCGTATCGGCTTCAAAGAAATCGAAGCCGGCTTTCCTTCGGCCAGTCAGGACGACTTCGATTTTTTCCGCTGCCTGATCGAAAAAAACCATATTCCGGATGATGTATTCATCATGGGGCTGACACAGTGCCGTCCGCACCTGATCGATCGCACATTTGAGGCATTCAAAGGCGTCAAAAAAGGAATTGTGCATGCCTATATCGCTACGTCTGACCTGCATATGAAACAGGTTTTCGGTACGGATCGAAACGGCACCATGAAAGCGGCTGTAGAAGCCACCCGCCGTATTCGTGCGCTGGCTGATGCTATGCCGGAAAGCGATATCCGCTATGAATTCTCCCCTGAAGAATTCACCGACACCGATCTGCCGTTCTGTCTGGAGCTGTGCGAAGCCGTTTATGATGCGTGGGGGAAAGCCACTCCTGAAAAACCGCTGATTCTGAATCTGCCGGCCACGGTCGAGCGCCGTCCGCCCAATCACTATGCCGACATGATCGAATGGTTTACCGGAAACTTTCCGCATCGCGACAGCGTTAAGATATCGCTGCACGCACATAACGACCAGGGCATGGCCGTTGCGGCCACCGAACTGGCTTTGATGGCTGGCGGCGACCGTGTCGAAGGCACTCTGTTCGGACACGGTGAACGTACCGGCAATGTTGATCTGGTCACCGTTGCCAACAATCTGTTTTCGCGCGGCATCGAAACCGGGCTGAACTTTTCCAACTTGAGCGAAATCGCGTCCACCGTCGAAAGGCTGACCAGTATGCCGGTTTATTACCGCCAGCCGTACGCCGGCGAGTATGCCTTCACGGCTTTCTCCGGTTCGCATCAGGACGCCATCAACAAAGGCATGCATCGTCTGGGCGAGGCGGAAAAAATATTCGGCATGAAATGGAAAGTTCCGTACCTGCATGTTGATCCGGCCGATCTGGGCCGCAACTTCGAAAAGCTGATCCGCATTAACTCGCAGTCCGGCAAAGGCGGTATCGCCTGGGTATTGGAGCAGGACTACGGCATCCAGGTGCCCAAAGCCATGCAGCCCGAACTGCGCGAAGAGGTGCAGGTCTACAGCGAAGCAGTCGGCCGCGAAATTTCATCGGAAGAGGTTTATAACGTCTTTCGTGAAAAATTCGTCAGTCCGGAAGGTCCGTTCAAACTGATTGGCTACTGGCCGCGTCCTGATGACAAAGACCCGACTTTCATCCATGGTGAAGTCCGGATCAGTGTCAACGGAGCGGAGAAAACCGCCGTTGCTGACGGCAACGGCCCGATCTCAGCCTTCGTTCATGCGGCGCGCAGTATCGTCGGTATCGACTTCAGTGTGGCCGACTACCATGAACAGGCTGTCGGTAAAGGCGCGGATGCGCAGGCAATGGCTTATGTTCCGCTGAAACTGGAAGACAACGGTATCGTCTTTGGTGTCGGCTCCGACTCCAACATTGACCAGGCCGCCGTTCGCGCAGTCATTGCCGGACTGAACCGTATTGCAGGAAAGAAATAGAAATGAAAAAACTGGCAGTCCTTGGACATCCGATCGGCCACACGCTGTCGCCCGTCATGCACAACGCTTCCATCAAGGCGCTGGGTCTTACCGGCGAATATGAATACGGCAAACTCGACGTCCCGCCCGGCGAGCTGATGGCGCGCCTTGCGCAGCTGCCCGCCGAAGGCTACGCCGGAGTGAATCTGACGATTCCGCTGAAAGAAGTTGCATTCAAGGGACTCAAAAATCTGGCGGATAGCGCCCGGATTCTCGGCGCAGTCAACACCGTCGAGTTTACAAAGGATGGACTGGTAGGTCACAACACCGACGGCTACGGATTTCTTAAGGCGCTCGAAGAAGCCTTCGGCAAAACCCTTGAAGGCGATGCCGTTTTTGTTCTTGGTTGCGGCGGAGCAGGGCGCGCCACAGCCTTGATGGCTGCACTCAACGGTGCGCAGTCGATCACCCTTGCGGATGTCGATGCAGGACGTGTTGAAAGCCTTTCCGCAGAAATCGAAAAGCTGGCTCCGCAGGTTGGTATTTTCCAGTGCCTGAAAAAAAGCAAACAGATTGAACTCTGCCGCGAAGCGGATCTGGTGATTCAGGCGTCACCGGTCGGCATGAAGAAAGAGGATCCGTCGCTCCTGCCGAAAGAAGCGTTCCGTGAAG
>JBGAJP010000092.1:0-4802 GCA_044224855.1 Pontiellaceae bacterium
TGTATGTACGCACAGAGGGGTGCGGCGAATACCTTGTTGATCTGTATTACACCAATCATTATACGGCGAATATTGACGAGGCTGATCCGCTGACTGTGACGACAAACGGACTCAGCGGAATTGATTTCTATCTGCCGTACGGAGCGCGGATTCAAGGAACCGTCTTCAATCAGGACATGAATCCGGTGCAGTGGCTCCGCGTAGAGGCCTTTGCACAGAACGGGGCCGGCGAGTGGACCGGCATCGGGGCGGAATATACCGGCTGGGGCGGGGAATACAGTTTCGCCCTGCCGGCCGCGACCGGAGTCCTGATTCGTACCGCTGTAGAATACAACCAGTGGCTGCCGCGTACCTGGTACGGAGACACCTGTTCGCGCGATCTGGCGGTACCGGTCGCGCTCACCGGGCTTACAACGGTCAGCAATCTGAATATTCAGGTCGCTCCCGGCTATAAAGTAGAGGGCACCGTGCATGACCAGAACAGCTGGAACGGTATTTCCGGCGCGGTCGTTACGGCATTCGATGCAGCATCCAATCAGTATGACAGCGTCATAACGGATGAATCGGGCGACTATTGGGGTTTCTTCGTCCCGACGAATGTCGGGGTTGTCGTGTATGCCGGAGTTGCCGGTTATAAAGGAGAGTTTTACGACAACGTCTACAATCCCGCTGACGCGTCCGGAATTCAAAATGACGCCTATAATTCGATAGATGTTCCATTTGTACTCTACGCCTCCGGCGATGACAGCGACAGCGACGGGCTGGCGGATTTTATGGAAGACACCGTTCCGGACGGGATATTTGATTCCGGGGCCGATTACGCAGACTTTAACGATCGGGATACCGACCGTGACGGTTCCGGTGACGGCGCTGAATATATCGCCGGAACCGGCCCGCAGGACGAAGACAGTCTTTTTGAAATCTCCGGCGGCGGCGTAAATCTGTCGAAGGCGTATGTAGTCTGGTCGTCTGTCGCAGGGCGGCAGTATACCGTTCAGCGCAGCACCAATCTGGTCAGTGGAGTCTGGAGCAATCTTTACACTGTTACTGCAACCGGAGTCACCACGGCATACACAAACAGCCAGCCCGGCAGCCGGGCATTTTACCGCGTACAGGTCCAGGCTCCTTAAAATCGGCGTGGATTCGCGTGCATTGGCGGTTGAGTTTCCGGTAATCTCTCCCGCCAATGATCCGTCCTGTTGAACATCCCGAAACATTACTGGCAACCGAGCGCTTTTTTGCTCCCGGCGGCGGACTGGAGCAGGCTCACGCCGGTAATGATTTCCCGTTCGAAATCCGTCCCCAGCAGCAGCAGATGGCCCGCGCGGTGGCGGAAGCCTGCGCCAATTCATGCCACCTCGCGGTTGAAGCCGGAACCGGTGTCGGCAAGAGCTTTGCCTATCTCGTTCCGCTCATCCTGAATGCGCTGGAGCAGAATGTCCGCGCCGTGGTCGCCACATATACGATTACGCTTCAGGAGCAGCTGATGGAGAAGGATATCCCTTTTCTGCAACAGGCTCTCGGCGTTGATTTCAAGGCGCGGCTGGTGAAGGGACGTTCCAACTATCTCTGTCTGCGCCGTCTGGCACGCGCCCGGCAGATGGGCGGCGATCTGTTCGACACGTCGAAGGAAGTTGAGCTGGCGCGGATTCGCGCCTGGGCCGACCGCACGTCGGACGGAAGCCGCCAGGAACTGGAGCCGCAGCCTTCGGTGGATGTCTGGAGCGCAGTCTGCGTTGAACACGGCAACTGCCTTGGGAAAAAATGTCCAGACTATGAGCACTGTTTTGTAATGAAGGCGCGTGCCGGACTTCATGAAGCGAATCTGCTGATAACGAACCATCATCTCTTCTTTTCCGAGCTGGCCGTGCGCTCGGAAGGCGGCGCGTTCCTGCCGGACTACGGCATGGTCGTTTTTGATGAAGCTCATCAGATGGAAAATGTCGCTTCGGAACATCTGGGAATCCGTCTTTCGCGTTACGCGATGGAGCACTGGCTTCGCCGGCTGTTTACGCAGGATAACCGCAAAGGTCTTTTCGCGGTGCTGCGCGACGGGAAAGGCGCTGACTTCACGAACCGCATATGGGATGAGAGCGAGCGCTTTTTCAAAGCGATGCACAAACACTGCAAGCTATCGGAAACCAGCCAGACCGTACGGCTGCGCGAGCCGCCTTCTGTAGAAACCCGCCTGCCGGAACGGCTGGCGGAACTCGATGCGCACCTTGGTGGTATTATCCGTGACATGGAGGATGAAAGTCTCAAGGCGGAACTTCAGTCTGCTCGGATGAAGGGAAAAGCTTTTATTGAAATGCTGACGGTGTTTCTGAAGCAGAGCGAACCCGGCCATGTCTACTGGGCGGAGCTGGAAGGGCGGACGCATAAACAGCCGGTGCTTTATTCCGCGCCGGTCGATGTGGCTCATCTGCTGAACAAGATGCTGTTTGATGAAGTGCCGAGTGTGGTGATGACCAGCGCGACGCTGGCGGTCGGCGACGATCTGAGCTGGTTCCGCAGGCGCATCGGCGCGGAGCATTGCGACGAACTGCAGGTCGGCTCCCCGTTCGACTACGGCCGCCAGATGCGGGTTAAAATTCCGTCCGGCATGCCGGATCCTTCAGAAGAGCAGGCGTTCGAGAAGGCAGTAATCGAAGCGCTGCCGCGTTATATTGCGCAGAGCCGCGGACGGGCATTTGTGCTCTTCACCAATGCAGGCCTTATGCGCCGCGTTGCGGAACAACTTAAAGAAACGCTCGAAGCGCAGGGACATGATCTGCTTGTTCAGGGAGCCGGGCTTCCGCCTCAGACGATGCTCAAGCGGTTCCGCGAACACGGCTCGGCGGTACTCTTCGGGCTGGACCGGTTCTGGATGGGGGTCGATGTCCGTGGCGATGCGCTGAGCAGTGTAATTATTGTCCGTCTGCCGTTCGCCGTTCCGGATCATCCGCTGATTCAGGCGCGGCTGGAGGATGTGAAAGCGCGCGGCGGCGATGCTTTCCGTGACTATTCTCTGCCTTCGGCGGTGCTGAAGTTCCGACAGGGAACGGGTCGACTGATCCGCACGGCGAGTGACGAAGGCACGATCGTGATTCTCGATCCGCGGGTGACCGGTAAGTGGTACGGACGGCTTTTTCTGCGGGCGCTCCCGGAATGTCCGGTTGAAATTGAAGAATAACCGCTCCGGTCAACATTTTGTTCTGGCGGAGAAATAAGCGTAACGACTATAAAGTACTCATTTATCAGCTTCGGGAAGGAGTGCGGATATGGGTGTTAAAGCGGTCGGTCTGATTCTGGGTGGCGGGGCCGGGACCCGTCTTCAACCTCTAACACAGGATCGCGCCAAGCCGGCGGTCCCGATCGCAGGTAAATACCGGCTGGTCGATATTCCCATCAGCAACTGCATCAACAGCGGAATCCGCTCCATCTATCTGCTCACTCAGTTCAACAGCATGTCGCTTCACCGGCACATTCAGTCCACCTATATTTTTGACCAGTTCTCGCCGGGCTATGTACGGATGCTGGCCGCTGAGCAGACGCCGACTTCCAGCGGCTGGTTCCAGGGCACGGCCGACGCCGTCCGTCAGTCGATGCGTCACTACATGGCCAGCGAGCCGGATATCGTCGTCATTCTTTCCGGCGATCAGCTGTACCGCATGGATTTTTCAAAAGTGATCGAAGAGCATCTGGAGCGGGGCGCTGATGTCACCATTTGCACCAAGCCGGTTCCTCGCAAAGAAGCGGGCGCGCTGGGTATTATGCATGTGGATACGCAGAACAAAATCGTCGAGTTTGTTGAGAAGCCGGGCGACAGCCCGCGGCTCAATGAATTGCGCGCGCCGATGTATAAGGAAGAGCGCTACCTTGCCAGTATGGGGATTTACATTTTCAACACGAAGGTTCTGACGGGTCTTCTGTGCGGCAATGACCATATGGACTTCGGTAAAAATATTATTCCGGCGGCCATTCACAACTGCAACGTCTACAGCCATATCTTTGAAGGCTACTGGAAAGATATCGGAACCATCGGCATGTTTCATGACGCCAATCTGGCACTGACGGATCTTGTTCCTGAGTTCACTTTTTATGATGCGGCCGCGCCGATCTACACACATATGCGCTATCTGCCGCCGTCTAAAATCAACTGCTGCGACCTGAACCGCTGCCTGCTGGCTGAGGGGTGTATTGTTTCCGGCCACCGGATTCTGCGCTCCGTCATCGGTCTGCGCGCGGTGATTGGCGAAGGCACTGTAATTGAACATTCCGTCATTATGGGCGCTGATTTCTTTGAGCATGAAAAGACAGCGGATAACAACGGAAACGTCCGGCTGGGTATCGGCCGCGACTGCTACATCAAGAACGCCATCATTGATAAAAATGTACGCATCGGTGACAGTGTCTACATTTCGCCGGACGGTAAACAGGAAGGCGAACAGACTCCGCTCTATGTTGTCCGCGACGGTATTATCGTTATTCCTAAAGGAACCGTCATTCCTTCCGGCACGCGGCTTTAATTGCTGTTGGCGTAGAAAGGATACCGCTTCGGATCAACGGAGCGGTTTTTTATTTTCCAGCGTTTATACATCCAGAGCCAGTGTTCGGGATGTTTGCTGACTTCGCGTTCGATGGCGGAAAGAATCTGCTGGGTCAGCGCGCGGGTGGTTTCGTCGCCGGCGCTTTCCGGCGGCTGGATGGCTTCAGTCGCATAGACGCGGTACCGTCCGCCGCGCAGCGGCGCGCAGAAGCCGATGAGAATTTCACTGCCTGTTTTTGCCGCCAGCGCCGCCGGCGCAGGTGTTACCGGTACC
>JBGAJP010000025.1:0-33105 GCA_044224855.1 Pontiellaceae bacterium
CCCTCCGTTGGAGGGGATCATTTAAATTCCCCTCCAACGGAGGGGTGCCCGCAGGGCGGGGTGGGTTATGATGTCGCTCTGAGCGGAATTCCCGGAACGGCGCGACTGCTGGGCGGAAAAGAATCGGCGGAGCACGATTTTTCAAAATGCCTGAAACTGCCGTCGTTCGAAGAGTGTCAGGCGGATAAAAAAGCGGTGCTGGAGCTGACGCGGCTGACGGAGCGCGAGCAGAATCCGTTTACCGGCAAACCGCTGGTTCAGTTTCACGGCGCGCGGGCGGTTTTGATCGAGCCGCCGGCAAAGCCGCTGACGGCGGCTGAAATGGATCGCGTTTACGAACTGCCATACATGCGGCTTCCGCATCCTTCCTATAAAGAGCCGGTTCCGGCGTTTACGATGATCAAAGAATCGGTGACGGTGGTACGCGGTTGCGGCGGCGGTTGCGCGTTCTGCGGACTCGGACTTCATCAAGGCCGTTTTCTGACGAGCCGGTCGGAGGATTCCGTGGTGCGCGAAGTGAAGACGATGGCGGAAATGCCGTCGTTTTTCGGAACCGTCACCGACTTAGGCGGGCCGACGGCGAATCTGTACGGTTGCGCCAACGGCGTTTGCGAAGCGTGTAAAGTCTGCCGCCGCGCCAGCTGTCTCTATCCTCAAATTTGCCCGAATCTGGAGCTGGATGCGGAGTCGGCGATTCACCTGATGAAACGCGTCCGCGAACTGGCGAAGGTGAAGCATGTTTTTATTCAGTCCGGCATCCGCATGGACGTGGCGCTGCGGAATCCGAAGTATATCCGCGAGCTGGCGAAACACCATGTTTCCGGCCATCTGAAAGTCGCGCCGGAACATATGCATCCGAATGTGCTGAAAAAGATGCGTAAGCCGGGTTCGGAATGTTTCTGTGAATTTCAGGAGGCGTTTGAAAAGGAAAGCCGCACAGCGGGCAAAAAGCAGTATCTGGTGCCGTACTTCATTTCCAACTTTCCCGGCTCGACGGAAACCGAAATGAAGGCGGTCGAAAAATTTGTGCGCAAAGAAGAATGGAAACTTCAGCAGGTGCAGGATTTTATCCCGCTGCCGATGACGCCCGCCGCCGCCGTCTATTACACCGGCCTCGACTACGAAACCGGTGAGCCGGTTCCGGTTGTCCGCGGCCTCGCCGAACGCCGTACGCAAATGAAGCAGCTTCGTCCGCACACAAAACACGGACGGACAAAACCTTAGCGCTTCCAAAGTTTTTGAAATAGGGGTAAAACCGGACGGTTTTTACAGGGGATTTCTTATGGGTAAAGCCAACGTCAATATGATCTGCGATATCGCGGAGCTGTCGTCACTTTTCGAAAAGAGCAGCAGCCTCGATGACTTTCTTCAGTCGGCTGTAAGCGTGGTGGCCTGGCATATGCAGGCGGCGGTCTGCTCGATTTATATTTATGACGACAAGGAGCGGATGCTCACGCTGCGCGCGACGCAGGGATTGAGTCCGTCCGCCGTCGGCAAGGTGACGTTGCGGCTGGGGCAGGGTTTGGCAGGTCTGGCACTCAAGGAGTTGCGCGCAATTCGCGAGGGCCGCGGCTCCCTCAGCCCGAAGTTCCAGCCGGTTTCCGGTATTAACGAGGAGAAATATCAGGCATTTCTTGCCGTTCCGATCCGGCGCGGGCTGACACGCGTCGGCGTACTGACGGTGCAGGATGTTCAGCCCGACTATTTTGATGAAAAAGATGAACAGGCGCTGAAGGCCATTGCTGCACAGCTGGCCACAGTGATTGAAAATGCCAATCTGCTTCTGACGCTGCACCGGCAGGAAGAGTCTGTAAAAGCGGAAGCCCAGACTGCGCCGAAGATGATTAAGGGACGCCCGGCCAGCGGCGGAGTGGCGCAAGGGCGGACGGCCGTTATTATTTCCGGTCGCGGCGGCAGTTTCCAGATTCCGGACGGCGTTCCGCAGAATCTGACCGTGCAGGATTTTGATCGCGCTCTGCAGCAGACCGAGCAGCAGCTTAAAGATCTGCAGCGCCGGGCTGACGAAGAACTTTCCGATGTGGCCCAGCTTATTTTTAATGCGCACCTTCTGATTCTGGCGGACGAGGAGTTTTCGGGTGAAATGCGCCGCCGGATTGAGGCCGGAGCCCCTCCGGCTGAAGCACTGGTGACGCTGGTGAACACTTATATTGAAATATTTTCGGCCAGCCCTAATCCCCGCCTGCAGGAAAAAGTTCATGATCTCAAGGATCTCGGCCACCGGCTGTTGCAGAATCTGACCGGCGGAGACAGTAAGCGCGGCGATTACAGCGGACAGATTATTGTGGCCGATACGCTGCTGCCGTCGGATATCCTCAAGCTGGCGACGGAGAATGCAGAAGGATTTATCGTGCAGGGCGGCGTGACTTCGCATAACGCGATCATCTGCCGGTCGCTTCAGAAGCCGATGGTGATGATTGATCCGCAGCAGCTGGAGCTTCTTTGTAAACCGTTTGAACTGCTGATCGATGGTGATCAGGGCGCTATTTATATCCAGCCGTCAGAAGAGGTGCTGAGTGAATATGCCGAGAACCGTCGTGCCGCCGCTGCGCTGGAGAGTGAGCCGCCTGTCAAAGCGGAGACGCGTACGGCCGACGGCACCCGTATTCAGCTTTATGCCAACATCAATCTGCTCAGTGACCTTAAGCTGGCGCTGAGCTTCCGCACAGAAGGTGTGGGGCTTTACCGCAGTGAATTTCCATTTATCATCCGCAACGCTTTTCCTTCAGAGGAGGAGCAGTATCAGGTGTACAGCCGGATTGTGGAGACGATGGGCGGGCGCGAGGTGACTTTTCGCACACTGGATATCGGTGGCGATAAAGTACTTTCGTATCAGAATGAAATGGAGGAAGCCAATCCGTTCCTCGGTCTGCGTGCCATCCGTTTTTCACTGCTGCATAAAGACATTTTTGCGGAGCAGTTGCGTGCGTTCCTGCGCGCCGGCGCCGGCGGTAATACGCGCATCATGTTTCCGCTGATTGCTTCGCTTGATGATTTTATTGAAGCGCGCGATGTCGTGTACAGTTGCATGAAGGAACTCGACGCTCGCGGCGTTCCATACAACCGGGACACGAAACTCGGTATCATGGTGGAACTGCCGTCCGCCGTAGAGCTGATTGAAGATCTGGCTCATGAGGTGGATTTCATGTCCATCGGAACCAATGACCTGATTCAGTATATGCTGGCTGTCGACCGGACCAACGAAATGGTTTCCAAGCTCTATCTGTCGCATCATCCGGCGATTTTACGCGCCATTGAGCGGGTCGTTTCTGTCGCACACAGTCACCGGAAGGACGTTTCGATTTGTGGTGATATTGCCATGGATCCCAAAATGATCCCGTTTCTAATCGGCGCCGGTATTACTAAGTTAAGCCTGCCGCCAAGGCGGGCGTATGAGATCCAGCGCGCCATTGAACAAGTCAGTATGGAAAAGGCCGTTTACACGGCTCGCCGGATGCTGGCCTGCAGCCGGATTTTTGAGGTCGAAGCCTGCCTTTATCAGCTATAAAGATACATTTATGTTTATAAAACATACATAAAAACATTTTTGTATTCTTGTTTCATGGCTGATTAATTTTGTAAATCATTATTAGTAAACACATTAGTTTTGTATAAAAAATAATGGCCTGCTTTTTGCTTAATACCGATCCGACCAGTCGCACTGGGCGACGGATTTGAAAATTAACAAAGAAGGAGGAGTTATATGTACAAAAGGAATAAAGCATTGTTACCGATGCTGGCTCTGATGCTGGCCGGGCTGGCTGTTCCAGTCTGGGCGGAGGGCGAGGTGTCGACTGAAATGTTTACAATCAACAATACCTGGATGATGGTTTCCACCTTTCTGGTATTTATCATGAACCTGGGCTTCGCCATGGTCGAAACCGGTTTATGCCGCGCGAAAAACGCCACGAATATTCTGTTCAAGAATACCGTGATTCCAGCGATCGGCATCCTGGGCTTCGCTCTGGTTGGGTTCAACCTGATGTATCCCGGCAATTTCAATATCATTCCGGGTGTCTTCGGGTTCGCAGGTTTCGGGATCGGCACGGATGCCGCCGGCGTAACCAGCGCCTATAATGCCGGGTACACCTATTGGACCGACTTCATGTTTCAGGCCATGTTTGCTGCAACGGCTGCAACCATCGTTTCCGGTGCAGTGGCCGAGCGCGTTAAACTCAGCTCGTTCCTTGTTTTCACTGCTATCTACGTCATGCTGATCTACCCCTTTGTCGGATCGTGGACCTGGGGCCTCGGATGGCTGAGCAAGTTGAACTTCCATGACTTCGCCGGTTCGACGCTGGTTCACTCGGTCGGCGGCTGGGGTGCATTGGCCGGAGCTCTGGTGCTTGGTCCCCGTATCGGCAAATATGTCAACGGCAAGGTCAAACCGATCATGGGCCACAATCTCTCCATGGTAACGATCGGTGTGTTCATGCTGTGGCTCGGCTGGTTCGGATTTAACGGCGGCTCGGTGCTGTCGGCCGATCCGGGCAAAGTTTCTTTCGTTCTGCTCACCACTACGCTGGCCGCCGCCGCAGGAACGATCGGTGCCATGCTGACTTCCTGGATCATTCAGAAAAAGCCCGACTTTACGATGGTGCTCAACGGCTGCCTGGCGGGTCTGGTAGGTATCACGGCCGGTGCTGACACTGTCTCTGTAGCTGCTTCGGTCATCATCGGGCTGGTTGCCGGTATTCTGGCGGTTCTCGGTGTTATGTTCTTCGATAAACTGAAAATTGACGATCCGGTCGGCGCACTTTCGGTGCATCTGGTCGGCGGTGTGTTCGGCACTCTGGCGGTTGGGCTGTTCAGCACGAACCCGGATTATACCTTTATGACTCAGCTGCTCGGTGTAGTCAGCTACGGAGTTGTCTGCTTCCCGGCGGCACTGCTGATCTTTGTGATTCTGAAGAAAACCATCGGCATCCGTGTCAGCGAAGAAGAGGAGCTCAAAGGTCTCGATATCGGCGAACACGGCCAGGAAGCCTATGCAGGATTCCAATTCTTCACCAACAGCTAATTGAGTAAGGAGAAAAACAATGAAACTGATTATAGCTTATATTCAACCTGACCGGCTCAACGCCGTGAAACAGGCGCTCTATGAAAAAGAGGTCTTCAAGATGTCCGTCACCAACGCGCTCGGCTGTGGCCAGCAGAAGGGCTATCACGAGACCTACCGCGGCGCGGACGTCGAAGTGAACCTTCTCAAAAAGGTGCGCATCGAAGTGGCAGTCAACGAAGGGTTTGTCGAGCCGACGGTGGAGGCGATCATTAAAGGCGCCCGCACCGGAAAGATCGGCGACGGCAAAATCTTCGTCCACAGTCTGGATGAGTGTATCCGCATCCGGACCGGCGAACGCGGCAAAGACGCCATCGGCTGATTGCTGTTCGCTGAATAAAGAAAGGTGTCCCCGCTCCGGCGGGGACACCTTTTATTTTTCCAATGTCTGGAAGAAATGTTTCCAGACATTGGATGCGGCGTTGAGCGCGCGGGCACGGTGAGAAATCCGGTTTTTCACTTCGGCGGGCAGCTCGGCGAACGTCTGGTTGTAGCCGTCCGGAACGAATAATGGATCGTAGCCGAAGCCCTGATTGCCGCGCAGTTCGCTGATAATGATGCCTTGCACGGATCCTTCGACTGTTTGCGGTTTTTCGCCGGGCAGAGCGAGTGCGATAACGGTACGGAACTGTGCGTGGCGGTTTGTTTTTCCGGTCAGTTCGCGCAGCAGTTTTAAATTATTATCGTGATAGGTACAGCCTTCGCCGGACCAGCGGGCGGAATAAACGCCCGGTTCGCCGTTCAGCACTTCAACTTCCAGTCCGGAATCGTCGGCCAGCGCGGGTAATCCGGTGGCCTGACAGATTTCGGCCGCCTTTTTAATGGCGTTGGCCTCCAGCGTATCGCCGTCTTCGACTACATCGGGAATTTCCGGAAAGTCGAAGGCCGAACAGACTTCCAGCCCGCGGAAATTAAAAATGGCGTGAATCTCTTCGAGTTTATGCGGATTACGCGTGGCGATAATCAGTTTCATGGAACAGAGAGTGCGGGAATCCGGTCAGCAGAGGCAAGTTCAGCTTAATATAAATATGCACTTGCGCCGCGCGGATGGAGAAGCTATGTTTTCCGGCCTTTCTCCGCTCGGGTGGTGAAATTGGTAGACACGCCAGCTTGAGGTGCTGGTGGCCGCAAGGCCTTCGGGGTTCGAGTCCCCGCTCGAGCACCACAGTTTTTTACTGTGGAATAAACAGCTTCTGTCCCACGGACAGGCGGCCGGCATCCTGTATTTTATTAACATCCATAATCGTTTTGGCGCTGACATTGTAGGCTTTGGAAATGATGTAAAGTGTTTCGCCGGGCCGGACAACGTGTTCGATGCCGCGGGTGCTTGCGGCAGGTTTGGCAACAGGAGCCGCAGGCGCGGAAGCCTGCTTCATCAGCTTGTCCAGTTCGCCGCTCAGCCGGGCGACCATTTCCCGTTTATCCGCTTCGCTCTTCTGTTCAATCGCTGCGCAGCGGGTGGCGAGCTGTCCTTTCAGTGTGTCGAGATCCCGGCTCATCTGGTTCATTTGCAGTTCAAGTGTTTCAAGCCGTCCGGCCATGCGGTACTGGCTTTCCTGAGCGATCAGCTGATCTTCCGTCATGGCGGCACGGTTTGCGGGCGTCTGCAGTTGAAAAGGCATGGTTTCGCATCCGGACAGCAGTCCGGCGGCCAGCAGTGCAAAGAATATTTTTTTCATCGTTTCGTCACTCCGTTAATTCAGTTGGTTTTTGGTTAAGGTTTCCATAAATACAAAAACTGCGGTGAATGCAGCTTCAGGTTCGGCAGTACAACGGGGCTTTTGCCTTCAAGAAGCTCCTCGAAAAATGTCCGCTGCGGTTCGTAGCGTATGACGCGCAGTGTGCCGGCATCAAGCAGCTGCTCAGTGCGGGCGAGCGCGTCGTTCCAGTAGCCGATCTGGTCAATCAGCCCCTTATTCAACGCATCGGCGGCGGAAAAAATCCGTCCGTCGAATAGCTCGCTTGCGGCGGCGTGATCGAGTTTGCGTGATTCGGCCACGATACCGCTGAAGCGCGTCTGCATTTCATCAATCAGCTTTTGCAACAGCGCAACCTGATTGGTATTTACCGGCTGGAAGGGATTGAGCATGTCTTTATTGGCACCCGATTTAATCGTGACGTCGGTGATGCCGATCTTTTCCGAGAGACCCTGGAAATTCATCGTCTGCATAATAACGCCGATAGAGCCGACAACGGCAGTTGGTTCCGCGATGATAAAATCCCCGGCCATGGCGGCGTAGTAGGCTCCTGATGCGCCGAGGTCGCGGATGAAAACGACGATGCGGCGGTCCGGGCGGCTTTCGCGGAATCCGCGCAGTGCATTATAGATTTCATCGCTGGGCGTGACGCCGCCGCCGGGCGAGTTGACTTCCAGAATAATGGCGCGCATTTCCGGATCGTGCCCGGCGGCGCGCACCTGCGTGAGGATGTTTTCAACCATATCGGCCCGAGCGGTGAAAAATCCTTCTTCGTCGTTGCGCATAATGACGCCGTCGAGCGGAATACGCACGACTTTGACATTGCCGCTGCCGGACGACCAGGTTTCATCAAGCTTCGGCGTTTCATCGCGCGGATAATCCTTTTCGACTTCCCGGCAGTGTGAAAGCAGTGTGCCCAGCAGGGCAAGCGCCAGCAGGGCGGAGATAATCCATGGTTTACGGCTGTTACGGTGACGATTCATGCGGTGCATTTTAAGACCAGAGCCGCCGAAATCCAGTTTTTAGCAAAAGCATTTGACGGCACCGGCTCCTTCGGTTAAAAGCTCTCCCCACTATGGGACAACAACTTAAAGAACGCACCAAACAGCGCCGCCGTGTACTTCGCAAAAAACGCCTGAAAGTCCGCGCCCGCGAAGCTGCTGCCGCCAAGAAGAAGTAATCACTTCCGGCTGCCTGAACCGAATAACCTCGCAGAACCCGTTTCTGCGGGGCTTTTCTGTTTATGCCGATTTCTACGGGTCGTTTTCATCTTTCCGATTTCATAGTTCATACTTCGCAGACTCTCTGGTAGGCTCCCCGCCAATGATTACTTTCCTTGAAGGCATTCTCGAAGAAAAGCAGCCCGGCCGTGCTGTGGTAAACGTCGGCGGGGTTGGTTATGAAGTGATCATTCCGCTCGGCAGCTTTGATCGCCTGCCGCCCGAAGGGGCGAAAACCCGCCTCCTGATCTATCACCACATTACGGAAGTTTCACAGGTGCTGTTCGGCTTCGCAACCGACGAAGAGCGCCGGATGTTCACATTGCTGCTCAGTGTCAGCGGCGTCGGCCCGAAAATTGCCGTCAGTGCGCTTTCCGGCCTTTCGGTTCGCGAACTGAAAACCGCGCTGATCGAAAGCGACGTTAAAAGGCTTTCTTCCATCTCCGGAATCGGCAAAAAAACCGCTGAGCGCATCATCGTCGAGCTGCGCGACAAGTTTTCGCCCGGCGAAACGCTTGAAACGTTGGCTGGCTCCGAAGATCTGCCCGGCGACAGCCGCCTGCGCGACGCCGCACTGGCTTTGATTTCTCTTGGCTATAAACAGGACGATGCCCGTAAAATGGTCAAGGCGCTCAAACTTGAAGCGGCAACCTCCGTCGAAGACCTCATCCGCATGGCGCTGACGGGGCGGTAAGATACAGAAAATGAAAAAGTTCCAACCATTGGAAAATCCGAGATCAGCAAATGCTAAAATAATGGGGCTGACACCTCTCCCTAGAATGGAACTTGGAACAAAATTAAAAATAATCTTGGAGACGGAACTCGCCGCAGGTAATGCGGTTGAAGGAGAATACGTCAATCAATTCGGAAAATGTAATCTGTTGGTTGTTTAGAAGTTCCCATTTCGATCTAAGTTGGATTCGGTTCCGAGCGGAGTCGAGCAGTTTGTAAGCCGTGATTCGCATTATCCTTTGGGAGAGGGGTATGTGGATATGGAACGTCAAGAGATACTTTTAGCACCGTTTTAGAGAAAGGGGGGAAGGAGGGCGGCCAATGAATTTTAGAATTCCCCGATTCCCGGCTTTCGAATGATGGAAATATTTTTATGGAACACACTGTCACAACGCTGAATCGACCGGATAAGGACTTCGACATCAAGCTCCGGCCTTCGAAGTTTTCCGACTTTACCGGTCAGGATAAAATCAAAGAGCGGCTCGAACTCTTCGTGCAGGCGGCCAAGGCGCGCGGCGATGTGCTTGACCACGCGCTGCTTTCCGGTCCGCCGGGCCTCGGCAAAACCACGCTGGCCTACATCATCGCCGAAGCGATGGGCGCCAATATCAAATGCACCTCCGGCCCGGTCATCGATAAGCCCGGCGACCTTGCCGGACTGCTGACCAGCCTGGAGCGCGGCGATGTACTCTTCATCGACGAAATTCACCGTATGCAGAAGTCGGTTGAGGAATACCTCTATTCCGCGATGGAGGATTTTGTCATCGACATCGTCATCGACCAGGGACCGAACGCCCGCTCGGTGCGGCTGAATATTCAACCGTTCACGCTGATCGGCGCAACGACCCGCAGCGGTCTGCTTTCTGCGCCGATGCGCTCGCGCTTCGGTCTGGTCAACCGGCTCGATTATTACGATGCTGCGACGCTCAAGAAAATCATTGAGCGCTCCGCGCGCATCCTGAATGTCGATATTGAACCGGACGGCGCGCTGGAAATCGCCCGCCGCTCGCGCGGCACGCCGCGTATTGCCAATAATCTGCTGCGCCGCGCCCGCGACTATGCGCAGGTCAAAGCCGGTAACGTCATTACCGCCGAAGTTGCCGCTAAGGCGCTGGCGCTGCTTGAAATTGACGAGAGCGGTCTCGACGAAATGGATAAGAAAATTCTTTCCACCATCATCGATAAATTCGCCGGCGGCCCGGTCGGTATCAGTTCGCTGGCGGTTTCGGTCGGTGAAGAGGCGGGAACGATTGAGGAAGTCTACGAGCCGTATCTGATTCAGGAAGGCTTCATTAAACGGACGCCGCAAGGCCGTGTCGTTCTGCCGCGCGGGTTCGACCTGTTCGGTCTCAAACCCGGCAATTCTCAACAGAATCTTTTCTAAAGGATAAAACCGATGGCTGAAATCCCCCAATTCTCGCTTGCTGAATCCGAAGAGATCGGGACTATGCTTGATGAGGTCGGAATTCCTTACGAGCGGGATGTTGCGGCCTCGGGCCGGGGACACATAGGGTTTCTATTTTCCGTACCGGACGACCGGCTGGCGGACGCGGTTCAAGTGATTAAATCCTACTACGGTTTTCTGGATGCGCCGGCAGAAGCGGTCAGCGGAACCTGTCCGGCATGCGGCGCGACCGTACAGAATGTTTTTGAGTGCCCGGATTGCGGGCTGTCTTTGTCCTGTGATCCGCGCGATTTAATGAAGAACCATCCTTTCACAGTATTTCTGGAAAAACTGGAACAAGCCGCGAAGCTGGTCCGATGATGAAGGCCGCCAATATACAAATGCTGATCGGTATGTTTCTCCTGCTGTTGCTTCTGCCTGCCGGGAGGGTTGCGGCCGGCCCGAAGCTGGTCTGTGATACACCGGCGTTCCAGTTTGGCCGGGTGGCTCAATCCGCTGTAGTCACCAATGTGTTTTTGATCCGGAATGAAGGGGATACAACCTTTGTGGCGGGAATGCCCCGCGCCACCTGCGGCTGCACCAAAGTCCGGCTGGATAAACGGATGATCGGGCCGGGCGAAACTGCCGGACTGACAGCCGTTTTCACGGCGGAGCGGCGGAGCGGCGAACAGCGGAAGGCGATTTATCTGCCGTCGTCCGATTCGGAGGTTCCGGCCGCAGTTTTTTATATGCAAGGATTTGTTGAACCGCCCGCCGAATCCCATTAAAAAGGGCGCTCATTTTCAGAAATCGAAAGGAAAACGCAAATGGCTGGAATTTTTAAAGCATACGACATCCGCGGAATCTACGGCAAAGATCTGACCGACGACATCGCCTTCAAAATCGGCCGCGCCGTCGCGACGTTCCTGAAACCGAAAACATTTGTTATCGGGCACGATATGCGTCCGCACTCGACTCCGCTTTTCAATGCAATGGCCAAAGGTTTGACGATGCAGGGCGTTGATGTGATCAATATCGGGCTGGCTTCCACACCGATGTCCTACCATGCCAACGGTAAACTCGGCGCTGACGGCTCCGCCATCATCACCGCCTCGCACAATCCCGGCGAATGGAACGGTATGAAAATCTGCCGCGAGCTGGCTATTCCGATTTCCGGCGCAACCGGCATCGCCGACATCGAACGCATTGTTAATGAGGAATCTTTTGACGCTCCGGCGGCGAAGCCCGGCAAAGTGACCGCTTACGACATTAAACCGGAATACTTCGCTCATATCCGCACCTTCGCTAAAATCAAAAAGCCGCTTAACGTCGTCATCGACTACGCCAACGGCATGGGAATTTCCGAAGGCGGGGCCTTCACCAAGGAAATGTTCAACATCACGCCGATGTACGACGTGCTCGACGGAACGTTCCCGAACCACGAAGCCAATCCGCTCGACCTGCACACGCTCCACGACATTTCCGCCAAACTCAAAGCGGGTAAGTATGACTTCGGTATCGCTTTTGACGGCGACGCCGACCGCGCCGGCTTCCTCGACGAAAACGGTGAAATTGTCACCATGGATATGATCACAGCGCTGGTTGCGCAGGCGATGCTCGAAGAATTTCCAGGTGCCGCCATTTTCTACGACCTGCGCAGCAGCTGGGCCGTCAAAGAAGTCATCGAAGAAGCCGGCGGACGCCCGATGATGTCGCGCGTCGGCCACGCTTTTATTAAAGCGCAGATGCGCGAAGCGGATGCCGTGTTTGCCGGTGAACTTTCCGGTCACTACTATTTCCGCGACAACTATTACACCGAAAGCTCCTCGCTGGCCGCCATCTGCGTCGCCAACCTCATCAGCAAAACCGGTAAGACGCTTTCCCAGCTCATCAAGCCGATCAAACGCTATGTTGCTTCCGGCGAGATCAATTCCAAGGTTGCCGACGTTCAGAACGTTTTCAAAAAGCTTGATGCCAAGTACGGCGACGCCCGCAAATTCCAGCTCGACGGCAATTCCTACGAATACGCCGACTGGTGGTTTAACGTCCGCTCATCCAACACCGAGCCGCTCGTCCGCCTCAACCTCGAAGCTAAAACCAAAGCGCAGATGGAACAGAAACGCGACGAAGTTCTCGCCCAGATCCGGGGTTAGATTCGATTTAATGAAACTTGCTCCTTTAAAATTCGGCAGCGTCACCATCGACTTTCCGGTGGTGCTCGCGCCGATGGCGGGGTACACCGACGCGGCGTTTCGCTCAATCTGTAAAGAAAACGGCGCGGGCGCGTGTTACACCGAAGTGACCAGCGCCGAGGGAATCCGCCGCGACTCGCAGAAGACGTTTCAGTTTCTGGAAGTTTCCAAACTCGATCATCCGATCGCGGGACATATTTTCGGCAAGTCGGTCGAAGCGATGGTCGATGCGGCGATCTATATTGAAAAGCTCGGAACCTTCGACTGGATCGACCTGAACTGCGGCTGTCCAGTGAAAAAAGTCGTCCGGCGCGGTGCGGGCGCGGCGCTGATGAAAGAGCCGGAACAGATCGGCGAAATTGTCCGTGCGGTCAAAAAAGCGGTATCGCTGCCGGTCAGCGTGAAGACCCGCATCGGTTTCAGCCCGGCGTTTCCGGATCATATGACGATTGCCAAGATCGTCGAAGATGCCGGCGCAGATATGATTGCTGTGCACGGGCGTTACGCCGCCAACTTTCATGGCGGTCCGGCGGACTGGGAAAAGATCGGCCAGATTAAACAGGCGCTGAAAATTCCGGTGATTGGAAACGGTGGCGTCATTACGCCGGAGGATGCGACCGAAATGGTGCGCGTGTCGGGCGTGGACGGCGTGATGATCGGCCGCGGCGCGGTCGGTAATCCGTGGCTGTTCAATCAGATTGCTCAGGCCTGGAGCGGCGAAGCTCCGGTGCTGCCAACCATCGAACAGCGGCGCAACGTGATCGAAACGCATCTGCTGCGACTGGTTGAGATGACCAGCAGTACGGCGCAAGGACGGCGCTGCAAAACCAAATATATTCCGGAGCAGGCGGCCTGCCTGCACTTCCGGCCGCATCTCGCGCAATATCTTAAAGGCCTGCGCGGCCGCCGCGATCTTTTGCAGCATCTTAATGAAATGCACGATATAAAAACCGTCTTAACGGCCGTTGATAAAGTATTGGAGCAAAACTGATGAACGATAAAGAACTGGAACTTGGACCGCAGCCGTTGGATACCATCATGGAAGAACGCGGTTTAAAAAATCATGACCTCGTGGCGGCATCGAAAGACGGGCTGACGCACAAGCAGGTTCAGAAGGGACGTAAAGGCCGTCGCCTGACACGCAACATCCAGGATAAAATCGTCGCGGCCATTTCCTCTTCCACCGGAGAGACTTATAAGTTTGATCAGCTTTTCAATTACCGCTGACCGTACCATCATGTAG
Source organism: Pontiellaceae bacterium (assembly GCA_044224855.1). GTDB lineage: Bacteria > Verrucomicrobiota > Kiritimatiellia > Kiritimatiellales > Tichowtungiaceae > Tichowtungia. The sequence goes on from JBGAJP010000025.1 coordinate 13,546, forward strand.
GGTAAGCCCTTACAAAATTCTGTTGCCTTTCAGAAAAAATGCGTGTAATGAGCCCGTAATTTGGAGGGTGTTCTATGCGTCTGAAAGTGCATTCTGAAAACCGCTGTCCTGGTTGTGGAAGAGAGAACACATCGCATCGTACTCGCCGGAGCCGGTTTATCCGGTGGCTGAAACCCAGCTCCCAACTAATGAAGTGCCGACTCTGTCTTACCCGTTATCTTGTGCGCAGTCCGACGGAAGGGTGAATCCCGCTTTATTGATTTTTTTCAGCAGGCCCGGCCGGTTTTCGGACAGGAATACGGTCGTATTTTTAAATTCCCGGCGCACGCCGTAGTGCGCGCGCAGCCGGTCAAAGTTTTTCGCTCTCTCTGCATCGTCGATTGCGGCCGCGGCGCGCAGTGCCGCATTATCGGCCGCAATGTCATAAACGGCCAGGACCGCTTCGGCTAACACATCAAGATCGCTCTTTTTGCGGGAATCAATTTTTAATTCCGGCAAGGCAGGCTCGGGCAGCAGCGGTGCGGGATTCCAGACTGGAGCAGTTTCGAAAAAGCGGCAGGCTTCCCGATAGACCTGAACGGTTCCATTCAGCTTGCCTTCAAACGAATGTCCGGCGATGTGCGGCGTTCCGACGGCAACGGCTTTTAATGCGTCGAGGCGGAAGCAGGGTTCCGGATCCCAGACATCAAGTACCGCTTGGGAGATCATCCCGCGCTCTTTGGCCTGCAACAGAGCGTCGGTGTCGAGTACGGCTCCGCGGGCGGCGTTGATGAAAACAGCGCCGGGTTTCATCTGTTCAAAGAAACGGCAGTCGGCCATGTGCAGTGTCGGCCACGGCTTTTCTTTAATCAGCGGAACATGCAGCGAGACGATGTCGGATTCCGCCAGCAGCTTTTCGAGATCGTCAAACCCGTCGCTGCCTTCGCGCGCGGCGCGCGGCGGGTCATTGAGCAGAACGCGCAGACCGAGCGCTTCCGCGCGTTTTGCGACGCGCGAGCCAACCTGTCCGACGCCGATAACGCCGATAGTTTTTCCTTCGAGCTGAATGCCATGCTTTTTATAGAGAAACAGCAAAGCCGCCGTCATGTAGTCGGCAACGCTGTCAGCGTTGCAGCCCGGTGCGGCGCACCAGCCAATACCGCTCTTTTCCAGTCCCGGGACATCGTAGTGTTCGAATCCGGCAGTGGCGGTTCCGACGAACCGGACAGCGGAACCGGCGAGCAGGGCAGGCGTAATTTTGCTTTGAGACCGGGTGATCAGCGCATCGGCATCTTTCAGTTGCTCCGGACGGATATTCCGGTCAGGGACGACAACAACTTCGCCGAGCGTCTCAAACGCTTCGCGGCCTAAAAGTACAGTTTCCGTCACAACAGTTTTCATTGGCGGGGAATTTACGGTATAAGCCCTGCACATGAAAACGGAAAAAGCAAAAGGCGGGGCAATTCTGACGCTGATGATCGCGCAGAGCGCAGCGGAAACCATCAGTGACTGGGTGGCGGAGAATCTGGAGAAAACAGTCGTCGAGCTGAAAAAGCCGGGCGGCACTGAATGCGCGCTCGAAATCTACTTCGACAATACCATCGAGGCGGAGATTGCCGCGCGGGCGCTGGAGATTTTTCCGGTCAAAGACCGTTCGATCCGTGAGTATGCCGCTGAAGAGTGGGCGGAAAGCTGGAAAAAGCATTTCAAGCCGATGGATATCGGTCAGCGGCTGCGCGTGGTTCCACCGTGGCTGGCTGGGCAGAGCGGCCGCATTGAGCTGGTGATTAATCCGGGGTTGAGCTTCGGAACCGGCAATCACTTCACGACACGCTTCTGTCTGGAGCAGCTCGACCGGTTTGTTCCGCAGAGCGGTGCGAAAACGATGCTCGATGTCGGTACAGGCTCTGGTGTTCTGGCCATCGCTGCCGTTAAGCTGGGCGTTGAAAAAGCCCTGGGGGTTGATTTTGACCCGATCTGTGTCGAATGCTCCATGGAGAATGCACAGGCCAACGGCGTGGCGGAACAAACTTCGTTTCGTCAGCACGATATTACCGACGGATGGCCGGATGAAAAGTATGACATCGTTTGCGCCAATATCTACGCGTCGCTGCTGATTGATAATGCGGCAACGCTTTTGCGCGTGGCCGGAAAATACCTGCTCCTGACCGGGATCCGCGAAGTGGAGCTCGATGGCGTGGCCGATACATTTGTGCGGTTGGGCGGTCGGGAAATTGTCCGCGACGGCGATGGCGAGTGGTCAGGGCTGGTGATCGCCCGCTAAAATCCGGCGGATCTGGGCGATATCGTTTTCGATTTGGACGACAAGCGCTTCTTTAGACGGGAAGGGCTCTACGTCGCGGATTTTTTTGACCAGACAGACTTCGAGCTGTTCTCCGTACAGGTCGCCGTCAAAATCAAACAGGTAAGCTTCAATGACCGGTTCGGGATCGCTGAAGGTTTTACGCTCGCCGATGAACAGGGCACTGTTGATTTCTTTTCCGTTAACCCGCGTCCGGGCGGCATAAACACCGGGCGGCGGTAGTAATTCATTTTCGGGCTCGATGTTGGCTGTGGGAAATCCAAGGCTGCGGCCGATCCCCCGGCCTTTGACGACGGTTCCGAAAATGCAGAAGGGGCGTCCCAGCATTTTCTCTGCGAGCGGAATATTGCCGTTATGCACCGCCAGCCGGATATGGGTGCTGGAAACCCTTTCCTGGTTGTAGAGAATCGGCGGAATGGCGGTAGCGGTGATGCCGTGTGTAATACAAAGTTGTTCCAGGACATTGAACTTTCCGCGCGCTTTATAGCCAAAGGACCAATCGGTACCGCAGACGATGCCGCTGAGGGTCGGCAGTTTTTTCCACAGCAGGGAAAGAAACAGTTCCGGTTCTGTATGCGCGAAGGATTTATCGAACGGAATAGCAATGACGCCGTGTACACCGAGCGCATCAAACTGCCGCATACGGCAGGTTTCCACGCTGATCAGCGGCGGCGCGGTTTCCGGACTGAGTACTTTGGCCGGATGCGGACTGAAGGTGAAAACCCATGCTTCACCGTGGCGGGCCTTTGCCTGTTCAACGGCGGTGGAGATGACTTTCCGGTGGCCCATATGTACACCGTCGAAGCATCCCATCGCGAGAACGACAGGCTTGTCGGTTTGCGGAATCTCTTCGAGGTTTTTAACGTGTAACATCAGACTAACTGAGTAACAGAAATCATGTTTTTTTCAAGTTCTGCGCGATCCCACTTGAGGACGTCTTCGAGTTTCCAGGCATTGGAAAGACTGAAGTCGCCGGACTGTGTACGGCGCAGCTGCGAAAGGCAGGCCCCGCAGCCGAGGCGCTGGCCAAGGTCGTGGGCAAGGGTGCGTACGTAGGTACCTTTAGTTGATTTGACTTCGAAGGTGACACGCGGCGGGTTGAATTCTCTCAGGGCGAATTTGTAGATGTGGATAAAGCGCGGCTCGCGCACAACGTCCTGACCTTTGCGGGCGAGTTTATAAAGCGGTACGCCGTTCTGTTTAATGGCGGAAACCATGGGCGGCATTTGCATTTGATCACCAAGCGCCTTTTTCATTTCAGCACGGAGCTGTTCTTCGGTGACGCCGGAGGGATCTTTTTCGGAAGTGATTTCGCCGTCGGTATCCTGCGAGTTGGTTTCGACGCCAAGGAGGATTTCGCCTTCGTAGATTTTATCGCCGCCCATAATTCTGGCCGAGAGCTGCGTGCCGCGTCCGATCAGCAGGACGACCAGGCCGGTTGCGTTCGGGTCGAGCGTTCCGCCGTGGCCGGTTTTATTGAGCTGAAAATGGTTGCGGACTTTGGCGACGATATCGTGCGATGTCCACTCGCAGGGTTTGTCGATGAGAAGAATGCCGTCGGGATCGGGCAGGAAATTACGCTTTTTCATTTATGATTTCCGATTGCCGATGGGTTGCGGATTACAGTTCTTCTTCTGCTGCGGGATTACTGTCTTCAGGAATATCAAGCTGTGCAAGGATTCCGAGTACGCGGTCGCCGTTTTCAATGGAGCTGTCGAGTTTGAAGTGCAGGCGCGGTGTGTATTTAAGGATGACGTTCCGGCTCATGCGGTGCTGGATCTCTTTGCGGTGCGCGTTGAGGAACCGGATCATTTTAGCGCGACCCTCTTCGTGGCCGAAGATGGAGACGTAAACGGAGGCATCGTGCAGGTCGGGCGCGGTTTCGACGCCGGTAACGGTAATGGCGCCGGTGTCGAATTCGCTGTTGGCAAAAAGCCGGGGAATATCAACCGCGATTTCGCGTTTGAGAAGTTCGTTAACCCGGATAATGCGTGCGCTAGACATGAGAAATTCAGCGATTAGTTATGAACGATAAATGATAAACGAAAAAGCCGCTCATCATTGATCACTTATAATTTATTATTTCCTTAGAGTTTCTGGGCGATTTTCTCGACGGTGTAAGCCTCGATGATGTCGCCTTCCTGGAAGTTAGCGAAGTTGTCAGGGCGGATACCGCATTCCTGGCCATTATGCACTTCGGCGGCATCGCTCTGGAACCGCTTGAGCGAACCGATGGTGCCTTTGTAGAGCACTTCGTTTTCGCGCTTGATGCGGATGCTGGCTCGCGAGGTGATTTTGCCTTCAATAACCATACAGCCCGCCACCTTGTTGCGTTTGCCCATATCGAAGATTGCTTTGATTTCAGCTTTTCCGAGATAGGTTTCGCGCAGTTCGGGGTCGAGCAGCCCGCACATAGCGGCCTCAACTTCTTCGAGCAGCTCATAAATGATGCTGTAAAGGCGGATTTCAACGCCTTCTTTTTTGGCCGCCGCAGTTACGCCGTTTTCTTTGGCGACGTGGAAGCCGAGAACAATCGCATCGGATGCACTGGCCAGCATGATGTCGTTTGTGGTGATGTTGCCGACGTCGCTGACGAGAATTTTCAGCTTCACCTTGTCGCTCTTAATTCCGGCCAGCGAGTGGGTGATTGCTTCGACGGAGCCCTGCACGTCGCATTTAACAATGACATTGAGCTCTTTGACTTCGCCGGCGCCGACCTGTGCGAAAAGATCGTCGAGCGATACTTTGCCGCGTGAGGTCTGGTTCAGGTCGGCGGATTTGATGTCGGCCTGAAGTGTTTCTGAAAGCTGTTTGGCTTCGGCCAGATTGGCGCATACGGTGAACTCATCGCCGGCACCCGGAACGCCGGTAAGACCGAGACATTTCACGGCGCAGGACGGTCCGGCGGTACGTACCTGTTTACCCTGATCGTTGATCAGCGCCTTGATGCGGCCGTACTGGGCGCCGCAAAGCACATTATCTCCGACTTTGAGCGTTCCGTCGCGTACAAGCAGTGTCGCTGTCGGGCCCATGCCCGGTTCCATCTGCGCTTCAATGACGAAGCCGACGGCCCGCTTATGTGCATTGGCGCGAAGTTCAAGCATTTCAGCGTCGAGCGTGATGCGTTCAAGAAGGGCGTCAATGCCCGCGCCGGTGGCGGCGCTGACGGGAATACAACCGACGGTTCCGCCCCATTCTTCAACCATCACGCCATGCTCGTTGAGCTGCTGCTTGATACGGTCAGGGTGGGTGCCGGGAAGATCCATTTTATTCATGGCGACGATAATGCAGACGCCTGCCGCTTTGGCATGTTTGATGGCTTCGATGGTTTGCGGCATTACGCCGTCATCGGCAGCAACAACAAGAACTGCGATATCCGTGACGTTGGCGCCGCGGGCGCGCATGGCGGTGAAAGCGGCGTGGCCGGGAGTGTCGAGGAATGTAATTTTCCGCGCATCCATATCGACCGTGTAGGCTCCGATATGCTGGGTGATGCCGCCGGATTCGCCTGCGACTACTTTCGTATTGCGGATGCGGTCGAGCAGTGAGGTCTTGCCGTGGTCGACGTGACCCATGAAGGTGACAATCGGCGGACGGATTTCGAGATCTTCCGGGCGGTCTTTTTCGACGGGAGCGACCGGTTTGCGCGGTGTTGCTTCGGCCGGCTTGGGCTGCGGTTTGTCTTTTTTCTTCAGCTCGACCGTAAAGCCGTGCTTTTCGCCGATCTGTTTGGCGATCTTGATGTCGATATCCTGATTGAGCGACGCAAAGATATTCATTCGCATCAGCTCGGCGATGAGCTGATTGGGTTTGATAGCCATTTTTTCGGCCAGCTCTTTGACGGCGATCTGCGGTTTGGCGAAAGTGAGAACACTGGAAGATTCTTCAGCAGGCTCTTCCGTTGCGGCTGCCGCCGGTGCGGAAATCGGTTCTTTTTTCGGAGCTTCTACTGCTGCCGGAACCGGAGCAGGAGCGGATTTGACCGCTTTAGCTGTCTTGGCCGCGCGGGCGGCTTCGATTGAGGTAAAGCCGAGTTCGTCACAGACGACGGCAACCTCTTTATCGGCAAGGAGACTCTGACCGTCTTCGGCTTTGATATCCACATCGCTGAGGATTTCAAGCAGCTCGTCGACGGTTACGTCTAAATCAGTGGCTAGTTCGTGGACTCTCATTCTTTAATTTCACCATGTTTTGCCGTGTAGGCTTTTTCCGCAGCGCTCCAAAGAGCCTGCGCCTGTTCAGGGGTAACATCCTCGATTTCGACGAGGTCGGACAGATCGGCGGCCATAATGCCTTCGATGGTGAGGAAACCGGCGTAAACCAGTTTATCCGCCCATTCTTCACCGATGCCCTCAACCGCAGCCAGACTGTGGACAGCTGCAGCAACGCGTTCTTCAAAATTCATAGCCTCTTCATCCTTCTGGATGTCGACACGCCAGCCGATCAGCTTGGACGTCAGGCGGGCGTTCTGGCCGCGTTTACCTATGGCCAGCGACAGCTGGTCGGCGTCAACCGTGACGGTGACGGTGTGAGTCGGCTCGTCCACTTCGACGGTTTTGAGCTTGGCCGGGGCCAATGCGTTGACGACGAGTGTCTTAATATCGTCGCTCCAGCGGACAATGTCGATTTTCTCGCCGTTGAGTTCGCGGACGATATTTTTAACGCGCATACCGCGGATACCGACGCAGGCGCCGACCGGGTCAACCCGTTCGTCGTGCGAAATGACTGCGACTTTGCTGCGGCAGCCGGCTTCGCGGGCGATGCCGCGGATTTCCATGGTACCGTCGGCGATTTCCGAGACTTCCAGCTCGAAAAGACGGCGGACAAAGTCCGGATGGCTGCGGGAAAGAAGGATTTCGGGGCCCGATTCTCTCTCCTTAATAGAGACAATGTAGGCGCGGATGCGTTCGCCGACTTCATATTCTTCGGTCGGGACGCGTTCTTTAGAGGGCATCAGGCCTTCAGCGCCGTGATCCAGCTCGACAACGACGGTGCTGCGTTCAAACCGGCGTACTGTACCAGTGATGATTTCGCCGGTGCGGTTTTTATAGTCATCGAAAATGCGGCTTTTTTCCGCCTGGCGGATGCGCTGCAGGATGGTTTGCTTGGCGGTCTGGGCGGCGATGCGGCCGAAATTGCGCGGAGTGGATTCAATTTCGATCATTTCGTCGAGCTGTGCTGCCGGGTTTGTGCGGCGGGCTTCAGCCAGGCTGACTTCGTTGTAGCGGTCGTTGACGGCGATGACGACTTTTTTACGCGCAAAAGCTTTAATATCAAGAGTTTGTCTATTGATTTCAACGCGCAAATCTTCAGCGTCGGCTATGCTTTTATTGGCGGCATTCTGCAAGGCAGATTCAATCGCCCCAATAATGGTTTCACGATCGACCCCGCGCTCGCGTTCCATATATTCCACAACGGCACTCAGTTCGCTGTTCATCATCCCCTCCCGATTTCAAAAAGCTAAAACAACAAGGCCTTGGAGCAAAAAAGAGCGGACCGGGGGCCCACTCTCTATCCAAAGACCAACTGCAAGGCCGAGAATCTACGCTTCCGGCAGGGGAGGGTCAAGGGGTTTTTTGAATGAGCATGTCTGGGCGCTGAAGCCGACGACTCCGGTTTTCCGGCGATGAAACAAGCCAGCCTAACACATTGATTTAAATAGGATTAAACTTGTAAACCTCCGCTTCGTTCATTAATTTTTGAACAATCTGAATTATTCAAGGACGCCAGTATGAACCCAGCGCTTTCAGAGTTGGAAAAAGAGGTTGTCGACATCTTCGTGCGTATTGCCGGGGTGCTGAGCCTTCCGCGTTCCGTTGGCGAGCTCTATGGCGTCTTGTTTATTTCCCCCAAACCGATGTGCATTGATGATTTAATGCACAAGTTGAAGATCAGCAAAGGTTCGACCAGTCAGGGACTTAAGATTTTACGGTCGTTCGGGGCGGTTAATCCGGTGTATGTGGCGGGCGACCGGAGGGATTTCTTTACGGCTGAGGCTGAACTGCGTAAGATCGTCGCTGGTTTTGTTAAGGAACAGGTTTATCCGCATCTTGAAAACGGCAAAGAAAGAATGGTGCGGATCGAAAAGCTTTTGGCTGAAGAAACTCCGGAGCAGAAGGAATTTATTGCCGAACGGATTGAACGGTTGCAAGGATGGCAGAAGCGCGCCGGCGCACTTCTGCCTTTTGCGCTTAATTTCGTAAAACCCGATTAATGTGATGGAACAAGCCCCCGCATCTTTATCGAAAAGTCCCTGGCTGTGCGTTAGAACGCAGCTCAAACGCGAACACATTGCGGCCGGACAGCTCGGGCGGCTTGCGGAAGTTGAAGTATTCTGTCCGCGCATCCGGTTCCAGCGCAATACAAAGCGCGGGAAGGTCTGGTTTGAAGAGGCTCTTTTCCCGGGTTATCTTTTCGCCCGGTTTGACATCCCAGCGATGCTTCGTGCCGTTTCCGGTACCTATGGTGTGCAGGGGCTGGTCCGTTTTGCCGGAGAATGCGCGCCGGTTCCTGATTTGGTGGTGGATTCGCTGAGAAGAGAGGCTCCTGGCGTTATTGTGATTAGAGAGCCGGCGCTGAAGCCGGGCGATACGGCGATGATGGCCGAAGGAGCAATGAGAGGCCTGCGTGCCGTTGTGACTCAAGTCCTGCCGGGCGGAGAGCGCGTTAAAATTTTGATGGAGCTGATGGGAACCTCTGTGGAAGCCGAAGTGCCGGTTGAGGCGCTGGAGCCGGCAGCGTGAGATAGAAGTTTCGCAATTGACTGCGGAATACATAGAAAAGGTTGAAAAGGAAGGTTTCGGGCGGAATATCCCGAGCGACCGCGGGCGGTAGCTTGTTTAAAAGGATGCTATGAAGATTTTTGTAACAGGCACTGCCGGCTTTATCGGTATGCATGTGGCCGAGACCCTGCTGGATGACGGTCATGAAGTGGTTGGTTTGGATAATTTCAACGATTACTATGATGTATCGCTGAAGAAGGCTCGCCACGCCCGGCTGGAAGGTCGCAAAGGCTATACGGGAATAAACGGAGACCTTGCGGACTATGAATTGCTTTCGATGTTGTGTCGCGAGCATCAGTTCGATCGCGTGTGCCATCTGGCGGCACAGGCCGGAGTCCGTTATTCCCTGCAGAATCCGGGGGCTTATCAGAAAGCCAATCTGGAAGGACACCTGAATGTTCTGGAGGCGTGCCGCCACGCCAAAGTTCAGCGGTTGGTTTACGCTTCCAGCTCCAGTGTGTACGGTGGAAATAAAAAAGTTCCGTTCAGTGAATCCGACCCGGTGGACCATCCGGTCAGCCTGTATGCGGCGACGAAAAAAGCGGATGAGCTGATGAGCCATACCTACACGCATTTATACGGCCTGCAGACGGTCGGCCTGCGCTTTTTCACGGTGTACGGCCCTTGGGGCCGTCCGGATATGGCCTATTGGTCCTTTACGGAAGCCATGCTGGCGGGGAAATCGATTCCGGTATTCAATCACGGAAAAATGGAGCGCGACTTCACCTATATCACGGACATAGTGGCTGGAGTAAAAGCTGCGCTTTTCTCCGGCGGGCTTGATCCATACGAAATTTTCAATCTGGGTAATAATAAACCGGAAAATCTAATGGATTTCATAAGGACGTTGGCAGATTTACTAGGCGTTGAGCCTAAAATGGAAATGTTGCCGATGCAGGCCGGAGATGTGCCGGTGACGTTTGCAGATGTCTCCAAGGCCCGTCAAAAGCTGGGTTATGACCCGGCGACCCGGATTTCAGAAGGTCTCTCTGAGTTTGTGAAGTGGTATAAGAAATATTTTAATTATTAACCTAACCGAAGGTCACTCATGAAAAAGGCACTCATTACCGGAATCACCGGGCAGGACGGATCATATCTGGCGGAACTTCTGCTCGATAAAGGCTACGAAGTTCACGGCATCATCCGCCGGGCCAGTTCGTTTAATACAGACCGCATAGACCATCTTTACAAAGACCGGCACGAAACCGGTGTGAAGATGTTTCTGCACTACGGTGATCTGACCGACTCCAGTAATCTCAACCGGCTGATTGAAAAAATTCATCCTTCGGAAATTTACAACCTCGGCGCGCAGTCGCATGTGCAGGTCTCTTTTGAGGTTCCGGAATACACCGCTGAAGTGGATGCCATCGGAACGTTGCGTCTGCTGGACTCCATCCGCGAAACCGGTGTGCACTGCCGCTTCTATCAGGCGTCCACCTCCGAACTCTACGGAATGGTACAGGAAGTTCCGCAAACCGAAACCACGCCGTTTTATCCGCGCTCTCCTTATGCAGTTGCCAAGCAGTACGGCTTCTGGATTGTCAAAAACTACCGCGAAGCGTACGGCCTGCATGCCAGTAACGGGATTCTTTTTAACCATGAATCTCCGCGGCGCGGTGAAACCTTTGTGACGCGCAAGATTACTATGGCGGTTGCCCGCATCTCGCGCGGTCTGCAGAAATGTCTCTACATGGGAAACATCAATGCGTTGCGTGACTGGGGCTATGCGCCGGACTACGTCAGGATGATGTGGATGATGCTCCAGCAGAATACGCCCGATGATTATGTTGTAGCGACCAATGAAATGCACACTGTTCGCGAATTTATCGAAAGATCATTCGGACATGTCGGCATCGAAATCGTTTGGGACGGCGAAGGTGTCAAAGAGGTCGGGAAAAACAAAGCGACCGGCGACATTGTTGTCCGTATGGACGAGCGGTACTACCGCCCAGCGGAAGTCGAGCAGCTGCTTGGCAATCCGGCTAAAGCAAAAAAACAGCTGGGCTGGGAACCGGTTGTTAAATTTGAAGAACTCGTCAGAATTATGACCGATGGCGACCTGCGCCTGCTCGATGGCGAAACCTACCGTAAAGGGTTTTAAAATGAAAAAAGACGCGAAAATCTATGTCGCAGGGCATTTGGGTCTTGTTGGCGGAGGTATCTGGCGGGCGTTTCAGCGTCACGGCTACACCAATTTGATAGGCCGGTCAATTGATGAACTTGACCTGATCAACCAGCAGGCGGTTGAAGAGTTCTTTGCAAAAGAAAAACCGGAATATGCAGTGCTGGTGGCGGCGAAAGTCGGCGGCATTCAGGCCAACAACACGTATCGCGGGCAGTTCATTTACGAAAACCTCATGATCGAGATGAACGTCATTCATGCCGCATACAAACATGGCGTGAAAAAGCTGCTTTTTCTCGGATCGAGCTGTATTTATCCCAAGCTGGCACCGCAACCCATCAAAGAAGAGGCGCTGCTGACCGGTCCGCTTGAACCGACCAATGAGCCGTATGCGATTGCTAAAATCGCCGGCATCCGGCTGTGCGACGCCTATAACCGGCAGTATGGCACTAATTTTATTTCCGCCATGCCGACGAATATGTACGGTCCCGGCGATAATTATCATCCGGAAAACTCTCACGTTCTCCCTGCGTTGATCCGCCGGTTCCATGAGGCCAAAGAAAGCGGCGCTGCAGAGGTCATCTGCTGGGGAACCGGTTCGCCGTTGCGCGAATTTCTTTATTCCGATGACCTCGCGGAGGCCTGTGTCTTCCTTTTGGGAAACGCGAACTACAAGGACATGGCCTTTACGGATGCATCCGGAACAGTGCAGTCACACATCAATGTCGGTTCCGGGAAAGAGTCAACTATCCGGGAGATCGCTGAAACGGTCAAAGAAGTGGTCGGGTTTAAAGGCCGAATCGCCTGGGATACTTCCAAGCCGGACGGTACTCCGCGCAAGCTGATGGATTCTTCGCGTATTAACGCCCTCGGCTGGACAGCCAAAGTGGAGCTCAAAGACGGACTGGCCCTTGCGTATGCCGATTTCCTTTCACGCATGGCGCGGTAAACGCATGAATGACATTCTGATTATTGGCCACAAAGGGCAGCTGGGGACGGACTGCCGTCTCGTCATGCCGGAGGCATCAGGAATCGATCTTCCGGAGATTAATATTACGGATCGTTTCCAATGTTTGGAAAGACTGGATTCCCTTCGGCCGGCGGTGATCATCAACTGCGCGGCCTATACTGCAGTCGATGCTTGCGAGACCGATCCGGCCTGCTGGAAAGTCAACGCGGACGGGCCGAAGTATTTAGCGGAATGGGCGGCGGCGCACGGCGCGTTTCTGGTGCAGATTTCAACTGATTATGTGTTTAACGGAGCAAGACCGCTGTTTGAAGCTTCTATTGAAACGGATTGTCCGGCTCCGGTTTCAGAATATGGAAAGTCCAAGCTGGCCGGAGAGCAGGCGGTTTTGGCAAGCGGTGCCCAGGCGGCGGTTTTGCGGACAGCCTGGCTTTATGGTGCGCACGGGAAGAATTTTCTGAAAACCATGTTGCGGCTGGCGCTGCAGAATCCGGAGCGCGAGATTCGCGTAGTGAATGATCAGTTCGGCTCGCCGACCTGGTCGTATACACTGGCGAGACAGATTGCAGCAGTGATTGACGCCCGATCAACCGGCGTTTTCCATGCGACGTCTGAGGGTTATTGCACTTGGTTTGATCTGGCTTCTCGTTTTCTGCGCTTAATGAATGTTCCGCACCGGATTTTGCCTTGCACAACTGCGGACTATCCGACGCCAGCCTGCCGCCCGGCGAATTCCATTTTAGAAAATGCGGCGTTCAAAAAAACAGGACAGAATCTTTTTAAAAGCTGGGAAATTGAGCTGAATAATTTTGTTTTAACACATCACGACTCTTTGATTGCAGAGGCAAAGGGGGCGGTGAAGTGAAGAAAATACTGGTGACAGGCGGGGCGGGTTTTATCGGTTCGGCGGTTTGCCGCTATCTGGTGAAAGAAAAATGTGTCAACGTGCTGAATGCCGACAAGCTCACCTATGCGGGTAACACGGCGTCGCTTAAAGAGATTGATAAAAGTCCGCTCTACCGGTTTGCGCACGCGGATATTTGCGACAGGGTAAAAATTGCCGGGCTCTTTGCAGAATTTCAGCCGGATGCCGTGATGCATCTGGCGGCCGAATCGCATGTAGACCGTTCGATTGACGGACCGGCAGCATTTATTGAAACCAATATCGTCGGCACCTACACGATGCTCGACTGTACCCGTGAGTATTGGAACGGACTTTCCGGTGACCGGAAGCAGACTTTCCGGTTTCACCATATTTCGACAGATGAAGTGTACGGGTCGCTTGGCGCAGAAGGATTGTTTCTGGAGACCACTCCATACGATCCGCGATCACCGTATTCGGCGAGCAAGGCGTCCAGTGACCATCTGGTTATGGCCTGGCACCACACCTACGGGCTGCCGACGGTGATCACCAACTGCTCTAACAACTACGGCCCTTATCACTTTCCGGAAAAACTGATTCCGCTGGTGATCCTGAATGCCCTGGATGAAAAACCGCTTCCGGTTTACGGCAAGGGCGATAACATCCGCGACTGGCTTTATGTCGAAGATCATGCCCGGGCGCTGGTGCTGGCGGTCGAAAAAGGCATACCTGGCGAAACCTATAACGTCGGCGGACGGAACGAACGGACCAATCTGGAGGTGGTTGAAACCATCTGCCGGATTCTGGATGAGCTGAAACCCCGTCGTAGCGGGAAGTACACCGACCTGATCACGTTTGTAAAAGACCGGCCCGGTCATGACCATCGGTACGCAATCGATGCAACCAAGCTCGAAACGGAGCTAGGCTGGCGCGCGTCGGAGAATTTCGACAGTGGTATCCGCCGCACGGTTCAGTGGTATCTGGATAACGAGTGGTGGTGGGGCCCGATTCGTTCCGGAAAATATGCCGGGGAGAGGCTTGGAAAATCATAAGTTAAACGGCGGCTGAATTTATGAGAAAAGGAATTATCCTGGCGGGCGGATCCGGAACCCGGTTGCATCCGCTGACACGTGTGGTCAGCAAACAGATGCTCCCGGTTTATGACAAGCCGATGCTCTATTATCCGTTATCGGTTCTGATGCTGGCAAACATCCGTGAGATTCTCATCATCAGCACACCGCACGATCTGCCGATGTTCCGGGAGCTGCTCGGAACCGGCGAGCAATGGGGAATTTCGTTCAGCTATGCGGAACAGCCGAAACCCGAAGGTTTGGCCCAGGCTTTTTTAATTGGCGAAAAATTTGTCGGCAAAGATACTGTCTGCATGGTGCTAGGCGATAATATTTTCTATGGGCACGGATTCAGCCAGATGCTCAAAAAGGCAGACGAACGTACAGAAGGCGGTACTGTTTTTGCCTATCCGGTACTCGACCCGGAGCGCTATGGCGTAGTGGAGTTCGATCAAAACGGCAAAGCACTTTCTATCGAAGAAAAACCGGCCAAACCAAAATCACACTATGCGGTTCCAGGACTTTACTTCTACGACAATAAGGTGCTTGAAATGGTGAAAAACCAGAAGCCCTCGGCGCGCGGCGAACTGGAAATCACAACCATCAATCAGCGGTACCTTGAAGAAGGTAAATTACAGGTTGAAGTGCTGGGACGCGGATTTGCCTGGCTGGACACCGGGACGCATGAATCGCTGCAGCAGGCGGGCAGTTACGTTGAAACCATCGAGGCGCGACAGGGTTTGAAAATTGCCTGTGTTGAGGAAATCGCATGGCGCAAGGGATTCATCGATTCTGCTCAGCTTGAAAAACTGGGGCAGGAACTTTCTAAAAATCAGTATGGGCAGTACCTGCTCCGGCTCATCAAGGATGAGCGTTGAAACGCTTCGCTCGTTAAAACGGCCAATAGGCCTCGTTAAATACGCTAAAGTCGAGAACATCAATGGCTGATCGATTTGAAGATTTAGATGCATGGAAAGTGGCTCGTGAGCTGGCGAACTTGATTTATGTGTTCGGACGAGAATCTGGATTTTCTAAGGACTACAGCTTCAAAGATCAAATTCAGCGCGCGGCTGTTTCTGTGATAAATAACATCGCTGAGGGCTTCGAACGCGGAAGTAATAAGGATTTTGCCAAGTTTCTGTTTATAGCCAGAGGTTCTGTTGGTGAAGTGCGAAGCATGCTTTATCTGGCTGTGGATCAGAAATACATAACCGAAGAGCAATTCAGAGAAGCATACAACCTTTGCGTGAGAGACTCACAACTCTGCTGGGGTCTGATTAAGCATCTGCAGAAGAATAGTGGCTGGAAAACAGGGCTTTAGATCGGTTTGATGATATTTATTCCTGCGCTTTCCCGATTTTAACGAGCGGCTACGCCGCGTTTCAACGAGGTGCTTTGCACCGATTTAACGAGTGAATGCAATGAATGTAATTTCTCTGGAAATCCCCGATGTTAAACTGGTTAAACCTAGGGTCTTTCCGGACGACCGCGGATTCTTTCAGCAGACGTATCATGAAAAGCAGTACCGCGAAGCGGGGATTGATGTGCGTTTTGTGCAGGATAACTGGTCGCGTTCGACCAAAGGTGTCTTGCGAGGTCTTCACTGTCAGCTGAAAAATCCTCAGGACAAACTGGTTTCCGTTATTCGCGGCGAAGTGTTTGATGTCGCTGTGGACATTCGCCAAGGTTCGCCGACCTTCGGGAAATGGGTCGGCGCAATCCTGTCGGAAGGGAATCATCATCAGCTTTTTGTTCCTAAAGGGTTCGCCCACGGCTTTTGCGTGCTGAGCGATGAGGTCGACTTCGTTTATAAATGCAGCGATTTCTATGCGCCGGGCGACGAATGCGGTATTTGCTGGAATGATCCGGACATCAGAATTGAATGGCCTGGATGTGATTTTTCAGTGTCGGAAAAAGACGGCGCGGCACCATTTTTACGAAATATCCCGCCGGCTCAGCTTCCCGTTTTTTAAATGCCGGCAAGGATTTCCTGTCCGGGGTTAATGGCAGTTCTATGAATAAAAACCGCCCGCTTTATCAGGCATTGGCCGGATCCGAATCAACGGGGCAGGGTGGAAAACGGTAGACGATTGTTTATGAAACCTTCAACTCGCATTATTTTAAATACACTTGCCACATACGGCCGATCTCTGTTTGGCATGGCCGCGAGTCTTTTCAGTGCAAGGTGGATTTTACAGGCTCTCGGGCAGGTGGATTTCGGTCTCTATGGAGTGATCGGAAGCATTATCCTGCTGATTACATTTCTAAACGGCGGGATGTCGGTGGGTGTTGTACGGTTTTATGCCTATTCTATCGGGCGCGGGCATAATCTGCCTCCGGATGAGGCGGTCGAGGATCTGAAGCGATGGTTCAACACGGCACTGTCGATCCATCTGGTTCTTCCGTCCCTGTTGATAGCTGTTGGATATCCCATCGGGGTTTATGCCATTGAACATTGGTTGACGATACCTCCGGATCGGATTTCCGCCTGCCTGTGGGTGCTCCGCATCTCCCTGATCACAGCATTTGTGAACGTATCCTCCGTCCCGTTTGTTTCCATGTACACGGCGTATCAATACATCGCAGAACTTGCGGTGTTTGGATTGATCAGCTCCTGCTGCACTTTTATCGGGGCTTATCTGCTGCTGGGAGTTCAGTCCGATAAACTCATCATTTATGCTCTCTACATGATGGCGATTAGTGCCGGAATTCCCCTGTTGCAGGTTCTGCGTGCAATAGTCAAATTCAAAGCCTGCCGCCTTCATATCCCTTACCTGTTTGATAGAAAATATCTTAAAGAGCTGTTTGGGTTTGTAGGGTGGAAAATGTTTGGAGCGAGCTGTGTAGTTTTGAGAGGGCAAGGAACGCCGATCTTAATCAATTTATATTTCGGGCCGCTGGTGAATGCAGCTTATAGCATAGCCTATCGGCTTTCCACGCAGGCGACTTCACTCTCCGCAGCTATGATGGGGGCTTTTCAGCCGGCACTGACCGCTGCCGAAGGGAAAGGCGACCGGCAGAAAATGCTTTCCATGGCGATACAGGTTTGTAAGTTCGGCACTTTGCTGATTCTGTTTTTTGTGATCCCGCTGACGTTGGAAATGGACACCCTTATGCATCTTTGGCTCAAAACGCCTCCGGAATATGCTGGGGGATTGTGTCAGTGGATGCTGGCGATATTGGTCATGGATAAAATGACCTCCGGGCCGATGCTGGCCGTCAATGCATTCGGAAAAATCGCGGCGTATGAACTGATTCAGGGATCCATTTTTTTTCTGGCGCTCCCACTGATGTGGCTGTTTTTTAAAATAGGGTTGGGGCCGGTCTCGATTGGTTATGCGCTTTTTGTTTCGAATGCCGTTTATTGTGTCGGACGGTTGCTGTTCGGTAAGCATCTATTGCATTTCCCGGTGGGGCAGTGGTCCCGGCAGGTTGC
The DNA here is from genome assembly GCA_044224855.1 of Pontiellaceae bacterium. Classification (GTDB taxonomy): domain Bacteria; phylum Verrucomicrobiota; class Kiritimatiellia; order Kiritimatiellales; family Tichowtungiaceae; genus Tichowtungia. Next base: position 31,087 of record JBGAJP010000025.1, read on the forward strand.
CGTTCCGTTTGTAATTCTCATGACCGGCTCTGCAGCGGCGGGGTGGGGCATCATGCAGGTTGTCGAAGCAGGCTTCTTCCGTCTTTGTCTAACGACGGGCGCAACGGGCGTTGTGACGCTCGTGATTGGCTGGTTCTGGCTATTGAACCGCAAGGAACGGTTATTCACGCGTGAAACAGCTAGGAAAGTGCGTCATCGGATTTTTACTTTCTGATATATCCCTCGGTTATGGCGGCTTAGGTAAAGTTTTGGGGTTTTAGATATGAAGGTTTTGGTTTTAGGCGGCACAGGTGCGATGGGAGCGCACTTGGTACAGATTTTGTCAGAAAAAGGTGTTGAGACGGTTGTTACTTCGCGAGGGAACAGGGTTTCTGAAGAGAATGTTCGTTATATAGAGGGTAATGCCAAGGATTTGGATTTTCTTATTCCGATCTTGCAAGAGCGATGGGATGCGATTGTTGACTTTATGGTTTATTCAACGGCTGCTTTTGCTGCGCGTGTTGAAGCGCTGTTGGATGCAACCTCGCACTATATGTTTCTGAGTTCTTCGCGGGTTTATGCGGAGTCGTCAAAGCCACTCAGTGAAGACTCCCCGCGACTGCTGGACACTTCCCGTGATAAATCGTTCCTCGCAACCGACGAGTATTCGCTGTCAAAAGCCCGGCAGGAAGATATTCTCCGACGATCTGGCAAATCGAACTGGACGATAATTCGGCCCTATATCACTTACAGCGAGGATCGTTTGCAACTTGGCGTGCTGGAAAAGGAAGAGTGGCTGTATCGGGCATTAAAGGGCAGAACGATCGTGTTTTCTCGAGATATTGCGTCAAAACTCACTACGTTGACCTATGGGCTGGATGTCGCCAAAGCCATGGCAGGTGTCATTGAGAAGGGCGGCGCATCAGGGAGCATTTTTCATATTACATCAGATCAGGCTATTGCCTGGAATGATGTACTAACCTTGTACTTAGATGTTTTGGAAGAGAAATTCGGGAAAAGGCCCAAAGTGCTGAACGAAAGTCTAAGGAAATTTATGGAGTGCAAGGGGTCAAAGTACCAGATTATCTATGATCGGCTCTTCAATCGCGAGTTCGATAATACCCGGATTCGTTCCTCTATTGATGCAGGCTCGTTTATGGACCCCTGTATCGGGCTTGAGAGTTGTCTGCGAAACTTTCTTATAAATCCGGATTTCAGGCACATTGATTGGATTTATGAGGCGATAAGGGACCGTCAGGCAGGAGAGTCTGCCTCTCTAAAAGAAATGGCGTCTGGTATTGATAGGCTGTACTATATCTCGTTCAGGTATATCCGGCTCCCGGCATTTTTTAGGAAGCCCGTGTTATGGGTGGGCTCGTGGGTTGGACGACTGTTCGTCGGAAATTCACGGCGTGTTAGACGTCGAGAGGGAAAAAAGTTTTCTGATTAGGAGGCGATGATGGCAAAATACTACACAGATGAGAAGCAGGTGCAGGTAGTGGTCGCTCTGCTTAAGGCCCATGGAATCCGCAAGGTAGTGGCTTCTCCGGGGTCGGCAAATATGACTCTGGTTATGAGCCTGCAGTTTGATCCCTATTTCCAAATGTACTCGTCTGTGGACGAGCGATCTGCGGCGTATATGGCCTGCGGATTGGCGGAAGAGAGCGGCGAGCCGGTGGCGATCAGCTGCACGGGTGCAACTGCTTCCCGAAACTATATGCCCGGCCTGACCGAGGCCCATTACCGAAAGCTGCCGGTTCTTGCCATTACGGCAACCCGACCTCTTTGTGAAGTGGGGCACCATACCGCGCAGGTCATTGATCGTAGCGTGTTTCCGAAGGATACGGTCCTGTACTCGGTCTCCCTGCCCGTGATTAAAGATGCAGAGGATCAGTGGGACTGTGAAATCAAAGTGAACCGGGCCATTCTTGAACTTACGCACCGTGGCGGCGGGCCGGTGCATATCAATCTGCCCACCACCTATTGCCGTTCTTATGAGACTAGGGTGCTTCCGGAATGCCGTGTTATTAAGCGCATCGG